>JADMLA020000040.1 GCA_015482705.2 Prosthecochloris sp. | reverse complement strand
GACCCGTCGACCAAGAGCCATTTCGATACCCAATGACGCGCCACCTCCGCCGGCAAAGTTATCGACGATGATCTCATCGTCTATGTCAAGTCTCAACTGTTGCATGTCTGCTCATGTGAAAGGTTTTCTGGTTCAAATAGCCTGCCCTGCCTCGTGATCGCCTCAATCCGTTTCCGGGCCATTTCACAGTACTCTGGGTTTATCTCAAACCCGATAAAGTTCCTGTAACCTCTTGCAGCTACAACTCCGGTTGTCCCCGCTCCTGCAAAAGGGTCGAGAACCGTCTCTCCTTCTGGACAGCCTGCAAGAATGCATGGCTCTATCAATTCTTCAGGAAAGGTGGCAAAATGCGCGTCCTTGAAGGGTTTTGTAGAAACGGTCCATACCGAGCGTTTGTTTCTTGTATCGCCTTGCCACGGTACGCTGCCACAAACGTTCGATCCTGTGCCTTCAGGGCACCCTCTTGCAGATCCCGGCTTTCTTTCTTTGTTCCCTGATTTCTTATTTGCCCGGCCGTCTCGATGATACGAACGATGTGTACCCGGTTCTGTATCCCAATTTGAAGGCACCTTTTTGCGAAAACCTTCATTCTTCGCAGCCGCTGTTTTCCCTACATCAAAGCTGCTGCCGTTATCGCCATAGCTGGCAGGTTCACGGATCGCTGCTGCATCATAGTAATACTGTCGGCTTTTGCTCAAAAGAAAAACGTACTCATGTGCCTTCGTGCATCGATCCCTGACGCTTTCCGGCATCGGGTTTGGCTTGTGCCAGATGATATCCTGCCTGAGATACCATCCATCTGCCCTAAGCGCAAAGGCAACCAACCATGGCACACCGATTAAGTCTTTTGGTTTTATACTTTTGGGGTTTTTTCGCGGCCGAGCTTTTCCGATGGTATTCCCGTAACTATCCCCCAAATTCAGCCATAGCGTACCATCTTCACGCAGTACCCTCCGCACTTCCCGGAACACGTCGACCATATGTTTCACGTACAGTTCAGGGGTCGGCTCCAGCCCGAGACTACCCAACCATGCACCGCATTTCCGGCAAAAACCGGTATCGATTTCTACAGTCTCGCATTTATTCGCTTCAGCACAATTGCCTTTAAACCTCGTTTGATCTTTGCCCGTCCGCAAAGCAACCCCGTTGGCAGCCTGCTGCCAGTTCCCTCCGGTTCCTGTTCTGGCCTGTACCCGTTCGGAATGCCACTCATGCTCACAATCCCCCGGATCGTCCCATACTTGAGGCTTTATCTTGTAGTCCCGGAGCCCCCAATACGGTGGAGAAGTGACACAGCAATGCACGGACTCATCCGGCAGATCCCGGAGCCCTTCGAGACAGTCCACATTATGCAGGTTGATCGTGCTCATGTCTTATATGCTCCATTGCTTTGCCTGCTCCCACGTTATAGACTTTCTCGGCCCGAACCCCTTGATCGGCCAACGAAGCAGCACTATTTCGTAAGGGTTTCGATACCAAGCAGCGAAAGCAATTCCGTTGTACTTCACAACATCGCTCAATGCCTCAACCTGATGTTTCTCGAAATCCGAATACAACAACTTCTCCTGCCTGCATTTGACCTCGACGTGTACTATCTTGCCGTCTTTAGTCATCGCTTTTATATCACCGCTGACCTTCTTTTTCGGGATCGCGGATATGATTTTTCCACCAGCTCTTTTTATTATCCAAGCCCGTTCTATTGCCTCTACTCGTTTATACCCGTGCCGGCGCAGAAGAGCAATAACATGCTCTTCTGAGATATTTCCCGTCTTCGCATTCCTGCGCTGGCGATTGCTCCTGATATATTGCTCGGTTGTAGTCAAAGCTGGACCTCTCCCACTTTGCGACCACCTGATATGTGCTCTAATTTTGTCCCTTTCTTTCTGTCCATCGCATCAATAACCTCTTGTGCTCCTCGGTCCAAATCTCTCAGTTCCCACGCCTGAATGTCTTTTTCGAACGTCTTGATATAATCCTCAACAACGACGTTGCACTGGCGTTTGAGTTCGATGAGATGGTTTTCAAGGTCTGCCGGGAACATGCTGATCTGGCGTTCGGATCCGGGCCTGAGATATGCTTTCGGTAGCTTGACCTGGCTGGCTTCGGGAAAACCGTGAATGCCGACACCAAGCATTATCTGTACGAATTCGCCACCATCATCATGTCCGAACACTATCTTTTCCGCGTAGAAACTCCGGTCTTTTGCCGAAACCTCTTTTATTTCTCCGTTTATTTTTTCTACACGATGTGCGAACTTTTGTGGTAAATCCAGGCATTTCGGAAGCGCACCCAACACACCTGCGAGTGTCAAATGAAACTCATTTGATAATTCAAGTTCTGCACCGTTTACAGTGATTTTCTCTTCATTTGTCCATCCTCTGGCAAATACAAGATCAAGGCCACCACTGAACCCTATCGATTTAATGTTGTACGGCTTTTGATCGCTCATGTTTATCTCCGGTTTAACGTTTATTTAACTGCTGCTGTAACTCCAGATTCTCCATGCGTAACCGCTCCAGTACCACCACAAGCCGTTCCGCTGCTTCACAGCTGGCCGCCCAGATACCGAGTTCCGCTTCGGCGAAGGGCTTACCAACCGGCTGTTGGTAGACGATCCGGGCTTGACGGCGGTAGTAGTAGCTGTCGGGTTTCATGCTATCACCTCCACCTTATTTGACCGTTATGCTCTTGCCCGTCGAGGAGACGACCTGCTCGTTTCTTGCTGACGCGAAACATCAAGAGCGAATCATCTTCCTTTCTTCCTATACCGACATCACTAAACCTGCCGTCAGGCGTAACCCAACAAAGATGTTTTAGCTCTGCCTGGCGCTGTTCTGAAAAACCAAGGGGTTCCGGGTGCCACTCTCCCCATTGCTTAAAGTGGAACGGCACTCCTGCCGCTTCGCACTGATCCCGGACCGACCGCGCCCATTCAGGATGCATTGGCCGAGCGCTCGGGCCGGACTCGCCCCCCATGATTACGAGGTCGATACCCGCATTCAACCATCTGCTGAAATCAACCGGCCCAAGTGCAGGTTCGTAACTCACAAATCTGCGAGCTGCTGGTGTTTGCAACAATATCGGAATGCGCTCATCGGCGGTCTGCTGATCCTCAACCGACACGCCGATGGCGAGGTTATCAAGTGGCCAATTGTTATAACAGCCAATCTTGGCGGCTGCCTCAATTGCCAAATCGTCATGCTTTGGATCATGCTCATGCCACATGTCAAGTTGTGTCATGATATAGGCTGGAAGGTTGCTGTACTCAAAGTACTCAAGCATCCTTTTCGGTCTCTTTGTGAGAATCATAAACCGGTGTTGTTCCGCCATAGCGATTACCGACATCACCTTATCAGTCCGTAAAACTCGTCGAACAGATTCGTGGAACAAATCCCCCATGCTGCAAACGAAAACCGTCCGAGGCTTTCGCCAATGCAAAGGCTCATAAAGCTTGTGAGCTTTGAATTCGGTCTTGCCTGTCCACATATACTTTTGGGACAGGACACGTGTCGGAATAACAACACCGTTGTAATACCCTCCCGTCTGGCAAAACCTGCCCGCCATGCGTTCAGCGTAGCAGTTATCACACCCCGAACTGACCTTACTGCACCCGATTATCGGGTTCCAGGTGGCTTCGCACCATTCGATTTTGCTTTTATCGCCCATTTTAAACCGGTTCTCCTGAATTTGCCTGCTGTGTCCGCTCAACTTCTTTACGGTTCTCGATCTCTTCCTTGAGCCAGTCGATCGTCTTCGCGCCTTTGAGCGCACCTCTGGCATACCTCGCCTCGATGCTCTCCCGTTCGCCGTCTGTAATGACGTGGGAACGGTACATCTTGCGGATCGTCGCGATCTGCGCCTCCGAACAACGTCCCGCCGGTTCGGCCGGCACCGGTGTGGTCTCGGCTCTGGCAATGGTCTCGACCTCCGTTTCGTCGAGCATCCCGAGACCGCAGAACGATAGCGTCGCCCGACGCTTAGCCTTCGTCAACGCCTTCATTCTCGCGTTCGCCAGCGCCTCGCCCTGCAAACCGCCCACGTACACCGCCCCTTCTTCGTAATCGGTTCGCGTGCCGTCCGTGATGCTTATTGTCACGCTCAAGACATCCCCATCCATTTGCGAGTATTCAGGTTTACCGAACGAGAGTCCGCGAGACGCTCTCAGTAGCTCAGCCGTGCCTTTGTCAGCGTACAACCGCTCCTTACCTTGCAACTTGAGAATCTGGAACGGCATTGTCGCCGGATTAAGACCCACCGCTTTCGCATATGACATGGCATACGCATACTTCTCATTGTCATTGAGGCTACTCAAATCACCCCTGAGCAACACCTTTGACAAAATCTGATCGTCCGCTCCATATTTCTGTATTTGTTTTGACATGTTATTCTCCTGTTTCTGGATTTGCGATATGTATAATTTCTCCGTGCATAACTGTTGCAGTGGCAAGAAACTTGTCGTCTGCCTCGTCGTAACCTTCCGCGACCTCTTCAGTAAGCCCCTCGCGTATACGGCCCAAAACCTCACCAGTCAAGTCCCACGAAATCTTGTGGCCACAACCATTAATTATTTCTGTTGTCTCCATGATGTTTGTATATTGTTTTGTGTTCTCAATTAGGTCCCGCGGACAGGCGGGGCTTTTTTATTGTTCCTCGGGTTTGTTTTCACCCTTACCAATTCTGCAGCGCTTGTAATCACGACCGCTCCGAGTGCTCCGAATATTGCCGCTCCCAAATCCGGCACACCGCAGGCTCTTGCGATTACCCAAACCGCCAGAAAAGCGATCAGCATCAGCCCTTTCATGTCTCACCTCGTATTCTTCCTAAAAGAGCATAAGCCTTTAACCCGATCAAAAGCACTCTCTTTATCCCAACCACGGGATCTGCTTCGTCTATGTTTATAAGATCAAAAAGAAGCTTTTCCATTTCTGGGGCAGCAGCAATGAGGTTGGCATTTGCTTCTGTTTCGGCTGTCAACGGCGCGTTATAAATATCCACACCTAATGCACTACTTACCATAGCTCTGCTTGGGTGTTCTTCGCTTGGCGGAATAACTTTCCATGAACCAGGCGTATACCTTGCTTCTTTCATGCCGTCACCCCCTCGCTATAGTCGCTTTCATGCACGACAATACTCGACGTATCGTTCAAGAGCCCCTGTGCCTGTATGAACTTGACCGTGAGTTCGTCGAGGTTACGGGTCAGCACCCGATTCCGCGCCCGTTCCAGGTCGAGCAACTCTGCATGTCGCGCATTGACCAAACGCAGCGTCCGGTTCTCCTCAATGATGTTTGCAAGTAGCATGGCTAAGCCTCCCGAGATTCACGCTCACATTGTAAAGCCTCTTCTCTTGTGTCAAATACATCACAGTATTCGTCATAACTATCGAGTGATTTTGTATAATCCGATGCATATTCCCCCTTTGCCTCGGTTACAAATGCTTTGACTTGGCCCGTGCCAAAGTACCGTTGTACACATGCGTATTTCATAATCCCCCCATTTGCTTTTTTTATTGTTGCTCTGCACCCTCTGACAACCGTTTCACCAGCGCGTCAATGTCCGTCGACCGCCAGGCCGACGTCCGTTCCGACAGCTTGACCGGCTTGGGGTACCGGCCAGCTTTGATACCTT
The DNA here is from genome assembly GCA_015482705.2 of Prosthecochloris sp. Lineage (GTDB taxonomy): Bacteria > Bacteroidota > Chlorobiia > Chlorobiales > Chlorobiaceae > Prosthecochloris. The sequence continues at coordinate 306,175 of JADMLA020000040.1, read as the reverse complement.
TGTACCAAGCTGCTTTACAGATTGGTATGATCGCAGGGATGCCGTTCTTGCGGTCCCCGATGATCTCCGGCAGGCGGTAATAGCGAAATGGCTTCTCCGCATTGCTTGTGCTTGTGTTCATGATTCGATCATCTCCTTTACGCTCTCAGTTATTTTCTTGCTCTCTGCCTCGTCCCGTCTCTTTTCAGCGATTCGGCGCTTTACTGCGCACTTGTGAGCATTCAGTATTTCGATCTTACCCCGGTAATACTGATCTCGGACAGCTCGGGCCGTGAGCCCCCTTTTGCCGTCCGGATCGAGCATCTTGACGATCTCGTCATAGATGCCACTGAACTTTCTGTTGTCAATTTTCTTTGTCATTGACATGTCACTATATTCGTTTGTTTACTTGCTTTTTTGTTGTCACATCTAAAAAGTAAGTCATACAACTTAAAATTCAAAGCAATTATGCTTAGCAGAGACAAAAAAATTTCTCTACGCTTGGAAGAAATTCGTAATGCTCTAAGCTTAGGAAAGGGCGAGATGGCGGAAAAGCTTGGTGTTTATCCGCAGGATTACAGCAAATTTTTCCCGACAACAAATGAGGGAGAAAGTAAGCGAAAACCCGAAACGCTTGTAGTAGAATTACTTAGTCTCGGTGTTAATGCACATTGGTATTTAACAGGAAAAGGCAGAATGTTTGTGCACGAAATACATGAGGCAAGTGAAATGGATATTGAAAATGACGATGTGTTGAAGCAGGAAGCTCGAAAAATCCAGCTGCTTTTTGATCGGGGTCTGATCAATATCGGAGGCAAAAAAGAAGAAACATTTGGCATGGTAGCTGAAGGACCGGAAAAATACTCAACGAAAACTGCGAGTATACCTGTCTACTCGCACGCCATAGCAGCCGGACCAGCTACAGATTCAACATGCCCGGTTGAGGAAAGCCTTGACTTGCCCAGACACATGATCAACCATCCTTCAAAAACTTATGCAGTCAGGGCAACAGGCGATTCGATGATCGGAGCCGGGATAGAAGAAGGTGACATTCTGATTGTAGACCGAGCAGTCGAGCCGATAAACAAAAATATTGTTATTGCCTCGATCAACGGCGAGCAAACCGTGAAAAGGCTGTGGATCGATGGGGGAAATATCAAGCTCATGCCGGAAAATCACAATTATGAGCCTATTGAAGTACAAAAAGGCATGGACTTCCGAACGCAAGGGGTCGTAACCTGGGTGATTCGGAAGACAGGATAAAATACCTTTAAATTTTCAACTGTATGGTTATAACCTGTCAAACGGGCTAAGAAATTTTTTCATTCACTTTTACGAAAAAGGAATAGTAATTTTTTTATCAAAGCTCTTAAAAAACGCTACAAGGCAAGCTCTTCGGCTGCAAAAAAGAAATCATATGGACAAAGCTATTCTAAGTGCCGCGGTGGCTCTACTCATCTTCACTCTAACGCAGTTGTTTCTGCATCTCAGGTCGCGCCAAACGCTACTCCGCGAAAAGCTTGAGTCTCTTTTTATCGTGATGAATGAGACGTCGCAATCAATAGGCTTGATCATAAAAGGTATAATGTTTGAAGATAATGCCAAGATTGAGGAAGGCTTCGACGGAGTGGAAAAGTCAACCTACGATGCTCGTCCTCACTTTCTTCTATATTTTCCTCTGTTTACCGAGGTTTGGATAAAGAATATTATTGAGCCAGTAATAGAACTTGCAGACCAAGTGAACAGCCTCTCAGCGAACGAAACTGAGAAACGGGAACAGATTCTCGAGCAACTAAATACACTTACGGTGCACATTCGGTACATTCAAAACATGATGGCGAGGAATCAGGACTTAACGACTGAGACTCTTCGTTTTCATTACGATCGCATTTTCCGCAAAAGAATACCCTTGAACATGCCTGCTAAACCGGATGAGCTTGGAACAAGACAGGAGGCCGAACAAAAACAAACATGAAACATCTACTCGATCACCCTCATTAAATACAGGATAATCCGCAATAGAAACTTTCTCGGTATCGTCTTCCGGGTCGGTGAACAAAGAACCTATCACAAGAAGAGCGACAAATGCCAAGAACAGCCAACTATACCAGCGTAATCCAGTTTTTTTCTTCATAATCGTATAGGATTTTTCATCATATTGCTTCCGTTTTTGCTCACCCTCTGCTCAATCAGGCCTCCATTCAAACTCAAGCACCTCCCATTCATCTTCCGCCGTTTGCTGGACCTTTCCATAGAAGTACATTCTTATCAATGCACCGAATGAGTTTTGCGCATCAACCCATGATACTATTCGGTATTTCTGATCACCAATGTCCTGGACAGTATACCCTCCACTCCATGCGTCAGCAAATTTTGCAGTACCAGGAGATTTCAATTGCTCTTTGACATAATACTTCAGGTGAACATAAGCCGCCACTGAACTATCTCTTTCCTGCCAAGGTGTATCGTCCTGACAGGTGAAGACAGCTATACCGAACAATAGAAGAAGAACAGTAAGGCATCCGCAACCTGTCTTTAAATTTTTTTTGTCTTCTTCTCCTACTTTTATTTCAGCCATTGCTCACCTCCAATCATTTGATGTTGCACTAAACAGAAACGCCTCAATATACGTAAAATATCCGCATATTGAGGCGTAACGGCTTTACTGGAGGACTGTTACGCTGGCACTATGAAAACCTTACGATGTGGCGATAAGAGTGGATTTTTGGGTGTTGGAAGTTATAGTATAGGTGATACGCAAGACGATGTAACGGACACATTCTTTTACTGTTTCCGAGCAAGGCGTTTTTCGTTCAGCATCTCTATTTTTGCAATGCCTTGCTCTGTAAAAACCACGGTTCGGTCAAGCTTAAACCAATCCCTTTCTTTTCCTTCCTCGTTCACACCCTGTTCGAGCTTGGGGCTATTCTCATATTTTATACCGTTTTTGATCTGCTTGTACCCTCTACACCATTCTCTGAGCGTTTGCCTATTCAGGCCATATTGTGCAAGCACTTCTTTTTGTGTTACGATTTTAACCATATAGCCCCTTTATTTTGCAAGAAAAACCTGTGTAGAAACAGCATCCCGGATCATAGTTTCTTGAGAATATCGCTGTAGCAGCAGGCCAATTTCTCTCTCAATCCCGCTTCGCCCAGCTTGTTTTCTGCAGGCCGTCTTGAGCTCCTGCGAAAACGACACACCGACACTCCTGATAACATGCAAGATCCCTGTGCTGGCATCAACGAGGTAGAGATTTACTACGTTGCCTGGTGTGTCACACCAGTTTGTGGCATCTACTGCGATTTTCTCATAATCAATAGACACATCGATGGTAAATCCGCTTTTAAAATCAAAAATGAGAAACGGAATATCTTTACTTATGAACAAGGACACTTGAAATTCTCCCGTCCTGAAAGCTTTGATCTCGCTTTTTGCGAGACCATGTAATGATACCAGAACATCAAAAAATCCCTCGTTTGGTATCGCTACAGTGATTTCCTGCCCGGTCAGGTATTTTTCGAACGGGAATCTTTTTCCAACTGCAAATTTTTCCATTTGAACGCTACGTCTTTCATGAACTCATGGTGTAACCACTGACCCATGAGTTTATTTATATGCTTGTTGACCGGTCTTTTTTTTCGTTTCCACTCACCGGTTTCCGGGTTAAGCACGAAATACCGAACCCCGGCACCGGTGTACCTGAGCTTTTCCTTACCATCTGAATCCTGTAGTATAACCTCTGCCCCGTAAGTTACGGGGGGAAGCTCATATCTATAAAGCTTGTTGCCGACTTTGAATTCTACTTTTTCCATATTGAGAAAATAAAAAAAGTTGTAAATTACTCCTGAAACGAGATTATAATCGTACTCATTGAGAATTGAAACAAACTTACTCGTTTCTCTGCGAAGCTTTACGCTTCGTCTTATAATCGTACCAGCGGACGGCATAACTCCCCGCCGCAATGGAGCCGGATAGGGGAAACCTGATTCCCGGTTAAGAGTTAAAGACCCTCATACGAGGGTCTTTTTTTTCTTCCGCCCTGCGCCTTTTCTTCTTCCTCCTTTGCCCATCCTCTTCGGGAAGGATAAGGAGAGTAATTTCGCAATTTCAGGTGTCCATTTCACACCGAGATGCTCACAGACTTCCTTTGCTGTGAGCCCTTGGTTCACATAGAGGTTTTCTATGTGTTTTACGATTTCTCGATGTGATGCTGATAGTTGCTGATAAAGCAATTTTTTTTGTTGTACGTCATCGCTGAACTCGGCGACTTGCCAGCTTTTGCGGGCAAATCCGAGATTGCGCAAAAGGCGCCGGACGGCAACGGCTGATTGTCTAAAAGCTTCCTTGCCGTCGTACTGCAAGAGGATTATTCTTATTTCTTGCAGTACATCATCAATGCACTCGGGCGGAAGTAACCGGTTTAGTCGTGTTTCATACCTTCGCAACGTATGAAACACGGTTTCTGCGTTCAAACTTTTCATAGCGACGCTCCTATTGAGCTTTCAATCAGCGCGATCCCGGCTGCTTCCGCCATCTCTTCGTAGTATGTGCCGTCCGGCGATGGACGGTCCGAAAAGATAACCTTTGTAGTTCTTCTCCCTTCGTATTCGTGCTCGATTACTCGCACGAATACTTTTGCTGCCTCTTCTTCAGCTTGAAAAGGCGGAAGTCCGTTTTCTTTGCCCCAGTATATCCGAAGCATAACCCCTTTCCGTGTTTTTGCTTCGACCCAGCCAGGTCCAGCAAACGTATATTTTTGAAGCCGAGCGCTTAATTCGCCTTCGGCGACAAATGCCACGACCGCCAAGTCATGTGTCGATGGCGTACTTGTCTTTTTAATATTTAGATTTTGCATCATGATAGCCCCTCTCATTTTTTATTGCGTTTTAATCTGAACAATGCTCAATGAGTGCGATTAGATGCCCCGCCGGAACGGGGCTGTGTTGTTATTTTACTTCTTTGTAGCCAAGATCAGCGAGCACTTGCCTTACTTCTTTGTAGCCAAGATCAGCGAGCACTTGCCCAATGAGAAGCGCGTGAATTTTATTTCCTGGTTGCAATTTATCCTCAACCGCTGATAACAATTCAGTATCAGCGGGATCGCGCAACAACACAACTAAACTATCCTTAACGCTCTTGCCGAACCGCACTGTTGTGCGATAAGGAATCTGGCTCGATGTCTTCCTTTCAAATATTCTTTCTATTGTTCTCATGATATCCTCCGTGTTTGCTGTAATTACATTCTTATACCTTCGTAAGCATAACCCAGCTTTGCAGCAAGTTTAAATGCCTGCACTTCGATTTCGTCAACAGCAACCCACTGCTCCCCTTCGCAGTAACTGCGGTCGTAACCGTACCCTGTCGCCGTTGGATGTTCGCGACGATACTTCTCCTTCACCTCGTCATCTTTAAATGTGTACGGGTTTTTTTCAATAAAGTTTTCGATATTCAGCATAATCCCGCCACTGACAGGTGATACAGGATTCAGCACTCGACCGAAGTCAAAAATATTCCTATCACTGAAAACGAACTCCCGTCCACTTTCTTTGTGTGTGATGCGATATTCCCAAGCTGGCGTAGGGCCATCCTCATCATACGAAGTATGTTTTCCCATCACCTCAAATACATATCCCTCTTTTTCCGCCTCTTGCTGCTTCTTCAAAAGCACTTGCTTTTCCTGCCGTACCTTTTCTTCTTCTGCTGTGATGACCTCATATTTACCGGAACCATCAGCTCGGCTGTTTTCACCCCACCGAATACAGTATTTCTCCAGTTGAGGCAAATCGGCCTTCTTCACAATCCCTTTTTTATCATCTATGAAAGCTTTCATTTCCTCGAAGCCATCCAAACAAGCTGCTGTCTTATCAAAAAACGGGCGATAATTGCCGCCACTGAGCTTCTGAATCACACATCCCTTATAATTTATCGCGTTCGGAATTCTCGTTATTGTTTTTCCCTCTTTTGTTACGATAGCTGTTGCTGTTGTCATGATGTGCTCCGTTTTTTTGGTTATTCCTTCATCCTTCTACTTACAATATACCCCTTTCTCGTGCATCATGCAAGAGAAAAAGACAAAAAAAAGAATAATTTTTGGAATATTTTTTACCGCTATTTACCGTTTGCTTTCACCTTATCGAGGTAATCCGCCCACTCCTGCATCATGCGAGTACGCTCATCAAGGTGCTGGGTGCGGTTGTAGGCCGTACCGAGGCGGTCCGGGACGCGGTGGCCGAGCTGGGCTTCGATCGCGTCAGGGGAAAATCCAAGCGTTTCGTGCAGCATGGTCCGGGCAGTCGCTCGGAACCCATGGCCAGTAATGGTTTCACGATCATAGCCCATCGTCCGTAAAGCGAGGTTGACCGTATTTTCGGACATCACCCTCGATGCAGCCCGCCCCGGGAAAACATAGGGACTGCTCGAAGTAAAAGAGTATAGTTTCCGCAAAACCTCGACAGCTTGACGAGCAAGCGGGACCGTATGCACCTGACCTTTCCGATTTGCCTTTTCCTTGAGCGTCAGCTTCATATCCTCCATCGGCAACAACCAGACCTGCTTTTCGAGATCGATATCCGCCCATTTCGCGTTACGCAACTCCCCAGGACGAACGAATAGCATCGGGGCCAGCATTAAAGCACATCGAACCACGTGTGACCCGGCATAATTATCGATATCTCGAAGCAGCTTGCCAAGCAAAAAAGGATCGAGAATTGCAGCCATGCTCTTTTTTCGTGGCTGCTTGAGCACTTTGCCAAGACCTGCAGCCGGATTGTTTTCAACCTCGGGAACACCACTCACAATCGCAAAGGTGAACACCTGCCCGATGATCGTCTTGATGCGGTGTGCAGACTCATACGCTTGCCTCGCCTCGACAAGCCTCAAAGTCTCGAGAACGTCCTTCGTTGTAATGTCTGAAATGAGTTTGCTGCCGATTGGTGGAAAGACATCCCTTTCGAGCCTTGACAAAACCGTCCTCGCATGGCCATGTGTCCATTCCGTCTGTGCGATTTCGAACCACTGCCGGGCGACTCGCTCAAAAGTGTTGCTCTTAACTTCCTGTTCTCGCGCTACAACAGCCTTCTTGAGCTTTCTTTCCTTCTGCGGGTCTCTTCCATCGGCAAGCATGGCTTTCGCTTCCTTACGGAGCTCTCTGGCCCTTGCAAGCGATACAGCAGGGTATGGACCGAACGACATCAAACGAGATTTGCCCTCGAATCGAAATTTGAAACGCCAATATTTTGACTCAGGCAGAACCTTGCCGGTCTTTGAATATTTTTTTTCCGATATGTAGAGGAACAGACCTCCGCCGTCGAAAAGGGTGATCGGCTTATCAGCAGCTTTTTGGCTCTTGATCTTCGTTTCGCTAAGAGGTACAACCTGCCTGGCCATAGGGATATATTTTACTCGATTTTAGGTATACATTTTCGAATTACTCAACATGCTGTTTTCGTTGTATACCCGAAAATATACCTAAAACAAGTATACCTTAGCAAACTTCGGTAGACTCCAAGAAACTCCAGAAATGAGAAAAGCCCTGTAAATACAGGGCTTCAGAGGCTTTATGATACATTTATAGACTTATGCAGGGTGGACAGAGAGGGAATCGAACCCCCGACACAAGGATTTTCAGTCCTTTGCTCTACCAACTGAGCTATCTGTCCTCAAACGTGACTGCCAATATAAGGATCACCGGGAAATTTGCAAAAAGAAAAGGAAAAAAGTGATTGGGAAACGGAGCCTTGGCAACATTCCGCTTGTTTGAGGATGACAAAAAAAAGCATGCAGAGCCACCATTCAAACTTCCTATTACCCATTTCCTATTGCCCTAGTACCAACCTTTTGCTAGTCTCTGACAACAACGCCTCTCGAGTTCAATCCTGGATCGTTCCGTTTCTGTACCTTGACCTTATCGATACCGTTCCTGAGCCTCCGTAAAACGGTTTCTTTTCCAAAAACTTCCAGCATGTGATACAAGCTTGGACCGAATCCGACACCGGAGGTGAGTATTCTCATAGGATGAATCAGAAAAGCCGGTTTCTTGCCTTTACGCTTTGCAAAATCCTTGAGGGTTGCCTCGAGGTTATCTGCACTAAAATCATCGGTCTCGTCAAGCACACCAATGAACTCCCTGAGAACATCATTGGTATCCGTCACCCAGCGCTTCTGAACAGCCTTTTCATCATACTTCTCGGGATCGAAAAAGAAGTAACTTGAAAAGGTAATCATTTCAAGCTCGAAATTGACCCGTTCCCTCATCAGCTCTACGACCTGAGCGAGGTACTCTTCACTTGCAATCCGATCGACATTCATGTCGGTACTCTTTTTCTCCAGCTCAGCCTGTAACAAAGGTGTGATAGCACGTATGATCTCCTCCTGAGGACGGGCCTTGATATACTGTTTTTCAATCCAACCAAGCTTTTCCACGTTGAACACAGCACCGGCTTTTCCAACTCTTTCGAGGCTGAAGGTCTGCTCGAGCTCATCGAGGCTGTATACCTCTCTCTCGCAGCCATCACCTTCGTTCCATCCAAGAAGAGCCACGAAGTTAACGATTGCCTCGGGGCTGTAGCCCTTCTTGATGAAGTCCTCAACCGCTACATCTCCCTGCCGTTTGCTGAGCTTGGAACGGTCAGGATTGAGCAAGAGAGGCAAATGGGCTGCTTTGGGCGGCTCCCAATTGAAAAATTCATACAGCAAAAGATGTTTAGGCATTGAAGAAAGCCACTCTTCGCCCCGGATAACATGACTGATTTCCATGAGATGATCATCGATCACGCTTGCGAAATGATAGGTAGGAAAGCCATCCGACTTCATGAGAACCTGATCGTCAACAGTCGCAGAATCAAATTCGACCGGCCCACGAACAATATCATCGAACATGATGGAAATATAGTCCGGCACTTTCATACGAACCACATAAGGCACACCGTCATCCAGTTTTTTTTTGATCTCGGTTTCAGGCATCGATCCCCCCATACTTTCAGGGAGCCATTTACGGTTATATTTCGGCTGCAACCCCTGTTTCATCTGAAGCTTACGGTTTTCTTCCAGCTCATCGGCTGTTGAAAAACAATAATATGCGTTTTTCTGATCCAGAAGCTGCTGACAGAACTGCTGATAGATACCAAGCCTTTCGGACTGCACGTATGGCCCAAAATTGCCTCCATGCACAAAACTTTCATCGGCGACAATACCGGTCATTGCAAGCGTATTCATCAAACTCTTATCGGCGCCCTCGACTTTTCTTGCCTGATCGGTGTCTTCGATTCTCACAATGAAGTCGCCGTTCATTTTTCTCGCATAGAGATAGTTATAGAGAGCTGTACGCAATCCACCTACATGGAGATACCCTGTGGGCGATGGAGCAAATCTCGTTCTTACCCGCTGACCTGGAGTTGTTTGCATAATGACGTTAAACTATAATACTATTGACTTGGGAGCACCTCCATATCGATTCGTGTTACAGAGCGTCCCGATGTAATGTTTTCCGGTATGTAAAGGCAAGGAATTTAAAAAAAAGTCCCTGTTATTCCTATAGCGCACAATACAGTGGGATCTGTCACCGGCCCTCGAAAAAACATTGTAGTCCACGGATTGTACAAAGCTTTAACAACTTTAAGCTATTAGAGTAACATTCAGTCCACGAATTTGCACGAATAAACACGAATTGAATGAATCAGCGAATTGGTTTTCAGCTTGAGCTTAAACAACAATTCACCGGAAGTTCGGCTTTCGTGCATCGATGATGAAACCGCTGTTTCAAAACCGGCGAAAGAAGTATCGCCGATTACGGTAGTGATGTATTTCCAATTCAAAAAAAATTTTTTGCCGTAATTGGCTTCACCGTCCTTGATTTTCGAAAAATCTCAGCTTTGTACCGACTGAAGCCCTTGTGCGCTGTCGATTCGATGTAAACCGGTCTGCAATGAACCGATTCTTTTTTTTACTTCGTGAAAATTCATGCTAATTCGTGTTCGGCACAATGTGTGAAATTTAGTTTGCATGGAATCACGTAAATGGATATATCGAAATAAACTTTTAATGTTCGGACAGAGTTGTACTTTTAATTACTTTAAAAAAGACAAGTTACCTTGACATTTCAACAGAATACCGATACAAATGGCCGATAAAGAGAGCAAAAAGCGTCAAACGCCAAACAAATTCAAGCCAGTGAAAGATCAGACTCCGGAATCCGGAGGATGGTTTGGAAGCGGAGGAAACGCAGAAGGCTCGAAAGAACGATTCCCGAGGATATTGATCTACATCATGCTGTTCCTTGTTTTCATTTTTGTTTTTCAGAGGTTTTTTGTCCAGGATGATTCGAGGGAAATCTCCTACAATGAATACCGTAAAGTGCTTGGTCAGGATCAGCTCGTCTCACTGACAATTGAAACCGCTCCCGATAAATCCGCTTTATTACGAGGTGTGTTGAAAAGTCCGGCAACACTTCAGCTGATCGATGGCACTGCAATGCAAGTTGACCGGTTTTTCACCAGAATTCCGGAGTTTTCGATTGAACAAGCAGACATCCTCGCCGAAAAAGGCATTGAAGTCAAGGTTCGCGAAAGCACCAATGACTTCAACAACTTCCTTATTTTACTTGCGCCGTGGCTTATTTTCGCTGCTATCTATTTTTTCATTTTCCGTCGCATGTCCATGCAGAATGGCGGAGTTCAGAAAAATATTTTCGCTTTTGGCAAAAGCAGAGCCAAACTGATGAGTGATTTCGACGTCAAGACCACGTTCAAAGATGTGGCAGGTGTTGACGAAGCTGTCGAGGAACTGAAAGAAACGGTCGATTTCCTCATGAGCCCGGAACGTTATCAGCAGATAGGCGGAAAGATTCCCAAGGGTGTTCTCCTTCTTGGACCTCCGGGTACCGGTAAAACGCTCCTTGCCAAAGCCATTGCCGGAGAGGCGAAGGTTCCGTTTTTTTCCATATCCGGTGCGGACTTTGTCGAAATGTTTGTCGGAGTCGGAGCAGCCAGGGTCCGTGACCTGTTTGAAACGGCGAAGAAAAACGCCCCTTGTATCGTCTTCATCGACGAAATCGATGCGGTAGGAAGAAGCCGCGGAGCAGGACTTGGCGGTGGGCACGATGAACGCGAACAAACCCTCAACCAGCTCCTGGTGGAAATGGACGGCTTCACCACCAAAGACAATGTCATTCTGATTGCAGCGACGAACAGGCCGGATGTTCTGGATACGGCATTGCTGAGACCGGGCAGGTTCGATCGTCAGGTCACGATAGACAAACCCGACATTCGCGGCAGAGTCGCAATACTGAAGATTCACTCTCGTAAAACCCCTCTTGCGAATGGTGTCGATATCGAAAAAATAGCGCAGAGCACCCCTGGTTTTTCAGGAGCCGATCTTGCAAACCTTATCAACGAAGCCGCTCTTCTTGCATCCCGCGGAGGCCGCAAGGATATTTCTGTGGATAATTTCGAAGAAGCCAGAGATAAGATACTGATGGGCCCTGAACGAAGAAGCATGTACATCTCCGAAGAGCAGAAAAAAATCACGGCTTATCATGAGTCGGGCCATGTACTTGTGGCAAAGTTCACCAAAGGTTCCGACCCGATTCACAAAGTAACCATCATACCCAGAGGACGTTCTCTGGGGCAGACCGCCTACCTTCCTGAAGAGGATCGATATACACAGGATCGGGACAACCTGATTGCCATGATAACCTATGCTCTTGGCGGAAGAGCGGCCGAAAAGCTTATCTTCAACCAGACCAGTACCGGGGCGGAAAACGATATAGAACGTGCCACGGAAATTGCAAGAAAAATGGTTCGCAACTGGGGAATGAGCGAAAAACTTGGACCGATTAATTATGGAAACGGCCACAAGGAGGTATTTCTTGGCAAAGATTATTCTCACGTTCGAGAGTATAGCGAAGAAACCGCTTTGCAGATCGATGTGGAGGTACGCAATATCGTGATGGAATGCATGGAAAATGCGAAACGGATTCTTTCCGAAAAAAAGAATCTCCTCGATGCACTCGCTACGGCCCTGATTGAAAAAGAAATTCTTAACAGCGAAGAAATAGACGCGATCATAGAAGCGGGGGGCGGCATGGCATCCGCCTCATAAGTACTCAACCAAAAATTTTTCAACGAGAAAACAGGTCATGCAGATAGTCTGGATGTTACTTACAGGATTGGCGGCAGGGGTGCTTTCCGGCATGTTCGGCATAGGTGGTGGCCTGATCATCGTACCTGTACTCGTGCTGGTCATGGGCTTTACCCAGCATACAGCAAACGCAACATCCTTGATAGCACTTCTTCTTCCTGTCGGCCTTCTTGGCGTATTGGAGTATTATCGAGCGGGAAAAATAACACCTGAGCATATCTTGTTTGGCCTTCTTATTGCGTTGGGGCTTTTTGCCGGAGCATTTCTGGGAGCGAAAATAGCGACCTCCCTGTCAAATGAGGTACTTCGAAAAATTTTTGCTGTATTTGTAGGAATTGTTGCAGTAAGAATGTGGTTACAATAAATATTGGTAACGTTATCTAACCTTAGAACTTAAGCGCCATGGGAAACACAACGACAAAAGCAGATCTCGTTAATACCATCTCTCACAGAACCGGACTGACCAAGCATGAAACGGAATCAGTGGTTGATTGTCTTTTTGAAAGCATCATCGATTCATTGAAAACCGGAAAAAGAATCGAGATAAGAGGGTTTGGATCGTTCAATATTCGTTATAAAAACCAAAGACAGGCACGCAACCCCCGTACCGGTGAAAAGGTTTCAGTTGACGCCAAGAACGTCCCCACGTTCAAGATATCCAAAGAGTTCAAGCATGCAGTAAGCCAGAGCCTCAAGGTTTGACTGTGAAACATGCCACCCATTAAAGCAGGAACGGAATAGCCTGTATACAAAAGACAGTGAGGAAAGGGATAAAGAGCAGGGGATGTACCAAGAGAAGAGAGAGGAAGGCCTTAACCGTGTGTTTTAAAACATGCCTTCCTCGTCTCCATTTTTTGCTATAAATAAAACGGGTCTTCAACCAGTTCGAAATCAAGAGTATGTCTGTTCGAAAAACAGACCTTGATGTAGTGCCTGTTTTCTTCATCAAAAATATTCGCCCCTTTTTCTGCCGCCTGCAGGATGATATGCCCTTTGCTTCGACCGAGTTCTTTACGGAGGTCCCCCCCTTTTTTAAAGACAAGGTTGGTATACTGCTCACCTTCACGGACAGCCAAATGGCCATTCCCCTCACTGAAGTCGGTCAAAAGATCAGGCACGGCAAGAAGTGACATTTCCTTTCCGATCCAAACACTGAGCAATTCAAGGTGAAAAGGCAGGTAGACCGAATTCCTGAAAATCATCCCTTTTTCACCATCATGTATTGACTGGACAAACCCTTTCATAAGTGTAGGTATTAGGTTAGATATTTTTCTTTTGTCTGCTCCGAGTATGCTCTGTGTAACAACACCATATTACACAGGGCATACTCATTGTTCGCAAGCAAGAACTCAATTCACCAGTCCAATTCTTTTGCCTTGCCCTTCAGTCTTTACAGCAATTTAAAAATTGAAAAAAACGAACCATATGACTGTAAACACAGGAATCAGTATAGGCAAAGAATACTTGTAGACATACTCGACAAAACTCGGGACATCTACATCGGCTTGTTCTGCTATATTTTTAACCATAAAGTTCGGCGCATTACCGATATAGGTTATCGCACCGAAAAATACAGCCGCTACAGATATGCCAAGAAGATACACATCCGAAGGAACATCGGACGCAATGGGGGAAGGAATACCGTCGGCGAAGCTGCGAACAGCCTCGACAGACCCAATATCCGATCCGAATTTACCCATTGAACCTGCAAGAAAGTTCAGATACGTCGGCGCATTGTCAAGCACCCCCGACAAGGATCCGGTAAGCCAGTAAAAGCGTGAAACAGAAAATTCAGCCGCGTGTGACTCGGCATACGCCCCAATAAGCTCGAGAGCAGGAATCATGGTGGCAAAAATCCCGATGAAGAGAAAAGCCACTTCCTTTATCGGTTCAAAATTGAATTCGTTACCTTTCATCGCTTCCTGATCGGCCGTTTTGTATGCAGCAAACGCTACGGCAAACATAATGACTTCACGGATTCCGAAAGGCACGTGAAGCATATGCTGAAGGCTTGGAAAACCCGATATGACAGCCGGATCCATAAACACTGCCACAATGATTATCGCAAGAAAAATAAAGCTCCGGGCTCCCTTTATTTCAAGAGCTTTTCCGGTCTGCTGCTCAAACCCGTCAGGCACGGTTCCTTTTCCGGCCATGGTATCCATCACCATGAAGATCCCGAGCAAAACGAGTATCGTCACCAGCCAGATATGCCATACCTCTTTCAATATCCAGAAAAACGGAACCCCCTTGAGAAAACCGAGGAAAAGAGGTGGATCACCGATTGGAGTCAAACCTCCTCCGATATTGCTGACCAGAAAGATGAAGAATACGATATGAAAAGGCTTCAGACGCCCTTCATTGATACGCATATACGGCCGGATCAGCAGCATGGACGCTCCTGTTGTACCGATAATGTCTGCAAGAATAGCTCCAAAAAAGAGCAACCCCCCATTCACAAGCGGCCGGCCACGACTCCCGATTTTGATGAGAATTCCTCCAGATGCAATAAAAAGCGATGAAATGAGAGCGATGAACGAGATGTACTCTTCAAGAGTATGCAATAAAGCATGCGTACCGTGATCCATGAAAAAGCCGTAGAAAACGGCAACGATCGCCCCCAGTCCCACAGCAACCTTCGGGTAATGATGCTCCCAGAAATGATGATAAAACAAAGGTCCGGTAGCGATCATCAGAAGCAAAATAACGAAGGGAATAACCATCCATACCGGAGGAAGGTGCATAACCTCTTCAACTACGTGACCCGCAACCTCATGTCCAGCAGCTGTAACCTCAGAAGCAAAAAGGTCCGCACTGAACCCGAAGGATAGTACTACAAATGCAATAACAAAGAAGAACAAAGAGCGTAACCAAAGATATTTCATATTTCTATTCCCCTTCAAACTCTGTAAGACAGAACAGGTTGTAGCCTTTGCCTTCAAGTTTTTTCTGTCCGCCAATGTCTGGAAGGTTAACGATAAACGCCATCTCCGCTATAACACCGCCAACCTTCTCGACAAGAGCACCTCCAGCAAACGCGGTTCCTCCGGTAGCAAGAAGATCATCAACAAGCAAAACACGGGTACCTTTTTCAAAAGCGTCGATATGCATTTCAACCTTGTCCGTACCATATTCAAGCTGATACTCCTGATCGACGACCTCTCCGGGAAGCTTACCCGGCTTTCTGATCGGAACAAATCCCTTGCCGAGAGTGTAGGAAAGCGCTCCTCCAATGATAAAACCTCTTGCCTCCATGCCTACGATCATATCAAAATCAACCCCGTTTTCGAGGTAGTGCTGTGTGAACTGGTCAATCACAAGCCTGAAACCTACCGGATCCTTAAGAAGAGTGGTAATGTCACGAAACATGATTCCTTTCTTGGGATAATCGGGAATAGTACGGATACGTGATTTAATAGCCATTGGAGTAATTATTTAGACAGGTTAACAAGTTACAGAACAAACCTCTCAGCGAAACGCAGATATTCCTGGCAAAAGGCTACTAAGTTACAAATCTACCTTCTAAAATCAAATCCTCTCCCATACTTTCGATCAAAACAGTCCTGCTACGTCCAACAAACTCCACAGGGTCACAACTGTCATTTTCTTTGACGCTCACTCGTAAATAATTTTCGGAATATCCGGAAAAGACAGTGCTTCCGCTTGTTGCAGTTTCAAGCCCCTCGAGCAGCACATCGAGGGTCTTTCCTACATATCGAGAGGTAAACTCCCGCTGTTTTTTTTCAGCGAGATCAAGAAGAAGCCTACTTCTTGAACGAGCAGTCTCAGCATGGACCTTCTTACACACACCTGAAGATATCTGCCGGGCAAGCGTCGTCCCAGGCCTGAGAGAACATGGAAAAACATGCAGGTACGCAGCAGGAAGAGTTTCCAGAAACCTGAAGGTGGCCTGAAAATCTGCCTCAGCCTCGCCTGGATACCCGGTGATAACATCCGCACCTATCGCACAGCCGGGTATCGCTTCGACAGCCTTCAGAAAACGTTCCCGATAACCCGCTGTTGTATAGCGACGCCGCATGGCAATGAGAATAGTGTCCGAACCTGACTGAAGGGGAAGATGAAAGTGAGGCATGATCTTCGACGAAGAAGCAACCACGCCTATCAACCTGTCACTCAGAATATCAGGCTCGATGGAGCTTATCCTGATCCTGCCGACATCGACAGACTCCAATTCATGAAGCAATTCAACGATGGTAGCCGAACCGCTATGATAATCGGCAATATTGACACCTGTGAGTACAATTTCTCGATATCCTGCCTCTGCAAGTGTTACAGCATCGGCAATCACTCTATTCAAAGGCACGGATCGTGACCGTCCCCGTGCCAGGGGAATGGTACAATATGCACACCCATAATCACAGCCGTCCTGAATTTTCAGAAACGCCCTGGTCCTCCCTAAATTCTTGTCATATACCAGAGAATGTGCCGGTGCAGCCTCTTTTATATCCCAAGGAGAAGCTGCATCGATGTAGACAGCTTTACGACAATCTGTTATATATTTTTGAACGTTGAACTTCTCTTCAGAACCGAGAATCACATCAACGCCATGAATATTCTCCAAACGTTCAGGATTTAGCTGAGCATAGCATCCAATAGCAGCAATCCTGCTCTTCGGATACTTTTTAATCATCTTTCTAATGTGTTGTCTCGACTTTTGAGCAGCTTGCCCTGTGACCGCACAAGTATGTATAATTACAAGATCCGGCTCTTCATTTCCAGATGATATTTGCCAACCGTTCTGAACAAAACTTTCCAGTATTGCCGATGTTTCAGCATAGTTTAGCTTACAACCAAGCGTCTTTACATAAACACGTTTTTTTTTCATAATCCACTCGAAATCACAAGCTTCGTAAAACGATCAAAAACAACAATCAAGAAGCATGCACACACATATATTTTACAGCACAGAAAACGATACTATGTATTATCCATTATTTGATTTCTTCGATCATTCAATTAATTCATGAAAGAAAAAAGAAACAAACAATCTCTTTCAGAAAGAACTCATCTTACTATCTTTTAATAACTTATTTTTTCTCAACCATGTCATTTTCTTCATTTTTTGAGATAGTCAGTAACGCTCGAATCACAAAAAACAACAAATATATTGCTTACACATTTCATTTCTTTTATATTAGTGATGTGTGAGCACAATTATATCAAAAAAACAACACTAAAGGCGCACGAAATGAACATCAACAAAAGAGATGTAGCAGCTCCCGACAAATATGATCTTTTTATCCAGAAGATCGATCAGTTTCAGTCACTCGTTGAAAAAAAGAAAGAACTACAGGAATCTATTACGCAAATACAATGCGAATATGAAGAAAGAATTCGACCAATACAAGACGAGCTTACTGTTATCATAAAAAAGTTGGACCAAAACCTTTCAAGGCTTGAATCCGGTACCGAGGCAACAACAGCGAAAGGAGGATATACCAAATATGGCAGAGGCCAGCTCGGTGAAGCAATCAAGGAACTCTTGCGCACCAATCCATCACAAGCATTCAAACCCAAAGAAATTGCGGACGCCTTGAACACGAAAGGAACAGCTGTCAGCCTTTGGTTCAATAAATACGGTATTGCAGACGATGAAATCGAACGCATTCCGTCAGGTAAAGGCGGCAAGAGATTTGTCTATAAAATAAAATAAAGTCCTTCCTTCATAGCACCTGTTCCTTTATAGTAAACACGAGAGGTTGCCTCGAAAAGGCAGCCTCTCGTATTATATACAGGCAATCGGTAGTAACGTCCCTTTTCTTGTCATCCTCGGGCTTGACCCGGAGCTCCATGAGCGTCCCTGTTTCTCTCCATGGATGCCGCATCGAGTGCGGCATGACTTCCCGCCAACATCCACATCCATTCCCTATTCCCCATTACCTACTATACCCATCCCCCTTCTACCCTTTTACCTTCTTACTTTTATTAAATGACGTCCGAACAGCAAGTGGGCTATCCATCCACTCAGCGATTCTATCTCAATACCCCAAATTTCTTTTGTTTCTGAAAAAGTTCAAGGCTAAACCCACCATAACCATATTACCCAGAAGTGATGAACCGCCGTAAGAAAGAAAAGGTAATGGAACTCCTATAACAGGAAAAAGGCCGATGGTCATACCGACATTGATCATCACATGAACCAGCCACAGAGAAACAAAACCGACAAGCGTAAGCTCGACAAACTTATTCTTGATAACACTGACTAGCCAGAGCATCCTCAGAAAAAGAGCGAGAAAAAGACTCAGCAACACTATACTACCAAGTAAGCCCATCTCTTCGCCAATCACACAGAAAATAAAATCTGTCCATTGTGCCGGAATAAAACGTAGTTGCGTTTGTGTTCCTTCAAGAAAACCCTTTCCAAACATTCCACCCGAGCCAATCGCAATTTTTGCTTGCAGTGCATTGTAACCCGCCCCCAGGGGGTCTGACATAGGGTCAAGAAAGGTCTGGATACGCTTCATTTGATGAGGTTGTAGAATATCTGCAGCAAAACGATATGTGAAAAGTCCGCCTGCCAAACCAGAAAGGGAAACAATGACCTGAGAAAAATGAAATCCCTTACGGATAAAAACAAGTAGTACAAAAACAATTATAGTAAGCGCAACCAGCATATATATGTTAAAAAAACCAATGACGGTAAGAAGAAAAGGAATTATCATCAAAAGAAGATAATACACATTGAAACCTGCCATAATCATTACAGGAAAGATAAATGAAAGATAGGTCAACGTCGTCCCCATATCAGGTTGAAGCAAGACCAGTCCCGCAGGTATCACAGCAATGGCGATAGCCAGCAGCACATCATTACGAGAGGTTATATCTGTATTGTCATTCGAGAGATATCTTGCGAGAGCAAGAATAGTGGTTACTTTTGCTATTTCCGATGGCTGTATACCGACAAATCCTATTCTCAGCCAACTTGTAGCACCTGAAACTTTTGTTCCAAAAAACAAGACCAATATCAGCAAAAATAAACCTGACAGATATAAAAAATAAGAGTACTCCATAATCTTCCGGCAGTCGATATAATAAACAATGGCCATGACGGCCAAACCTATCCCAAACCATATAAGCTGTTTATAAAATAAATCGATTGTCCCAACCCCATTGCTGGCACTATATATTGCAAGAAGCCCGAAAATCACAAGGCACACCATGAAACCAAACAACCATATATCAAGTTTGTTATAGCGATTAATCATATCGTTCCCGAGATAATAAGTCGAAATATTGTTGATTCATCTAACTTTTGAATGCTTCATTCAAAAACAAGAGCCAAATTTGATATGCTCTTCAAGCAAGCCATTTCACCTTTTTCACTATTCTTGTCATGAACACAAGATGGCCCATTTTCCATCTATACTGTTCCATGAAGCTTCATGGATCCCCGCATTGCACATCGAAATGATAAAAATCCACCACCCCCACTCTCTATTCCCACTACCACAACCACCTACTACCTATTCCCCTAATTCCCACTCCCTATTATTACCTCCATTACCATAAATTTTAGTATAGTATAACCATTCAACATGCATTCAAACCATCATTCATGCCGAATACAACAGTTTTTGCATGCGGGTACGCCGCTATTGTCGGTCCGCCGAACGCAGGCAAGTCAACCCTGCTCAATAAGCTTCTCAAGCATAAACTATCCATAGTAACACCAAAGCCGCAAACCACAAGAAAAAAAATAACCGGAATCTACCATAATGATCATTGCCAGATAATTTTTCTCGACACCCCCGGCATCATGACTCCCATGCAGAAATTGCATGAATCGATGCTGAAAACAACTCGAACGACCCTCAACGAAGCGGATGCACTCATTGCTCTGATTCCAGCATGCAAAAGACCCGAGCTGTTTGATCGTGCATTCACCAACATGCTTTTTGAAAAATGGCTCAAAGAGACAAAAAAGCCGGTGATCATGGCCTTGAACAAGTCCGACGTCCTTAACGCAACAGAGCGGAAAGAGGCACTGCACATTATCCAGGATCGTTGGCAACCGCAAAAAGCACTGGCAATTTCGGCTCTGCATGGAACAGCAACTGATACACTTGTCGATTGTTTACGACATTTCTTACCGCTCGATGCACCACTTTACCCTGACGATATCCTCAGCATCGCTCCTGAGCGTTTTTTCGTCAGTGAAATTATTCGCGAAAAAGTGTTTCTGCAATACGGGCAGGAAATACCGTACGCAACAGAAGTTGTCATCGATGAATTCAAAGAACAACATGAGAACACACCGGCGAAAAAGGATGTAATCCGTAGCTCGATCATCGTTGAACGCGATTCCCAGAAATATATTCTTATCGGAAAAAAAGGAGCGGCTCTCAAGAAACTCGGTATGGCGGCAAGAAAAGATATCGAGGAGCTTCTCGGTAGACCTGTCTTCCTGGAGCTGTTCGTGAAGGTCAGACCCGACTGGAGAAAGAAAAAAATAATGCTGAGAAGTTACGGGTATTGAGCGTCTCTTTCACGGACGGCATTGCCCCCCCGCCCCGTCATCCTCGGGCAAGCGAAGCGCGACCCGGGGATCCATCGGTATAGATACCTGAAAGATGTATGACGTAACTCTGTCACTGCCCGATTCCTTTTTCGTCATATGCAAAAAAGCCTCTTCCGGCAATCCGGAAGAGGCTTTTTTCATTCAGTGTTTCAGACGAATACCTTTATTCGCCACTTTTTTTCCCTTCTGCTTGTGATTGCGATTCCAGTTCTGCACTGGCATCTTCAATCTCTTTCTTTTCGTTTGGATGAGCCTTCAGATACTCTTCGATCTCTTCCTTGCTCTTGTCTTTGAAATACTCGAGCGCCGAAAGAATGATCCGCTTGTTCTCCTTGTCAAACTCTATCACACGAAGCGGTAACTCATCTTCAACCTTGAAGGAACTATGGATATCCTTTACACCACCCTGGAGCAGATGAGACACTGGAACGAAGCCATCAACATCTCCCGGCAGAATAACGATAACACCTTTCTCGATGATCTGGGATATCGTACCGGCACACTCCGAACCGACAGCATACTTCTGCTCGAATTCATCCCATGGATCAGGATTGATCTGCTTGTGACCAAGTGCTATACGACGAGCGTTCACATCGAATTTCAGCACTTTTACCTCGAGTTCCTGATTCTTCTTCACCAGTTCGCTTGGATGACGAATTTTCTTGGTCCATGAAAGGTCGGAAATGTGTACAAGCCCATCGACTCCTGGTTCAAGCTCAACAAAAACACCGAAGTCGGTAATATTGCTGACCGTACCTTTGTGAATCGAACCTTCGACATACTTCTCCGACAACGCAATCCAGGGATCCTCGTTGACTCGTTTCATTGAAAGCGAAAGTTTTGTGTGCTCTTTATCGATATTGAGAATGACACATTCCACTTCCTGACCGAGGGAGACAAACTGGCTCGGGTGCTTGATATGCTGTGTCCAGCTCATCTCAGAGATGTGAACAAGACCTTCGATACCTTTTTCAATTTCGACAAATGCACCGTAATCCGTAATCGATACGACACGGCCGTTTGTCTTGATGCCGACAGGATATTTTATTTCGATGTTTTCCCACGGATGAGGCTCGAGCTGCTTCATGCCGAGAGAAACCCTTTTGGTTTCTTCGTCAAAACCGACAACGACAACCTTGATCGGCTGATCAAGTTCAACAACTTCCGACGGATGGTTGATCCTGCCCCAGGTGATATCGGTAATATGCACAAGACCGTCAAGGCCTCCGAGATCGACAAAGATACCGAAATCGGTGATGTTTTTCACCGTACCTTCGAGCACCATACCGACCTTGATGTTGGCCAGCATCTCTTCGCGTTTTGCAGCATACTCTTCTTCAAGAATCACCTTGTGACTGACAACGATATTCTGAGTGACCGGATTGATCTTGACAACTCTGAAGTCCATGGTCTGTCCGACAAGAGCATCGAAGTCCCGAACCGGCTTGACATCGATCTGTGAACCGGGAAGAAATGCTTCGACTCCCGAGAGCGAAACGGTCATTCCACCTTTCACGCGGTTGACGATCTTTCCGTTTATAATGGTGTCGTTCTCGATCGAATCGTATATCTTATCCCAGATCCTGAGAACATCGGCTTTTCGTTTCGACAGAATAAGCTGTCCCATCTTGTCTTCGATATTCTCGAGATATACCTCAACCTCGTCCCCGACTTTCAGCTCTTCTTCATCCTTGAACTCGAGCTTCGATACGATACCCTCGGACTTGAAACCAACGTCGATGGTGACATCTTTGTTCGAAATCGCGACAATGGTTCCTTTGACGATCTCTTCCTCCGTGATCTCGTTGAGCGTGCTCGAATAGAGCTGCTCCATTTGATCGAGTTCCGAAGGTTCGTAATTCGCGAAAAATTTTACCCGGTGGTTTTTAGGGTTTGTTTCCGTTGCCTTCTGTTGTTCGATTGTTTGCGTTTCTGACATTAATTGTTTCCTTCCTCTCTTGTGAATGTTGCCCTTCGCCTCGAGAGATACCAGCGAAAGGTTTTATGGTTAACAAATATGAAGCCGTTCTATACGGCTGTTTTTTCCAAAGCAAGATTGTATACCAGAGCGACTTGCTCATCTATTGTAAGACCGGACGTATCAACCTCGACAGCATCCCGATGTTTTTTCAGCGGTGCATGTGTCCTCTCGGCATCGCTTCTGTCACGCAGCAGGATTTCCTGCTCAAGTTCTTCTACCGAGGGAATATTGTTACAGCCTCCGCTTTTCTGAATCAGTTCTGCATAACGACGGTTAGCCCTCTCCGAAGCATCGGCAACAAGGAAAATTTTCAACTCGGCATCGGGAAAAACAACTGTTCCAATATCTCTGCCATCCATGACCACCCCACGTCTCTCTCCCATAACTCTTTGCATCTGCTTGAGCGCATCACGCACCGGTTTCAACGAGCTGACAAAACTTACATGACGGGAAACCCTGTTATCTCTGATAGCTCCGGTCACATCCCGGCCGTCGAGCAATACACGTTCACCATCAAAAGCGATACCGATATCTTCGAGCAGTGATGCCGCATCATCGGGATGATCATGCAAATGTTCCAGCAATCCAGCCTCAAGAGCCTTGAGGGTTACCGAACGGTACATCGCTCCCGTATCGATATAGGTATATCCCAGTTTTTTGGCCAACAAACGTGCCGTAGTGCTTTTACCTGAAGCGGCAGGACCGTCTATTGCAACGATAATTTTTCTTGTTCCGCTTGTGATATCCAAAACATTTTGAGTTAGCCTGCTATTCTATAAAAAAATTTTGCTTTTTGCAAATATATTGATTATTTCAAAGGCCCATCATATATGGTTCCATAACCACTACCTATAACTTTTTTCATTACTTATGGCTTTACGTTGCGGAATAGTCGGGTTGCCCAATGTCGGTAAATCAACGCTTTTCAATGCTATAACAGCCAAACAGGCTGAAGCTGAGAATTATCCATTCTGTACCATCGATCCCAACGTAGGCATGGTGCTTGTTCCTGACAAAAGACTTCAACAGCTTTCCGAAATAGCCAAAACATCGACAATCATTCCTGCAACCATCGAACTGGTAGATATCGCAGGGCTTGTTCGGGGCGCGAGTAAAGGAGAAGGACTCGGCAACCAGTTCCTGTCACATATAAGGGAGGTTGACGCAATTGTTCATGTTGTACGATGTTTCGAAGATACCAACGTCATCCATGTCCATGGCAAGGTAGACCCTGCTGATGATATTGCCACCATCGAAACCGAGCTGATCCTTGCCGATCTTGAAAGCATGGAAAAACGACTGGACAAACTGAAGAAAAACGCCAAAAAGGAAAAAGAACTTCTGCCTGCCGTAGACCTCGCCGAAAAGCTCATCGATGGCTTAGGGAATGGCACTCCGGCACGCTTGCTTCTGGAAACCGACGAAGAAAAACTTCTCGGCAATCAGTTTTTTCTACTCTCGGCCAAACCCGTGCTGTATGCTGCCAACGTTTCCGACGGCGATCTCCCCGAGGGGAACAGTTTCACTGCTAAGGTAGCCGAAATCGCTGAAAAAGAAGATGCAAAAATGCTCATCATCAGCGCTAAAACCGAAGCTGAAATCGCAGAACTGCCAGAAGAAGACAGACCGGAGTTCCTGGAAAGCCTCGGATTGGAAATGTCGGGCCTCGACCGTATCATTCGGACCGCTTATGATTTGCTTGGTTTGCACACCTACTTTACAGCAGGGGAAAAAGAAGTCCGTGCCTGGACCATACGCAAGGGTGCTGCAGCTCCCGAAGCTGCAGGAGTGATTCATACCGATTTTGAAAAAGGGTTCATCCGCGCTGAAGTCATCGCCTATGACGACATGATTTCCTGCGGCTCGGAACAAAAAGCCAAGGAAGCTGGAAAAATGCGCTCCGAAGGAAAGGAATACGTTGTCAAAGACGGCGACGTCATTGTATTCCGATTCAATGTTTGAGAAATGCTGAGTGCTGGTGCTGAGTGCTGAGTGCTGCGGAAAAGAAAAAAAAGTCATCCTCGGGCACGCGCAGCGCGACCCGGGGATCCATCTTCCAATGAACGTCACCATGGATGCCGCATCGAGCGCGGCATGACTTTCGTAGAGGATTACACCCCATCCCTGTGTAATCTAAACGTCTATTCCGCGGAACGGCACGGCTTCTCCCCTCTTGTCATCCTCGGGCAAGCGCAGCGAGACCCGGGGACCCATCTTCCAATGAGCGTCACCATGGATGCCGCATCGAGTGCAACATGACTTTCCGCCATTCCCTATTACCCATTACCGATTACCGATTACCCATTCCCTACTACCTACACACCTGAACCTCTCTCACACGTCGACCAGTTCCACATCCGGAATATCACGACCAAGGAAAAGTTCACATAATGCTTTAAACTTCTGGGGAAGATCGCTGACAAGAAGATGAGGAAAAACCGAACTGGCGGAATCATTGAGCAGGTTGTTTTCAACCAGCACCTCTTTTGCCTTGAGAGCAATGGCTTCTGCAGAGTCTATGATAGCGATATCCGGTCCTACGGTTTCCTCTATCAAATTCCTGAGTATCGGGTAATGCGTACACCCGAGAACAAGAGTATCGACACCCTGTTCCAATAGTCCCTCGAGATATTCCCGGGCTATCATACGTGAAGCAGGATGATCGATATACCCTTCTTCTGCAAGTGGAACGAACAAAGGACAGGGCGAAGAAAACACTTCAACAGCAGGTTCGATCAAACCGATGGCAAGCGAGTAGGCATTCGACGCGATAGTCGCCCGGGTTCCTATAACCCCGATACGGTTGTTACGCGAGTGTTGAACCGCAAGGGCAGCCCCGGCCTCCAATACTCCCAGCACCGGGACACCGTTACCAACCTGTTTGACTACATCGAGCGCAAGAGCTGAAACGGTATTGCAAGCAACAATGATCATCTTCGGCTGATACTTCATCAAAATCGCAGTATCGTCCTGTGCGTATTTGCGAATCGTGACTTGCGATTTCGAACCATAAGGAACACGTGCAGTGTCACCGAAATAAATAATACGTTCCGAAGGCAGAAGAGACTGTATGGCTTTTACCACGGTAAGCCCACCAATACCCGAATCAAAGATACCGACCGGACTTGACGCTGATACTGTCATGGAATGATAGTGAATAGTGAAAAGAAAGAAGATAGTTCAGAAAACGAAAACAAATGAATAACGATAGATGAAGAATGGCGTTTTCTTCATCCCTTGGGCTCCAGCATCTTTTCACTGATATCCCAAAGTTCCTGGCGTAATTGGCGATCCTCGACAAGCGAAGAATATGAAACCTGTCGGTCGTTTTCGAAATAACAGCCGGTTATCGCCTCGACATCCTTTGCAAGTGCTAGCCACGCCAACCTCTCACCACCTCGTGCCGGATCTTCTCCAGAAAGCGGCCATCCGGCATGAAGCAACTTCGTTGCAAGAATGCCGGGATCCAGGGTATTGACGGTAACCCCTGTTCCCTCGAGCCGTTCGGCATGTTCGACCGTGAACATGATGTTACAGAGCTTGCTGAAGGCATAGGCATCATAACCCGTATAATGTCGCTCTCCCTGCATGTTTCCGAAGTCGAAACCGGCACTGAGATGATCGACCGAACTGACATTGATAATACGGGCTCTGCTTTTGAGCAGGAGTGGTTCCAGCAGAAGAGTCAGGCGGAAATGAGCAAGATAGTTCACGGCAAAGGTGGTTTCAAAGCCATCGACCGTCAGTTCCCTTCGTGCTCTATAAAGACCGGCATTATTGATCAGCACATCTATTGACTGCTCACTTTCAAGCAGTGTTTCAGCCATTACGGCAACCTCATCGAGAGAACTGAAATCGGCTTTAATTTTCCTGATCTTTGCATTTCCGGAAAGTAAAGCGATCTCTCTTTTTACCTTTTCAAGCCGATCACCGTTTCTGCCATGCAGAATAACCACTGAACCTTTGCTCGCAAGCTGTAAAGCCGCCGCGCGTCCGATCCCGTCCGTGCCTCCCGTTATGCAGATAACTTTTTGTCTCATGTACCAGTCACACTCGACCTACCAATTAGAGATCATGCGGTTAAAAAGGTCATCGACAATCTGGTCGACGACCGTATCGATCGCCTCTTCTTTTCCGGCAAAGTCACCGATATTGTAATCATCGAATCCAGTAAACGGGGTGTTGGTAAAAAAGGCTTTGTTTTCCACACGGTCGGTGAATGATGCACGGACGACAATCGTAATCCTATTGGTTATCGCACGTTCGGTTTCGCTGCCAATCTGGCTCGGTTCATCGCTGAACGACACAATTGCCGCTTCAAGCACGGCATCTGCCCTATTAATGTCCGACTCTATACTCAAAGAACTTTGCAATTCAATCGTATCGATCAGTTTTTCCGTGAACTCGGCACTCAGTTGAGCCACACCAGCCCCTGATTGCTCCTTGAAGGTAGGCACGGCAACCGTCTTGATATGTGGAGGTATCGATGCCCCTGTAAAAGAATAGCAGCCTTGCAAAAAAAGCACAAGGCCTAAAAAAACTGGAAGAAATCCCATAAGCCCCTTGATCCTGAACACAATCCTCTCTCCTTTTTTGATAGCTACGAATGTTATCGATCAGCTTTCCTTCGTTGCCTTTTTCTCCCCGTTCACACGGACATATGATATATGTCTTCACACATCATCGAGCAGCTTGTTCAGTACGCTAATAGTTTGTCCGATCGATTCTATGAAACAGTTTTCGAAATGGATAGGAAAACAGAAGCCATTTTTTACGCTTTCCATCGAGTGCAGAAAGGTAATCACCACTGTTACATCCGCCTTTTTCGCTGGCCATTTTCACCGCCAATGATGCTGCCACAGAAGGCGGTTGGGAAAAAATATCGACTATGGTCTGAAATGTTGCCTGCTGACGCTTCATTTCAGGAGTCTGCGGGCCGGAACGTATCATTTCTGTACGAACGAGCCCCGGATGCAACAACATGATGGAAACCGGATGGTTTTTATATTCTTCCGCAACAGCGAAAGTAAATCTCGCTATTGCAGCTTTCGATGAACCATACGCGCTGATATAGGGAGTATTCGATTTTTTATCGGTACCCGAACCGGCCATGTTGATGATTTTTCCTGAATTGCCGGTTTCAAGAAAATAGTTCAAGGCTGCCCTCGTACCATAATATGTACCCTTCAGGTTAATATCTACGACACGTCCCCAGTCCTCGGGGTCACTATCGGTAATGTTATAGAACGTGTCGGATATTCCTGCGTTGTTGATAAAAACATCGAGTTTTCCAAACCGCTCGACAGTCGCTGAAACCAGCTTTTCAAGCTCCACACAGTTCGACACATCGCAAACGTGACCGAAAACGTTCTGTTCGGGAAAATCATTCAGTGCAGTATCGACATTGATCTTGCTGCTGGAAGTGATAACAACCTTCGCACCTTCCCGTACGAACGCCTGTGCGATGACTTTGCCGATCCCTTTGGTTGAACCGGTAATGATAGCAACCTTATCGAAGAGTTTTGCCACAGCTGTCAAGTCAAAAGTGAAAAGGCAAAAGCCAAAAATATGCACTCAAGAGTCAAAACATACATCATCGGGGATTGAACGTGTTGCTTTTTGACTTCTAATTTTTTGAATTTTGACTTATTATTTCCCCAGCATTGCCATGAGCTCCGGATGAGTATCCGCATAGCAATCAAGAGACTGACCACTCTCGATGGCATCCCATGCTTGGCGAATACTCGACGCACCTGCTTTAGGACCCATTGGATGCCCGAAAATCCCTCTTCCCGGAACAAACCCGAAATCGACACTGCCGACTTTCCGGTAAACGCTCTCGAGAGTCAACGCGGAATCACTCCCGCCCGGAACAGGTAGTGAACGTTTTACCGTTCCCATTTCATTGAGACACTCCTCGATATTTTCACGAACTTCCTGTTCGGGAGTCATCATACGATTGCCAAACCCCGGCATGATGATTGCATCGAGGCCTGCCAGACGCTGCAACTTGGTTACAACTCTGGAATGAACACCGAACTTTTTAAGACGGGTAAATGCCGCGATAAAAGGAAAATGCCCTATCAAGGGGACTTTTGTATGTTTACGCAGCATCCGTACAGCACTCAGTCCTACGGGAACAGCGTTCAGAAGAAGTGCATTTGCACCATTTGCCACAGCGATATCATGCTGTTCGATCATTTTATCAACCTCATCGGTGATATTGGCGAGGTAGATTTTTTTATCTCCGGTCACCTTTTCAGCCCTGAGCCGTGCTTTGCCAAGAAGTTTCGTACGCTTTCTGGTCGTTGACCAGGGAACATCCGCCAACATCTCGTCATCTTTTGCTATATCGAGACCGCCAAGCCAGCTTTGATAGGCAATCTCGGCAAAATGCTCGGGCTGCAGCCCGATGTTAGGCTTGACGACTCCGAAAAAAATAGGCCGGTTATATGCCCCAAGCATATCGCGAATGCCATCGATACCGAACTTTGGCCCCTCGAACTGTGCGAGGTAATTGTCCGGAAACGATATATCCAGCAGCTTGACAAGCGGGATACCCGGCGTAAAAAACGTCCCTTCACCGCAGACAGCGGTAATCAGGTTGGGAAGCTTGGGTCCAAAATTCCCATGAGGATGCGCTATGGTAACCCGGCATGCATGAATTTTCCCAACAGCAGCGTGTTCCACCGGATAGCTCAACGCATCAAGCTCTTCGAGAACCTGCCAATCGAGGACCTTGGCGCCATACAACGTCCTGAAATCCTCGTCAAAGCCAACCCTGCTCCACTGAGCGGTTGACTGCTCACTACAAAAATGAGCCAAAGCTGTTTCGATGTCACCGACACACTCGAGGTAATACTCGAGTGTGAGGTAATCATCCATGTCGAGCTTGTCGCGATCTGCAAAAAAACCTTTTATCTCCTCTGCATTCATAATACGTCGTTCAGTGCAGGAATTGTAAAAAAACAGGATTACCTGCCTTTTCCTGTTCGTACTTCGGCCGATACCCGATGAAACCGTCCCATTGGATTGCGCCTTTCCCTACCCTTCAGCTTTGATGCTGTTGAAATAGTCAAATGCTTCTTCAGGCGTCAAGTTTTCATGAACAATCCGATTCACGGCTTTCATCATAGCCACCGGAGCTTCGCTCTGAAAGATATTTCTTCCCATGTCAACCCCGGCTGCTCCTTCTTGAATCGCTCTATAAGACATGGTAAGTGCATCGAGTTCGGGAATCTTCTTACCGCCGGCCATAACGATTGGAACAGGACACGATGATACGACGGTATCGAAATCTTCAGGAACGTAGTATGTTTTGACTATCTGAGCTCCAAGCTCGGCACACATTCTACAAGCAAGACGGAAATACTTCGCATCACGGACCATATTCTTTCCGACAGCGGTTACAGCCATAACGGGAATACCATACCGGTAACCCCAATCGATAAGTTTGGTCATATTATGAATCGAGCGGGTTTCGAACTCACCCCCGATAAAAACCTGAAGAGTGATGGCAGCGACATTCATGCGGATCGCATCGTCAATATCAACGGCTATCTGTTCATCGGAGAGCTCCTTGAGGATGCTTGGCCCGCCACTGCTACGCATGACAACCGCTTTGGTCAACGTTGGAGGAACGGTAGTCCGAAGAATGCCTCTCGTCAACATGATAGCATCCGAGTACTGCATAAGCGGTACTATATTGAGGTCGACCCGCTCGAGTCCTGTTGTCGGCCCCTGAAAATAACCGTGATCGATCGCAAACATGACGGTCTTTCCGGTATCAGGCCTGAAAATCCTGGACAAACGGTTTTTCATACCCCAATCCAGAGCACTTGCTCCTTTAAGAAAAAAACCATGAGTATCTACCGGTACATCGGTAAAGTAATTTTTCTCCTGTTTCACCTGATCTACTTCCGGCATAGTTTATGCTCCTGTTATGCGTTTTTTTAATGGATAGAAACTCTTGAAATCTTATCTCAGCGCAGCTGCAATGTTACCGCCATCCACCGTCGTAATCGAACCTGTTGTTTTTCTCTCGAGTGCAAGGTGTATAAATGCATCGGCAACATCTTCGGCCGTAACCTCGAGCTCGAGAAGGTTACCAGCCATATACTCCCGGACACTGAGTCCCCGTGCTTTCGAGCGTGACGAAATCATATCCTCGTTCAGCAGTCCACTGCGAATCCTGTCCGCATTGATACCGTTCGCACGGATACCATCACGACCGTGATCGAGGGCATACTGACGAACAAGAAAAAGCGTTGCTGCTTTGGGGAGACCGTACGGCCCGAAATCCGGACCGGGATTGACTGCCTGTTTTGACACGTTGTACAGCAGGTTTCCACCCATGCCCTGCTGCTTCATGATCGCAACAGCTTCTTGTGAAATTGCCTGGTGGGAAAAGAAATTCAGTTCAAAACTTTTTCTCAACACATCATCGGCGACTTCGCCGATCCTTCCCTGTATAGCAGCACCAACGTTGGAAACAACGATATCGACCCCTCCGAATTTACGGCATATTTTTGTAAATGCACTCGAAACGGATGAACGGTCGGTAACGTCACAGACAACGGCAAGTGTATCGGGTCCCAGTTTGTTCTTTGCTTTTTCGAGACTCTCGGCGTCCAGATCGAGAATTGCGATTTCCGCCCCCCTATCCTTGAACGCTTTGGCTGTAGCCAAGCCAATAGCACCTGCGGCACCGGTCACCATGGCAACTTTTCCGGCAAAAACATCATGTTGCACTTTTTTCACCTTGGCTTGCTCCATATCCCAGTACTCTATTCCGAAAACCTCGTGTTCGCTGATAGATTCGAAACAGCCGATCGATTCCGCCTGAAGCACAGCTTCTGCCGTACTTGTAGCGATATCAGCCGTAGTACGGGCATCCTTGAGTGTTTTACCGAGCCCAAACAACCCAAGCCCCGGAACCAGAACAACTCTCGGTAGCGGATCCAGCATATCGACATTTATGCCGGAAGCCTGTTGTTGTTTTGTAAAGTAAGCCGAATACTCTTTTTTATATGCATCCACAGCATCATGAACGCCTTGCCGGAACCTTTCAGGTTCCGACGCGTCGGGAACAGAGAGAACCAAAGGTAGATTTTTGGTACGGATAATGAAATCCGGCGTCATGCTGCCCTTACGGGTCAGAGATTCAAGATCGTCACAGTTGACATATTCCATGATCTCCGGAGAAGTCCGAAAATCAAGCACAAAGCTTTCATAATCTCGACTCTCAGGTACTTTTTCCATTGCACAAGCACCCCTGATTACCGGAGCGACTTTCTCGACAGGAAGAAGTTTTTCAGGCAAATCAACTGAAGGGAACACGTTTCTTTCCGCCTGCTCGATCCTATCTTCCAATTTTGAAACTGCACCGATCATCAGATCGTAGGCTTTTTTGGATGTCTCTCCAAAAGTGACCAATCCGTGCTTCAGCAGCACAAGACCCTCCACGTCTCTGTTTTCCGCATAGATTTGTTCGGCAGAACAGGCAAGCTCGAGGCCCGGCCTCATATATGGCACAATACCAAACCGGTCACCAAACACCTCTCTACAGAGCTTTTCTCCATTTGGCTGGTTGGTTAACGTCAGCAGAGCCTGAGAATGGGTATGATAGATATATTTATGAGGTAAAAAAGCATGGAGCAGGGTTTCAATCGAAGGGGTCAGACCGTTTTTGACCATGTGATCGGTCAGACTGAAAAGGTTCAGGAACAGAAAATTTTTGAGCTCCCTGTTTGAAAATCTCTTGAGATCCTCATTGGTCAGATTCTCACCGGACAGCACCATTTGCATCAGTTTGTCGAGAGGTTCAATTCTGACCGGTGTAAAATCGTACGCTGTAACATCTGCCAGATCAACTCCGCTTCCTTTTATAAACAGCACGTTGACTTTATAGCCGAGAACATCGGTCAGCTGACTTTTTACAGACGTATTACCTCCTCCATGCATGACAAGCCTGCTTTCTCTGCCCAGCAGGCGAGAGGCATAGACAAGTTCGGCGAGCTCTCGAGGCAGTCGGGCATCAACTTCCAGTGATTCCAATGTCGTATCGAATCCAGTTTCTTCCCAGAGGTTTTTCATAGAAAAAAACGTCTAATATCTGAAGAGGCGAAAATTACTAAAGAGTATCATTATGTAAGGCTTTGAATATAGCAAAAACCTGAAACCCTGAAAACCCCGCAAGACAGTCGTTCCATTATTTTTCCGGTTGTTGTTACTTTGGGATAACAGCGGTAGTAGTTAATGGAAATACGAGAAGCAGATAGTTTGATTGCTTTGCCATTAAGCTATCAGGCATCACCCCTAACAAGCCATTAGTTACAAACGGGAAACACCATGACCGAAAACTCAGACAAAAAGGCTTTCGAACTTGCCATTCGCTACCTCGGCAACCGAGAACATTCACGCAAGGAAATCATCACAAAACTCGAACGCCGGCAATTCAGCCCCGAAGCTATAGCTAAAACCCTGGAGCGGCTCGATGAGCTCGGCCTGCTCGATGACAGATCGTTCGCGTTGAACTACATAGGAAGCAAATCGAGAAAAAAACCCTCGGGGCGTTATAAACTCAGACATGAATTGCTCCGAAAAGGCGTATCAGAAGAAGTTATCGAAGAGGTTCTCAGTGAGTATGACAGCTCGAGCCATTGCCTCGATGCGGCATTGAAAAAACTGCCCTTCCTCAAGGGAGATGACCGTTACAGGCGGCGAAGGCTGCATGCCTTTTTGATGAACAGAGGATTTGACAGCCAGACGATCCGACAAACCCTCGACCAGATTTTTCGATCCTGAATCCCTCAGCAACCAAACCTGACTCGTGTAGGAGGAACGGTTCGTTTCGTGTGATTGCGGTACCCGATCCGGAATGCTTCGAAGGGTTCTCGGGTTACGTATCCACAGAAAAGGAGCCTAACGACTGTCATCGGTCAACCGGAAAATGCCGTACTCACCTAGAAATGCCATACCGGTTTACTCTTCTCCACGGTTGACAAGCGTCCCGACAGCTTCACCGTTCAATAATCGCACAAAATTACCTTCCACATTCATGTTCATGACGACAATAGGAAGAAGATTTTCGCTGCAGAGAGTAATGGCTGTGAGGTCCATTACCCTGAGATTCTTTTTCAGAACATCGATATATGAAATGTTACGGTACATTTCAGCGGTTGGATTTTTTTCCGGATCAGAGGTGTAAACACCGTCGACCCGTGTTCCTTTGACAATGACGTCAGCCTCGATCTCGACAGCCCGGAGTGAAGCTGCCGTATCGGTTGTGAAGTAAGGGTTACCCGTACCGCCACCGAAAATTACCACACGGCCTTTTTCAAGATGACGTATTGCACGCCTGCGGATAAACGGTTCTGCGACCTGCTCCATCTTGATCGCGCTCATGAGACGTGTAAAAACCCCTTTTCTTTCAAGCGCATCCTGAAATGCAAGAGAATTGATGACAGTGGCAAGCATGCCCATATGATCTGCCTGAACACGGTCCATGTCTGCCGCTGCCGAAGACAAACCTCGAAAAATGTTACCGCCCCCTATTACCAGTGCAATTTCCGCGCCGAGTTCAAGTGCCTTTTTAATTTCTCCCGCATAACGATCCACCATGCGGGCATCGATTCCATAACCCTCATCACCGGCAAGTGCCTCACCGCTTAGTTTGAGAAGGATGCGCTTATACTGTAACATGAGTGTATCTCCAGAATATTTTACACCAAAAAAAAGCCTCGTAAAACGAGGCTTTTCGATTTATTCACCCAACTGATATCTGACAAAACCGTCTATCGTCATTTGCATATCGTGCTGTTTTATAAAATCTCTGAGCACATCGTCAACCTTTGCATTGCTATCCTTTATAAAGGATTGCTCGAGCAACACCACCTCCTGGTAGTATTTTTCCAGACGACCGGTCACAATTTTATCGACAAATTGTTCGGGTTTCCCCTGACTCAAAGCCTGTTGACGATAAATTTCTTTCTCCTTGTCGATATAATCAGCCGGAACACCGTTACGCTCAACAACGACAGGTGAAGCCGCGGCGACCTGCATGGCTATATCTTTAGCGAAAACAATGGACTCCGGGGTACTTTCAGCAGACACCTTGACCATGGCTCCGAGCTTTGACCCTGGATGTACGTAACCGGCAACAAGCCCTGCTTCCGATTTCACATACTCCAACCGCTTGAGTTCTATTTTTTCTCCGAGTTTTCCCGTCATGGTCTTAATGGCATCCTCTACCGGTTCATTGCCATGAACATCACCCAGAGAAACACTCATCATACGCTCTGCCGAATCGATACCACCCTCGAGTGCAAATTGAGCAATTGCTTCGGCGAAACCTGTAAAATCTTCACCCCGTGCCACGAAATCGGTCTCACAATTGAGTTCGAGAATAACCCCGGTATCAGCGGCATCGTTGATTCTGACAACGATCACGCCTTCTCTTGCCTCACGTTCAGCACGCTTTGCCGCAAGTGCCGCACCTTTTTTACGAAGATACTCCATGGCTTTCTGCATATCGCCGCCGGTTTCATCCAGTGCTTTTTTGCAGTCCATCATACCAACGCCGGTCTTGTCTCTTAACTCTTTAACCGTTTTTGCAGATATCTGACTCATTACACTCTTTGTATGGTTTGAATGGTAAAATAATAATTAATCCTGTGCACTCCCTTCCTGACCAGCTTTGTCACCTTCTTCTGCGGTTTCTTGGGCCTCAGCCATTGCAGCTTCTTCAGCAGACTGCTGACGAGCACTTGCAATCGCATCTGCAACACCTTTGACCATCAATTCAATGGAACGGATAGCATCATCGTTTGCAGGAATAACGAAATCAACCTCATCGGGGTCACAATTGGTATCGACAAGAGCGAAAATCGGTATCCCGAGTGACCGGGCCTCTCTTACCGCTATATGCTCTTTTTTGATATCGACGACAAAAAGTGCCGCTGGCAACCTGGTCATCTCTGCAATACCACCGAGTATTCTCACAAGCTTTTCTTTCTCACGCATAAGCATGAGGCGTTCCTTCTTGGTGATCATATCGAAGGTGCCATCGGTCTCCATCCTGTCAATTGCATTCATCCTACGAATGCTTTGACGGATTGTCGAAAAGTTGGTAAGCATACCGCCAAGCCATCTCTCCGAAACATAAGGCATACCTGCGCGTTCAGCCTCTTCTGCGATAATGGATTTCGCCTGTTTTTTCGTCCCTACAAACATGATCTCCCGTCCTGTCATGGCGATTGCCTCGATGGCTTTCATAGCCTCTTCAGCCATTACAAGAGTTTTTTTGAGATCGATGATGTGTACGCCGTTCTTTTCCATGAAGATGTACGGCTTCATTTTGGGACACCAGCGGCGTGCCAGGTGACCGAAATGCACACCGGAGCGTAGCATGTCTTCAAGCTGAAATCTCGATACTGTCTGTGTCTGCTGCATAATTCTAACGGTTTTTCCTCTACCCTGCCCATATCGCACGGAATCCGGTACAGACCATACTGGACACCTCCGTACAACGTCACCCGCCGAAGCGGATCAGCAGAATATGCGTTGTTGATATAATAGTAAAATAAAGAACTTAACGTTTCGAGAACTGGAATCTCTTACGAGCTTTTTTCTGACCATATTTCTTCCTCTCAACCATACGGGGATCCCTGGTCATGAGCCTGTCTTTACGGAACAACAAACGGTTTTCAGCATCGACTTCGACAAGAGCCCTTGCGATAGCAAGACTTACCGCACCTGCCTGGCCACTGATACCACCACCCCGCACATTGATTTTGACATCAAACTCGTCCTGCTTTCCGGAAAGCATCAAGGGCTTGAGCGCTTCGCTTCTTTTGTATTCGTCCCTGAAATACTCATCAACAGGTCGCTTGTTGACCGTAACGGATCCTTTACCCGGAACAAGAAAAACCCTCGCCACCGAGGTTTTTCTGCGACCCACTGCATTGATAACCTCTTTCATCACCATTTTTTTTTATTAGTTAACTTTCATTTCAACAGGACACTGGGCAGCATGCGGATGCTCGGGGCCAGCATATACTTTGAGCTTCTTGAAAAGAGCTCTTCCGAGATTATTGTGCGGAAGCATTCCCCACACAGCTTTTTCGATAACCTTTTCAGGGTTTTTCACGAGAAGCTCCTTGACGTTTTCAACCTTGACACCGCCAGGATAATTCGAGTGTGAAAAGTAGGTCTTTTGATCGATTTTTCTTCCACTCAATCCGATTTTACCGGCATTCGTTACGATAACGAAATCTCCCGTGTCTACATGTGGGGTAAACTGCGGCTTGTGTTTTCCACGCAGTACCTTCGCGATTTCACTGGCAAGACGGCCCAACACCTTACCTTCCGCATCAACGACATACCATTTGCGCTCAACTTCACCGGGCTTGGCCGAATATGTCTTGAAACTAATCGTCTTACTCATCCTCGTACATTGTTTAGAGAAACATTCCAAAAAATTGTGTCTGGCAATGTAATTTATTTCAAATAATTCTACAAACATTATACCTTGCCAAAAACAATTGCAACTGTCAATGATCTGGCGAAAGCATTGTACATTACCTTTTAATGCAACAAGAGCCTTGATCGCATGCGGCAGAATCGCCTGGCAGGCAGTTAACAAAGAAAAGCAAAAGTATTTTCATTTGCTGAATATTATGACGATGATATAGTGTAATTTTGAAACCTGTATGCAAGAACCATGAAGGCTTCAACCACCTTACACGTTCCGGAAGACAGACCTGTGAACACTACATTGTCATATGTCTCATAACGTCATGGCCATTCAGCCATCGAGCTGTCTGGCTGGCAAGCCATTAAAACGAACAATGAAACCTCTTGTAGCTCTAGTCGGCCGACCGAACGTCGGGAAATCAACCCTTTTCAATCGTATTACACGGAGCAAAAGCGCAATTACCGACAGTACCCCCGGGGTTACGAGGGATCGCCATATTGTACAGGCGGAATGGCAAGGAAAGCAGTTCATGGTCATGGATACCGGGGGATATTGCCATGAAAAGGACACGATAAGTACCGCCATGCTCGAGCAGACACTTGCGGCAATACGTGAAGCCGACGTCATTTTGTTCATGGTCGACGTACGCTCCGGGCTGACCTATCTCGATCTCGACATGAGTAACATGCTTAAAAAACATTTCCAGGATAAACCGGTTTATCTGATCGTAAACAAGGTTGAAAGCCGCCAGCTTGCTTATGAAGGTGAGGAATTTCGTAAAACCGGCTTTTCCGAACCCTGGTTCATATCTGCCAGGGAAGGAACAGGGGTCGCTGACCTGCTCGATGAAATTGTGGACTCTTTTCCCGAAACATGCCTGGAGGATGAACAAGACGATACGACCAGACTTGCCATCATAGGACGCCCCAATGTCGGTAAATCAAGCTTTGTCAACGCTCTTCTCGGCACAAACCGGCACATAGTCTCAAACACACCCGGAACGACGAGAGACGCTATCGACAGCAGATTCAAGCGTAACGGAAAGGACTTTTTGTTGATCGATACCGCAGGACTTCGTAAACGAACAAAAATCGACAAAGGCATAGAATTTTACAGCTCTTTGCGGACGGAAAAATCCATCGAACGGTGCGATGTAGCATTGCTGTTGCTCGACGCAGAGCAAGGCCTTGAAAAACAGGATATAAAGATTATACAGATGGCGGCCGAAAAGAAAAAAGGAATCCTTATCCTTGTGAACAAATGGGATCTTATTGAAAAAGATTCGAAAACAAGTAAAAAATATAGTGACAATCTCTATGCTCAAATCGGGAATCTCTCCTGGATTCCGATCCATTTCGTTTCGGCACTGACCAGAAAAAACCTTTTCAAAGCGATCGACACCGCTTATGAAATATCGCTGAACCGCCAAAGAAAAATAAGCACAAGCGAGCTCAACAGGTTCCTGCAACAGGTGCTTTCGGAAGTTCCACCTTCCTCAAAGTCAGGCCGTGAACTCAAAATAAAATATATGACCCAGATCGGCGCTCATTACCCGGTATTTGCGTTTTTCTGCAACAACCCGGACCTTGTACTCAACAATTATAAACGGTTTCTCGAAAAGCGTCTTCGGCAAACATTCGATTTTACCGGAGTACCATTATCATTACGTTATAAAAACAAATAAGCCTACTAAAACGCTTATACGTACTTTTTCAGAACCTCATAAATAGTTTACGATATGCCAGTAATTACCGAGAAGCAGGTACTTGAAGCTCTTGAAAACGTCATGGACCCTGACCTGAAAAAAGATCTGGTCTCTTTGAATATGATCGAGGACATACGCATCGATGACAGCAACAACATCTCTTTCAGCATCCAGCTGACTACACCAGCCTGCCCGATGAAGGAACACTTCAGAAACACCTGTACTGCCGTTATTCGCGACCGACTGCCCGAAGCGGGTGAAATAACAATAGATCTTCCTGCAAAAGTCACCTCAGGGACAAGCTGCGGCAACCATGGAGAAAAAGCAAATCCCTTACCCAATGTCAGAAACATTATCGCCGTCGGTTCGGGCAAAGGAGGAGTCGGCAAATCGACAGTAGCAGTAAACCTTGCAGTGAGCCTCGCCCGAACAGGAGCGAAAGTCGGCCTGATCGACGCCGATCTCTACGGACCAAGCATTCCGACGATGTT
The DNA here is from genome assembly GCA_015482705.2 of Prosthecochloris sp. GTDB lineage: Bacteria > Bacteroidota > Chlorobiia > Chlorobiales > Chlorobiaceae > Prosthecochloris. The sequence goes on along the minus strand of JADMLA020000040.1, from coordinate 266,866 downwards.
CGGCCTCGAGAACAAGCGCCCGGAAGTAGTTGACAAAACCATCGTACCAATAGAAAAATACGGTGTGAAACTGATGTCAATCGGATTTTTGATCGAAAGCGACAACCCGGTCATCTGGAGAGGCCCCATGGCATCATCCGCCATAAAGCAGTTCATCACAGATGTCGCATGGGGTGAACTGGACTATCTCATTTTCGACCTTCCTCCCGGCACAGGGGATATTCAACTCACTCTTGTGCAGACGCTTCCCGTCAACGGTGCCGTCATCGTCACAACTCCCCAGGATGTTGCCCTGGCTGATGTTTCGAAAGCGGTCACCATGTTCAGAAAAGTCAACGTACCACTGCTCGGCCTCATAGAGAATATGAGCCACTATCTTCTGCCCGATGGCACAAAAGATTACATATTCGGCAAAGGAGGCGGGGAAAAGTTCGCCAAGGCGCAGGGAATAGCACTTCTTGGCTCCATACCGATCGGGGGTAGTATCAGAGAAGGAGGAGATAGTGGGAAGCCGGTTGTCGTGGAGTCTCCCGACAGCATAGCTGCAAAGGCAATCGACACTGCAGCCTGTGAGGTTGCAAGAGAAATTTCCATACATAATGCCGCAGCGTGCGCCCACCACAATTGACGAAAGTCATGCCGCCCTGTGTAATATAAACAATAAGTATTACACGGGGTGATCCGGCACCCATAGAAGCGTTATGATACGATGGATTCCAGGGTAAGACCTGTGAAACAGTTGTTTTGTTCCTCAGAAGCCAGGCTCGCGAAGAGTAATCACAAAGGGGAGCAGAACCATCAAGTATTATCTGCTTACAATACGAAAGGCTGCCTTTTCATGACAGCCTCTTTTCATTACGAATTTACCACTCGCTTTTACACCGATTCCACTCTTGCGATTTCAGGAATAGCTCTCTTGACTGCCTGTTCAACCCCTGCACGAAGTGTCAGTGTACTCATCGGACATGAACCGCAAGCTCCGAGAAGTTTGACGTCGACAACCATATCTTTGGTAATGCCGACAAGCTGGCAGTCTCCGCCATCAGCCTGAAGGTAAGGGCGAACATCTTCAAGTGCCTTTATAACCCTGTCATACAGTGGATCGGTATCCGGTAAATAATCTTTATTGGTATTCATATTCTTTGTTTTTGTGTACGGAAACAATCAAGGGTATAGTGTCCCATGACCTAATATGAACTGTCACAAGCAAAAAACAAAATGGTTTTCCCAAATCAGGCGATTGTCAGAAACAACAGGTTCGATGTTTTTTTTCAAAGCCCACTCATTCAGAGTCACGCTTCCCGATAAAACGGAGGTTCTCTCAGTCGAGATTTCTCAACAACAAATCAAGCGCATCGTGACTGTCAACCAAAACATCACGAGCCTTGCTACCGTCTGCAGGCCCCACGATACCGGCTGCTTCGAGTTGATCCATAATACGGGCAGCCCTGCTGAAACCCAGTTTCAGACGACGTTGAAGCAGGGAAACACTACCCTGCTGGTGCATAACAACGAGATGTGCGGCTTCCTCAAACATGGAGTCCCTTCCATCTTTATCCTGAAAACCGCCATTTTGCATACCATTTCCTTTTTCCCTGATATCCGGCTGGGGAAGATGATAGAAATTTTTCAAACCGTCCTGTTTCCCGATAAACGATGTAATAGCCTCCACTTCGCCTGAAGAGACATAAGGACATTGAATGCGTTCGGGTTTTGGCTGTGAGGTTGGCTGATACAGCATATCACCATTCCCAAGAAGCTGTTCGGCACCCGACCCATCGAGTATGGTACGGGAATCAACCTTACTTGCGACCTGAAAAGCGATCCTTGCAGGAAAGTTCGCTTTAATGACCCCCGTTATGATATCGACAGACGGCCTCTGCGTCGCAACAATAAGGTGAATGCCGACAGCTCTCGAGAGTTGTGCAAGGCGGGTGATCGGTTCTTCAACATCCCTTCCTGCGGTAATCATGAGGTCTGCCAGTTCATCGACAACGACAACAAGATAAGGTAATGCCTGGTCAGGCTGTTTGCGGTTGTAATCCGCAATGTTACGAACCCCGGCTTTTTCAAGCAGATCGTAACGCTGCTCCATCTCTTTCTCGACCGATTTCAATGCATACACCGCTTTAGCCGGATCGGTGATTATCTGTTCGTCAAGACCGTGAAACTTTACAAGAAAATGGTTTTTGAGGTTCTGATAATGCAGCAGTTCGACGCGTTTGGGATCTATCAGCACAAATTTGACCCTGTCAGGACTGCATGCATAGAGAAGACTGGTCAACATGACGTTGATACCTACCGACTTTCCCGAACCGGTTGCTCCTGCAATGAGAAGGTGCGGCATGGTAACAAGATCTTCAAGATAGACCTGGTTGGCAATGGTTTTCCCCAAAACAACCGGCAGGGCCAGCCTGTTGTTCTTGAATTTTTCAACCTGAAGAACCGAACGCATCCAAACGGTTCGCGGCTTGCCATGCGGAATTTCAACACCAACGGCATTTTTCCCAGGAATCGGAGCAATGATCCTGATACCTCTTGCCGCCATCGCCATCGCAAGATCATTTTCCAGTGACGTCACCCGGCTTACCTTGACATCGGGTGCGAGTTCAAGTTCAAAAAGAGTCACTCTCGGACCGACGGTTGCAGATATTCTCACAACCTCCACCTTGTATATCCGCAACTTTTCAAGCAGCCTGTTCTTACTGTCTTCAAGCAGCGTTTCATCAATATAATCGTCTTCATCACGAGCATGACGAAGCAGATCAACAGAAGGAAAACGATAGGCAACCCTGTCTTTTGTCTTTACCTTGAGTCTGCGTTTATCGAGATCGGCCTCTTTCTCATGCACTCCTTCACGAATGGTTATTTCCGGCTCATCATCAGTTTGGACTGGTGGAAGAGAGTTCGTTATCTCTTCCTGAGGTTCTTCATTCAGCTTTTCGACAAAAGCGTTGTCCGGTTTTTCAGGAGGAAATGGCAGGCTCAACTCCGCATCTTCGGTTTCAGGTTTCGATTCCTCCTTTCTCCTGCTCTCGAAGGAAGAAACAATGCGTCCCTTGAACGCTCCGACACCGGTGATCGCAGAACGCAGCTTGTCAAGCGGATTTTCAACAAGAACTCTTACAGCGAAAAGAGTTGCCGCCACCGCCAGTGCACCAAGCAGAATCCATGCACCCGTATAGCCGATAACCGTTGAAAGAAATGCTGCCAGCATCCTTCCTATCACACCGGACATGACATCACCGAACGGAGCGGTAGTCAACCCGAACATGGAAGCCGCAAGAAGAGAAATGAAAACCGTATAAAACGTAAAAAGCAACGGAGGCTTGAGGCTTTTATGACGCAAAAGAGACCACGCCCAGTATATAACAGCCAAACCAGGAACAATTGAAATATAGCCTAGAAAAGATCTGATGAAAAGTTCCGCCAGGCGTGCTCCGAAAATACCGAAAGGATTGTGAAGCTTGGAAACCGTTTCCATAGCGTTACGGCCAAAAAACTCATACCACTTCAATCCTGCAAGAACCGTTTGGTCATCTCTATCATAAAACAGCAACGCCCCGATATAAAAAAAGGCAATGATGCCCAGCACTATCCCTGACAGCTCTTTTTTCAGCTTATCCTTATTCATGAAAGTAACTATGCCTGAAGTCTAATTCATTGTTCATTGATCGTTCATTGGTATGAAACGTGTCCCATAACCATCCATCCCCCATTACCTAATCCCCATTACCCATTCTCCCTATTTTCACCCCCGATTGACAAACGGCAATTTGACAACCCTACCACTGTAACGCTTATTCCTGACATCCATGAAAACAATGCTTCCCGGCGCCATCGAGCTCCGCAAAACATGTGCTGTCCCTATAGGTTTCTTCAAGGTTGGTGACATGGTACCGCTGCAGACATTTCCGATTTCATTTCCGGCACTGTCGTACAACACATACCCCTGGCGAGGAATCGCACGCTCTTCCATAACAAACCCAACAATGGTCCGCTCAGGCTGGCGATCAACTTCCATACAAGCTTCCTTGCCGATAAAATCATCCTTGTCAAGTTTCGTCACCCACTTCAATCGAGTTTCAACTGGGTTGGTTTCACGGCTTATTTCATGACCATAGAGCGGGTAGCCCATTTCAAGCCGCAAAGTGTCCCTTGCTCCAAGCCCAATGGGCTGAATACCAAATTCACTGCCTTCCTGCATGAAAACCTTCCATAAATCCTCAGCACGGTCATTCGGGACCGAAATCTCGACACCTTTTTCTCCCGTATACCCAGTACAGGCTATCATGAGCTCACTGCCCTGAAAGCCGGTCCTGAGGAACTGAAAAGGAGAAAGCTGTTCGCATACCGATGAAGAAAAGACACGTTCAAGAATATGCATCGACTTAGGCCCCTGCATGGCAATGAGTGAAAGTCTCTCCGTGTGATCTTCAACCGACACACCCTCGAACTTTTCGACATGCTCCCTGAGCCAATTGAAATCTTTTTCCATATTACTTGCATTGACGACAAGAAACCATGTTTCATGATCTATTCTGTAGATGATAAGATCATCGACAATTCCGCCATCGGGATAAAGCATCAACGTATACTGCGCCTGACCGTTTTTCAGGGAAGCCGCATCATTGGAAGTCATGAACTGAAGAAACTCGAGAGAACGTGCCCCTGTAACATAAAAGTTGCCCATATGGGAAACATCGAAAAGCCCCACTGCAGTACGAACGCACTTATGTTCTGCAATAATTCCGGAATACTGAACAGGCATGAGGTAACCGCAGAAATCGATCATTTTCGCCCCTCTTTCCTCGTGCCACGAATACAACGCTGTTTTTTTCATGAATCGTCAACCTTACATCGTTATGGTACCGACAGCATCCGCTTTTCACCACGATAACGCTGTCATTTTCTGCAATAAACATAACAATATAGAATTCCGGGAAATAAATCTGCGGCACTGTCATTCTCTTCCATATCGGACTGTGCACCGCAGAAACAATGGAACCCTTCCAAGAGATATGTCTCTAAGGCACATAAGGGAATTCAGTACAACGTCATTCCGTTACTTCTCTACACGGACTCTGTCGTACTATCGAAAACAATGGGGTTGCATCTATGAGAGATCCTTATATCTACTACGCCTTAGGATTTTTATCGCTTTCATCAATTTTCATATTTCCTCTAACAAAAGACAACCGGTTACAATATATCGACAACCCTTGAACTTCGATTGTTCTCGGAATTACTGTCTTCAAAGCCCTCGGGAATTACCATAGCCGATATGGTATACTTACCGGGGAGGAATCCATCGAGGTCGACCGAGGCTGAAAAAGCAGCCCCTACTTGCCCCGGTTCAAGGGCCTTTTTTTGCACGGCCCGGCTTTTAAACACCTCGCCTCCATTGACATCACCGACAACGACCTCGACGGTGTAAATCCCTGACCGGACGACACCGATGTTCTGGCAGAAGACACTCAGAACAAACGACTCGGCTCCCCGGGGCACCCTTGGTTGAACCTCGATGCCGGAAACCATGATATCAGGCATCACCCCTGAGCGTTCCCAGCTTTCTTCACGTTCGAGATCTCCGGTGGTCGATCCTGAAAGACGATAATCATTCATGAGGAATATCAATGAGGCAAAAAGTACAAGAACAGTAAGAAGAGCACCCATCCTGCGCTTTTTCGATTCCTGGCTTTCAACAAAAAGAATCACCGTTTCTCCAGGGTTGTGCTGCGTTCGTCGACAACAAAAGGAACATCGCTCTTTGTTGTTTTCTGTCCCTGCATCGAAGAGCGCAGTGTCATAAGAAAACGTTTCATAGCAATCGAGAGGAATTCACCGGCCGGATATACCGGTTCCCGTTACAGCAAAGAAAAAATATTCGATCAGTATGACGGTCTCAGGCACCTTGGTATTGTTCAAGCTACCGCGTCAACGCTTTTTCATCTTCATGATCGCTTGTACCCTCTTTCGCCGCTTCATCGTCCCATTCAATGCCGTTATCCTCGAGCAACTCGCGAATAGCATGGTCACCGAGTCTGGCAGCTACCTTCAGGTCGGCAAGTTCCCCTTCCCTGTCACCGAGCCATGAACGAACCAAAGCCCTGCTGACATAGGCCTCCGTATCCTCTGGATGCAGCACTATAACCTTGTTGAAATCAGCCATTGATTTATCATACTCTTCGAAGTAGCTGTAAATTATACCACGGTTATAGTATGCTTCTACATACCCCGAGTCCAGATGAATGGCTTTGTCGAAATTTTCGAGCACTTTCAGTAGCTCTCCGGTTTTTATGTAAACATGCCCGCGGTTAAAGTAGGACACCGCATACCCTGAATCCTGCTCGATGGCTTTGTTGAGATCTTCCAGTGCCCCACCGAAATCCTCGTTTTCCAGCTTCTCCATTGCACTGGTATTGAGTTCCTCGGCACTCGGGCCACATGCACCGAGACCAAAACAAACAATCAGAAGAAACAACGGTAAAAGATTTTTGTAATACGTCATTGTGAACTCTCTCGAATTTAATAAAGCACGAAAACACAAACAGCTTCCGTACAGGATAGAAAGATAGCCAACCTCATACGAAATGCGATACGCTGACGCGAAGGGCTGTTGTTGTTAAATATGCATTTTTTGCTGTTTCATTGTTGAAAAAAACGGTAGATCAACCGCGTGATCAGGAAACAATCTTTACCGGCTTGCACAGATGTTCCTTCTTTTTCGAAACCCGTGCACATTTCTCACAATAGTATCTTGGCTTGACCACATCCTTCACCAGGTTCTTGATATTTTTTTCCACCTCTTTTCTCGTAAGCTTGCACAACGATTTCATAAGCCTCTTCTTCTCGTTTCAATGCCCTATTATCACGGAATCACCAAGTTCATTCGAGTTATCCGGCTCTGCCGGAAAATGCTTTTCGAGAATATCGCCGCAACGCTCGACAGCTCGGCAGATAGCTGAAACTTGCCTCTTCTCCTTGATGCCTGCCGTTATCATACCGGTTATCTCCTGCCACACAGATTTATCCACTGACGCATCGATGCCTTTGTCCCCGAACACCCATACTCGATGTTCAAAAAGGGATATGTAGATCAAAATTCCTGTATGATTCCTGGTATTGTATATCTCCTTTTTATAAAACGATCCTATCGCTGCTTCTTCAACCTCCTCGTCCATATCGGAACCGGTAACAAACAGGCGCTTGAGAAAAAAACTCCTCTTGATAACCTCATTGCTCAACACAAATGCCAGCACGAAAAAACCCAGAAAATGCCACATGGTACCCAGACCCGTTATCAAGGAAACCGTAACTCCTGCGATAATACCGAACAGCATCCCGCCAAGAATGTTTGCAAGAGGATAATGATGACTCGAAGAGACAACCATCACAACAATTTCTCCAGCAGTCCGTTTTTCAGTCTCGCGAACTTTTTTCTCTATTGTCGCTTTGTCATCTTCGGAAAGAAATCTTCCGACAAGATCGCTCATAAAAAAATCCCTTATATCTATTTTATAGAACAACTTAACTCAGATCGACGCAACGAATCACAAGAGACAAACCGGTATCCGGCATTCACCAGCTTCCAGAAGCACCACCGCCACCGAAGCTTCCGCCTCCACCGCTGAAACCGCCTCCGCCGAAACTTCCGCCTCCACGGCCTCCGCCATAAAATCCACCGCTACCAAGACCTCCTGTGAATATCAGCGGACCGGAACCGTGCCCCCCACCGCCACGAGGCACCTGACTGTAAAAGTAAATGATCACGATCAGGATAATCAGAACGGGAAGAAGAGATCCTCCGTTTTGCTCGTCATCATTTTCTTTCTGAATGGCAGAATACTCACCCTGAACGGCGGCAATGATCATATCGATACCGTGGGCAATACCTCGATCATAACGGCCTTTCGCAAAAAAAGGTACGATTTCGTTATCGACGATTCTTCCTGCGGTTAAATCGGTAAGCCTCCCTTCAAGTCCATAACCAACCTCTATACGCACCTTGCGGTCCCGTTTTGCAACGAGCAACAAAACCCCGTTATCGTAATCTTTCTCCCCTATCTTCCACGCCTCCACAACACGGATGGAAAAGTCCTCCAACGGTTCACCTTCGAGGGAATCAACGGTCAGAACAACAACCTGCGTCGACTCGTTTTCTTCGAGCCGTGAAAGCTTTTCATCGATACCTCTTGCTGTCTCAGGAGTAATCATAGAAGCATAATCGTTCACCCTTCCGGTCAAAGAGGGAAGCTCTTCAGCCAAGCTGACTGGCCAAAAGAAAACCTGCACCATGATAATGAACAATATACCACCGAGCATGTATGGCATCTTCCTTACAAGAGAACTCTGCACCATTTAAAACTCCACCTGTGGCACCTCTTGCGCCGATGCATCACCCTTGAAATACTCTTTCGGCTTCAGGTGAAGAATAACACCATTGGTCAGTGAGTTTGGAAACATTCTTATCGAATAATTGAAGGTTTCAACTGAAGCGTTATACCGTTGACGAGCAACGCTGATTCTGTTTTCGGTACCTTCCAGTTGGTTTTGCAGATCCCTGAAGTTCTGATTCGCTTTGAGCTCAGGGTATCGCTCTACAACAACCATAAGCCTCGAAAGCATGGATGATAGTTCTCCCTGCGCGTTTTGAAATTTAGCCATTGCTGCCGGGTCACTGAGCATTTCAGGGGTCAACTGGACAGAGGATGCCTTTGACCGAGCTTCGATAACCCCCGTAAGGGTTTCCTGCTCGAAATCGGCAGCCCCCTTCACCGTTGCAACGAGATTGGGGACAAGATCGGCTCTTCTCTGAAGCTGTGACTCGAGGTCTCCCCATGCCTTGCTGACCCCCTCTTCATTCTTTTGCATGGCATTGTATCCACAACCGCTGAACATGAAAGCGAGAAAAAAAACGGATAGAATCTTAAAAAAACCGGATTTCATGGTTATGCTCCTTGCGTTTATTCAACTATGGTTTTGATCATTCAAGACTGTTACGAACGATATTCCGAGACTCGCAATACGAGTTCAAGAACACAAAAAAATACGGATTTCCTTACAGTCAGGAAAAAACAAAGGATTCATCAGCAATAACATCATGTTTTACAAAGAAATAAATTATATTACTCCTTTAATACACCCTCCCGTAGAGATGTACATACATGAAAGTAACGTTCCTGTTTTTGCTCTTAATCCTCAACCTTATCCCTGCGACTGTATCCGGCAGTTTCGAACACCGCAGCCCGGATGCACGCGTCGAAGCAATGGGAGGTGCTGGCGTAGCCCTTGAAAATTCTCCTTTCGGTATTTTCTATAATCCCGCTTCACGTGCTGCAGAGAAAAATCGCTCTGCCGGCATCTCCTATGCGCTACCGTTCGGACAAAGCTCGTTTGACAGTTTTTACGGCACCTTGCAAACAAACGCTCTTTCATTCGACAGGAACGGATGTGCCGGAATCTCTTGGCTGAATTACGGCTCCTCTCTCTACAACGAGACATTCACTTTCCTTACGTATGCAACAAAAGTAGCAGGCCCTTTACGAGCCGGAATATCAGCCGGTATTCTCGACAGGGATACCGCAGAAAAAGGATCCGAGTCCACTCTGGGGGTCAACCTCGGAGTCCTTACATCACTCTCTTCCTCTGTGAACCTGGGTGCCTCGATTTTCAATCTGAACCGTCCGGAAACAGGCAAGAATGGCGAAAATGCTCCCTCGACAAGTTTTGCCGGTTTAGCGTACAAACCCTCAACAGACATTGTCCTCAATGCGGTCATCGAAAAGCGGGAAAAAAAAGATGCCAGGCTGCGGGCAGGCGGAGAAGTTCGAGTCTTTTCTTTCCTGAATCTACGTGCAGGCTTCACGACAGGACCATCGACATTTTCCGGAGGAGCTGGCTTTATCTTCGAGAGCCTCCAGGGAGACATAGCCCTTGTTCATCATCCTGAACTCGGAACCGAAAGCTGGTACACCATGAGAATTGCATTCTGATTTTTTTACAGATCGGAAACCTCTCCAGCCTGTATGCTTGTTCGCAGATGATACCGGACGGAATCTGCCGTAACGGCCAATGATAAATCCGCCTTGAACGTTTCATACTTTTTTCCAGTCTGCAAGAAAGTGTTTCATTGCATCGAGGCGTTCTGCTGACAGCGGTTTGTCCTGTTCCCTGAACGATGCCAGCCGAGCATCACACACAGTTATACTATCGACATATTCAAGGGGTAAACCGCTAAAGAGAAACTCGTCCATCTGGACCGCCATGACAATCGCATCAACTTTCGGCGAAAGCGTCAGGGCTCGAATACGCCGGTAGAGGCTTATGAACGGCATGTGAACCGGTTTTCCTGAAGAATCGAAGGTTTGCCTTTCATTGGTCAGAAATGCGTGTATTCCTTTTGAAAGCAGAGCTCTCCAGAGCCTGAACGTAGCTCGCAACGCACGCTCCCCTCCGACAAAAACGTTGACAGGGATTCTGCCGTCACCTGCCATGAACTCACGGAGGAAAATTGGTATATGGCGCTTTGAAATCTCCCCCCCCCTCCGGACAAAGGGGCGTAGTTGACTTCGTTGATGATAGCTCCATTCTCATACCAAGGCACAGAGATATCGGCGCTGATGATGTCGATGCCCGCTACATCGAGACTGAAAAGTTTTGCAGCATCGGGAGCCGTCACGAGATTTTCTGAATGAACATGGTCAGTGACTTCTTCATCGACACCTCCCCATTGGGTCGATTCGATCGGACGCAGGGGAACAAGCCTTCCTTTTTCAGGGACAGACATCTCGGAAAAACCGGCAGCCTCGATGGAGTCACGGGCGCGCTGGTCCAAAGGCTGTGCCTCCCCTTTTCCGCCAAGCACGGCACTCCGCCCCAGAAGGGTTAGAATCGTCTTGTTCAGTTCGGTTCGAACAGGTTTTCCCCGCTCATTACGAGGAATGTCATCGAGGATCACGACACGATAGAGAACAGACGCACCGAACCGCTCCCGGGTAAACGTGAACAGATCGTCAGCGGTCGCTTCCGAATTCTTTTCAAGCACTACAGCACAGACAAGGCTATCCTGGTAGATCCCGTCTTTCAGTGACAGAACCACTGCATCATGAACACCCGGATGGGAACCAAGGGTTTGTTCGATTTCCTCGGAATAGATGCTCATGCCGTTCATGATTATGAGGTCATCTGTCTTTTCAAAACCAACGCCCTGATGCAATGTCTGCTCCTCCGGCAAAAGCCTCGAGGTATTTCTGCATCAAAGCATAAAAGGATACACCGAAGTATCGGTGCAAAAATATCTTCAATTTCATAGGAAACCAGCTCAGTTTCCGAGACGCTCGACGGAAAACACACCCTGTACTTTTCTGATTTTATCCATCAAAGCCTGCAAACGAGCTATGTTACGGACATAGATCATGACCGTTCCGATAAACATCCCGTCTTTCGCATGCAAAGAGATACTGCGAATATTGATATCGGACTTGGAAAGCACACCGGTTATCTGGTTCGTTATACCGATCCTGTCTTCTCCAACCACCTTAACCCCGGCAAGAAACTCGGTTTCAACCTTCCTGTTCCAGGAAACACTTACGACGCGCTCACTTTTCAGAAGACTTTCATTACTGACATTGACACAGTTTTTCCGATGGATCTTCACAAACCCCTCTTTGGTGACAAACCCTATGATATCATCTCCGGGAACCGGCTTACAGCATTTGGCATAAGAATACGCAATATTGGGTAACCCTTCGATAACAACTTCATCCTTGCCGACTCTTTCACCCTCTTTCCCCTTTCGAGCCTCTTCTGCAAACGCATCATATTCGTACTCTTCAGGCTCCGGCTTCTCGGTTGTGAAGGGCTGCTGTTCCTGATCGGCCAGACTTTTGAAAACCTTTTCGGCGTCAATCTGCTGGTTAGCCAATGCGCTGAAAAAATCTGCCGGTGTTTTGATGCCGTATTTACGGACCTGTTTTATGATATCGTTTTCCGTAAGCAGCTTCTTCGTGCCGGAAAGCATCTTTTCCCACATGTTCCGGCCTTTTTCAATCTGGCGACGCCGTTCTTCGTTGATTGCCGAGCGAATTTTCATACGAGCCCGGTGGGTCACAACGAACTTCAACCAATCTGCTTTGGGTTTCTGGTTCTTGGAGGTGATGATCTCTACACGATCACCCGACCTGAGCTCGGAATTGAGTCTGACGATTTTCCCGTTCACTTTCGCCCCGATACACCCGTTACCTATCTCCGTGTGTATCGAATACGCAAAATCAATAGGAGTTGCTCCGGCAGGCAGGGTTTTCATATCACCTTTGGGTGTAAAAATATAGATCTCGTCATGATAGAGATTCAGCTTGAAACCCTCCATGAACGAGGCAGCCGAGTCGGCGTCCTTGATGAGATCACGAGCCCACTTGAGAAACGTGTCTATCGTAGCGTCATCCTTGGATACTTTCTCCTTGTAACGCCAATGAGCCGCAACACCGAATTCCGCAAACTCATGCATCCGGCTTGTTCTAATCTGCACCTCCACGACACGTCCTTTCGGCCCGAGAATCGCAGAGTGAAGCGACTGGTATCCGTTATGTTTCGGGATGGAAATATAATCCTTGAAGTGCTGGGGAAGCGGCGGATATTTCTGTGTTATGTAACCGTAGGCAGCAAAGCAATCGGAAATCCGTTCGGTATCAATGACGATCCTGATGCCGTAAAGGTCGTGAATATCCTCGAAACGCTTGTTCTTATAACGCATCTTGTTATAAATGGAAAACAGATGTTTTGCCCTGCCCTCAACATCCACCTTGAATCCCTGCTTTTCCAGATCCTTTTTGATTGGCACAATCATCTTGTCGAGATAAGCGATTCTTTCCCCTCTACTGAGCCGTACCTTCTGCTGAATCTTCTCGAACATATCCGGGTCGATATACTTGAACGCCAGGTTTTCAAGCTCTATCTTCATCTTTCCGAGACCGAAACGATGTGCAAGCGGGGCATAAATGTCTCGTGTCTCCAGGGCGATTTTAAGGCGGCGATGCTCCGGTAGAGCATCGAGGGTTCGCATGTTGTGCAATCGATCACAAAACTTTATCAGAATAACCCGCACATCTTTGACGACTGAAAGCAGCATCTTGCGAAAGCCTTCTGCCTGAGTAATCTCACGGTTGATCATAATCCCGGAGATTTTGGTAAGACCCTCCACGATATCCGCCACCTCACTGCCCAGTTCCGCTGCTAGGTCCTCATAGGTATACTCACTGTCCTCTATGACATCGTGCAACAGGGCCGCAGCTATCGAAACCCCGTCAAGAGGAAGCTCGGTAAGCAGTATTTTCGCAACTTCAACAGGATGATAGAAAAATGGTTCTCCGGATGCACGCTTTTCACCTTCATGCGCTCTATAGCACATGAAAAAAGCCCGTTGAATCAGCGATTCATCGAAATTCCTGAGATTCTTCCGAGCCAGTCGAAGAATTTCATGCATCTTTTCATATTGTGCTTTTTCAATCTGGGCTAACATACGTCAAGTACCGGTAATCGGGTTTATGATTTTCTGTTCCAATACATAAATAACGAGCGATACGTAAGAAGTCAAAGAAAAAACATTGCTCATTGCTCATTGCTCATTGCTCATAAGGTTACAATAGCAACACTTGAACAGGTTTTGAAAATGCCTTCAGAAATTCCAAGAGCGCCAGATGCATTCTCCCATCAATCGTCATCATTCATTTGTGGAGCTTCTTGCTTTCTTGTTCGTTTCCTTGCGTCTTTCCTTCCGCAGCGTGCTCGAGCTTAGCAATCTCATCGCGAAGATATGCCGCTTTTTCATACTCCATGCCCTCTGCCGCCTCCTGCATCTCCAGCTTGAGGGTTTCCGCCATGGCATACAGATCCTCGCTTCCCAGGGAACCGATCAAGTCCTCCAGAACTCTCTGTGACCGCTGCTCGAGTCCCATTCTTCTTCTTCTGAACCGCTCCTCGGCATCGGCTACCCCTGTGGTATCGAGAACCTGGTCAACCGACTTGACGATCGATGCGGGAGTGATACCGTGTTCCGCATTGAACTGCTGTTGAACCGTTCTGCGCCTCCGGGTTTCTTCGATAACCGTCCGCATGGAATCGGTAATCTTCTCAGCATAAAAAATCACCTTGCCTTCAACATTTCTGGCGGCACGGCCCGCAATCTGCATCAGCGATTTGCTATCCCTTAAAAAACCCTCCTTGTCAGCATCGAGAATAGCGACAAGAGACACCTCAGGCAGGTCAAGTCCCTCCCGGAGAAGGTTTACCCCCACAAGTATGTCGATCTCTCCGGTTCTCAGCTCTCTGAGGATCTGCATCCTCTCGAGGCTCTTGATTTCAGAGTGCAGATAACGCACCTTCAAGCCGGCTTTTCTGAGAAAATCATGCAGATCTTCACTCATGCGCTTCGTCAGGGTCATCACCAAAGACTTGAATCCTTTGGCAGTATGCTTCCGGATTTCTTCGAGAAGATCGTCGATCTGCCCATTGACAGGCCGAACATAAATTTCCGGATCGAGCAAACCGGTCGGTCTCACAAGCTGTTCGACAACCGCCCCGCCCGTACGGCGAAGTTCGTATTCTCCAGGAGTCGCACTGACACTTATCAACTGCGGGACCATCGATTCGAACTCTTCGAAACGCAACGGTCGATTGTCAAGAGCCGAAGGGAGTCGGAACCCGTAATCGACAAGAATGGTTTTTCTGGAACGGTCACCCGCATACATTCCACGGATCTGCGGAAATGTAACATGTGATTCATCAATAATGACAAGGTAGTCTTTCGGGAAATAATCCAAGAGACAGTACGGTCTGTCTCCGGCATCCCTGCCTGACAGATGACGTGAATAATTCTCAATTCCCGAGCAATACCCCAGCTCTTTCATCATTTCCAGGTCGTAACGGGTTCTCTCTTCCAGCCTGCGTGCCTCGACAAGCTTGTCTTCGGCACGTAAAACGTTCAGACGCCCGGCCAGTTCATTTTCTATAGCGAACATAGCCTGTTTCAGTTTTTCCTCTTCGGCGACAAACTGCCGTGCGGGGTAGACAAAGGCATACTCCTGATCACCGAGAATTTCACCGCTTTGATGATCGAAAAGCTGCAGCCTCTCGATCTCATTGCCGAAAAACTCTACGCGCAAAGCAATATCTTCATGCATCGGAACGAGATCGATGACATCTCCTCGCACCCTGAATTTTCCGGAGGCCAGGTCCTTGTCATCACGAACAAAGTGAAGGGAAACAAGCTCTTTCAAAAACTCGTCCCTGTCTTTCTCCATTTCCCGACGAAGTTCCACTATCTGAGCTTTCCAGTCTTCCGGTGAACCCAATCCATAGATGCAGCTCACGGAACTCACTACAACGACATCCTTGCGACCACTTAAAAGAGCGCTGGTCGCTTTGAGCCTCAGCCGCTCGATTTCATCGTTAATTCGCAAATCCTTTGCGATGTACTTATCCATCGAAGGGATATAGGCTTCAGGCTGATAGAAATCATAATAGCTTATAAAATACTCTACCGCATTATGTGGAAAAAACTGCCGTAGTTCACCGTACAACTGAGCGGCAAGCGTTTTGTTATGACTGATGACAAGAACAGGCTTGTTGACAGCAGCGATAACGTTGGCCATCGTGAAGGTTTTACCTGAACCGGTGACACCCAGAAGAACCTGACTCTGGTCGCCTCTCAACACACCATCGGTAAGCTGCCGGATAGCTTCCGGCTGATCGCCTTTAGGTTTATAGTTGCTTTCAATTGTATATACATTGTTGTCGTTTCTTTTCATTGGCTTTACCTTTACCGCTTCACGTCCTTCTTACCGTAAAATTGCTATTGTTCAACTATTTAAACTATTTATAAAATTTGTTAGTTCTTTCTCAGGATTGTACCATGAAAGTTATTGAAACAGGAAAATGCCTCTCAAAATACCGTACAGTATATGTGTCTTTGTTCCCGTCAGCCACTCATCCACCCGGCCACTATTCGCTGTACCTTCGTTAACGCTTTTATTCTTTTAATCCTAATGTCGTGCACCGCTATGCATTCTGAACACCGGTATTCATACACCACAGTACCCAACGACCCTCTGCATACAAGAATCTACACCCTCGACAACGGCCTGACAGTCTACATGAGTCCGCATAAGGACGAGCCGAGGATATACACCTCGATCGCCGTAAGGGCCGGCAGTAAAAACGATCCTGCGGAAACAACCGGTCTCGCCCACTACCTCGAGCATATGCTTTTCAAAGGAACGGACTCTATCGGGTCTCTGGATTACGAAAAGGAAAAAGTCGAACTGCAGAAAATCATGGATCTTTACGAAGAATACCGCTCAACCGACGATCCGGATAAAAGAGCGGATATTTATCGTCACATCGACAGCACATCCAATTTTGCAGCTGAATTCACCATACCCAACGAGTATGACAAACTGCTCAGTTCAATAGGGGCAAGAGGAACGAATGCATACACCTGGGTAGAACAAACCGTCTACTTGAACGATATTCCGTCCAACCAGCTTGAAAAATGGTTGACCATAGAAGCAGAAAGGTTCAGAAATCCGGTCATGCGCCTGTTCCATACCGAGCTTGAAACCGTCTATGAAGAAAAAAACATGACGATGGACAGCGACAGCAGGAAAATCTGGGAAAATCTTTACGCAGGCCTTTTCAGGAAACATACATACGGCACACAAACAACCATCGGCGAAGCGGAGCACCTGAAAAATCCGTCAATAAAAAATGTCATCGATTATTACCGTACCTGGTATGTGCCGAACAATATGGCGATCTGTATTGCCGGTGATTTCGATCCCGATGAAGCGATACAGCTGATCGATGAAAAATTCTCGAAACTCCAGCCCAATACCGTTCCTCAGTTTTTCCCACCAAAAGAAGATCCAATCGGACAACCGGTGGTCACAAAGGTAAAAGGTCCCGAAGCGGAAGAACTGGTTATCGGCTTCAGGTTCGGAGGGGCCGACACACCGGATATTGATTTTCTTACCCTTATCGACAAAATACTGCACAATCAGACGGCAGGCCTTATCGACCTGAACCTCAATCAAAGTCAAAAAGTCCTCGATGCTGCCTCGATGGTGGTCGAAATGAAAGATTATTCAACGCACCTTCTTTCCGCCAAACCCCGAGAAGGTCAAAGCCTCGATGAAGTCAGGGAACACCTGCTCGAACAGGTCGAAAACGTTAAAAAAGGAAATTTCCCGGACTGGCTCCTCGAGGCAGTCATCAACGATCTGAAGATCGAGGAACTCAGAACCCTTGAAACAAACAGGGGACGCACAGAAACGTTTGTCGATGCCTTTGTGCTCGGTATCGACTGGCAAAGTGTGGTTGAGAAAAGAGAGCGCCTGAGCAGCATCACCAAGGCAGAAATATCAGCCTTTGCACGTAACCATTACGGGAACAACTACGTTGCCATTTACAAGCAGCATGGCAAAGATGCGGAAACTCCCAAAATTCAGAAACCGCCGATAACACCGCTCAAGGTAAACCGCAATAAAACATCTGTTTTTGCTGAAAACATACTTGCGCGCAAAACAGAAGATATCGACCCTGTTTTTCTCGACTTCGAGCGAGATATTCAATCGGAAAACATTATCGACGGTGTTCCGATCTATTCCGTCAAAAACAATGAAAACGACCTATTCTCCCTCTACTATGTCTTTGATATCGGCAATAATCACACAAAAAAAATCGATCTGGCACTCGATTATCTCAGTTACCTGGGAACATCTACATTGACACCGGCCGAATTCAATCAGGAAATGTACAAGATTGGAGCGAGCTTTTCAGCGTATACCGCGGACGACCACCTCTACTTGAAACTTTCCGGTCTTCAGGAACATTTTCCTACAGCGCTTCACATGCTCGAAACGCTGCTCTGCGATGCCCGTCCCAATCCTGAAGCACTCGAAAAACTAAAGGCAGGTATTTTGAAGGAAAGAGCCGACGACAAGCTTTCGAAGCGTAAAATCCTTTTCGAGGCAATGTATAATTACGGACGCTACGGCGCATCGTCACCATTCACCAATGTGCTCGACAATGGCGAACTCAACAAGGTAACCCCCGAAGAGTTGCTTGCCGAAATCGACACTCTCATGCGATACCGCCATAGAGTATTGTACTATGGGCCAGCTGCGCCAGGCAAGCTTTCTTCCGAACTTCGGGAACTCGAACACCTCAAACGGAAACTCGTCCCTATCCCGGACATAGAACCTTACAGAGAGATCGAGCAGCAGGAAAACCGTGTTTATGTCGTCGATTACGACATGACACAGGCTGAAATGCTCATGCTCTCCAGAGACGAACGGTATGATCCGGAACAGATTCCATTGATCACACTCTTCAACGAGTATTACGGAGGAGGCATGTCGTCGGTCGTTTTTCAGGAACTCCGTGAAGCGAAGGCTCTTGCATATTCTGTCTTTTCGGTTTACCGCATACCCAAAGACAAAGATGAACATCATTATATTTTCAGCTATATCGGGACCCAGGCGGATAAACTTCCCGAAGCGCTCTCAGGCTTAACCCAATTACAGGAAAACCTGCCTGAATCACCGGATCTCTTCGCAGCGGCAAAAAACGGAATTCAGAGAAAAATCCATACCGAACGGCTGACCAGAACAAAAATTCTTTTCACCAGGGAAGAGGCACAAAAACTCGGCTTGAACCATGATATCCGAAAGGATATTTATGATAATACCGCAAACCTCGGCTTCGAAGACATAGCTGCATTCCACCGGCAGCGGTTCACCGATAAAAAATACACGCTCTTGGTACTGGGAAAAAAAGAAAACCTCGACATGGAAACCCTCGGCAAGTTCGGAAAAGTCGACAATCTTTCTCTCGAGGAAATATTCGGTTATTGATGCTTCAGGGAGGAATAAAATAATGGTAACTTTACTGCATAATCAGTCGTCCATCGAACCGGTTCTGCAACAAAAAAAACAATCCGTATATCAATCATGACTTCACTACTCTTTCTCGGTATCGTACTTTTATTCATAGGGATTACTGCACGATCGCTCAACCCTTCTCTGCTAAGGTTTTCCGGGCTGTTCAAGATTGGAGGAATATTTGCGATAATACTCGGGATTCTGACCGCAAGTATACGAATCGTTGAACCTGGTAAAATCGGCGTCAAGGTATTATTCGGTAAAGTTCAGGAAGAGGTGCTCTCCAGCGGGCTCAACATCATCAACCCGCTCGTCAAGGTTGAGTTGTTCGACATCACCACCCAGACCTATACCATGTCCGGTACGGAAACCGAACTTTCACAGTTGAGTGATGCCCCAATAAGAGTCCTCAGCGCCGATGGACTGGAAGTCACCATCGACATGACCGTCCTCTACCGCATCAATCCTATCAAGGCTCCTGAAATACGTCGGGAAATCGGCCCCGGTCTCTCTTATATCGATAAAATCGTCCGACCGACCGCAAGAACACGTATCAGGGACAACGCAGTCATATACAACGCTGTAGATCTTTACTCGAAGAAACGTGACGAGTTTCAAACGAAAATCTTTTCGAGCATCAAAAACGACTTTGAAAATCGCGGCCTTATTCTCGAAAACCTGCTTGTTCGCAACATCTCTCTTCCTCAGTCTGTAAAAGCCGCCATCGAAGCCAAGATCAATGCTGAACAGGAAGCCCAGAAAATGCAGTTCGTCCTGCAAAAAGAAACACAGGAAGCTGAAAGAAAACGTGTCGAAGCCAAGGGTATAGCCGACTACCAGCAAATTCTTTCACAGTCATTGACAGATAAGTTGCTGAAATATGAACAGATAAAAGCCCTTCAGAACCTGGTCAAGTCAGACAACTCCAAAGTCATCATTATGGGTGACAGCGAAGGAGCCTCGGTACTGATAGGGCAATAAGCCGAAATCACCGGTCAGCTGTTTTCAGGAGAAGAAGAAAAACTGCTGAACAGTTGAGCTAGCTGAGCTGCAGGTGTATCCCTATAGGTGGAGTACACCTGCATTTTTTGGTTTCCGGCATGAAACGTCTTCCTACCTGTACTTCATGAAACTTCTGGATAAATATATCGCCCGGCAGTTCCTTTCGACCTATGTCTTTGCTGCGATAAGTTTTACAGCGCTGTTCATTCTTGTCAATCTCATAGAAAACATAGGCCGGTTCATCGACAAGGGGATCGATGCAGGAAAAGTAACCCTGTACTTCTGGAGTCTCGTACCTGAAACCATCTTGCTGATCTCACCGTTGAGTACCTTGCTCGCCTCTCTGTATGTAACCGGACGGATGTCGGGAGCAAGTGAGTTGTCTGCAATGAAAGCAGCAGGAATAAGCATGAAACAGCTGCTCAGGCCCTTTTTCATGACAGCATTGCTCCTATCGACCCTCAATATCCTCAATGCAGGCTGGCTGCACCCAAAAGCAGCTGTGGAGAAAAATCGCTTTGAAATGGAATATTTCGACAAGAAATTCGAAGCGATTTCAGGGAATAAAAACCTGCATATCCTCGAATCACGAAACAGAATCCTGTCCATAGGAGCTCTCGATCCGCAACAGGCCACCGGTTTCAACATATCTCTCGAAACCTTTGACGGCCCGGAACTCGTCAGCCGTATCGATGCAAAAAAAATCTCCTATGAAAAAAACCTCGACCACTGGCTTTTGCATGAAACCAGCACGAGAATCTTCAATGAGAACGGAGTGCTCTTTCGGGAAAACCCGGGTAATGACACCCTGAAACTTTCCCTGACAGCATCGTCCCTCAGAGATCTCGGTGTTCAGCCGGATGAGATGGATATCATACAGCATTACCGGTACATTGAAGAAAAGCAACAAGCCGGCTTTTCAAACCTGGGAAGAGTCATCGTCAAATTTCACAGTAAAATGGCTCTCCCGGTGGCATCCCTGATCATCATACTTATTGGAGTTCCACTATCCGCGCAAAAAAAACGCAGTGGACTTGCCGTTGAATTCGGGATAAGCCTTTTCATTGGATTCAGCTATCTTGCCATACAGAGGACATTTGCCATTGCCGGGTACCGCGCTTTGATGGACCCGGTTCTCGCTGCATGGTTGCCGAACCTGCTTTTTCTCGGCATCGGCATCATCATTTACAAAATCGCAAACAAATAAGCCATGCGACCACCCAAACCCCTCATAGTCCTGATGACCGATTTCGGACTTCAGGACCATTATGTAGGCGTCATGAAAGGAGTCATTGCCGGCATCTCCCCTTTTGCCGGAATTATAGATCTGACCCACGGCATTACACCTCAGAATATACTGCAGGGATCTTTGCAGCTTGGCTTATCCGCCCCCTACTTTCCTGACGGAACGATTTTCGTCGCTGTTGTAGATCCCGGAGTCGGAACAAAGAGAAAAGCTATCGCACTCGTGACTGAAAAGCAGATTTTCATCGCACCCGACAACGGTTTGCTGAGTTCCGTCATGAGCATGCAAAGAGTCGATAACTGTTACATCATAACCAATCCATCCTGCATGCTTACCGTACAAAGCACAACGTTTCATGGGAGAGACGTTTTTGCCCCTGCCGCCGCACACCTCGCCAATGGCATCACCCCGGCAACCCTTGGCAATACAGTCAACCCTGAACACTGTATACGAATCCCGCTTCCAGAAAACAGAACACCTGACGGAGAGCTCTCATGGCAGGGAGTCATTCTGTACGCCGATGTCTATGGTAACCTCATCACCTCGTTTACCGATGACCAGCTCGAAAAAAAAGGGAAAAAAGCTGTGGGTGTGTTTCTGAAAAATGGGGACTTCGTGCCGTTACGGCGTACTTATGGGGAGGTTGCAGAGGGAGAACCCTTGATTTACGGAGGCAGTAGCGGGTTTCTCGAAATAGCAGTTCGAAACGATAACGCCTCACTAACGCTTGGCCTGAAACCCGGTGACAATATCGAACTGAGAGTACAATCGCAAAACACTCAAACCTAACTACCGATATACTCTTTAAGAATTTTACTGTAGGCTGACTGGCGAAGCCTTCTGATAGCCTTCTCTTTGATCTGGCGTACTCTTTCACGGGTAAGCTTGAATTTCTCCCCGATCTCCTCGAGTGTAAGGGGATTTTCCATTCCTATACCAAAATAAGAACGGATAACATCGGCTTCACGCGGAGCGAGGACCGAGAGTGAACGTTCAACCTCGAGAGTCAGCGAATCACGTGTCAGACCGTGATCGGGTTTGTGCCCGTCGTTCTGCAGAACATCGAGCAACCGGTTATCGTCTCCCTGAGCAAAAGGAGCATCCACGGACACATGCCGACCGGCAATTTTCAGGGTATCGGCGACATCCTGAGAGTCCATATCGAGTAGGTTTGCAAGCTCTTTTGTATTGGGATCCCTCTCATACTCCTGCTCAAGCTGACTGTATGCCTTGCTGATCTTGTTGAGCGTCCCGACACGGTTCAGGGGAAGTCGTACGATCCTCGATTGCTCGGCAAGAGCCTGAAGAATCGACTGACGGATCCACCAGACCGCATAGGAAATGAACTTGAACCCTCTCGTTTCATCAAAACGCTTTGCTGCTTTGATAAGGCCGAGATTACCTTCGTTGATGAGATCCCCGAGTGTCAAGCCTTGATTCTGGTATTGTTTGGCTACGGACACGACGAAACGAAGGTTACCTTTTATAAGTTTGTCCAAAGCGCGCTTCGCACGTTTGTATTCCGGCGTATCGACGGGCATATCATAGCCTTCCTTGATCGCCTTGGTGAGCTTCACTTCATCCTCAGCAGTCAGAAGCTCATATTTTCCGATCTCCTGTAAATAGCGATCAAGAGAAAGACTTTCACGATTAGTGATTTGTTTGCTGATTTTCAGTTGCCTCATTGACACTCTCCGTATTACGTATTACTTGGAACAACCTGTATACTTTCTGTATAACCGTTTCGTTTCACTTTTCCCTCATGGTACTGTTTCTGTCATACCTGCTGTAATGAAACAAAAAAAAGTGACTACCTCGTGTCAGTCACACAGAACGTTAAGGTTTGCCTGAAGTTTTTCGAGATTACTTTTCGCCTCTTCCAGTTTTCTTTGTTCACCCTCGATAACCTCTCCTGGAGCGTTATCGACAAAACCTTTGTTTGAAAGCTTTTTCTCCATTCGTTTCACGTAAGAAGAAACATTACCCAGTTCCTTTTCGAGACGGGCAATCTCTTTATCAAACGAAATTAACCCTTCGAGAGGCATAAAAAGTTCATTACCATCGATAACGGAACTCGCAGAATGAGGTGGTCGCTGAAGAGTACCTTCAGATATATCGACAGTGCATCCTGTCATCTGCGTCACAATAGGTGCATTGGCAGCGAATATTCTCCGTGCACTCTCTTCAGGTGAACTGATGATGAGACTTGCCTTCATGTCATGAGGAACCCCGAAAACCGCACGAAGGCTGCGAGCCTCTGAAACAACTTTCTGGACAGCTGTGAAGCCGTGTGCCTTCTCATCACCGGTCCAGTAGTCGTCCGATTGCGGCATCGCGGATAGTGCAATGCTTTCACTGGTTTGCCGCTGGAGAATATGATGCCAAATCTCTTCAGTGATGAAAGGCATGACCGGATGAAGTGCTTTCAGAACCCCTTCGAGCAGATAAACCGCAAGAGAGACCGCATGCTGCTTTCCCGCTTCACCGGTTTCTTCCGCCAGTTCGATTTTCAGCGTTTCAAGGTACCAGTCACAGTAATCGCTGCGGAAAAAATCATAGACGATTCTGGTAATATCGTTCATCCTGAACTGCGTAAACGCCTTATGGTAAGCGCTGAGCATCTCATGATATCGCCCGAGTATCCAACGCTGGGCATCGGATAACGCACCTGCTTCGGGTGTGAAACGCAGGGAAGCCTCAACGAACCCGTCGATGGAATCGAAAACTTTTTCACGCTGCATGAAAACAAGACGCGACGCATTCCAGATCTTTGTGGCGAAATTTCTACCGAACTCGCATTTTTCCTCACCGAACAATACATCCTGCCCAAGAGGAGCTATGTAGACAATGGTGAAACGAAGCGCATCCGTTCCATAAGTGTCCATCACCTTCAGCGGATCGGGTGAATTTCCGAGGGACTTGGAAAGTTTCCTGCCTTTCATGTCCCTTATAATACTGGTAAAGTAGACATCCCTGAAAGGCACCTTGTCCTTGAAATACAGGCCCGCCATGATCATTCTGGCAACCCAGAAGAAAATGATATCAGGAGCGGTCACCAATGTTTCTGTCGGATAAAATGCCCGCAGGTCCTCATTGTCATCATGCTCTCCTGTCCAGCCCAGGGTGGTCAGAGGCCAAAGCCACGAAGAAAACCATGTGTCAAGCACATCATCATCCTGGATCAACTTGTCGGTCCCTGCCAGATGACAGGCCTCTTCATATGACTCGGCGACCCAGATTTTTCCATCTTCATCATACCATGCCGGAATCCTGTGTCCCCACCAGAGCTGACGGGATATACACCAGTCGCGGATGTTTTCCATCCAGTGACGATAGGTGCTGATCCAGTGTGACGGGTGAAAACGTATCTCACCGTCATTGACAACCTGTAACGCTTTTTCGGCAAGGGGCTTCATCTTGACGAACCACTGTTCGGAAAGGTAGGGCTCGACCACGACGCCGGCTCTTTCGGAATACCCCACATTGTGCTCATACTCTTCGACCTTTACCAGATTTCCCCTTTTTTCGAGGTCTTCAATAATCTTTTCCCTGGCATCAAACCGGTCGAGACCCGCATAACCGAAGTCATCGATCATCTTTCCGTCTCGACCGACCACGCTGAGAACCGGAAGGTTATGACGACCGGCAACATCAAAGTCGTTAGGATCGTGTGCAGGGGTTATTTTCAGTGCGCCTGTCCCGAACTCCTTGTCGACATAATCATCGGCAATGACCGGAACGTGTCTGCCAGCAACAGGAACGATCGCAAGTTCTCCGATCAAATCGGCATAACGGGGATCGTCGGGGTTGACGGCTATAGCGACATCGGCAAGAATGGTTTCAGGCCTCACCGTTGCAACGGTGATATACTCTCCAGGCCGATTGGCTAGCTGATATCGAACATAGACCAGCTTGTCCTTCCTCGGCTTCATGATCACCTCTTCATCGGAGAGAGCGGTCTGGGATACCGGACACCAGTTGATGATACGTTTGCCACGATAGATCAAACCGTCACGATACAGGGTGACGAAGGTGTGACGAACAGCCCTGGAAGCACGTTCATCCATGGTAAAAAGATTCCGGCGCCAGTCACATGAGATACCGAGCTTGCGAAGCTGTTTGAGAATCAGTCCACCGTACTCGTCCCTCCATTTCCAGACATGCTCGAGAAATTCCTTGCGTCCGAGGTCGTAACGCGAAATGCCTTTTTCGCGAAGCTTTCTTTCCACCACAGTCTGTGTAGCAATACCGGCATGATCCGTACCGGGAAGCCAGAGAGCCTCTTTGCCGGACATGCGTTGG
Organism: Prosthecochloris sp.; assembly: GCA_015482705.2. Taxonomy (GTDB): domain Bacteria; phylum Bacteroidota; class Chlorobiia; order Chlorobiales; family Chlorobiaceae; genus Prosthecochloris. Next base: position 241,378 of record JADMLA020000040.1, on the reverse strand, counting down.
TAGCGGATAAAAATATCCTGAAGAGTATGGTTCAGAACATGACCGAGGGTAAGACTACCGGTGACGTTCGGAGGTGGCATGAGCACTGTATAAGGCTCTCTGCCTTCATCAAGTACCCTGAAGCTTTCCGCCTCGTAAATGCCTTCTCTTTCCCAGTGGGCGCTGCACCAGCGACGCTCCACATCATGATGGTTATACGTTTTTTCGAGGTTTGCACTCATTACCGATTACTTCGATGTCTTTTGCATACTTCGACGAACACTACAACGATCACCAAAGCAGCTTTTGCTATGCCTATAATTCCTGGTTGCCGGTGTTTTCCACCGTGTTATTTTTCTTTTTCCAGAGCCGGACGATGATCGAAAATCTGATCGATGATGCCATAAGCCTTGGCTTCCTCTGCATTCATCCAGCGATCTCGTTCGGAATCTTCTCTGATTTTCTCGACACTCTGCCCAGAGTGAGAGGCCATGATCTCTTCAAGGAGCTTGCGGATTTTTTCGATTTCACGTGCCTGGATCAGAATATCGGTTTCCTGACCCTGAACGCCACCGGAAGGCTGATGAATCATGATCCGGGAATGCGGCAGAGAAGCCCTTTTGCCTTTCGCTCCGCAAGCAAGAAGGAAAGCACCCATACTTGCAGCCATACCTACGCAGACGGTAGAAACTTCAGACCGGATGTACTGAATGGTATCATAGACTCCCAGCCCAGCAGAAACACTGCCACCCGGGGAGTTGATGTATACAAAGATATCACGCTCCGGATCCTCCGATTCAAGGAAAAGCAGCTGAGCCATCAGAAGGCTCGCGACATGATCATCGATAGGAGTCCCCAAAAAAATGATACGCTCCCTGAGAAGCCTCGAAAAAATGTCAAAGGCTCTTTCACCACGACCCGATGTTTCTATAACCATTGGAACAAGGCTGTTGTTGATACCCTGCTCAATCGCGCCCGAATACATTTTTTTTGCCTGACGCTCAAACCCGAAATTTAAATTAGCCATATAAATTCACACTCCCTTTCAGCTGATATTTTTCGATTAAACCTTGCTATACAATACATACTGACTTATGACAACCCCGAACGGTACGCATCCGTTCCGGTCATTTTACAGATTGCTCCTTCAGTAAATCGTGATGCGTCTCAACAATCGCATGAAAATAAATTCATCACCGGCAATCTTCAAGAGCCTGTCATACTTTTCCAGACGTAAGTACCATAAAAACGTCGAAAAAACAGATCGTGAAAATTTTAAGATAACCCCCGGTATAAACAATACAAGAGCATGGCCTTGATTTTACGAAAAAAACTGCCCATTCCTAAATCAAGCGTTCTTACGACACCCGACAACCAACCGCGACACACCTGATCCATTGTGTCGGAAAAATGCATTTCCTTTTTTAACTTGGGGTCACATCATCACGTTGTTTTGCGCCTCGACAGACTTCTTGAACGGAAAACATGTTTTTGAGCTCACAGCGCAACACTTGATAGAGATATCCTTGTTCGATTTATCTCCTGTCACTCTTTTCAACACATCACAATGAACGTTCGTCTGATCTCCATAACAAATCCACTCATTGAAATACAGGACGAAAAACTCAATCCAGAAGGCCTGATAGCTTACTGCGCAAGAGTTTCAAGCCCGCATCAGGAAACCTCCGATTACGAAAATCTGCTTGCATATTGCATCAAAAACCGCCATTGGAGCATCTTCGAAATGGTCGATATGACCGTTGAAATTGTAACGTCCAGAGCGATATCTCCACAGATTCTGCGGCACCGAAGTTTCGTATTTCAGGAATTTTCTCAACGCTATGCAAAAGTTCAGAGTTTTGAGACCTACACCCCGAGAAGACAGGACGTGAAAAACCGGCAGCACTCGATCAATGATCTTGACCCGTCAACAATGAACTGGTTTTCCGGCGCGCAGGAGGAAATTCGCGCTCTTTGTGTAAAAAAGTATAACGATGCACTGGAAAAAGGCATCGCAAGAGAGTGTGCGAGAATGCTGTTGCCACTCAACACACAAACGAAGCTTTACATGAAGGGATCGGTCAGGAGCTGGATTCATTACATAGAAGTGAGAACGGACACCTCTACCCAGAAAGAGCATCGTGATATTGCAGAAGCCGTCAAGGAGATATTCACCGCCGAGTTTCCGGTTACCGCATCCGCTCTGGGCTGGACCTAAGCCGCAAAATGATCGAGAAGCTGTGCAATACGGCCCTTGAGATCTCTTCGGTGTACGATCATATCAAGGAATCCGTGCTCCAGCAGAAACTCCGCCCTTTGGAAACCCTCAGGGAGATCACGTTTTATAGTATCCTTGATAACCCTCGGGCCTGCAAACCCGATAAGTGCTTTGGGCTCACTGATGTTTACGTCTCCAAGCATGGCATAGGATGCACTCGTCCCTCCCATGGTTGGATCGGTCATGAGAGAGATGTAGGGAATATTCTTCTCCTGAAGCCGAAAAAGCCTTGCGGATGTTTTGGCCATCTGCATAAGACTGAACGCTCCTTCCATCATGCGAGCCCCGCCCGATTGTGAAACAATGATGAGTGGTGCGCCGAGCTCTATGCTCCGATCGACAGCCTGAGCTATTTTTTCGCCGACAACAGATCCCATCGATCCCCCTATAAATCCGAAATCCATTGCCGAGATCACTGCCTGGTGCCCACCTATAATCCCAATAGCATTCCTGCAAGCTTCCGTTTTACCGCTTTTCTCGATAGCATCGGAAACCCTGTCGGGATACTTCTTCGTATCGGAAAAAGCAAGTGGATCGGCAGCTCGCAAAGAAGCACTGAATTCCTCATATTTTTTTTCGTCGAAAAGAATCGAAAAATATTTACCGGGCGAAATTCTGAAGTGGTGCCCGCATTCGCAACATGTATAAAGATTGTCTTCCACCTGTTTCTTATGGAGAGCAGCTCCACAGCTATCGCATTTTCGCCAGAGACCTTCCGGAATATCTCGCCTGTCTTTGGTACGTATCGAGGGCTTTGCCCGTTTAAACCAGACCATTTTTAATTATTCATAAAGATTATACATTACACTCATTACACTGAATTGAGCGACTCGTTCTGTTACCTTGAAGAAAGAAACGACGCGGTATTCCTCCGCAAATGCTCTTTCCCGGATTAACAGTGAAGATATGAAGTCACCCTGAGAACTCAAAACAACCCTCTGGAGCTATCAATTGTCCAAAACCGGATTTCTCATCCCCCTGTTGTTCTGCAGTTGTCTTCTGGTCCTGACAGGCCATACTCCTCTTCTTGCTCAAAACCAGGTTACCGTATACCCGGATACACTCACGTTTCCTCTCAAGCGTCATGCTATCGCGTATCATATGCGACCTGCCAGAAAATCCGTTGGGCTCGCACTTTCAGGCGGAGGAGCAAACGGCATGGCCCAAATAGGCGTTCTCAAAGCGCTTGAAGAAGAAAACATTCCGATAGATGCTATCGTCGGGACAAGCATAGGTGCAGTCGTGGGGGGGCTTTACAGCACAGGGTACAATGCGGCGGATCTCGAAAAAATCGCACTGGAAGTTCCCTGGGAAGAACTCCTTTCCCTGGATAACGACGCACCGAGGGCAAGCACATTCCTCGAACACCAGAAAATCCGAGACAGAGCGACTATCGCTATACGATTCGAGAATTTCAAGCTGGTTATCCCGAAATCACTGAGTTCGGCACAAAAGTTGACCAGAGTTCTCGACCTTCTGACAATGAACTCCCTGTACCATCCTGCAGGATCATTCACAACTCTTCCGACCTCGTTCAAAGCGGTTACAACCGACCTTGTTTCAGGCAAACGCATTACCCTTTTCGATGGGTCGCTTTCCGAAGCAATGCTTGCCAGCAGTACCATTCCGGTCATCTTCGAACCGATAGAGCTCGGTGAGCATAAACTCGCAGACGGTGGGCTTGTAGCGAACCTTGCGGTTGACGAGCTTGAAAACGCTCGTCTCGATTATAAAATCGGAGTGGACACAAGAGGCAGCATGTACACTCTTGCAGAAGATATCGACATCCCGTGGCAGGCTGCAGATCAGACTATGACCATTCTGATCGAGTTACAGTATCCGCGCCAGCTCGAAAAAGCCGATCTGGTAATTGCTCCGGATGTCGGCAACAACCCGGCAATCGATTTTTCGAAGCTTCCTGAAATTATCAGCGCCGGCTACAAAAGCGGAAAAGCACTCGCACCTAAAATCCGTCAGGATATTTCACTGCCTATCCGGAAAAAAACTGCACTCGATCCCTATAAAAAATCCATAAGAATATCGGGTTCGGGAAAAAAGACATTGAAAAACTATCACCCTGCCGGTGAAATCATACGAAACGCAACATACGTTGAAGAGGCATTGAAAGGATTGCTTGAAACCGATCGTTTCACGAAAGTGTATGCTACAATCGATCGTAGAGCAAGGGAAATTGTGTTTTTCTGTGAAACTCCGCCTTCATTCGATAACGTCAAACTCATCGATACTGTCGTCCCCCTTGAAAAAAATGAAATCGAAAGCTGCTTCAGCAACCTCATGTTGAGAGATTACACAAATGAAGAAGGAAGCGAGGCTCTTGAAAAACTCCTCAAACTGTTCAGGGAAAAAGGCTATCCCCTTATAGACATCGAACGAGTCGATGTTCAAAAAGAAACCCTTTGCGTATGGTTGTCCGACGGAAAAATTTCCACACTTGCCGTTTCTCAGGATAAAAACATTACACGTCCAACCCCCATCATGCGGGAACTGGCGATAGACACCTCGAAAGCCCTGAGGCTCGAGGACATCGAGCATTCGATCGACAACCTGTTCGGAACAGGCGCCTTCAACCGTGTTTCGATCGGCATCTCGGGAAAAGACTCTCTTTCCGAACCGAAGAGCGACAATCGCACACTCAGGATAAGGCTCAATGAAAAACCTTCGAACGTACTGCGTCTGGGAGTACGATATGACGAAACGTACGATGCTCAAGCCATGATTGATTTCAGGAACGAAAACCTTTACGGAACGGCAAACTCAATTGGCGGGTGGGGGAAAATCGGAGAAAACAACAGCAGCGCCAACCTTGAATTCAACATGCCGAGAATCGGCGCTACCAATCTGACGTTTACAACACAACTGTTTTACGACCAGCGCAATCTCGATATACGCAACGTCCGGTATTCGAAAGAATTTTTCTTCTCCGACTCCGAACAGCAAAAGAAATTCAGTATACAAGAGTTCGGTGTTACCTCCTCTTTCGGAACCAGAATCGGAAAAAGCAGTCAATTACTGCTCGATATGACGGTGAAGAACAGTCAAACGTTCGATAAAGAACGGGAAGATTTTGAAACTCAAAACATCGATATAGCTTCGGCATCACTCGAGTTTGCTCTTGACACGAGGGATAATTCTTTTCTGCCAACAAAAGGGCGGCACACCAACCTGCGCTACACATTCACCCCTGAAATCCTCAATGACCAAACGTTCTGGCAGACGCACCTGGAGCATGAGGAAAACATATCGTTCAGCAAACAAGTCTCTGGCCAGCTCGGCTTCTCTCTTGGCTTCAGCAGCGAAGGCCTGCCTTTCTCGGAAATGTTTTTCCTTGGAGGTGCCGGCAGTCCATACAGCCGGAGATTCATCGGTTTGCAGGAAAACGACCTTATCGGAAGAAACGTCGCTTCCTTGGGGGCCAATTTTCGTTACAGTCCTTCATTCGACATCATTTTTCCTTCTTCGTTCCTGCTTTACTACAATGCCGGTAACGTATGGCAAAACAGATCTGAAATGTCCACCGAAGATATCATCCATGGTTTCGGTGCCGGCTTGAACTGGGAAACACCCCTGGGGCCTGCCAGCTTCACTGCCGGGAAAGCGTTCATCTTCGATGATGAAGAAAACGACGACGGCGATTCGGGAATACGCTTTGCAGAAACCGTTTTTTACTTCAATTTCGGCCATGAATTCTGAAGAAGTCGAATCTCGGTTCGGCCTTTAGTCAGGTAGAAAAGCTTTTGAATTCGGTTTTTTGTATCTTAACCGGCCAAAGGAAACCCACGAGTATTTGTATAACCGTACAAACCAAAAACGTGACGCATCAGCAAAAACCCAGCATCCTGGTATGCAACGATGATGGCATCGATGGAGAAGGATTGCATGTCCTCGCAGCTTCGATGAAAAAAATAGGAGACGTAACGGTAGTTGCGCCATCCGAACCCAGAAGCGGAATGGGCCACGCAATGACCCTCGGTGTCCCGCTTCGTATAAAACAGTACACCAGAAACAGTCGTTTTTTCGGCTATACGGTCTCAGGAACCCCTGTTGACTGTATCAAAGTAGCGCTGAGCCACATACTTTCCGAAAAACCCGACATCATAGTCAGCGGCATCAATTACGGAAGCAACACGGCAACAAATACTCTTTATTCGGGAACCGTGGGAGCAGCGCTCGAAGGAGTCATACAACGTATACCGTCCATAGCGTTTTCACTCACAACCTATGAAAACGCCGATTTCACCTACGCCGGAAAATTCGCAAGAAAACTGGTACGGAAAGTACTTCGGCAAGGACTTCCGGCAGATACCGTTCTTTCGGTCAATATCCCTAACATACCTGAACAGGAAATCCAAGGCGTAAAAGTCACAGCTCAGGGTACATCCCGCTGGGCTGAAAACACGATAGAACGCGACGATATGTACGGCAACCCTTATTACTGGCTAAGCGGCAAACTTCAACTTCTGGATGACGATTTGTCCTACGACGAATATGCCGTTAGAGAAAATTATATTGCCGTTACACCTATCTCCATCGACATGACAAATCATGATGCGCTTCAGGATATCCGGTGCTGGAAACTAAACAAATAGCAATAGGCCGTGAACTCCTTTCTGATCGACTATCGAGACATACAAGCCCCCAAAAGAGGTTTTTCAAAACTCTTCAACGACTATACCCATGAGGGCGAACTGCATGAATCATTGACAAGCAGGTTTTTCCACTTCGATTACCGTAAAGAAGCCGACTATTACAAACATCTCAACATTCTCCTATCGAGGAAATACAAGCGGAAAGAGCTTGTGGAGTTGCTTGTCCGGCAAAACAGGATGTTCGGAACCGATGAAAAGCATATCGCTTCGATAGAAAGACTCGACTCCCCACAATGTATGCTTGTCATTACCGGCCAGCAACCCGGACTTTTCACAGGAAATCTTTACTCCGTATACAAAGCACTTACCGCTGTTGTCGTAGCCGAACGTCAGAAAGAAATGTTCCCCGAGTACGATTTTCTCCCCCTTTTTTGGATTGAAGGTGAAGACCATGATTTCGACGAATCGGCAAAAGCATCGCTTTTCGAAACAGGTCGGCTGAAACACATCACCCTCGATCCCTGGAACAGGCTCCCCGACCAGATGCTCAGCCGGACCGTCATGGGTCCGGGTATAACAGAAGCTGTCTCTTCATTCATTTCTCTCTTGCAGGAAAGTGAATACAAAGAAGAGATCGCTACAGCTCTTCAAACCTTTTACACTCCGGAAAGTACTCTGGAACTCGCATTCGGCAGGACTATGGCATTTCTTTTCAGAGATTACCCTCTGTTGTTCCTTTCACCAAGCGATTCTGGATTCAAGAAACTGGCAAAAGATGTGTTCCACCGTGAACTGACAACTTGCCCGCATACCTCGCATAGTGTGATCGAGCAAAGTTCACTACTCGAAAGTATGGGCTATCAGGCACAGGCCAAACCTCGTGCGGTCAATCTTTTTTTCCTCGATCATCACGACCAGCGCTCAAAGATCGAACAGCCTTCAGCTGACTCGTTGACCATCGTTCCCGAGAAATACCGTTACTCCAGGCACCAGATGCTGGAAATCTGCGAAGATCACCCCGAAAAGTTCAGTCCGAACGTCATTTTGCGGCCGGTGGTGCAAGACCATGTTCTGCCGGTATTCGCATACATTGCAGGACCGGGTGAGATAAGTTATCTGGCTCAGTACCGTAGGGTATATGAACATTTTGGACTTTACATGCCCTTTATCATACCAAGAGGCAGCTTTACTCTTATCGAACCTGCCATCAGCAGAATCATGGATAAAGTGTTGCAGAAAACCGGAAGACCAAACCTGTCGAGAAAGCAGATCTATCATACCGCATTTCACAATCTCCGCATATTGCAGAAAAGCGCTATCTCAGGCGCTGAAAACAATGATTTCGATGCTGTTCTGGACAATGCCGAGAATACCATGCTCGCAGAACTTCAGGCTCTCTCACCAATGCTTGCAAAACTCGACCGTAACCTCGAGCAGGTTCTCAGCGGATCAGCGCGGCAGGTTGAAAAAGTAATGGATACCATTCGACAGAAAACGCACCGCTCAAGCCGAAAAAAACATGATGAACTCGTCGCTCAGCTGGAAAAGGCTGCAACAGCTCTTTTTCCGGAAGATATTCCCCAGGAAAGAGTCATCAATATCTTTTACTTCATCAACAAGTACGGGTGGAATATTCTTGACAGTTGCGCAACGATGCTCCGCGCTCATGCAACCGAGTCACACATGATCCTGGAATTGTAAAACAGAGAGAGGATACCGGACAAGCTACTCAAGCCTGAATCTCCCGCAGAGCGGAGAGAAGCATTTCAACGGTTACAACCTCCGGCAGAACAATCGCCCGCTCCATATCTCCCTCTGGTATAATCACAAAAAGCGGCACTCCGGATCTGCCAAACCGCTGTAATAAAGCAGTTATAGCATCATCGCGGGTTGTCCAGTCTGCTTTGACAGCAGCAACACCGGGACGCTGCAATGCATCGCTAACCGACCGATTGCTCAGCACACTTGCTTCGAGAACCTTGCAGGTAAGACACCAGTCTGCAGTGAATTCAAGAAATATCGTTTTTTTCTCTTGTATGAGCGTCTCGAGGAGAACCGGTGAAAAATCCAGCCATACCAAACCATTGGTATCGACATGGTTTCCACTCCGTTCAGTTCCGCCTGCTCCGGCATTGCCCTTCACTGCGGTTTCATCTGGCATAAGGAAAAAAAAAGCTCCTACAACAGCCAACAATCCGATACTCCAGGTTACAAACTTTTTTCGGAAAGAGGCTCCATGACCGGCAATGTTACCGAAAAACCAGAGAGCGAAAGAAAGTATCAGTAGCAGTATAAAAAGCCTCAAAACCCCGTCACCACCGGTTTGTGCATTCAATATCGAGGCAAGCCAAACAACAACGCCGACAAGTACGAACCCCATCAGCTGCTTGAAAATATACATCCAGTGCCCAGGCTTTGGCAGGAATTTCAGCCATGAAGGATGCCACGCAAGAATCACATATGGAAAAGCCATTCCCAGAGCGATAACCGTAAAAAAAAGAAACACTACCCATGAGGGTTGAGCAAAAGCAAAACCCAGTGCCGTACCGAGAAACGGAGCGGTACAGGGTGTTGCAAGTGTTGTCGCAAGGACACCGCTGACAAAAGCCCCGAAACTGCCATGACGGTTTGCCGCCTTGCCTACCCGACCCGATACCACCGGAGCGTCAAACTCGAAAAGACCGAAAAGATTGAGGCCGAAAGCAAAAACAACAAGAGCGATAAACATGACGAACGCTGGGGACTGGAACTGAAATCCCCATCCTATCTGGGCCCCCATACCCTGCAAGATCCAGACAAAACCGGCCAGGACCCAGAAAGAAAACAACACACCTGCAGCAAAAAACATACTCTGAATACGCCCGCTTTTCCTCCCCGATTCAGAGGTATCGGGACCGATGAGACTGAAAACCTTCAACCCCAGAACAGGAAGCACGCAAGGCATGACATTGAGCAGCATTCCACCAAAAAACGCAAAAAAAAGCATCAGAAAAAGCGACCCTGACACAGCCGAAACTGCTATTGTTTCCGATTGGCGGTCGACCATCCCCCTAACAACATATGATGCCGTTTCCGTCACAACGACCCCCTCGATTTCTTCCGGCAGGTCATCCTCCAACAAAGGAACCCTAACCCGGCCATCGGTTAGGGTTATCCCATCGAGTTTGAAACTTTTTTCAGGGAAAAGGGGGAAGAAATCTTTCAGGCCTGTCGCAGCAGGCCCGGCGAAAACAATCTCCAGATATCTGCCGCTCTCGCTTTTTCCATTGCCAATCCGTTCAACGGCAAGACCCCCGTCGGGAGATTCCATACTACGGGGAACCCTCCTGACGAATGTATCGGCCAATTCCTGCAGAACAGCATCAACCTTATCCGGATATAACGATAAAGAAACCGATCCCGGAATACACACTTCTTTACAGGACAGCCATGACAGCTTGGCTTTCAGGGGAAACGTCACTCTATCGACCGAACGATCGGTCGGTCCCTCCTCAGGGACAATTCTCGAAAAAAGAACAACTTCATCTTTATAGCCAAATCCCATCACTCCTCCCGCATCGAAGCGCTCGGGCGCGGGAAACTCCAGAGGCAGTGCCTTGAATCCTTCAGGCAGTTCCCACTTTATCGCTACAGGCATCCCCGCTTCCCCCGGGTTCTGCCAGTAGACATGCCAGCCCGGCTCCATCGTCATATGCACAGCTGCCACAAGCCCTTTTTCCGGTGAATTTTCGACAACGAAGAGATCTGCCGAAACGTGGGTCTGTTCATCAAAAATAGAGGCCTGTAACAACGAAAAAGGTGCGAAAAAAAAGAGAAAAAGGCTCACAAATAACACTGTTATCCAACGCACTATCATAGGTGATCTCTGTTTATCAATCCTGATTCGGGGGAAAAATGAACTCTTTATTGTACTTCAATAGACATGGACACTGCTCTGAGCTGACGGGAGATAATTTACACCGAACCAACTGACGAGAAGTACCAAAAATGCCATCGCAAGATACCACTGCAGCTTGTTTTCATTGACTTTTGCAGCATTTGCGTGCATGTAACCAAGATAGCCGAGCCAAGCAATCAGAGCCCATGTTTCCTTTGGGTCCCATGTCCAGTAATGCCCCCAAGCCTCTTTTGCCCATATCGCGCCAAAAACCAGTCCGAAGGTTAAAAACACAAACCCCAGTAACGCCAGATAATGACTCACCGCGTGACCTTCTTTGTTCATCGACCGCTTGTTTCGGTACAGATTATGCCAGGCTGCGGCTGAAGAGGCCGCAAGCAAAACATAACCGACCAGGTAAACCACAACATGAGGAACAAACCAGACGCTCTGTAGAGCAGGCATGAGCGTCTTGTCGTACACATCGGGAAAAAGTATGTTGATTGCAAGAAAAAAAGAGGCAAGAGCCACACAATAATATTTCAGCCAACTGACTTTCCAGCGGTACTCCACAAGAAAACCGACGATCGGAATCAGTGTTGCATACCAGAGGCGTGTTTCCCCGAGCGTTCTTAACGGAGGACGATCGATTGTCACCCAGAAAGCAATCAGGAAAAAAACCATGACTGCAGTGCCTGCCATCAGGAATGCCGTCCCCAACGTTTTCGATGAACGCTGTTTGGCAGAAAAAACGCTCAAGATACTGCCAATGCCCCAGCATACAATCGCACCGGCTGCCGCATATTGAAACTCAACCCAGGTCATGTATGTATATCCTCCAAATTCTTCACCTTCGCAACAAAAAGAAAAAAATTTATCAGCTACTTTTTCTTGATTCCCTTCCAGAAAAAGAGGGTATTACCGGCAAGAATCATAAAAAAGCCAATATAAACCACCGGTAACCAGGGATCTCTAACCCCCTCGACAACACTGAGTTCAGACCAACGCCCCAGTTTTTCATCATAATCCAACTGATAGAGCATCCACCCCTCCACACTCACAGGCTTGTTGACCTCGAGAATCTCGCTGATAACATCACCGCTTTCATCGCTTTTGATCGTTACCTTTGAACGATACTTTTTCGGTGAACCGGGCCACAGGCTAAGCACCCGGCCACCTACCTTCAGCTCCAGCGGCCTTTCAAAGGGGCTTCCTGTGCTAACCCAACCGGAAAATGGCGTTCCTTCATGTTCTCCCTCGAGAAATGCATATGGAATCCCCCGATCGGCATCGGTTGGAACCGGCACTCCGGTACCATCCTCCACGACGGCATTGGGAAGGAACTTGTCGACAGTAACACTCAATCCGCCCCATGAGACAACCGATCCTTGAGTAATTTCCCCTGATGTACGGGCTTCATTGAGCTCATAACCGCCTCCACCGATATCATAGAGCATAAGACGTGGGTCGTATTCCTCCATCTCGAAATCATGGAGATAGAGGGAAAAAGGAAGATCTTCGGTGGTTTTCGTGACTGGGTCGAAAGCACTCTGTGTAACCTTTCCCTCGTAGAGAGGAATGATTACCCGTCGGAAATCTTCCGAGCCGATGAGCCCACAAGCCAGCGCCACCAAAAATCCCCCATGAAACAAAATAAACTGAAGGTTTGCACTCTTGAACGGTACGGTTTTCCAGACCAGAGACAACCCGAGGTTGACAAGAAAAAAAAACACCGTCAGAACAAACGGCCAGCTTGAAAAAACACTGTTCAAACCCAGATTCTGTGCCCATAAGGGACCTTTTCCTGCTCCTTGCGGCATTACCCCGCCGAAAAATGACAATATCGCCATTGCAATGATAAGACAAAGCCCCAAAGGGATCCCTCCGAGCCACTTGACAAAGGGCTTATCCTTCAGGATCAACCCTGCAATGACAATGTTTACCGTTAATAACAGAAGAATGATGATATTCCATGGCCAGGAAGGCCGGAGCACCCCCTGTCCTCCCCACACGGTCGCCTCGATAACAAAACCTGCGGCTACAAGGGCAACAGAAAAGAAAATGCCTTCTCTGAAAGACCATGAAACAGCAGGTTCTTCTACACCGTTACCGCCCATATACCTTTCTACTCCATTAAATTTTCTCTAACACAGGCTTTCCGCCCCCATTCTTTCCTCAGTAATGATCTGGCAACAGTTACAGACAATTGACTGCAGTTCTTGTGTACTGGCCCCATCACGTATTTTTTCTACCGCTATGTCTATCTCTTCAAGATATGACTCGCTTTTAACAGCCTGCTGTCCCCTTTTTTTGTTCAGGTATTGAGACACAGCTGCCGGGGTTACACCAAGTTTTTTAGCAGCCTGTGACTGGGTCATTCCTGTTTTGACCAATCCTGCCGCTATATCCGCCCTGATTTGGGGAAGATTGTACCAAACGGCCTTTTCACACGGAAAAATCACTATACATTCCCTTGAAGTTTTTCAAATAACACCATGAAAGCTTTACATCGACTCATCCTCGCTCAATCCCGGAGAATTTTGCACTGTAAAAAAATTTCATTCCCATTGCCGAGATCATATTCATAGTACAGGTTTTCGCGCGAAGATAACAATCGTTAAACAACAATACGACAAGAACAAGTTCCGCAACGGCATCCACCTTGCTGTCCTATACCCAGATCCACTGTTCATATTCACTCCCAACCAACATATCACCCATCACTTACCGCACGGAACATCACGTATGCCATTGAAGACATCGTCAAAAGGCATTGCATTTATCGATGGAGACCTGAATGCATCGGTGAAATTGCAGAGAGTTGCTGATGATACGAGCGGTATCTCAAGGAAGAAAACTGTAAAACATTCAGAGCTGATGGCTTTAAAAATTCAACTTGTAACCTTCCGGATAAAAACCCTCGATAATCCCAACGACTTTTTCTGGATCATCCTCAAGAAAAATAAAATCCAGATCGTTTTTTGCAATAAATCTTTTTTCTTTGAACATCATTTCCTGCATCCAGCGATAATAATCATGCCAGTAATCGCCGCCCATCAATATTATAGGAAAGCGATTGCTTTTCTGTGTCTGTATGAGTGTAGCCGCCTCAAAAAACTCATCCATCGTACCGAACCCCCCAGGAAGAACGATAAAAGCCTGAGAATATTTCAGGAACATCACTTTGCGAACAAAAAAGTATTGAAAGGTCAGCAAACGTTCACGATCGATAAAAGCATTGGGAGCCTGCTGAAGCGGAAGCTCGATGTTGAAGCCGACAGACACTCCACCGGCTTGTTGCGCCCCCTTGTTGGCAGCCTCCATAACACCCGGACCACCACCTGTAATGACTGAAAACCCTTTCCCGGCAAGGAGCCCCCCCATTTTCTCGGCAAGCTGGTATTCCATATGTTCAGGCCCAACCCGTGTTGATCCAAAAACGCTCACGGCCGGACCTGTATCGGACATTTTTTCAAACCCGTTCACAAATTCAGCCATGATTTTGAATACCCTCCACCCATCACCTGCAAAATCGGTTTGACTCGCGTATTTCGTATCCGGCGGAAGAACCGTCTGTGTTTTCGCTTGTTTTACATTCCGTGTTTTTCCAGAAGGAGGCATGTTTTTCAAAGATCAAGAAAATTACCGATTATATGTTTTCCCTCGCTTGTCATGATGGACTCAGGATGAAATTGAACACCATAAAGAAGTCTGTCTCGGCAATCCATTCCCATAATAACTCCGTCTTCCGTCCAAGCCCTCACTGAAAGCTCCTCCGGCAAACTTTCTCTTTCGACAATAAGAGAATGATACCGGGTTGCGATAAAAGGGTTTTCGACTCCGGCAAATATTCCCTCGTCATCGTGATGGATTCGTGATGTTTTACCATGCATGACATCAACAGCCCGCACGACCCTACCGCCCAGAGCTTCTCCTATGGACTGGTGACCGAGACAGACACCTAAAACCGGTATTTCACCCTGAACAGCACGGATGAGTGGAACCGAAATACCGGCATCATGCGGTGTACCGGGGCCTGGCGATATAACAATTTTTTCGGGACCGAGATCACGTACTTCTTCGACCCTGATCTCGTCATTACGATACACCTCGACAATCGCCCCCAACTCTCCCATATATTGCACAAGATTGTAGGTGAACGAATCGTAATTATCTATTACAAGAATCATTGACAATGCTAGCGTTAAAAATGTTCTGGTAAACCCTTCGTGAAAAGTCAGAGCCGAACTTTTCTACCTTGTTCCATAGCGGCAACGTATCGAAACATTTTTTCATAATCCGGACTCATGGTGATATTCCTTCGAGCCATCACTACCCTTGCCGTTTCAAGAGCTTTATCCATCGCGTAGTGCTGAAATCCCTCTCCAGGACCACCCCAGGAAAAAGAAGGTATATTTTTAGGCGGAAAACCGCTACCGAAAATATTTGCAGATGTGCCGGCAACCGTCCCGGTGTTGAACATCGAGTTGATAGAACACTTGGTATGCTCTCCCATTAAAAGCCCCAGAAACTGCTCTCCGGTTTCGATCTCCCGCCCATCGAGAACTATTTTTACCTTTCCGTAATTGTTCCTCAAATCCGAAGTATTGGACCCTGCCCCAAGATTACACCATGACGAAATATAGGAGTGGCCGAGAAACCCGTCATGCTGCTTGTTCGCATATCGCTCGACAATCGAATCCTCGATCTCTCCGCCTGTTTTGGCCCCTTTGCCGATACTGACGTTGCAATGCAGATTCGCACCTGTTTTCACAACAGCCGAACAACCGAGAAACACATTTCCCGCAAGCACAGCCCGGGGCTCGACAAGAGCACCTGGACTCACATAAACAAACCCGGTCTGTCCGTCCAGAACAGCCCCGGCCTTCACCCGCGCCCCTTCACCGATATAAATGTTCTCAGGATTCTCCAGCACAGCATGTGACGATACCTCACCCATGATTCTCCCCAGCTCGAGCGTTCCGGCCTCACGTTCAACCTCTTCGGGATGGCACGCGACCGGATCCCAAATGTTGCGGAGCAGTTTGAAACCGTCCATCGTGACTATCTCAGCCGCGGAAGCCAACAGTTGTGAGTCAACAACGTCATGGCTCCAACCATCCTGATTCGCAATTTTCCCGGCATCGGTCCTTGCAAAAAGCAGATCATCGCCCTGAACAAGGCACTGACCTGGAGCCGGTGGACTGTCACGAATTATCGATGCAACCCTTTCGGTACAAATGAGCCGTCCATTCACCAACAGAAGATCCCTTTCCTGATGACTCTCGGGCTGAAAAACAGGGAGGCGATCACGAAAAACAGGTTTCAGATACGAGCGAAAGTGACATGAAAAAACAACACCGGCCCCAAGATGAAAACGAAACTTTTCCAACAAGGTTCTGCAGCCGGTTGACAGGCAGTAAACGGGCTTGAAATGCACCAGCGGTCCGAATCGATAAACCACTTCATCTTCAAAAATGACGATCTGCATAGCTATGAACAGAGGGTTCTGCCTTATGGCTTAACAAAGCACTTTTATGGAAGAAGGAACACTATCTATCCTGATTTTTCCTTGAACGTCTTCGAACACTTCACCATCCATATGCATGACTTCGGGTTCAAAAATCTCGATCTCAATTGCACGAACCTTTGCGTAAATGACCCGAGAATCGAAAATCTGTGTGCCCCGTATATATTTCAAGGCATAGCTGAAAAATTTCGCTTTGGGCACTGCCTTCAAGATGCATACATCGAGAAGACCATCGTTGATTTCTGCCTCGGGTGCGATACGAAATTTCCCGCCTTCTATACGGCCATTGCCGACCGAGAAGGCAAAAATCGACTCCTCCATTTCTATGGATGTATACGGAGTGATGAGCTTAATATGCATTTTTGGCGGTTTATAACCTAAGAGCACAGAAAGCAGGGCATTGAGGTAAATAACGTCACCCTTCATCCATCGTGTATTTTTGACTCTCAGGGCGATTCTCCCGGTCAAACCCATTCCAAGAGAGTTGAGAAAGTAACGGTGGAATTGCCCCTCTCCTGTCACCCTTCCCAAATCGGCCGAAACCGAGTTGGCCGTCATGTATGCATCTATCGGATAATCGAGCCCGAAACGATGTTCGAGTGATTTAATGAAGTCATTTGCCGAACCTGAGGGAAGAATACCGAGGCATACATCCGAAAAAGCGAGAACGTTGGCGATTTCATGTGCAGTACCATCTCCACCACAGGCAATCACAGCTCTGCTTTGATCGAGTGACCTGCGGGCAAGCTCAAAGGCATGGCCAGGGTATTCGCTGTAGTAAGCAACCGCATCACGCCGTAACCTCACTGCATTACGAAGTAGATCCGCGTTTCTTGCCGCAAGACCTTTGTTGGCGACAGGATTTATGATAAACGTAGTTTTCTTCTTCAATGCCGTCATAATGAATGAAACCGCCTTTTCAAAGGTCAGACTGCCTCAGTAGTTCGTCGTAAATGTTTACCAGCGCTTCTTCAAGCTGCTGAAACACTTTCAAAAAATCCTTTTTCGTCCCATAGTATGGATCCTCTATTGCTACAGTATCTGGATCAGAAAGATAATCGGTCACCATTGACACTGGAAGAAGCGTTCTCTGTGAAGTACTGCAGCGAATAGTATCATGGTAATTTTGTCCATCCATGGCATATATCCTCGTATAGAGTCCCAACTCGAGGTCTCGTATACAGCAAGCCCTTTTATCGGCGATAGTTACACCATGCTCGAGCGCTATCTCGATGGCCCGACTATCAGGCGGCTCTCCTTTCTGAAAACATACCGTACCAGCTGACTCTACGTCAAAAAAATCCCCGTGCTCACGCTCGGCGATCATTTTTGCAAAAATCCCCTCTGCCATAGGTGACCGGCATATGTTCTCATAACAGACAAAAAGTAATGAGCGCTTCATCTCTCAACGATTGATCCATACCGAAATAATCCTCCATTACAACGAATATAAGCCCTCACCACCATATCCCATGCATCGGCATCGAATCATCAATCGACTTCTATTGCAACCTTTCAGGCATGTAAAAAATGAACCCACTTCGCAATTATGACGTGTTGACGTGTATTTCACGCTTTTTTTCTTTAAAAAAGCCAAAAAAATATCTTATAATAAAAATAATACATCACTCAGTACTTTACGCGTAAACAATTAGAGCTTTATTATCATGAGTACCTGTACCGTAACAAATCTGCCAATTACAGCAAACCGAAACTGGAGAGCTGTCAATAACAACAACGGATACGACAAAGTCATCAAACTACTCGGTGAAGATATTCTACTGTACAACATCGATACAGATCACGATATTTCACTGGAATCCATCGACATCGACATCGTACACTCTGCCCTGCACGATTCGAATATCGAAGATAAACCGGTCTGCCTCATATGGGATATGAAACACATTGCCGATATGACTCTCACCTATAAAAAACAGGTCGCCGACCTTGTCTATAATCCTTCGATCACATTCGGAATAGTGGTTCTCTACAATGTGGAACCGGCGTTTCTTACAATGGCGGAAACTCTTTCCGCAATGGCTCCCGAAGATCTGCCGGTACTTATCAGACATAGCTACACTGATGCCGTCAATACTGCGATTGAGTGGAAAAAAGGTCAACCCGTCAAGGAAAATCATAACAGCAAAGAAGAGGAAAAATACGAGCACCAGAAACGAGAGTTCCTCGCTTTTCTCGGCAGGCTTTCCTGGTTGAACATGATGGATCAGGGCATAAACCTTCCATCCCGCGATGACAAACTCTTCCCGTTTTTCAAAGCCATTGAAAATCTCCAGAATGACTTGCGGGAAAACATAAAGGAAAAAGAGCAGGAGCTCGAGCAAATAGAAAGGGAAAGTGAAAAAACGCTTTCTGAAAAAAACATTCTGCTCAACGCCCAGAAAGAGTTATACAAAAAACTCAAGAGCCAACTGGAAAAAGAGAAATCATCACTTACGGCAAGAATCGCCACTCAGGAGATGGAACTTACGAGAATATCGACCGCTATTGCCGAAAAAACATCATCACTTCGGGAACTGCTCGACATGATCAGCGTGCTGGATATCGATCATATGAAAAAAAGCGCTATGATCGAAAACTGCAGGAAGATGATCGATACGGAGATGATAGAAAAAAGGCTCAACATCGAACTCACAACGACAGATTCCGAATTTCTTTCGAAGCTTCAGAGAAAACACCCGAACCTCAACCAGAGAGAACTTCGCATCTGCCTGTTGATCAAGCTGAACTACAATACCCGGGACATTGCGCGTTCCGTCGGGATCTCGACTCGTGGGATGGAAAGTATCCGATACCGGATGCATAAAAAAATCGGATTGACGAAGCACCAGTCTCTGAAAGGGTATTTAACGGACCTAGCGACCCTGATACACTGATTGACTTCCGACCGGCTGCTTTTGCAGCTTGCCCCCCAACAAAGGAAATACTGCACAAATAAGGCAGAAGTGCAGTATATTGCAATTGTTGCATAACAAGCGATCCTTAAGAGGCATAATAAACCTGAAAGGAAAACACAGAGGCTATGGAACGTTGCATGGTTTCGGGGGAAGAGATCGTATCAAATCATCGCTGGATCTTTCACAACCCGAAAAAACTCTACGCGACCTGCATTAGAAGAATAGGCCGAAATATTCTCTATGCCTGGGTTGACTCGGCCAAACCGGTAGTGCTCGAAACGTTCGAAGGAGATCTCGTCAAAAAGGTCCTCGAAGACTCCAACCTGGAAAACAAACCAGCCTACCTCATCTGGAACCTGAAGCATGTAAAGGAAATAACGTATGCTTACAAACAGGGTATCGTAGATTTTCTCTACAATCCATCACCACCACTCACCTGCGTCGTATTCTACAACACCACACAGGAGTTCAGGAACACGGCGGAAATCATCCAGGCAATACTCCCCTCATGCTTGAAGGTTCTTTTCGCAGAAAACTACAACCAGGCGATGCGTATCATTCTCGATGTGATAGGAGGTAGAGATCCATCCTCAAACACCAATGACAGCGGAGAGTATGAAGAGCTGAAAAAAACATTTCTTGCAACAACTGCACGAATCGGCTGGCTGAATATGTTGAACTCGTCAATTCCGGCACCTCACTCCCGGCACGATCTTTATCCTTTTTTCAGTGCCCTGTCTTTTCTGCAAAAAGATCTTATCGAACGAACCGAACGCTACAAAAAGAAAAAGCTACAGCTCGAAAGCGGAAAGAGAGAGAAAGCAGATATGATCAATTCCATGATTTCAACCATCGAAAGCGATAAAAAACGGCTTTTGTCGGAGTTCAAAAAAGAAAAATCAGCACTTGAAGAAACACTTTCGCTCAGAAGAAACCAGTACCGTGCAATCGAAACAATGCTGAAAAGCCGTAAGCCCGAACTCTGGAAAATCATGCACAACGTTGCAAACCTCGCTATCGACGACCGACACAAAATACAGATACTGGACATATGTGAAAAACTTATCGAGTCCGAGAAAAACCAGAAAAAAACAAATTTTCCGCTTACCTCGACCGACTCGGAGTTTCTCTCTCTGCTTCATAAAAAACATCCGAACCTCAATAACAGGGACATAAAAGTTTGCCTGTTGATCAAACTCAATTATACGACAACAGAGATAGCCAGCTGCTATGCAATCTCGAAACGCGGCATGGAAAGCCTCCGATACCGGTTGCATAAAAAAATGGGCCTGCCAAAAAACCTTTCTTTAAAAAACTACCTTACAGCACTTGCCGAAAAACTCGGCAACCTTCCTCAATTGAAAACAGAACCCATACATTCGATTGCTGTATTTTCTGAATTGAGGAAAAAATGAAGAAGTACCTTCATACCATTCTTTGTCTATGAGCTTGCCTCTACACAAAAAAAAACGTATTTTATAAATAGGAATACGTCAATTACCCACATTCCAATAAATCAGTGAACCTCCATGGAAAATTGCCCGGTATCGAAACTGCCAATTGTCGAGAAATCTCACTGGAAAACCGAGCATCCGGACCAGAGATACACAACGCGTGTCAAAAAAATCGGTAAGGACATTTTTTTGACCTATTACGAAACCGAGACTGACATTGCCATAGAAGACAGGGATCAATCTCTGTTTCGAATGATCCTTGAAGAATGCGGCCTTGAAGACGATCTCGTCTATCTTATGAGAGACCTGAGCCATGTCAATAACATCTCTTACGCATACAAGATAATCCTCACACAACTTATCTACCGCTGGCCACCTTATTATAAATTGATCGTTTTTTACAATATAGATCCTGCTTTTCTGACTATTGTGGAAACGTTCGCATCAATTGTTCCCGAAAGTACTCCTGTCGTGCTGGTTGAGTCATACGAAGAAGCAATCACCGCTATTCTTGATGCCAAGGCCGGCAGCCTTCCACAAGAAGAATATGATGAAGAGGAAGATGCGCTCTATGCTCAAAGAAAAAAAGAGTTTCTTGCCGCAACTGCCCGAATCGGCTGGATGAACATGCTCAATCAGCCGATCAGCCTGCCAGATCAGGATGAACTTCTTTACCCGTTTTTCAAGGCACTTGAATGCCTTCAGCAAGACCTGCAGGCCAAGGAAAAGCTTTCCGCAAATGAAAAAAAAATTGCAGAAAGCAAAACCGAGAAAAAACTCTCCGAGAAGATCATACTCCTTAACGCTCAGCTCGAACTCAATAATCAGCTCAAGACCCAGTTCGACCGTGAAAAAGCAGCATTGCGGTCTCGAATTGCCGCTCAAGACATGGAAATCACAAGGGTTTCGACGGCGGTTGCCGAAAAAACAGCCGCGCTTCAATCGCTCAGGGAAAAGATATTCGGCCTGGATATCGATAAAGAACTAAAAAAAGAGATGATTGAATCATGCGCACAGATGATTGAAACAGAAACAATCGAAAAAAAAATCAATACCGATCTCACTGCAACCGATTCGGAATTCCTCTCGAAATTACAACGACAGCATCCTAACCTCAACCAGAGAGACCTACGGATATGTCTTCTGATAAAGCTTAACTACGACACCCGGGAAATAGCGCGTTCCATCGGTATTTCAACAAGAGGACTTGAAAGTATTCGTTATCGAATGCATAAAAAAATGGAACTTTCGAAACATCAATCCATAAAAAATTACCTCACAAAACTCGCAGTATCGTAAGTATCGTAATTCAATGAGTCATACCATTTTTACAAGCCTATGAGCACATGTTCTTTTTCCGGTTTAACTGTGACTGAAAAACCTCATTGGTACGCCAATCATCCCAAAAGAGGGTATATAACCAGGTTCAGTCTGATCGATTCAGGGATTATCCATGGTGAGGTAGTGACCGACCATGATGTAACGATGGATTATATCGACACCGATGTATTTCAAACCGTTATTCATGAAAGCAATCTAGCAGGTGAGGCAATCCTCATGCTTTTCGGCCTTAAGCATGTAAAGGGTGTTTCTTTTGCATACAAGAAAAACCTGATAAACCTTCTCTATAATTTGGGCCCCACATTCAAGCTGCTCGTAATTTACAACGTCGATCAGGAAATACGCTCAATAATGGAAACATTCGCAGCTATTGCGCCTGAAGAATCAACCGTTCTGATCGCCAACGACTACACTGAGGCAATGCAGTTGATACTCGACACCAAATCGGGAAAACTGGAGTCGAAAATCAACGAAAGCAGCGAGGAGCAGCAGCAGTACAATGCCCACAAAAAAGAGTTTCTTTCCACACTGGCACGATTCAACTGGGTCAACCTGCTGGATCATCCGATAACGTTGCCCGAAAACACCAATCCGCTATACCCTTACTTCAAAGCTCTCGAAGCCTTCCAGCAGGATCTTCGTGAAAAAGAAGCGCTTCATCTGCAAGAGCTGAAAAAAGTGAGTGATGGGTACAAAAAAAAGATTGCTGAAAAAATCATCCTGATCAATGCACAGGAAGACCTGAACAAGAAAACCAAGTCACAGCATGAACGCGAAAAAACATCCCTGATACGTCAGATCGTGTCAAAAGATATGGCATTGAAACGGATCTCTTCGGTCATTGCCAAAAAAAGATCAAAAGTCAAGATGATACTTGACCTCGTTGAACAGATGAACCTCGAACCCGCAGTCAAACAAAAAATCACGAATTTCTGCCGGGACCTTATTGATTATTACAATCAAAACGACAAAAAAAACGACAAAGAAATATCCATCGCAGACTCTGCGTTCATTTCTATGCTGCAGCGGAAACACCCAGAGCTCAGCAAGAAAGATCTGAGGATTTGTCTGCTGATAAAACAAAATCACAGCACGTCTGAAATCGCTCATACCATAGGAATCACAACCCGTGGTGTCGAAAGCATGCGATACAGGCTACACAAAAAACTGGGTTTGCAAAAAAATGAATCGATTAAAAATCATCTACTCAAAATAGCTGGTATCTGACAAGAAAACCCCGAACAATCCCTATAAATCCCCACCATACATCATGAAACGCTGCCCCGAAACAAGGCTTCCGATAACTCGGAAGCCACACTGGAACAGTCCTCATCCGGCTGAACGATACACCTCGAAATTCAGTCTTATCGGATCGGACATCATTTACATCGAAATAGAAACCGATCGTGAAGGAATTATCATGAACCAGGTCGATTTCAACGTACTTCATTCCATCATCGATGAAGTGACCAAAAACGGGGCACCTGTCTATACAGTTGCTGATCTCGCCAATATCAGAGGTTGCTCGTTTACCTATAAAAGAGACTTCATTAACTTTCTCTATAACAGTGGGCCTGCTTTTCGCCTCCTGGTATTCTATAATGTCCATCCGGAAATGATGTGCGACATGGAAGCATTTGCTGCGATAGCTCCGGAAATATCCTCGGTTGCAATTGTGGACAACTACCATGAAGCATTGACCCTGATCATGAATAACAAAGCCGGGCAGCCAGTTCAAGAACCATCCGAAAGCGAAGGAAAGCAACAGTACAATACTTATAAAAGAGCGTTTGTCGCCGCTTTGGCGAGGATGAACTGGCTCAGTATTTTTAGTCCTCCGGTGACCATGCCTGCAAGTGACAGTCTTTTTTATCCGTTCTTCAGATCCTTACAGGACATAAACAACGATCTTCGAGAAAAAGAACGGCTTCAACGGAATGAACTGCAAACAATAACAAAGGAATACGAAGCGAAAATCAATGAAAAGATCTCACTGCTCAATGCACACCAAGCGCTGTATAGAAGCATGAAACTGCAACTCGAGCATGAAAAATCAGAACTCACTGCGCAAAATGCCTCAAAAGAGATGGCTATTGCCAGAGTATCCTCTACAGTAAGAAAAAGCAGAGCGAAAATTGAGAAGCTCTGCAGTTTTGTAACCGCACTGGATCCCCCCATTCCGCTGAAAGACAAAGTGGTCGGACTATGCAACGAAATTGCAACCGATGAAATACCGTATAGCCACCAAGGAAATGAAATCCAGACCGATGACCCTGCATTTTTTTCTTTTTTGCAACATCGGCATCCCAACCTTACCGAGAGAGAACTGCAAGTCTCGATGCTGATCAAACAAGACTTGAACAGTACGGAAATTGCCTATTCGACAGGCCTTTCACCTCGTGGTGTCGAAAGCCTCAGGTACAGGATGCATAAAAAGCTGGGTCTTCAAAAAAACGAGTCTCTCAAAAAGTATCTGCTGGAGCTGAACAGTGCGTGACACCGTTCTCTGTTCAGCCGAAAAACATTGATTTCGCGTTTACGAACTCACGAATGCCGTAACGGGAAAGCTCACGGCCATAGCCTGACTGTTTGATCCCTCCGAAGGGAAGGCGAGGATCAGATTTCACCATTGCATTGATAAAACAGTTTCCGGCATCGAGGCGTCCCGCGACCGCTTTCGCCCGTTCAGGATCGCTGGAAAAAACAGCCGATCCGAGCCCATAGGGACTGTCATTGGCAATTCTTATGGCATCATCGTCGCCGAAAGCTTCGATAACGGTAGCCACAGGACCAAATGTTTCTTCAGCGTAAACAGCCATCCCGGGAGAGACGTCGGTCACTATTGTAGCCGGGTAAAAGAAACCTTTTCTATCAGGAATCTCTCCACCGCAAAGCACCTTGGCACCAAATTCACGACTCTGCTCAACCTGCCGGTGAAGGGCATCTCTGAGATCTTTTCTCGCAATAGGTCCAATCCGCACTGACGGATCGAAAGGGTCACCCATTTTCGTCTCTCCCATTCTTTCGAGCAGCATCTCTTCAAACCGGGATTTTACAGCGTGATGAACGATGAATCGCTTCGCCGCTATACAGCTTTGACCGGTATTGAGCAGACGTGAAGCAATACAAACATCCACTGCCTGCTGAAGGTTTGCATCGTCGAGTACGACATAAGGGTCGTTACCTCCCAGTTCCAGCACGCTTCTTTTCAGCGCTCTGCCGGCTTTCTCGGCAACGGCCATCCCTGCACCGGTACTCCCCGTTACAGAGACAGCCTTGATGACCGGATGAGCGATAATTTCCCCAACCATACGGTCGACATCTTCCAGATCTATGTGCAGTGTCCTGTAGAGATTCAATGGAAACCCCGCTTCCCTGAAAAGACTTTCGAGCGCAATCGCCGATCCTGTAACATTGGGAGCATGCTTGATGACAACTCCGTTGCCTGCCATCATGATAGCGGCGGCGAAACGAATAACCTGCCAGAACGGAAAGTTCCAGGGCATAACCCCAAGCACCACCCCTAGAGGCTCAAAGGTCACCAACCCGGTCATTCCGTCAACGTCAACGGTTTCGTTTTGTAGAAACTCTTCAGCATGCTCGGCATAGAATTCACATACCCATGCACATTTCACGACCTCGCTAACGGCTTCTTTGAAAGGTTTTCCCATTTCACGGCTTATAACCGTTGCGTGTTCATCTTTTTGTTCCCGAAGAAGATCCGCCAGGCGATTCATCGCAACTTTACGTTCAGTGACAGGTGTTTCTTTCCATACCGACGCCGCATGCTGTGCGGATTCAAGCAGTTTTTCCATGTCGGCAGAATTCATAACCGGGTATTCCGCAAGGATTTCTTCAGTTGCAGGGTTAATGGTGAGAATCATCGTTGATTGCCTTTCTTTTTTTTGAAATATGACAGTTACAGTTTGTAAAAATAAAAAGTAAGAGCATTATATCATCTTCGAAAACGCATCTCTTCCAACCTGTGAGTCACTCAAAAATACTTCTACATGCCTTGAACGATTCACAATGACTCCACGTACTCGACCATGGCATGGAGGCAATCTCATCTGCTTCAGACTCACGAACGCTCGTCTAACGATGCAAGAATCGCCAAATAACTTGTATATCGCTCACTGCTGATAATACCGTTCTCGACAGCCCGCATTATACCGCATGAGGGTTCCACGGTATGTGTACAGGATGAAAATGCACATTCTTTCATTGGGACAAGAAATTCCGGAAAATAAAACCGGAGATTCTCTTTCGTTATTTCGGAAAGATTGAACTCCCGTATCCCCGGTGTATCGATAACATATCCACCTTGCGGGAGGCCAAGCATCACCGCATTTGTCGTAGTATGTACCCCTTTGAGACTCCAGGAACTGATCTCGGCGGTTTTCAGTTTTTCTTCACCGACAAGCACATTGATAAGTGTCGACTTTCCAACGCCAGAGTGCCCGCTGAATGCCGATATCTTTCCTGCAAGCGAGCAGCCCAATGATGCAATACCCTCTCCATTTTCAGCGCTGACGTAACACATTGCATAACCGAGATCACAATAAGGGGCCATCATCTCTGTAACCAGTTTCCGGTCGGCAATATCCATCTTGTTGACAATAATGACAGCCGGTAAACATTCCGATTCCGCAAAGACCAGATAACGGTCGATCAGACGAGTGTTGAGGGGCGGTTGTACTGCTGAAACAACAACGGCAAGCTGGTCGATATTTGCGGCTATAACCTGAATCTTCTCTTTACTGCGGTTGCGGCGCACCTCTCTTTTTCTCACAAGAGCAGTACGGCGATTACGAACAAGAGTGATGACCCCTTCGACATTTTGACCACATGCGGTAACCGTCACTACGACACTATCTCCAACTGCAACAAGACCGGTTCCGGTATTTTCCGTCTTTGTTCCGCGAAATGTCGAGCACAGGCATCGTTCTCCCACAGCCTCTTCGACAAGGTACATCCCGCCCCTCGCTTCGGTAACAACCCCTTCGAATTCAACTCCCTTTTCCAACCTGTTCATATATCAATGTCGCTGGAAAGGAGTTCTCATCCGATATTTGCGAGAGCGTGCTTTCCATGATAATGTTTTATGTAATATTCTTTTATGATTTCATTTCCATGTTCCCGTAACTGCGGGTCACAATCAATAATCTCGAAGGCCGCGTCACGGGCTGAACGCATAATATCGTAATCTTTCACTATGTCAGCGATTTTCAACCCCGACACCATGCCTGACTGCTCTTTACCAAGCACGTTACCCATACCTCGTAATGCAGCGTCGATCTCCGAAAGCCTGAAACCATCGCCAATGTTTTCCATTGCCGAAAGCCGCTGAGAAGCATCGGAACCAAGTTTCGTATGCACGAGAAAACAATATGACCGATGCTTTCCTCTTCCGACCCTTCCCCTTAACTGGTGCAGCTGTGCAAGCCCGAAGCGTTCGGCATGTTCAATAACCATAACCGTTGCGTTCGGTACATCGACACCGACTTCGATTACAGTGGTACCGACGAGCAGATCCAGTTTGCCGGAACTGAACGACCTCATAACCTGCTCTTTCTCCCGGGAAGACATTTGCCCGTGAATCAACCCCATCCTTACACCCTGAAGCGTGTCACGAAGCTTGTGGAAACTTTCTTTCGCAGCTTTAAGATCCATTTTTTCGGACTCTTCAACAAGTGGATAAACAATATAGGCCTGTCTACCCCTTGTTATTTCGCGGCTAAGAAAATCGAAAACCTCTGACTTGTCACGTTCCTTGCAGCAACGTGTAACGATGTTTTTTCTGCCTCGAGGAAGCTGATCGATGATCGTTACATCGAGATCCCCGAATACTCCCATACTGAGCGTTCTCGGAATAGGCGTTGCAGTCATCAGCAGCACATGGGGATTTTCCGCCTTATCCTGCAGGGCTTTGCGCTGCATGACACCGAAGCGGTGTTGCTCGTCGATAACTGCCAGTCCGAGCTTATCGAATCTCACCGCCTCCTCGATGACGGCATGCGTCCCCACGAGAATGTCAAGATGACCGGTTTGAAGATCATCAAGCACTCCTTGGCGCTCTTTTTTCAACTGCCGACCTGCGAGAAACCCCACGTTCAAGCCAAGAGGCTCTGCAAATTTTCGTACAACCATAGAGTGCTGAAACGCAAGAATTTCCGTTGGTGCCATGAATACAGATTGCATTCCGTTATCAGCCGCAAGAGTCATGGCAAACATGGCCACCAGGGTTTTACCGGACCCGACATCCCCCTGCAAAAGCCTGTTCATCCTGACACCGCTTCTCAAATCACGGTATATCTCGCGTACAGCATTTTTCTGTGCATCGGTCATGTTGTAAGGCAGCATGTCGTATAGCGCTGCCGTGAAGTTTCCCGAATGCCGGAAAGGAACAGCACTCCTGTCGGTACGAATAGAAGCCCTGCGTAACGCAAAAAAAAGTTGAGCGAAGAAGAGTTCAGCCCATTTAAACCTGTACAGCGCACGGTCAAGCATTTCGGGTGAAGAAGGAAAATGAATCATGCGATATGCCTCATTGAGGGGTAAAAGATTGTGTTGGCGGATTATTCCTTCGGAAAGGTTTTCGCTGAACCGAGGAGGAATATCGGAAAACGCCTGTTTTAGCAACCCCCTCATTCCCCTGGAACCCAAACCGGAACGTTTCAGTGATTCCGAGGAAGGATATACCGGCACGATCCCGTTATACGGGGATTCTCCACTTTCAAGGTCAAGACGCTCGAATTCCGGATGCTGCATTTGTGGCCGCCGGCCGAAATATCCAACCTTGCCCGAAACACATAAAGAATCTCCTTGCCGAAAGGAGTTGAAAAAAAAGTGCACACCGCTGAACCACACGATTTCAAGAACACCTGTTTCATCGAAAAGTTCCACCTTCAGCCGTACTTTACGGTATCTCCCTGCCTGTTTGACAAGGCTTCGTACTTTTCCAACAACGGTTGCCTGCTCCCCCTCGACAAGTGTAACGATAGGTTTGACCGTTCTTCTATCAAGATAACGTCGCGGGAAAAAATCGTACAGATCCGCCATTGTCTCGATACCGGCCTCTTTCAACAAGCCTGCCTTGTGCGGCCCAACTCCTCTGATCACGGTTACCGGGGTACCGCTCATGCATTCATTCACCATAGAAACACATCACCATAGCATTATTCACCTCTACGATCCCACAAAACAGACATGTTTTTTTCACTTTTTCACTATCAAAAGCGTTTCCTCCAACCCGTCGAGAAATGAAGCATCGTATCGCTGTCACAGCCATAAGGGGTTTTCTCTCCGTTAGTTGTTTTTTGGCTTCTGCTGGAAAACTCGGCTCGCACTGTACTTTGTTCCTGCAAGAAAATCTTGTATATTGCCGGATAAATCATTTTATGCCTGAACATAAAACTGTTTTTTTGTCAGACAAGGTAAATCGAAGTCATGAAAAAAGATATTCATCCGAAGTATACGAAAGTTACGGTTACCTGTGCCAATTGCGGTAACACTTTTGAAACCCGGTCAACCAGACCCTCTATAAAAGTTGATATCTGCAGTAACTGTCACCCATTCTACACCGGCAAACAAGTTCTGGTCGATACGGCAGGACGCGTTGAACGTTTCCAGAAAAGATTCGCCAAGAAAGCAGCCCCGTCGTCTGCCTCGAAGTAGGTACTGCCTGCGGTCTCCGATAAACCAAAACGATTCGAAACGGTATGAGCGTAAGAGATATCACTCAAAAGGTGGAAGCAAAAATGAAAAAATCCATTGAAAGCTTCCAGCATGAGATCGCAGCAATAAGAACCGGAAAAGCGACGACAGCGTTGCTTGACCGTGTGAAAGTCGATGCATACGGGCAATCCATGCCCCTCAAGCAACTGGGCAACGTCGGCGTCCAGGATGCTCATACCCTTATGGTACAGGTATGGGATAAATCAATGGTCACTGCTGTGGAAAAAGCCATTCGGGACGCAAATCTCGGACTCAATCCAGCAGCAGAGGGCCAGAGCATCCGTGTCAGCATTCCTCCCCTTACGGAAGAACGGCGTAAAGAATATGTCAAGCTTACAAAAAAATATGGTGAAGATGCGAAGATTGCACTCCGCAATCTTCGCAGGGAAATACTGCACGGTGTGGATAAGCTCGAAAAAGACAAAGAAATCAGCGAAGATGAGAAAAGCCGAAGCAAAAAAGACGCTGACGACCTTGTCCACAAGTATGAAAAACAAATCAACGACCTGATCACCCAGAAGGAAAAGGAGATTATGGAAGTGTAGGTGTAGTGAAGTATTCTTTCATTTTCCTGAACACCTCTTTTCTCCCCAACAAACCGGCAACCATCCCAAGCACAGTTCCGGCACCTGCGGCAAAGAATACAGGCCGTGATGAAATATTATTGGTATAATAGATTGCCGGAATACCCCGTTCCTTCGCAAAGCTGTCCAGCGATGTCGTACCGATGACAAGGTCCGGATTGTATTCAAGAACAGCCTGCATGTCTTCTTCAAGGAATTTCCGGTAGCGTATCTCTGTACCGAGCATGGTAAGAAGCTGGTGATCTTCTTCTCCGAGAACTGTACGGGCAATCGATGTCGATGCATAAGGAACTTCCAGACCCGCTTCCAAGAGCAGCCTTACAACCGGCAGTTCATTCCCCTCGTATCCAGCGACAATCACCTTTCCGGAAAGGTGACCGAACTTTTCGATGACCGCATGTGTTTTTGCTTTTTCCTCGGCAGCGACCTGACGTACTGTTTCCATATCAAGCCCGAGAACCTGACCGATCTGCTCAATCCACCTCGCGGTGGCTCCTGCACCAACAGGATTTCCAGATATAATTCTTATGCCTTTCTCTTCAAGGAGTGATGCAGTCCTTTCATAAAATGGGTGGAGAACAGCACAGGCTTCAACCTTTCCCGACTCGATATAATCATCAACATCTGCAGCAGGCAAGACAATGACAGATTCGACACCTATGCGTTGCAAAACACTACCAATGGCCATGGCGTCGACAGGAAAAATCTCACCAACGACAAGAAGAGATTTCTCTTTCTTCGGCGCGATAAAATCCCCAAACCGTCGTAGCAGGGTAGAAACGGCAACATCCTTCGCTTCAGGATGTGACTTGATCTGAAATGCAGGTAACCGGACAAGCTGTACTATGGCATTCCCCGCTTTTTTCGGCAACAGCTCTTCAGCAATTCCTGCCGTCTCGGCGACACAGGTACTGACAACAGGAATAAAAGTCACAGCCGGATCTTCCGCGATCCGCTCGATGGTAGCCCGCAAATCATCGATCATGGTACCACCCGAAATCTGAACATTCATCAGCTCAGGTGATACAATCGACCTTCGAGCGGCATAAAAATGGGAGACAAACGTCAACCCGTACAAGCATCCCTGATCTGCAACAAGACATACCCTTGCACCTTCGATCCTGGTAAGAACCCGCAGCCCCCCGAAAGCTGGACACATTGATTGCGGGTGTAAATTCGAGCAGATATTTTTTTCCATGATTAGTGAATTGGCACTTCAAAAGCTGAAAGATGTTCAAAACAGTTGTTTACGATTTCATGCAACACCTGGTCGGGCACAAACCTGAATTTGCCGTCAACTTCAGTGAACGACCCGAGACCTTCGAGTAAAAGGTCCCGCTTTTTCACCATACTCTCTCTGAAATATCCTGAAAGGATCCTGCTAAAGACCTCAGCATCCTCATCAACCAGACCGGTTGTTCTTCCTATGATATGCCGGGTGGTGGAGCCGACGACCGGCCTTGTCAAAAAGGTAATTTTTTTCCTGGGGGGTATGGCTCGAACAACATTGTCCTGCTTTTGCCTGTTGAACGGAATATGCACCACCTTGAAATACCCAAGTCCCTTGACGGATACCTCTCCTTTTTCAACGAGTACTTCAACCAATCCGGCAAAAACTGCGTCAAGAAGCTTTACGGCACGTTGTTTATCCAGAGACAGCTTCTTCTCCAGAAGAGCAATGCAAGCATCATGTTCCATACCCAAGATGATCGGTTACCGTTTATTCATATGGTTAACAAGTCATTCTACACAACAATACCCCAAAGTGTACCCCCGTAGAATCCGAGCCTTCATGTCACGGAATTCATCCGGCATCCATCGATAAAACAAGCAGCAGTCGAAAACAACAGTTGAAATGGCGACCTCGTTCATCCTGCAGTTTATCTTTATGCAGTCATCCTCCGGCTTCATCCGTGAAATCATAAACAACTATTTCACAGGCCTTACCCGGGACACCGTCTTGCAATGAAAGTCTCTATGGATAAAGCATACCTATGAAAATCGTCCCTCTCTTTCACGGGGCGGCACGACGCTCTACCTGAAACGTATTCATGGTGACCGAAAGCCGTGAAGCAGTCCCTTCGAGAATGTCTCACGTATCCCTTTTCTTTCACCAGGCAAATACTGCACGACCTGAAAACCGGTACATCGTTATCCCTGACCAGAATATACTAAAACCATTCAATGGAAATACCTAACTTGTCGAATACAATCCCAAGCAATTTGTTTCGTAAAAAACGCTCATGCCTGAACAGATACTTACCGTCACCGAACTCACCAGCGGGATCAAATCCGTCCTTGAAAATAAATTTCAAACCATCAGTGTAAGGGGTGAGATCTCCAATTTCAAACTTCCGAGCTCGGGACACGTCTACATGACCCTGAAGGACGAGGGAGCACAGATTCCCGCTGTCATCTGGAAAAACATTCGTATGCGTCTTTCCGTTGACTTGAAAGACGGTCTGGAAATTATCGCTCACGGACGGCTCGAGGTCTACCCCCCATCGGGACGTTATCAACTCATATGCACATCGGTTGTTCTCGCAGGTGAGGGTACGTTGCAACTCGCTTATGCAATGCTTTTGGAAAAGTTGGCAAGTAAAGGTTATTTCAACCAGGAGCACAAGAAACAGTTACCGGCCCTCCCGGAAAAAATCGGCCTGATCACTTCAGCGACAGGAGCGGTCATAGAAGACATGAGCAACGTCTTCAGGCGTCGCTTTCCAGCTGCAAGACTTCTGCTATATCCCGTCAAGGTACAGGGAGAAGAAGCAGCAAAAAACGTCATTGGAGCACTGCAATATTTCAATGAACTCTCCGATTCCGCCCTGAAACCCGATGTCGTTATCGTGGCCAGGGGAGGGGGATCTCTCGAAGACCTTCAAGCATTTAACGATGAAGCCGTCGCTCTGGCAATATTCAACTCGAAAATTCCGGTTATCAGTGCCATCGGCCATGAAACTGATGTCACGATCGCCGACATGGTTGCCGACGTTCGCGCGGGAACACCGTCAATCGCCGCAGAAATTGCAGCCCCCGATATGCAAGAACTGCTCAAACATAGCGACACCCTGCTCAATCGGCAATGTTTGGCATTACATGCAAAAGTCGAAGGAATCGAACGGCAAATCGACTCTCTTCTTGGCAGTTATGCATTCAACCGTCCACAGATCCTCCTTGATCAAATGCAAGAAAGGATCAACCACCTTGTCAAATTTATGTCACAGTCCGTCGGAAATACTATAAGGCACGCGGAACGGAGCTTCTCTTCAGCAACGGAGAGACTTTCACTGCTTGATTACCGGAAAACCCTCGAAAGAGGCTTTACCCTGGTCAAGCAGAACAGTTCTTATGTCACATCCCGTGCGTTTTTACGAAAAACCGACAAGGCATCGGTGATCTTCCACGATGGTGAAGTAGAAGTTGACATCATATCGGACGATGCTGTTCGCGGAACATCCTCCGCGCAAACTCGAGCTCCTCGAAAGTGTTGACCCCGGGCGAATCTACCGTGGTCTCGACACAACGTATACGGTAACCGTTCTCGAGAAGCCGCAACTGCTCGAGAGACTCTTCCTCCTCGAGCATGGAGGGCTCGAGTGTTGCAAAGGAAGATAAGACATCTTTTCTGAAAGCGTAGATCCCGATATGACGGTAAAAGATAGTCGATGCGCTTCTTGCTTGCTGAAAAGGAATCTGACTCCGTGAAAAGTACAGAGCATATCCGTTCCTGTCGACGACCGCCTTTACGATATGACGATCACCGATCGTGGTATAATCTGAAGGAAGTACCGGATAAATAAGTGTTACACAGTCAGGGTTGTCACCTCGAAGATAAGGCTCCGCAACACGATCGATATTGCCAGGATCTATCAAAGGCTCGTCACCCTGCAAATTGATGAAAACATCTCCTTCCATCTTTCCTGCTGCTTCGGCAATACGCTCCGAACCACATCGGGCAGTGCCCGTGATAACCACTTCAGCTCCAAAAGCCCGAAGAACGGCTGCAATCTCCTTGCTGTCGGTTGCCACCACGACACGATCCGCACAACGAGCCTGCTGAGCTCGCTGAAAGGTCCTTACAATGAGAGGCTCTCCATCCAGATCTACGAGCATTTTCCTTCTCAACCGGCTTGAATCAAGCCTTGCAGGAATAACGATTACAATTTTCATAAACGAAAGGGCTTGTTAGCACAACAACTCGCACTCATCTTTCAAAACACCAGTCTCACTCTTCACTTCGTTGAAGGAGTATCGACAACAAGGGTTACCGGCCCGTCATTGACCAAGCCAACCTGCATTTCAGCACCGAAACGACCCGTCTCGATACGCAGGGAACATTTCGAACGTATGGTTTCAAGAAACCGGCAATAGAGACCCTCCGCTTTACCGAACGGCGCTGAAGATGAAAAACCGGGTCTGTTGCCCCGGCTCGTGTCGGCATACAGGGTAAACTGTGAAACAAATAGAAGATCTTTTCCGGTATCCAAGACAGAACGATTCATTTTTCCTTCATTGTCTTCGAAAATCCTGAGGTTGAGAACCTTATGGATCATCCAGGAAATCTCTTTATCCTCATCTCCGGGAGCGATACCGAGAAGGACCAGAAGACCCGGCCCTATCCGTGAATGGAGACTGCCGTCGATCGTAACCGAAGCCTCGCTTACTCTCTGGATCACTGCTCTCATCGGCCAGTTGCTTTCTTGAAAGAACTCACAGATAGGGTGCGACTTTTTCCCTGAACCCGGATAACGACACCCCCTCGACCATCACCCGCTTCTTTTTTCCTCTCAACCCGGAAATAATCTGCACATCGGTTCGTGGCACGCCAAGCGTTCGCGCGAACAGCTTGCAGCACTCCAGATTAGCAGCCCCGTCTACCGGAGGAGCTTTCAGGTTCACCTTAACGCTACCGTCATGTTCACCAGCAATCATACTTCGTGAAGAGCGGGGCTGAACCTTGACAGAAAAAATAACGCCCCCCTCTTTTTCCACTATCTGAAGCATACCGAAACAAGCTACCCGATGACCTTCGGCACCCTGAAAAAACGGTCAAGCTTATCCGGTGCATTCTCGAGAGCAACATTATTGGGAATCGACTCCCGGCAGTGATCTTCACGAAGCACGTTAACCTGATCGTGAATACTGCTCAATGGTTCAACGCCTCGTGTGTCAACCTCGTTGAGCTTCTCGACGTAATGAAGAATAGCATTCAGCTCACTGGTCATTTTCTTTTTTTCAGCGTCAGTAAAACGGAGCCTTGCCAACTCGGCTATATATGCTACATCTTTTTCAGTTACAGACATGGATCAAACATATTATATCATTATTCGAAATGTCCAAAGTCAGGACCTCGTCACGGCAAAGTGTTCAAGATAATAAAAAATGTCCTTGTATCTCATGGGAGAACACAGCCCACGCTAGAATCACAACCTGCACATACCGATTTTATTTTCGACAAGCTGTGATATCTTAGGCCGATTCTCGATCGGCACATAATCACGTTTATCTTCGCCCAAATACATCTGTCTGGGTCGGGCAATTTTCTGTTCATCGTCATTCATGTGCTCCGTCCATTGTGCAAGCCATCCCGGTGTTCTGCCGATAGCGAACAATACGGGAAACATATCCAGAGGAAATCCCATCGCCTGGTAAATCAAACCGGAATAGAAATCAACGTTCGGATACAGTTTCCGGTCGATAAAATACTCATCTTCAAGGGCAATTTTTTCAAGCTCCAGAGCGATATCCAGCAATGTGTTTCGTCCGGTAACCTCGAACACATCGAAAGCGATTTTTTTAATGATCTTCGCTCTCGGATCATAGTTTTTATACACCCTGTGGCCAAACCCCATGAGCCGTCCTTCTCCAGCCTTTACCGATTTAATGAACTCGGGAACCTTGTCGAGAGAACCTATTCTTTCCAGCATCCGGATAACCGCCTCGTTCGCTCCTCCATGCAAAGGCCCGTAGAGTGCCGCACATCCTGCTGCAAGTGCGGAATATGGGTCGACACGCGAACTCCCAACAGAGCGCACTGCGCTGGTCGAACAGTTCTGTTCATGATCGGCATGGAGTATAAAGAGCACGTCAAGTGCCTTTTCCAGGATGGGATCAGGGGAATATTTCAGTTCTGTCATTTTAAACATCATGGAAAGGAAGTTTCCTGCATAACCGAGGTCATTGTCCGGTAGAACATAAGGAAACCCCATGCTGTGGCGAAAACTCATTGCAGCGAGTGTAGGCATTTTTCCTATCAGACGCCGAACCTGCAGTTTTCTTGATTCCATATCGAAAATATTCTTCGCATCGGGATAAAAAGTAGACAACGCACCGACCGTCCCGACAAGAATGCCCATTGGGTGGCCATCATAGCGGAATCCGTCCATGAATTTTGTCAGGTTCGCATGAACCATCGTATGCATCTGGATATTGTACCGCCATGCCTCGAGCCGTTCCTTGTCAGGCAACTCTCCTTTGATCAACAGATAGGCTGTTTCCAGAAAAGAGCTTTTTTCGGCAAGCTGCTCGATAGGATACCCCCTGTAACGCAGAATCCCTTTCTCACCGTCGATGAAAGTTACCATGCTTTTACAGGAAGCTGTGTTCAGATAACCCGGATCATAACCGAGAAGCCCGAAATCGTCATCGGAAACCTTTATCTGGCGGAGATCCATCGTCCGTATGGTACCACATTCTATAGGAACCTCGTAGGTCTGTCCTGTGCGGTTATCCGTAATAGTCAGGGTATTTTTCGACATGATCGTTTATCTTTTTTTTGTTTTTTACAGCCTCAACAACCATTTCCTACTTTCTAACCTCTCTAAACCCTCTGATCATTCCCGCTTCAACGTTCTTGCGGCGACTCGTTTCGAGAAAGATCCACCGGACGGTAATCACCTGTAGCGACCGATCTCTCCCTGCCGTAAACGTTCAAAATAGGTTTCGAGATCCCGCTTGACACCGGGGGCGAGAAGATACAAACCAATAATATTCGGAAAAGACATCGCAAAAATCATGGCATCGGAAAAATCGATCACAACTTGGAGGTTCATCGCTGAACCGATGATGATGAATGTGCAAAACAGCAACTTGTAACTCACGTCCGAGGACAGGCCTTCTCCAAAGATATAGGTCCATGCCTTGAGACCGTAATAGGACCATGCAATCATCGTTGAAAAGGCAAAAAGCAGTACAGCAACGTTCAGTATGTAAGGGAACCAGAAAATAACCTGCTCGAAAGCTTTCGATGTCAATGCTATGCCATCCATCCCCTGTTCGGTATACAATCCCGAAATGATGATGACGAGTGCCGTCATGGTACAAATAACCACGGTATCGAGAAACGGCTCAAGCAGAGCGACAAGCCCTTCGGTTACCGGTTCATCGGTTTTGACCGCTGCATGAGCTATCGGTGAAGAACCTATTCCAGCCTCATTTGAAAATGCGGCACGACGGAACCCCTGTATCAGCACTCCGACCACTCCGCCATAAAGGGCCTCTGGAGCGAACGCTCCCTGCACAATTACCAAAAAAGCCCGGGGAAGTTCCGTGATATGCGAAAAAATAATAAACAGGGCTGCGGTAACATAGATAGCAACCATGAATGGAACGAGCTTTGTCGTGACTCGGACAATCGAACGTATTCCACCGATGATAACCATGCCGACAAGAATCGCCATGATCAACCCGAAAATCCATCCCTGCTGATAGAAAACACTCTGTTCCCCACCGGTCACTAACACCGTTTGCCGAAAGGCCTGGTTGGCCTGAAACATATTTCCCAGACCGAACGATCCACCGATACACATGACAGCGAAAAAAAATGCAAGAATTTTCCCGAAACCTGCCATTCCTTTTTCAGCAAACCCTCTGCTGAGATAATACATCGGGCCTCCTGAAACCGAACCGTCTTCGTTGACTTTCCTGTACTTGACCCCCAGAGTGCACTCGACAAACTTCGATGACATGCCGAACAAGCCACCGAGAATCATCCAAAAAGTCGCGCCGGGTCCCCCTAAGGTAATGGCCACGGCAACTCCGGCTATATTACCAAGCCCTACGGTTGCAGACAGAGCTGCAGTCAAGGCTTGAAAATGAGAAACCTCTCCTTTCTGTAAATCAGGAGCATCGTAAACACCTCGAACCAGTTCGACTGCGTGTTTGAATCCCCTCACATTGACAAAACCCATATAGACGGTAAATCCAACGGCAGCGACGATCAACCAAAGAAGAATAAAAGGGAAACTGATACCTCCGATCGAGATGGGAAAAAAAATAATTTTGAACATGAAAGCCGTAAGGGGAACCATGGCATCGTTGATACGTTCATCGATCCCACGCGCAAAAAGCCGAAAAGGGAAAAAAAACTGTACCAAGAAAGTGGTGATAACGAAGAGCTGTTTCATAGGTGCTAGAGCTGGTCTACATGCCGAAAAGACCGGTTCCAGAGCAATCATAGGCAATGGACCGTATGAAAAACACAACCGGTTCGAGTAGTTGTCGATTCGTCCCGAAATAACGTATAACCCTTGGCAGGCAAGTATCAGCTCGCCAACATACCAACACTGACCCGGGTTATCCCGTAGATATCTTACTTGTTACTGCAGGATAGGTTGCGACATTTTGTTCAGGAATAAATATAAGAAGAATTAAAATGAAAAAACTTTTTGGAAGGAGACGTAAATATTTCTACATTAACAACTCTTTCAAGGAGCTGTAGCTCAGTTTGGTTAGAGCGCCTGCCTGTCACGCAGGAGGCCGCGGGTTCGAGTCCCGTCAGCTCCGCAACTTTTCTCTGCCTGCCTCGTCAGAGCCCTCAAACATTGTGATTTTTACCGAATGATCGATCAAAACTCATATCATTCGGCATCCTGAGACAAGATCAATGCGCTATAGGCGCCGACTCCAACTGATCCGTGAAAAAGCAGCCCGTCTTTCATTCCAGGATATGCTTCGGTATCGTAGCCGGGGTGGTTAGAAAAATCACTGCTGTAACCTGACCAGTCACTATTGAAACGAACACGCCATTTTCCGCTCCGAGGGAGCCCCATTCTATAGACCGGATAACTCCGGTTGGACATGTTGACAACAACAACGACATCGTCCCCCTTTCCACCATGTTCCCAGCGATGGTATGCAAGCAGCTTATCCTCATTGTTGATGTGAAAAACATTGACGTGCTGCCCCCTCAGGCCAGCAGTTTGATCATGCCAGTTACGCCTGAGCCGCACCAGATCACGGTAAAGGGTATGAATTCCGTCAAACCGCTGCAGTTTCGTCCAGTCAATCGGATCGGTATCACGAAACCACTCATCCTCCAGAAGCTCCTGTCCCTGGAATACCATAGGGATACCCGGAGCGGTCAACGCCAGAACCGCTCCAAGCGTAGACCTTTTCCTTGAAAACCAACTCGCTGCGTTTCCGGGCCAGACTGCTTCGGGAACCCTTGCCTGGCCGTTCGCCACCTCGTCATGTGATTCGGTATAAAGAACCCGCTGAAAAGCATCGCCATTGTATGAGCCGGTAATTGCCCGCTCGAGATCGTGCATATTCCGCTCACGGTCATCATGAGCAATGACCGCATCACGCACAGGATGGGTAAAACCTGCCGCCCACTGAGCATCGAAACCGGCACCACCCTCTTGTGCCGGCTTCGTTATCCATTCGTTCTCCTGTAAATCTTCGGCAATATTGATAACCTCGACACGTTCTTTGCGCACCTCACTGTTTACCCACTGCATAAGAGTCCATCCCTCATGAATGTCGCCTCCTGAACCATTGTATTGCGTTCGGATATTGACAGTTGAATCCCAGCGCAAACCGTCTGCACGAAAATCCTTGAGCCACATCAGAGCATTGTCACGGATAAAGCTTCTGACTTCACTACGACCATAATCCGGCCTGGTATGCCCCCACGGAGTTTTAGCCCTCCAGTCATTGAAAAAATAAATACCTCCTTTTCCATTTTCAGACCATCCGTCAAAACGCCAGAGGTCGAGATCCGATGGCCCAAAGTGGTTGTAGACCACATCGATAATCACCGCAATACCATAACTATGAGCGGCTTTTATAAATTTTTTGAGGGAAAACGGTCCTCCATATGCACTTTCTACCGCAAAAAGATGACCGGGATTGTACCCCCAGGAATAATCGGCTGCAAATTCCGTGAGCGGCATAATTTCGATCGCGTTTATCCCGAGATCGTGAAGATACGCTAAACGGTCAATCGCCCGGAAAAGGTCTCCCGGTCTTCCGCCATGCTCGTCATTGAATGTCCCGATATGCATCTCGTAGAGAACAAGTTCATTCAATGACGGCATGCGAAATTCCTCATCACCACTCCAGTCGAACGCATCGGCAACAATCACGGAATCTCCTGCGGAATGAGTGACCTCAAGGGCATACGGATCGTTTCTCCAATACTCGTTACCGGTCTTGGCATTGATTACCACATACTGATACCGGTCACCCTTCCTTGCCTGCTGCAGATCACATGACCAGTACCCATTGCCTTCACAAGCAAGAAAATCAGTGTCGGAAGACCAACTGTTGAAACTTCCCGCCACGGCGACAGAAGAGGCGAACGGAGCCCATACCCTGAACATCGTTCCCTTTGGATGAACCACTGCACCCATTCCAGGATGAAGAGACCGTTTTGTGCTGTTCATGATTGTGTTATGTATTCCCTGTTTGCAAAGGCATCCCACACCCTTGTCACTCTTTTTTCCGCTTATCTTTCAGGTAAATGGATTTGGAGTGACCATCGGCACTGGGCCGTTCATCGAGGTCGAACAGTTTTGTTGCCTTTACCAGTTCACCAAGCTTGCCGTACCCGTAATTCCTTGGATCGAATTCAGGCGATTGCTTGGCAATGGTACTTCCTACGGTTGCAAGGTGCGCCCACCCCCCCTCATCCGACGCTGAATCGACTGCGTTTCTCAGCAAACGAACGAGCCGTGTATCTTTTTTAAGTTCTGCTGTCGATTTCCGGGTAATGGCATCGTTCTCATTTGTTTTGGCTCGAAGCACCTCGGTATAGATGAATTTGTCACAGGCAGAGACAAATGCCGAAGGCGTCTTTTTTTCTCCCAACCCATAAACAAAGAGACCTGACTCACGGATCCGGCAAGCAAGTTTGGTGAAATCGCTGTCACTCGATACAATGCAGAAACCATCGAAATTACCGGTATACAACAGGTCCATAGCATCGATGATCATGGCACTGTCGGTTGCATTTTTCCCCCTGGTATAGCCAAACTGCTGAATCGGCTGAATGGAATGTTCCAGGAGCACCTCTTTCCACCCCCTGAGAGCCTGTGATGTCCAATCACCGTAGATCCTTTTGACACTGGCAACACCGTATTTGGCAATCTCTGCAAGTAATCCGTCGATAATCGAGGCCTGCGTATTGTCCGCATCAATAAGAACCGCAAGTCTCTGGGTTTTCTCAGAAGCCATACTGCATCATGATCTTATATTGGGTTCCTCTCTGTTTTTCATACGCGATTCAAGTACATGATTAACGGAGCACGGAAACCTGGGTGTAGACAGAGCACATGCTTATTTCGAGCATCGTTCAACGAAGAAATTGAATCGTAGAATACATAAATTGAGGCACCCTGTCTTTTTTCCACAAGCAAATAGTACCACAATAGTAACACCTTGAAGTGTCGTTTCAAACTAATTCACGAAACATAAACAGTTCAGAGTTTTCAGCGAGCCGGGAGAAATCACCTATCAGTGAAGCCATAGCCTCGCAAGAGATGTTCATGT
The DNA here is from genome assembly GCA_015482705.2 of Prosthecochloris sp. Classification (GTDB taxonomy): domain Bacteria; phylum Bacteroidota; class Chlorobiia; order Chlorobiales; family Chlorobiaceae; genus Prosthecochloris. The sequence goes on along the minus strand of JADMLA020000040.1, from coordinate 199,298 downwards.
TTCACGGCTCAGGCCCGGGGATAATAACAAATATAGAGGAACACACTCTGTAATCGGCACAGTGCGCTCCCGTTTCGCAGACCTGGTTTGAATATCTGATTTCCGTCAGAACTTTTTCAGCTTCAATGTAAGGGAACTCAGAACGACACTTACCGAACTCATGGCCATAGCCCCCCCGGCAATCATCGGATTGAGAAGCCATCCTGTCCAGGGATAAAGAACTCCTGCTGCAACAGGTATACCCACGACATTGTAGAACAAAGCCCAGAACATATTGAGACGGATACGTTGCATCGTCAAACGGCTGAGACGGATAGCCCTTGGAAGAGACGAAAGATCGTTACGCATAAAAACAATATCACCCGCTTCCATGGCGATATCGGTACCGGATCCCATGGCAATACCGATATCGGCCTGAGCAAGAGCAGGCGCATCGTTTATTCCGTCGCCAACCATACCCACAGATCCTGTTTCCTGCGCTTGCGCGATAAAAGCAACTTTTTCACCAGGCAACACTCCGGCCTTGTAGGATGTTATTCCCGTTTTTTCAGCTATAGCACGAGCCACCCGTTCATTATCTCCGGTTATCATCGAAATCGACAGCCCCATTGCATTGAGCCTGCCGACCGTTTCCACCACTTCAGGTCGTAGGGAATCGCTCAAAGCGAAAATGCCAATCGCCTCCCCTGCTCCCGCAAGCATGATAACCGTTTGACCTTCAGCCTCAAATCGTTCAGCGGACTCCCGGAAATACTCTGAAACTATTCCTGTCTCACCTATAAAGCGAAGTGAACCCATATGATAACGCTTGCCGTCGATCAGCGCTTCCACCCCTTTACCAGTATGTGATCGGAACTCTTGCGTTTCTGCGGGTACAATACCTTTCGATTCTGCTTTCATATAAATCGCTTTCGCCAGGGGGTGTTCGGAATTCCTTTCCAGACCGGCTGCCAGCCTGATACACTCGAATTCACTGTACCCTTCTCTTACGTTCATAGCCGTTACTTCCGGTTGTGCTTTTGTAATTGTCCCGGTTTTATCGAATACAATATGTTGCAGGCTTCCCGTTGTCTCGAGAGCATCGCCGCCTTTAATGAGAATACCTTCACCGGCACCCATTCCCGTACCGACCATGATTGCGGTCGGGGTAGCCAAGCCAAGGGCACAGGGACAGGCGATAACCAGAACCGATACTGCGGCGACAAGTGCAAAACCGAGAGGTGCACCAAGAACAACAAACCAGGCAAAGAAGGTCACACAGGCAATCACAATCACTGCAGGAACAAACCATGAAGACACTCTATCGGCGAATCTCTGTACTGGAGCTTTCTGCATCTGGGCATCTTCAACAAGACGAATGATCTTGGCCAGCATTGTTTCGGAACCGGTATGGGTCACCTTCATGGTAAAACCGCCCTCCCTGTTGATGGTCGAGCCGATAACATGTTCCCCCGCCCTTCTGGCAACCGGAACACTTTCGCCGGTTACCATGCTTTCATCAAGCGTGGTCGCCCCTTTAACGATTTCACCATCAACCGGCACCTGTTCACCGGGACGAACAACAAGCATATCTCCAGGATCAACCTCTTCAACCGGCACTCGAACTTCCAGCCCGTTCCTGATGACCGATGCTTCTTTGGGAAAAAGTTTTTCAAGCCTGCTTATCGCCTCCGAAGTCCGGTGTTTCGAGACAGCCTCAAGATATTTTCCAAAAACAACAAGCGTTATCAGAACTGCGGATGCCTCGAAATACTGGTGTTCTTTCCCCTCGAAAAGAACCAGGTAAACGGAATAAAAGTAGGCGGCACTCGTTCCCAGAGCCACCAACGTATCCATATTTGAAGAACGGTTCCCCAGAGCCATCCATGCTCCGAGATAAAATTCACGGCCCACATAAAACTGGACGGGAGTTGCGAGAATCCAGAGCACAATACCCTGGTAGGGAATCGGATCCTGCATGAAGAACATACCCAGCACCAGTGCCGGAACCGCAAACACGGCACCGGTGAAGAACCTGCGTCGCAGTCCGCGAAGCTCGTCCTGATACGACGTATCTTTTCGGGGGCTATGGAGCGGTTCTATCAGACGTGCTCCATAGCCTCTTTTTTCAATTTGTTTTATGAGCCTTGCAGGATCGGTAACAGCAGGGTCATAAGTAACCGAGGCTTTGCCGGCGGCAAAATTGACAACGGCACTCTCCACGCCATCTGTCTTGCCGAGAGTTTTTTCAACCAATTTTACACAGCTTTCGCAATGCATCCCGGTTACCTTGAGGTCCGCTTTTTCCATGATTATCCCGAAACTGTATACCCTTCTTTCTCTATCGTTGCTTTCAGGGTTTCAGGTGAAACCGAACCTTCGTCATAGACAACCATCGCCGTTTGCGAGTCGAGAGAAACATCGACGCTTTCGACACCGCCAAGTTCCTCGAGCGCCTCTTTGACGATCGTTTCACAGCTTCCGCAGTGCATACCCCCGACATGTATCGTAATGGTTTTCATAACGTAATCTCCCGATATGGTTCACCTCTGGATTTGGTTTGACGACTCGGCAATCCTTTAGAGCATCTCCGCTCTGTAATCATGTTCCCGGTAACGGCGAACAGCCTGTGAAAAATTTCTCGAGGCATAGCAGTACACACAACGGTGCAGACACGAACCATATCGCCCGATATCGATGCTGCGGATACAACGGCATTCCTCTGGTTGCCCCGGATCCTTCGCCGATGAAAGCTCGAGCCCGAACAGTTCTCTCATCAACCTCTCATCGATGCATTTTCCTTCAGAAACATTGGCAAAAGAATCCCTTTTCCCACAACGCTGTATCTGCAAACCTGCACCGGCAGTCAACGACCGGAAATGCTCTTCGAGAACCTGACGCTCATGAGAAGAGGGCGGTACATACCCCATCTCTTCGAGCTTCTTCTCGATGTGCCTGTACTTCTTAACAAAGGTCACAACGACTTTTTTCGTTCCGGCCGAAAGTCGAAGAGCTAGTTTTTCGAAGTTGCGCATATGAAAACCCATATGCATCCGGGAGCTTGTAATGACAGGATCATAACGCCAAATAACTTTTTCAGCCCCAATGCATTCACCAAGAGCGAGAAAGTCTTCGATGCATTCTTCGCAGGATGGCAAACCGGACTCATAACTGTTTGGATATCCGGTAATTGTATACAGAAAATAGTAATTGAACCCCCTCTCGTCCAGTTCCTCGAGGAAAGGACGAAGAGGCCTGGCATACCGTGTCCAAAAAACGACCGCTGCAACATCATCCGGACGAAGCGACACCACCTTGACCTGTGAATGATTATAGGGATTTGCCACCTTACAAAAGCCCTTCCGGATTTTATCCATGAACCATTCTGCATACAATGCCGGAATATCGGTTCTCCTGCTTGCGGAAACAACATGCCTGTGCTTGCCAAATAGCATATAAAAACGTTGAAATTAGAGAAAAAGCTCTTTTCAGATACAGCCTGAATGCCCTTCCAGAGTGATGAGTAAATATTCTATCATCACATATATATGTATATATTGTCCATTGTAAGGCGAAATAACCTGCCGACAGTCTCAAGACAATCCTCTATAGTTGTGCTTATGATTCGCACCTATCGACATCACCTGCAGCTACTGTTAACCTCAGCCGTTCTTCTCCTTACCGGCTTTGCAACCATGTCTTTTTCAGGATGCGATTCAGCATCGAAGAAACTCAACGACCTCCAACAGGCAGTATGGCAAAACCCGGAAGATCCGCAAGCATATATCAAGCTCGGCAATGAATATGCAAGACAACAACAATACGATAAAGCCGTGGATTCATATGAAAAAGCCCTCACCCTCAACCCGCAAAGCGGTATGACCGTTTACCCTGCACTCGGGGCGGCATACTTCAACCAAAAACAGTATACCCGGGCACTCGGCTATTTCGAGAAAAGCCTCGAATTTTCTCCGGATGACTCACTCCGGTTTTATGACATCGGTAACGCATACCTGCAACTTGAAAAATGTGATCTGGCAATCGAAGCATACCTTCAGGCTATAGCAAACAGCACGGCTTTTGAAGAAGCTTATTACAACCTGGCAATCTGTTATATCAGAACCGGACAAAAAGCAAAAGCCGAAGAGATTTATGCATGGCTTCAGGATAAAAACAATTATCTTGCCGTCACTCTCGAGAGGCACCTGGAAAATGCCAGGTGAAGCCGAGTATAGATCAAGGCCTGAAATGCTACCATGAACAAACCAACAGACATTATTGAACAAGTCAGTGAGCCTCTCCCGTTGAAAAAGGCCGTGAGCACGTTACAAAAAATGGTGCTCGATCATGCCAATGCTGCCGAGAGTGCTTCGGAGCCGTACCTTCAAACCTTTTCTATAGCTGTTTCCCCGACAGATCCTTTATTATGGCTGCATAATCAGGATCTTTATCCGAAATTTTTCTGGTCGAACCGCCAAAAAGACGACCTTGTCGCGGGAATAGGTACAGCCGATATTATCGAGTATGACAAGACCGGCCCCAACAACGTCAGTTTCGATATCCTTCAGAGAGAATTATGTAAAAAAGATCCTGACACGCGTTATTTCGGAGGTTTTTGTTTCAACAATGAACAAAAGCAGGATGAGCAATGGCGAGCGTTCAAATCTTTAATGTTTGTCTTGCCCAGCATTCAACTCTCGGTGGCGGACGGAATGCATACGTTAAGCTGTCACCTTATGATCGAACCCGGCGAGAACAGTACGACACGACTCCGTCGATTGCTCGATGCAATAAAGAACATAAAAAGTTCCGTCTCTCGAGACATCCCGCCTCTTCCCGAAATATACTCTCGTTCTTTCTCCCCGGACAAGCATCAGTGGATCGCAACATGCAACCAGATCCTTCAACGGTTTCAGGAAGGATTCATGGGAAAAATAATCCTTGCACGCCAAACCCTGCTTGAATTCAAGAGCGACTTTTCTCCTCTTCTCTTTTTATTGAGATACCCTTTTTCTGAAAGTTCTACGTACAGATACTATTTCGAACCCGAAAAAAACACGGCATTTTTCAGCTTCACGCCCGAACGGCTTTATCACCGCAAAAATAATGAATTGCTTACCGAAGCTCTCGCCGGAACCTGTTCAAGGGAAACGATCGACAACGGCAACGGTGATGCTTGTGAACAGCTGCTTAACTCCGAAAAGGATATCAGGGAACATAAATTCGTCAAGGATACCATTGTAAAAGAACTCAAACCGATCTGTAATGACATCGACATGGAAGAACGGGTTCGTGCTCTACAGCTCAACCGTCTGGCTCACCTCTATACCCAGTGCCGGGCTGAATTGAAACCGGAAGCGAGCAACGACTCATCCGTCCTCAAAACCCTTCACCCCACACCCGCAGTAGGTGGTGTTCCAAAAACCAAAGCCCTCGAACAGATTATACAGCTAGAACCTTTCAGTAGAGGATGGTATGCCGGGCCGGTTGGCTGGATCAGTAGAAATTCTGCTGAATTCGCCGTAGGAATCCGTTCGGCGGTAGCCAGAGAAAACAAGTTTTATCTTTACTCGGGCGCTGGACTTGTAAGAGGTTCAAACCCCGAATCCGAATGGGAAGAGGTCGATCATAAAATTGCTGATATCCTTGCCATAACCCGTCAGAAAAGTTAGAGGTTGATGAACAATCAGCAAATAACGACCATCTGGAGCACACTGATCGTCGAAGAACTTGTGCGCCACGGCATCAAACGTTTCTGTATTTCTCCCGGCTCCCGCTCGACACCCCTGACAGCAGCAGCAGCGAGAAACTCGGACACGGAGTGCAGCGTTTTTCCCGACGAACGTGCCGCCGCGTTTTTTGCACTCGGCTACGCACGTTCTGCAAGAAAACCAGCTGTACTTATCTGCACATCAGGTACGGCGGTCGCAAATTATTTTCCGGCAATAATCGAAGCATCCATCGATTACCAACCAATGCTTGTTCTGTCGGCAGACAGACCGTTCGAGCTGCTTGAAACCGGAGCGAACCAGACCATAAGACAACACGGTATTTTCGGTAGTTATACACGATGGCACTGTGAACTCCCTGAACCTTCTGAAAAGATTCCGGCCAATGCGTTGCTCTCGACAATCGACTATGCCGTCCGGCAAAGCCTTGGAACATCCCCCGGGCCCGTACACCTCAACCAGCCGTTCAGGGAACCTTTTGATCCGGTCGATACTCCGGACGACAGCACCTGGACCGATATACTCGCTCTGTGGAAAGAAAAACACGAACCGCTGAACAGTTTTGCATTCGACAGAAAAAAAGCGGAATCCGTAACGGTCAACCGTATAAAAAAACTGTTGACCGGTTCCTCTTCACCGCTTCTCGTTGCAGGACACCTCGACACAAGGGCTGATGGAGCAGCTGTTCTCAACCTTGCCAGAACACTGGATATACCACTGTACACCGACATATCGTCACAGCTTCGTATGTGCCGGGAAAACGAACCGATTCAACCTTTACTCCTGTCCGAACGGTTTACTTCGCGCTTCAAACCCGATCTTGTGCTTCAATTCGGAGGCAAAATAGTGGGAAAACATCTTCCGGCCGCGATAAAACGATGGACTCCCCAACACTTCATCGTCATTAAAAACCATCCTTCCCGATATAACCCGGATCACAACGTCACGCTGCAGATCGAAGCCTCACCGGAAGACTTTGCGGCACAGCTTGTTTCAACAGTCGATCGGGACAAAACAAACGATGTATCACTGCACATCCTCTCTTCAGAGATAGAAAAAGAACTCGACGACTACTGCTCATCGGGAAAAGCTCTTACCGAGATCTCCACAGTCAGAATTGTTTCGGAGATAATTCCCGAATACCATGGCCTGTTTCTGGCAAACAGCATGCCGATAAGGGATATGGACGCTTATACCGTTTTGCGAAAAAACGGGGCAATACCAAAGTTCGGGATGAACCGTGGAGCAAGCGGTATCGACGGCAATATCGCAACTGCAGCCGGTTTTGCCCAAGGGCTTGACTCACCCGTCACTCTTGTCATCGGAGATATTTCCTTCCTGCACGATCTCAATTCGCTCACCCTCTTGCATACGATGAAACATCCCCTCCATATTGTTGTCATCAACAATAACGGCGGGGGGATCTTTTCCTTCCTTCCCATAGCAAAGCAAAAAGATATTTTCGAAACACATTTTGCCACGCCACAACAGTACAATATCCGTTCCGCCGCCGAAACCTTTGGAATATCCTATTGCAATCCCTCTACGAACCGACAGTTCCGCGAACACTATCTGAAGAGATGTCGATCGAATACACCCGGAATCATAGAAATAACCTGCTCGAGAGAGAACAACCTTCAGGAACACCATACCCTGAACGCCAGGCTCAGGGCACTCATAGACCAGTATGTATGATCATTGATACGTCTTTTCAAAGATACCATATGCACAGCACCGGAAACCCGGTATTGCCAGGCATATTGATGCTGCACGGGTTTCTTGGATCGGGAAAAGACTGGAAACATTACGCAGAAAGGTTACAGAACGAGTATACATGCTTCATGCCGGATCTTCCAGGCCACGGGGCCACGCCGGCACCTCATGATATAACCGGCACATTCGAAACAATCGGCGAAAGTTTAGCCGAACTTGCAGGAACAATACATGCGGACCCATTACATCTTGTGGGTTACTCGATGGGGGGACGCCTTGCACTCTATCTGACACTGCATTATCCCGAGCGGTTCCGCAGTGCCGTGATCATTTCGTCATCACCAGGTATGAAAAACCCCGGAGAAAAAGCTCGACGTTATGAATCCGACAAGAGAATCGCAGAACGCATAACAAAGGATTTTGACAGTTTTCTCGATGCATGGTACGAACTGCAGCTTTTCGCAACGCTGAAAAGACATCCCCTTTTTTCGGAAGTTTTTGAGCGACGTAAGGCAAACGACCCACAAGCTCTTGCTGCCGCCTTGAAACAACTGAGCACAGGCTGTCAACCTTCCTTATGGGAAAAACTTGGTCAAAACAGCCTCCGTACAGGCTTTTTTGTCGGCGAAAAAGACAGAAAATACGTTGAGATTGGCCGCCAAATGGTTAATTTATGCCCTAATTCGGAACTATTCATCTTTCACGGCTGTGGCCATACGCTTCACATTGAAAACAGAAACCTGTTTCTCGAACGACTGACGGGATTTTTGGCAGGAACGACACGACATTGAGGCGTCTTTTACAGGTAGTATGCCGTTGCCATATCGTATGCAGAGAAAATCCATCCTTTTCAGGGTAAAACAGTTGCTGCGAGCCGGATCGATCCAGTGAAACACAGGTCAGCATTTCACAGGGGAACGATACGTTCCGTATTCAATTCAGTCAAGAACAACTTTCGCAGGGCTGACAGATAACGACTATGATCGAAAGACTATGTAACTCGGAACAAAAAAACACTGCATCATGAGCACCGTAAACTGGATACAATCCGGTGAATTCACCGATATTCTTTACCATAAATCCGAAGGTATCGCAAAGATTACCATCAACCGTCCGGAAAGACGCAATGCGTTCCGTCCCCAGACCGTTGTTCAAATGATTCAGGCGCTTGACGATGCCCGCAACGACGAGCACATCGGAGCCATCATTCTTACCGGAGAAGGTCCTTTGGCATTCTGTTCGGGAGGAGACCAGAAAATCAGGGGGGATGCCGGCTACGCTGATGAAAAAGGTGTCAACAGGCTCAATGTCCTCGACTTTCAGCGAAATATCCGCACCTGTCCGAAGCCTGTTATCGCCATGGTGGCAGGTTACGCAATCGGTGGCGGTCATGTCCTCCATATGCTTTGCGACCTGACCATTGCGGCAGACAACGCTATTTTCGGCCAGACCGGCCCGAAAGTAGGCTCTTTCGACGGCGGCTGGGGTGCGAGTTATATGGCCCGCATCGTCGGCCAGAAAAAAGCACGGGAGATCTGGTACCTCTGCCGTCAGTACAATGCACAGGAAGCGCTTGACATGGGCCTCGTCAACACCGTCGTTCCTCTCGAGCGGCTCGAAGTGGAAACTGTTCAATGGTGCCGTGAGATACTGCAACACTCACCACTGGCACTGAGATGTTTGAAATCTGCCCTGAACGCCGACTGTGACGGCCAGGCAGGGCTTCAGGAACTTGCCGGCAATGCAACCCTGCTCTATTACATGAGCGAGGAAGCACAGGAAGGAAAAAACGCTTTTGTCGAAAAACGTAAACCGGATTTTGGAAAATTTCCGAAAAGACCTTGAAGCCGGGCATCGTATCCATATACCGCTATTCCATCCCTTTTGTCAGACCGGTTCCAGTCAGAGGATCCAGTCTCAGCACAAGGGATGGTTTGATTACCGGCCTTCAGACACCAGACGGCAAGCATACCGGTTTTGGAGAAATAGCCCCCTTGCCGGGACTGCACGAAGAAACACTTTCCGAAGCTCTGATACAATGTGCCGCAGTCCTGCCTACGATCGATCTTTCTTTCGGTGATTTATCACTTAACGATGCAGGAAAAGTACTTCCCGATCACCTTTTCCCATCGGTCCGAACGGGTATCGAAATGTCACTTTTGAACCTGCAATCGGCAACCTGTAAAAATTTTCCGTCATTTTCAGGTGCGCCGCGCGCCGCGGAAAAGCTTCCGCTCAACGCATTGCTCTTCGGCAACACCGAATCCGTTCTGGCCATTGCAACCGAACATTTTCAACAGGGGTATCGAACGTTCAAGCTGAAGGTACAAGCATGCAATCCGGGATTCGCCGTTGATCAGGTACTCGCACTGCGCTCCGCTTTCGGCAACGATATTTCCCTGCGGCTCGACAGCAACCGCTCTTTTTCTCTGGAAAACGCATGCACCTTTTTCAAACGAATTCCTGTAAACAGCATCGAATATATAGAGGAACCGCTTGCAGATCCGCACCATATTCCGGAGTTCTTCAGTCGGACAGGCATCAACTCAGCACTTGACGAATCACTTTGGATGAACCCTGGCATATGGAACGAGATACCGCATGATTGTATTGGAGGCATTGTGTTGAAACCATCGAGAATCGGCAGCTTTTCCGACACGTTACGATTCGCTCTGCAAGCGGAAGAGGAAAAAATACCGGCTGTCGTCAGTTCGGCCTATGAAACCGGAATCGGTCTTGGCTTCTATGCCCGTCTTGCCTCCATTATCTCGCCTGAACCAACCCCCTGCGGACTCGATACATTCCGGCAACTCAGCCATGACATTCTTCCCGACGGCTTTCGCGTCGAAGAAGGGTGCCTTCTTTCGGGAACGACATACCGCAGCAGCCTCAATCCCGATCTGTCAATGCTTGAACTCGTTGAAAAATGGACATTGTAGCATATGCCGCTCAAAAGTACAGTCACAATCCGGCGCTTATCAATGAACTGGAAACACTCTCGTTCAAAGACCTGGAAGCCGCAACCGGCCGAATAGCGACGGTACTGCAACGTCATGGCATTCGAAAGGGTGATATCGTAACCCTCTGCATGCCAAACAGTGCAGCAATGGTTCTTGTGCTCCTCTCACTTTTGAGAACTGGTTCCGTTGCCGCACCGCTGAACTACCGTTTTCCTGGATCCAGATTGCAGACACTCTTTCCTCTTCTCAAATCCTCAGCTCTTATCGGTCCGCAAAGCCTGACAGACAAACTAACTCACCACGCCAAACTAACCCCCGAAGAGATACTTGCGGAAAGCAACACCCATAAACAGATTGTTAGCGAAAAAGAACCCGCTCAAAAACAGCCTGCCGAACGGTTCAACGATTCAAAAAACCAGCAACTCGACAGCCCACCCGCCCAACAACTGAGAAAACCGGTAACGGTCATCCATACCTCGTCGAGTTCCGGTCTTCCGAAAGCTGCGCTGCACTCATTCGCCAACCACTATTACAACGCTCTCGGCTCGAATGAAAACCTTCCTTTCGGCCCCGGCGACATATGGCTGCTCTCCCTGCCCCTGTTTCACATTGGCGGTTATGCAATGCTTTTCCGTTCGCTGCTTGGAGGTGGTGCGCTTGTTGTCCCTGAACCCGGAACACTGATTCAGGATACTCTCTGCCGGTTCCATCTTTCACATCTGTCACTGGTTCCGACACAGCTTTACAGGCTGATCAATGATGAAAAAACCTTGAAAAAGCTTCAGGATTTCAAAGTCATTCTGCTTGGCGGGAGCACCGTTGAACCGGCCTTGCTCGAAGAGGCATCGAAAGCCGAACTTCCGGTCTATCTCACGTACGGATCAACCGAGATGAGCTCCCAGATAACCACCACATCAGGTCCGGTCAGCACCATTGGTGCAGGCAAGGTGCTTCCCTACCGCGAACTCTCGATCGACAAAGAAAGCGAGATTCTCGTAAAAGGCCCCTGCCTCTTCCAGGGCTACCTCTCGGAAAGAGGGCCGATGCTGAAAACCGACGCTTCAGGCTGGTTCCATACCGGAGATACAGGAGAAATGTCGCCTGATGGAGAACTGCTGGTCACCGGACGAACGGATAACATGTTCATTTCAGGGGGTGAGAATATCCATCCTGAGGAAATCGAACGTGCACTCTGTTCATTCGAAGGAGTACGCAGGGCAATCGTCGTCCCGGTTGACGATCCGGAATACGGCTTTCGACCTTCAGCGTTTATCGAAGTAACCGGGAAAGCGTTAACCGACGACGAAATAAAGGCTTCGCTGTCGAGCAAAACCGGCAAGTTGAAAACTCCCGAAACAATCACTCGCATCGAGCAATGGAGGTTGCTACCCGGAACGGAAAAAATAGATAGAGGATATTATAAGCGCATGGTCGACGAGTAGCGGACAACCTCGACCCAAAACATTCGAGCGTATCCACGCATACTTGTTTTGTATCGTTCGAGCTGGCTGTGATTAAGCGCTATCCGCTCGGCTTTCTAAGTTGAGGTAAACCGCTTGATTTCGTTGCCGAAATGCCCTTCGCAATCGCAAAACCCGATATACCGGACAGAATAGGCAATCCCGCCTCAGCAGTTATCGTCTGCGTTATCAATAAAACCGTCAACACAACGACGATCAACACAGCTAAAAGCACCTGTCCATATGCGGTCCAAAACTCATTTCTTCTCTGCAGATATTCAGCATACGATTCATATGCAATTCGAGGAAGATCGTCAGAACTGCCTGAACCCTGCTTTACCCACTCTGCAAAAATCTCGTCCAATGCAGGGTTGCCTGTCAGCGTCATACTTTTACGTGATATCCTCGCCAGGATATACCCGAACCAAACTATTCCGGCTATGACGATTAGACCTAACATCGATACCAGCAGGCTGATTATCACCACTTCATTTTCGTTCATACCTCCCTCCATTTGATCTTGCGCTCAGCATACTCTTTTTTCAGCACAATCGTATCTCTCACCTAAACAATATACAGCAATAACACGCTATACAAAAGTACAGTGACCACCTAAAAAACCCAAACCGTTCGATAATAACGCATGTGCCATTGAACGCTTCGGGGAAAAATCTTGATGATTACCATTCCACCATAAGGAGATAATAGCCTTCGGATCGAGTGAACATGCTGAAGTTGTTCCAGGTTGATTCACTACCCGTACAACACGCTTCATGGATAATCTCACTATGACGAGACTGCTTTCAGACCAACTATTCCTGTAACGATCAACAGCACACAGAAAACCCTTACGAGGTCGTGTGATTCACCGAAAAGAACCATCCCCATGACAACAACCCCCACCGCACCAATGCCCGTCCAAACGGCGTAAGCCGTGCCTACGGGAATAGTCTTCATCGCAAGCGACAAAAAACCAAAGCTTACAATCATGGCCAAAACGGTGAACACTGTCGGTACAAGCCTGGTGAACCCTTCGGTATATTTGAGCCCTATAGCCCAACTGCATTCAAACAACCCGGCAACGATCAAGTACATCCACGACATCTTTTTTTCCTTTTTTTAAACTTATCCTTTACACAAAACCCCGGAAACTTCACTTCATAACGATACGGACGGTTCGCTCCGGAGTGAACGAAAAAAATATTCGCAAACCTGGCGACCTGTAATAGTACAGGTACTGTTTTCGAAAACAAAGGATTATACCCTGTTTAATCACCGTAATTCCATAGCGGAAATTCAACAAGCCTATCCTTTCAGCACAGGATAATCGGTATAGCCTTTCGGACCGGGGGAATATGCTGTACTCATATCAGGCTGGTTAAGGGGAGCACCGGTTTTCCAGCGCTCGACAAGATCGGGATTGGCCAGGAAAGGCCGGCCGACAGCGACCAGGTCGCACTTTCCGGCTGCAAGATCGCTCTCAGCACCTTCGGCATCGTAGCCGCCCGAAAGAATCAAAGCTCCCTTGAACTCCCTGCGGAAGGTTCTCTTGATGGAATCGGGCACTGTCGGCGCCCCCATCGAGGAGTGATCGACAAGGTGAATATAGGCAAGCTGTGTCTTGTCGAGTACCTGGGCGAGGTATCCGTATTCCTCCTCCATCGCTTCGTAGAGCGGCATGTCGTTGAAGACGCCGAACGGCGACAGACGGATACCGACCCGTTCCCGACCGATAGCATCGGTCACCGCTTCTACCGCCTCCAGCATGAAACGCGCACGGTTTTCTATCGCACCTCCGTAACCGTCTGCGCGCAGGTTGGTGTTGGGACGAATGAACTGCTCGATCAGATAACCGTTCGCACCGTGGAGTTCGACACCGTCAAATCCTGCGATAACAGCACTGCGGGCAGCCTGCGAGTATTCCTCTATGGTTGCGTTGATATCCTCTTCGCTCATCTCCTCCGGCACGGGATAAGGCTGCATGCCGTCATTGTCCGTATACATCTCACCAGAAGCAGCAACGGCTGACGGAGCCACGATACGAGCTCCGTCGGGAATATTGAGAGGATGCGCAATACGTCCGCAGTGCATGAGCTGGAGAAATATCTTTGTGCCGTTCCTGTGCACCACTTCTGTAACGGCCCTCCAACCTTCTGTCTGAGCACAGGAAAACACTCCCGGTATTCGCGGGTAACCCAGGCCGTTCGGCGAGGGTGAGGTACCTTCGGTGATGATGAGCCCCGCAGTACTACGCTGTTCGTAGTACTCGGCCATAAGCTCGTTGGGAACGTTGCCGGTTGCACGGCTGCGGGTCATCGGCGCCATAACCACATGGTTTCGGAGCTTTAAAGGGCCGAGACCAGTTGAAGAGAACAGGATGGACATGGGAGAGTCTTGTTTTGAAAGGTTTTGAAGAGAGTATCCGACCCGCTTGCATAACCCCTAAAACATTTTGAGCATTAAAAAGTTCAAACCGTTACCGAACCGGTACTGAAGGATCCTTGTTGCCGACTGAAAACCGCCTACCCGTTTTTTGTGGCTTGGCGTTTCAGCCGCCAGACGGTGAAAACCCCGCCCAGTCCTGCAACCGGCGCATAGATAATCGCAGTGATAACAAGACTGAGCAGTAACCCTGTAAAGGTCATCTCTACCGGAGCCTGCAACATCTCCTGCAGTTGGTTTATCCGCATATCCTGTTCAGGCGACAAACCTTTCATCTGTTCGGATAGAGTCATGAACTCGGTGGCTCCCGGCCGATAATTGAACTCCGTGATAAGCACATACTCGGCAATCACCGATAAAGCGCTTCCCACCATACCGCTGAGGCTCGAAAACACAAACGCTTCGGACATGGAAAGCCTCTCCTGACAGGTAACGATGTAGTAGTAAGATGCGACCGCCCCGCCGATGAGGATACCTGCGAGAAAAAATACGTTGAGCAGCAGCAGGTAAGGTACCATGGTCGAGGCGAGTATGATTATCGCGCCTATGCCGATCGCTTTCAGCTTTTCTTCCGAGCAGTTCACCTTAACCAAAAACTTCGTCAAGAAAATCGTCCATGGTATAAAATCCCGGCTGTGAAACATGTTTTTCTGCAAGCCACTTGCCAACCTGCACAGCACCGCCGGCGAATCCCCGACGGTTTCTCGCCGTATGTGAGATAACGATATCGTCAAACTCCGAGTTGATGTATGCCGAATGTTGCCCGAAAACCGAACCGAGCCGGATTGCAGCGACCTGTAGCTCATCGGAATTGATCATTTTCTCGGTCGAGAGCTGGCTGAGAATAGTCTTTTTGCGGGAATTTGCCTCTAGAATCATCTCTGCCGCCCTCAGTGCCGTACCGCTGGGAAAATCCGCTTTTGCTGTGTGGTGTTGTTCAGCGAAGGCAATATCGAAATCATCGAACGGCTCGATCATCCGTGCTGCCTCACGAACCGTACGGAGAAAAATGTTGACACCGAGAGAAAAGTTTGCCGAATACAGCAACGAGGCACCGGTCGCAGCGACTTGTTGACGGACCAGGGGTATATCGGCATCCCACCCGGTCGTTCCAACGACAACAGGTACTTTTGATGCAAGCATTGCCGGGAGATTTGCAAGAAAAGCATCACGAACGGTAAAATCAATAATAACGTCACTTCCGGCGAAACTCTCTTCCGTAATAACGGCATCGACATCGAGCACCCTGTGGACCTCATGCGCTCCTGAAGACTCTATTATACCAGCTACCTGCTGCCCCATTTTCCCGTATCCAACAAGGGTGTACTTCATAAGGAATTCAAAATTCAAAAGTTAAAAGGCGCTCTGTTCAATGGTGCTGACTCCGACAATGTTCCTTTCATTACAGGAAGCAAACCCTTCTGAACATTTGCTCATCGCCCGATCGAGCTGTTTCATACCCTAATTAAAATTTCAGATTGACACTTACCGACGGGTAAAATGTTTCGGGTGTGTGCACCGATGAGACCCCTTCTTCGGTAATAGTATCGAAATCATAAAGATGAGCATCGACATAGGCATCGACAATACCCGCAAGATAAGCCAGTGCAAGAAACAAAATCTGCTGGTTTCGCTTTTCCTGGTAACGGTCCCGCTCATCCTGAAAATGGGGAGCATCCGGCCCCTCGGGATCCTCGGCGTATTTATCCCTGAATTCTTTATAACTGTCATTATAATCAATAGCCCGATAGCCGAAATATCCCAAAAGCCCGTAAAGGATCGGAACTTTCCATATCGCCCCGTTATATACCTGACCGTACCCTGGAAGAACCGCGGATATCATAGCCACTTTCCAGGGCTGCATACGCTGGTCGTCGTCTTCTGTCTGCCGATCGTCGTCATGCTGCACTTCGGCAAAAAGAGCGCCCTGGATTTCACCTGCAGTTGTGCGGGTATCGGGAAAAACCTGTTCCGCAGCTCTTGTATATGCTGGAACCATGGTCATCATCAGTACGACAGAAAAAAGTATTACGAACACTACCCTGTTACCGTTACTCATAATTCATTATTTCGAGGATTCTTTCCAGATCATCAGGTGAAAAATACTGAATATGAATTTCACCTTTTCCCTTGTTTTTTTCCACTATCCTGACCTTTGTCGCAAACCTTTCGCGTAAGCGAGATTCTATTTCATCGAAGGGTGACACTGTTCCCGAACGTACCGGCTTGGCCGGTGTTTCCCTGAACAGTTTATTGACAAGTTCCTCGGTTTGACGAACGGATAATTTTTTCCGGAGAATCTCTTTCCAGACCTTGATCTGCTGCTTCTGGTTAGGCAGATTGATCAACGCTCTCGCATGTCCTGACGAAATGTCTTTCTCCCGGATGCTGTTCTGTATAGGTGTCGGAAGTTTCAGCAACCTTAGAAAATTGCTGATCGTGGACCGGTTTTTGCCGACTTTCTGGGCAATCTCGTCCTGAGTCAGGTTGCAAGTGGTAACCAGGCTTTTCAGTGCGAGAGCAATTTCGATAGCATTGAGATCTTCGCGCTGAATGTTTTCAATCAGTGCCAACTCCAGTTTACCTGCATCTTCATGCGCTTCCACTATATAACCGGGAATAAACTTGAAGCCAGCTTTTCGAACAGCGCGAAGCCTCCGTTCACCACTGATCAATTGATAGCCGTCACCATCCCTGCTTACCGTTACAGGTTGAATTATCCCGTTTTCGATAATGGAGTTTTTCAGCTCTTCGAGTGCCGCTTCGTCAAAGTCTTTCCTCGGCTGGAAAGGATTCACCTTGATTTTTTCAACCGGTAAACTACCGACCGAGCCTGTCGGAACCCGAACCTCTTCATCCGCTTTGTTCGACGGAATGAAGCCTTCATCGGGAATGAGTGCCTTGAGACCTTTTCCTAACGCTTGTTTCGCCATATCCTAAATCGATCGTGTCATACTGTGCCGACTATGACAATTGTATCATTTCTATTACCCTTACCGTGACTGTGCTTCAACTGACGTTGTTTTCCTATGAATGCAGGGGGTGGCAGAAAAAAGCACAATCTGAAAATCCGGCTACCACTAACGCCGAACTTTGAACTTCTTGATATTTCCGTCCTTCTCGAAAATCTCCTGAGCAAGATCGAGATAATCCTTCGATCCCAGACTCTGGGCATCGTAGAGCAAAGCGGGTTTTCCATGACTCGGAGCCTCAGACAAGCGAACATTCCTGCGTATATAGGTCCGGTATACCTTGTCCTTGAAAAACTTTTTCACCTCCTCGGCAACCTGGCCTGCCAGACGTAGACGTGCATCGAACATGGTAACCAGTACCCCTTCGATAGTAAGCTTCGGATTCAGGTGTTTACGGACAATACTGATAGTGTTGAGCAGTTTACCCAAACCTTCAAGAGCATAATATTCAGCCTGAACAGGAATAAGTACCGAATCGGCGGCGGTGAGAGAATTGAGAGTGATCAAACCAAGAGAAGGCGGGCAGTCAATAATGATGTAATCATAGTGATCCCTGACCGTTTTCAGAGCTTTCTGCATTACATACTCTCTTTCCCGCATATTCACAAGCTCGACTTCCATACCGACGAGGTTCATGTTTGACGGCACAACATCGAGAAATTCGAGGCTCGAAGAACGTATTGCCTCCTTGATGTCTCCACCCTGTACCATAACATGGTAAAATGTGTTTTCGATCTCTTCTTCGGTATCGAGTCCGAATCCCGAGGTGGCATTGGCCTGAGGGTCGATATCTATGAGCAGTGTTTTAAACTCGGAAATGGCAATAGAAGCCGCAATATTGACAGCCGTCGTTGTCTTTCCAACCCCGCCTTTCTGGTTTGCTATTGCGATTACTCTACCCATTTTTCCTTTGAGGATCTATCCTGTTGTTCTTCCGCCACGACTTGCTAAATTATAATACTTGAATCAACTTTTACAAACATAATACCATTATTACTCAATGGGAAAGCTGGGAGAAGATTTTTTCACAAAGCCAACGATTCAACTGGCAGAACTTCTTCTCGGCAAAGTTTTTGTACACAACGCTGCTGACGGCCGGTGTTACAAAGGCCGAATCGTCGAAACCGAGGCCTATCTTGCCCAAGGTGATGAAGCCTGTCATGCATTCCGTGGTATGACAAAGAGAAACAAAGTGATGTATGGTTCCCCGGGAACGCTTTATGTATATTTCACCTACGGCTGCCACAACCTCATGAACATCGTTACCGAACCCGAAGGTGTCGCCGGAGCCGTACTCATCAGGGCAATGGAGCCTTTGAACGGCCTGGAAGAGATGAAAAAGAATCGGAACATCGATCGAACGGTCGATCTGACGAACGGTCCCGGAAAGCTCACCATTGCGATGGACATAACCTTGGAGCACAACGGCCAGAGCCTTTCGAGCGACACGGTTTATCTTGAAGAAGGTCAAAAATTCCCGCCATCGGCCATCGGTTCATCGAAAAGAATAGGTATTACGAAAAGCGCCGATCTTATCTGGAGACGTTACGTAGCCGGTAATGCTTTTGTTTCGAAGTCAAAACCGGGACCACCGCCCGGGAAGAAAAAGACGCTGTTGGAAAGTTGAAAAAAAAATTCCTTTTTAAGGCAAGCCGTTAAACTATCCTAAACATGATCGGGACTCCAATCCTACCAGAAATAAGAGAACTGATCGAGCGCAGAAACTTCAGTGCTCTACAGCGGATTTTCACCGATTGGCTTCCTGTCGATCTTGCCGAGCTGATATCCGATCTTCCGGAAAACGAACAGGCAATCCTTTACCGGCTTCTTCCACGGGGCGTTGCCACTGAAACGTTCGAGTACCTCGATATCGACGCTCAGCAGAACCTGCTTACAGCCCTTACCAAAAAAGATGTAACACACATTCTCAACAGCATGTCTCCCGACGACCGAACCGAAATGCTCGAAGAACTACCGAGCAACGTCGTGCAGGAACTGCTGAAGCTTCTTTCGTTCGAAGAGTTCAAAATCGCCAAGACTCTGCTTGCTTATTCCGAAGACAGTGTCGGGCGACTGATGTCTCCGGATTATATCAGTATAAAAAAAGACTGGACGATCACTGAAGTTCTCGACTATATCAGGAAATACGGCCACGACAGTGAAACGTTGAACGTCATCTATGTAGTTGATGATTACGGAAAGCTGATCGGAGAACTTGCCGCCCGGGAACTGCTGCTGTCACAGCCGGAAAAAAAGGTAAAAGACCTGATATCGGAAGAAAAAATCATTACCCTCACAGCCACACAGGACCAGCAGGATGCACTTGAAACGTTCAAGCGTTACGACCGGGTCGCACTTCCGGTTGTCGATTCCAACGGCTATCTGATCGGTATCGTTACGGTCGATGATATGCTCGATGTTGCCGAAGAGGAAGAAACTGAAGATATCCAGAAGTTCGGCGGTATTGAAGCCCTCGACGAACCGTATATGGACCTGCCGATCCTGGAAGTCATAAAAAAACGAGGCGTTTGGCTCGTGGTGCTTTTTCTCGGTGAAATGCTGACCGCTTCGGCCATGGCGTTTTTCGAAGACGAACTCGCGAAAGCCATCGTGCTCGCGACGTTTATTCCGCTGATCATATCGAGCGGCGGTAATTCAGGTTCTCAGGCGGCGACTCTGATCATAAGAGCATTGGCTCTCGGGGAGATCACCATCAAGGACTGGTGGAGAGTTATGAGAAGAGAAATTCTGTCCGGACTCGCCCTTGGCAGTCTGTTGGGCCTCATCGGCATATTCAGAGTGGTGTTCTGGTCGATTATTCTCGGTTCTTACAACATCGAATGGCTCACCGTCGGCTATACCGTCGGTGTGTCACTCATCGGTGTCGTCCTCCTCGGGACCCTTGCCGGTTCCATGCTTCCGCTTCTTCTGCAACGTTGGGGGCTCGACCCTGCCACATCTTCAGCGCCTTTCGTTGCGACAATTGTCGATGTTGCAGGCATCATCATTTATTTCAGTGTAGCAACCGTTTTCCTGAGGGGAATACTTCTTTGAAGCATGCTGAATTGGTTCGAGAGAGTTCAATTGTCCCTGAAGCAACACTCCTGTGCTGCACCCGAATTGGGCAATCGTTGAATCAGACGGAGATACAAGGTGCAGAGGTACCGCAAGTTTTGTGTAAGAAAAAAAGACCTGGTATGATCGGCAATCATGAAGGGGACGACTCTTCGTCGGTTTTCCACCTGCGCCTGACAGGCCAGGAATAATCCCGCTCTATGTACATTGTTAATGTGGGGCGTCAGCGGAAACGCTCAGTCCAGGTAACAAATCAATTGTGTAATAACGTGTCAGCTGAAAAAGAATCACTTGATTTCGATATCGTTTTCATAGGTGCCGGACCTGCAAATCTCACCGCAGCCGTGCATTTGCAGCGCCTCGTCACCTGCCATAATGCAGGGGAAAACACACCGATCGAGCCAGACATCATCATTCTTGAAAAAGGAAAATACACGGGTTCTCACCTTTTGTCAGGAGCAATACTCGATCCCTCTGTTTTGGAAAGCTTCATGCCCGATTTCCGGCAAAGGGGCTGCCCTGTCGAAACTGAAGTCACGAATGAATCGGTTTGGTTTCTTTCCGAAAAAAAGAAGTTTCCGATACCCTATCTCCCCGAACCTTTCCGCAACGAGAACTGCTCTGTCGTTTCATTGAGCAGGTTCGGATCCTGGCTTGGCGAAGTAGCCGAAACAGAAGGCTTGACGATTCTCGATAATACCGCAGCAGTCGAACCTGTCATCGAAAACGGACGGATGGTAGGCGTTGTCACCGATGACAAAGGCATCGACAAAGAGGGCAACACCAAACCCGGCGCCGAACCGGGAATGCGACTCAATGCAAAAGCCATCGTTGTAGGAGAAGGTGCTCACGGCTCGATTTTCCGTCAGCTCGACAGGGCGTTCAGTTTGTCGGAGGAAGCTCGGCCACAGCTCTATGAAACCGGCGTCAAGGAGACATGGAACGTTCCGGCTGGACGAATAAAAGCCGGCGATGTCCGGCATACGTTCGGCTATCCGCTGCCCTCGTCGGTATACGGAGGGGGGTGGCTTTACGCCCTGTCCGACACTGAACTATCACTCGGATTCGTCACATCGGTAGAACCTTTCCGGCCGGTTGTCGACCCTCATTACAACCTTCAGCTCTTCAAGCAGCACCCGTTCATACAGTCGATCATCCGGGAAGGCCGTTTGCTCGAATATGGAGCAAAAGCCATTACATCCGGTGGCTACCATACCATGCCGAAGCCATCCGGCCCCGGTTTTCTGCTTACCGGCGAAACCGCCGGGCTTGTAAACATGCAGCGCCTGAAAGGCCTTCACCTTGCGATGCAATCGGGCATCCATGCCGCGGAAACACTCTTTGCCTCTCTGCTTACCAATGACTTTTCAGAAGACGCTTTTCGTTCCTATCGCAACCGTCTTGAAGAATCCGTCGTTTCCGGAGAGATGTTCCAGGCAAGAAACTACCGGCAGTCATTCGAACAAGGGCTCTACAAAGGCCTTGTTCAGGCAGGGCTTTCCCTGAAAATACCCGGTATCGGACTTGTGGAAAAAGCATCGGCGCCAAAAGAAAACAGATTACTCCCCAAGAGAAAAGAGTACCGGAACTGGTTACAGAAAAAACAGGCATTTCGACCCGACGACTCACTTACCTTTTCAAAAAACGCCGACCTTTTCGCGTCGGGAACCATCCACGAAGAGAACCAGCCATGCCATTTACTCATAAACCCTGTAGATATCGCCGATATTTGCACAACAAAATGCACTGAAGAATTCGGCAATCCGTGTCAGCACTTCTGTCCGGCAGGAGTCTATGAAATCGATCACGAGACCGACCCCGTACTGAAGCTTTCTCCATCCAACTGCCTGCATTGCAAAACCTGTGAGATCGCAGACCCGTACCGCATAATTACCTGGACACCTCCGGAGGGAGGTGGCGGCCCCGGATATAAACTCAGTTAAAAGAATGAAAAATAAGGAACACGTCATAGTCGGTCTTTCCGGAGGAGTCGATTCCGCTGTTGCCGCCTGCATGCTCGTAGAGCAAGGATACCGGGTTACCGGCCTGCATATCAAGGTATTGGACCATTCGGACGACAATCTGAACCTCGAAGAATCTTCGCTGATAATCAGCGACCGATGCGAGTACCGTTTCCCGGTCTTTTCTTTCAACCTGAGCGGCAGCTTTCGGAGAGACATCATAGCGTATTTCCAACAGGCTTATCTTGCTGGGCGAACACCCAACCCCTGTATGGTATGCAATAAACTCATCAAATGGAATGGACTCCTCAAAGGAGCCGAGATCCTGCAGGCGAACCGGATCGCCACCGGACATTATGCACGCATCGCTTTCAAGAGTGGCAGATACCGTCTTTTGAAAGGAACCGACCGGCAGAAAGACCAGAGCTACTTTCTGTGGATGCTCGGCATCGAAGAACTTTCAAAAACAATTCTGCCCCTCGGGACTCTCACGAAGCCCGAAGTACGAAAACTTGCCCGAAGTTACGGTGTCAGATCGGCGGAGAAAAAAGAGAGTCAGGAAATATGTTTTGTGCCCGATAACGATTACAGGAAATTTTTACACTCATCCCTGCCAGAACTATCAGAAAAACTCAAAGGTGGAAAAATCATCGACAGCGAGGGAAAGGTTATCGGCCGACACGCCGGCTACCCGTTTTACACGATCGGACAACGAAAAGGGCTCGGCATATCATCTCCCGAACCACTGTACGTCAGGAGCCTCGATGCGGAAAAGAATCGTCTCCACGTCGGCAGCAAAGTGATGCTTGAATGCAGAAGGCTTACTGCAGAGCAGGTGAACTGGATCGGTATCGACCGTCCGGAAAGACCGATAAGAGCCTCCGCCCGAATACGTTACCGTGATACCGAGGGAGCCTGCAGTGTCGTTTCCCTTTCAGAAAACCGTGTCGAGGTGGTTTTCGACAACTCCAAACAATCGATAGCCCCCGGTCAAGCTGTCGTGTTCTACCAGGGAGAAGAGGTTATCGGCGGCGGTATTATAGAAGAGGCTCTAGCAGACCCCCCTCTTGATTCACATCAGGCATCGAGTGACAAAGGAACGGTAAAACTATAGCCGGCAACGATCATCTTTTACTTTTCATAGTTGAATTTTCATCATGCTTCAACGTACACAATCGTCTCTCACCTATCTCGACAGGCCCTCTGCATCAAAACAGAGGGAGGATATTCTTGTCATGCTACACGGTTACGGCAGTAATGAAAAAGACCTCATGCAGCTTGCCCCGTCACTCGGAGAGAACCTTCATCTCATCACACCAAGAGCACCTCTCGTTCTCGCACCGGAAACGTATGGCTGGTTCCCCATCGAGTTTACGCAGGAAGGCATCACCGTCGACCGTGAAGCTGCCGGAAGAACAAAAGAGACGCTTCTTGGATTTCTGCACGGCATCGTGGATCGATACAAAGCACGAGAAAATAAAGTCTGGCTGATGGGGTTCAGTCAGGGTGCGGTCATGAGCTATCTTGCGGCCCTTGCCGAACCGGCCCTGCTTCATGGCGTCATAGCGTTGAGCGGGCAATTCCCCGCATCCCCGTCTCTTGTCAATGCAGAACCGGACCTTTTTCGGGCCCTTCCGTTCCTTGTCGTGCACGGCATCTATGACGACGTCCTGCCCGTCACCAACGGCAGGCACTCCGAACGCTGGCTTCAGGAACACGCCGACAGGCTCACCTACAGAGAATACGCTATGGGACATGAAATCAACGCCGAAGCGCTGGAACTCATCAGGGACTGGCTTTACCGTGCGAAAGCATCGCCCTGACCGGAGGAATCCTTATGCACAGGAATTGATGGAGATTGCGTATATTCAAGCTTTTAATACGTAGGGCTCTCTCTTAATTGTCATGGGTTCCAGTTGAATCGGAACACGAAGCGTAAAGCGCGAAAAAACAGGAGCGACCGACAAACGTTCGCGGGTATGAGAATTTCGAACATGTGCCGTGAAGAAATCCCGACGCAGAACGACATTTACTTGAGAAGCCTTTGAGAAGATGCCAAACAACAATGAAGCAAACACCTGCAAGCATACTGAAAAAGAACATACTTGTGCTGGATGGAGCCATGGGTACCATGATCCAGCGATACAAACTCGAAGAAAAAGATTTTCGAGCTGAAAGGTTTGCTACTCATTCCCATCCTCTCAAAGGGAACAACGATATTCTTGTTCTCACGCAGCCCGATATCATCCATGCCATTCATTGTGAGTTCCTCGAAGCAGGATCGGACATAATCGAAACCAATACCTTCAATGCAAACCCGGTTTCTCAAGCCGATTACGGTACTGAAAACCTTATAAGAGAACTGAACCTGGCAGCCGCACATCTGGCACGAAAGGCTGCTGATGCCTATACACAAAATGACCCCTCGAAACCCCGTTTCGTGGCAGGGTCCGTTGGGCCGACAAACAAAACGCTCTCTCTTTCTCCGGATGTCAACAATCCCGGTTACCGGGCGGTATCATTCGAGAAGGTTGTCGATAACTATCGTCAGCAGATTGAAGGCCTCATGGAAGGAGGTGTAGACCTTCTGCTTGTCGAAACGGTCTTCGATACCCTCAACTGCAAGGCGGCCATTTACGCTATCGATCAGCTTTCGCGGGAAAAAGGGGTCCAGCTCCCTGTCATGATTTCAGGAACCATCGTCGATGCAAGCGGACGAACTCTTTCCGGCCAGACGACTGAAGCGTTCTGGGTTTCCGTAGCACACACCCCCGGACTATTGAGTGTTGGTTTGAACTGTGCTATGGGAGCGAAACAGATGAGACCATTTCTTGAAACCTTATCGAATATAGCTGACAGCTTTGTCAGCGTCTACCCCAATGCCGGCCTGCCGAATGAATTCGGCGAATACGATGACAGCCCTGACTACATGGCTGCTCAAATCGCAGATTTTGCT
The DNA here is from genome assembly GCA_015482705.2 of Prosthecochloris sp. Classification (GTDB taxonomy): domain Bacteria; phylum Bacteroidota; class Chlorobiia; order Chlorobiales; family Chlorobiaceae; genus Prosthecochloris. The sequence continues at coordinate 174,051 of JADMLA020000040.1, read as the reverse complement.
GAATCGGGATTTGTCAACATCGTCGGCGGCTGCTGTGGAACAACCCCAGACCATATCAGAGCCATTGCCAAAACGGTTTCAACGATCGAGCCAAGGAAAAAACCGGTTCCCTCCAACGAATTACGCCTGTCCGGCCTTGAACCGCTTTTTATCAACCGGACGACGGGATTCATCAACGTCGGAGAGCGCACCAATGTTACAGGGTCGAGAAAATTTGCACGCCTTATCCGCGAAGAGCAATACGAAGACGCACTTTCCATTGCCCGTCAACAGGTTGAAAACGGGGCCCAGGTCATCGATATCAATGTCGATGAAGGAATGCTCGATTCAGAAAAGGTAATGCATGACTTCGTCAACCTCATTGCCTCCGAACCCGAGATAGCCAAAGTTCCTTTGATGATCGACTCATCGAAATGGTCGGTGATCGAAAGCGGTCTTCGCTGTACCCAGGGTAAATGTATTGTCAACTCCATCAGCCTGAAAGAGGGAGAAGAACTTTTCAGGGAACGTGCACAAAAAGTCTTGCAGTACGGTGCCGCAGCTGTTGTCATGGCGTTCGATGAAAAAGGCCAGGCCGATTCCCTTGAACGCCGCATCGAGATCTGTCAGCGGGCATATACGATCCTCACCGAGGAAATAGGCTTTCCTCCCCAGGACATCATTTTCGATCCGAATGTACTCACCGTCGCTACCGGCATCGAAGAACACAACAACTATGCCGTAGACTTTATCGAATCCGTCCGTTGGATAAAGCAGAATCTTCCACATGCGAAAGTATCGGGAGGTATCAGTAACGTCTCGTTCTCTTTCCGTGGCAACAACCCCGTACGTGAAGCGATGCATGCCGCATTCCTGTTCCATGCCATTCAGGCGGGACTCGACATGGGCATTGTCAATGCCGGTCAGCTCGCTGTTTATAATGACATCGGCGAGGAATTGCTTGAACGGGTCGAAGATGTGCTCCTCAACCGGCGGGATGACGCGACCGAGCGACTTGTCGAATTCGCTGAAACCGTCAAAATAGGCGATGTAAAAAGCGAGACAAAACAAGCCGAATGGCGTAACGGAACCGTCGAAGAACGGCTGCAGCATGCCCTCATAAAAGGCATTGTCGAATATATCGACGACGATACGGAAGAAGCTCGTCAAAAATACCAGAGTCCGCTCGACATCATCGAAGGTCCGTTGATGAACGGGATGAACGTGATCGGCGACCTCTTCGCCGAGGGAAAAATGTTTCTCCCGCAGGTCGTCAAAAGCGCTCGTGTGATGAAAAAATCCGTCGCATACCTCATCCCGTTCATAGAAGAGGAAAAAGCGAAAACAAAAGACGCCAAACCTGCGGCAAAGATTCTGCTTGCAACCGTAAAAGGGGATGTTCATGATATCGGCAAGAACATCGTTGCGGTAGTTCTTGCCTGCAACAACTTCGATGTTGTCGATATCGGGGTCATGATGCCCTGTGAAAAAATCCTCGATGCCGCTGAAAAAGAGCATGCGGACGTAATCGGTCTCAGCGGACTGATAACTCCGTCACTCGACGAAATGGTCCACGTTGCCAAAGAGATGGAACGAAAGGGAATGAAAATTCCACTGTTGATAGGAGGAGCGACGACATCGAGGGTTCACACTGCGGTGAAAATCGCACCGAACTACTCGGGCCAGGTTGTTCAGGTACTCGACGCCTCCCGGAGTGTTCCGGCTGTAGCCAATCTGGTAACGCCCTCGCTCCATGACGACTTTATAGCGAAACTGCAGAAAGAACAAGAAGAGTTGCGCGAAAGCCATGCCGCGAGAAACGCTACGAAAAATTTGCTGAGTCTGGAAAAGTCAAGAGAAAACAGAGCGAAACTATCCTGGGGTAGTGATACGGTCACAACACCGCGCCACCCGGGAATAACTATATTCGACGATGTTTCACTGGATGAGCTTCGCAACTACATAGACTGGACACCTTTTTTCGCAGTTTGGGAACTGCACGGCAAATATCCGGCAATATTCGATCATGAAGGGTACGGAACGGAAGCCCGTAAGCTTTTCAACGATGCCAACAGTTTACTCGGCACGATCTGCGCGGAACATACGTTGACAGCAAAAGGTGTGGTGGGCATCTTCCCGGCAAACAGCAAAGGAGATGACATCGAGGTGTATGCCGACGAGAGCAGAACCTCACTTCTGACGACCCTTCATACCCTGAGACAGCAAGCCGAGAAAAAAAATGAAACGCCTAACCTCGCCCTTGCCGATTTCATAGCACCCGCCTCGAGCGGTATAAAAGACTATATCGGTTGTTTTGCCGTTACCGCCGGTCATGGATTGAAGCAGCTGATGAAACGTTTCGAACAAGAACATGATGACTATCACCGCATCATGGCTCAGGCACTGGCAGACAGGCTAGCGGAAGCATTCGCACAAATGCTGCACGAAAAAGTTGCGCAACGTGTGTGGGGTTATGTTTCGAACGAAAATCCCGATGCTTCACTGGGTATCCGGCCGGCACCGGGATATCCTGCCTGCCCTGATCACTCGGAAAAAGTGTTGTTATTCAACCTTCTCAACGCAGAAACCAACACAGGTGTCACCCTTACTGAAAGCTGTGCGATGAACCCGCCAGCATCGGTCTGCGGCACCTATTTCGCACACCCTGAAGCAAGATATTTCGCTCTGGGATCGATCACGAAAGAACAAGTCGAAGAGTATGCAACGCGAAAGGGAATGAGCACAAAAGAAATCGAAAAATGGCTCACGTCGCACATTCACTACGCGTCGGAGAGTAATGAGGTAGAGCCCCTTACCGCATGACAACACGCAGCAGACGCAAAAGCCAAACTCTAAAAAAAGTCATGCCGGACTTGATCCGGCATCGACGGTGAGACAACCTTGAGAGGCAGGCGATGCACGCTTCACCCCCATACCATTCTCTCCCAAGTCACTCGATCAGCAAACATAGCTGTGCACCTCCCTCAAAGCATGAGCCGCTGCAACCATGTTTCTGATCGATGCTATAGTTTCAGGCCATGCCCTTGTTTTCAGCCCGCAATCAGGATTGACCCAAAGCCTCTCTTTGGGAATGAAAACCAGAGCCTTTTCCAGAAGCGCCATCATCTCTTCTTTAGAAGGAACCCTCGGGCTATGGATATCGTAAATCCCCGGCCCGATTTCATTTGGATATCTGAAATCCCTGAAAGCGTCGAGCAGCTCCATACGGCTCCTGCTGGACTCGATGCTGATGACATCGGCATCCATTGCAGCTATGTATCCGATGATATGATTGAACTCGCTGTAGCACATATGCGTGTGGATCTGGGTCGAATCGGCAACACCCGAAGAGGTCAATCGGAAAGCATCGACAGCCCATCGAAGATACGATGCCCTGTCCTTTTTCTTGAGCGGCATACCCTCGCTCAGAGCTGCTTCATCGATCTGGATAACCCTGATTCCTGCATGTTCCAGATCCTGAACCTCGTCCCTCAAGGCAAGAGCGACCTGGCGACAAACCTCCGAACGCTCGAGATCATCACGAACGAAACTCCAGCTGAGAATGGTTACTGGCCCTGTCAGCATTCCTTTAACCGGTTTCACGGTCAGAGACTGAGCAAATGTGCTCCACTCAACCGTCATCGGACCGGAACGTGCAACATCACCATAAATAATCGGTGGTTTGACGCATCTGCTTCCGTAGCTCTGTACCCATCCGTTTTCGGTGAAACAAAACCCCTCCATCTGCTGACCGAAATACTCAACCATATCATTGCGTTCAACCTCACCGTGAACAAGAACATCCAGACCTAACCCCTCCTGTCTTTCGATGATTCCACGAATTTCATTCTCGAGAAACCGCTGATACTCTCCGGCCTCCAGCATCCCTCTGCTGAAAAGCCTGCGCTGTCTGCGAACTTCCGCTGTCTGGGGAAAAGAACCGATCGTCGTTGTAGGAAACAAAGGAAGATTCAGCCATGCCTGTTGTTTACGGCGTTCCGGATAAGCGCTGTTTCTGTGCAGCATCCGATCGCTGACAGTTGCACAGTGTTTTCGAATATCCTTATTTTCGACCCTTGCACTTTTTCGCCGTGACTGAATGGCTTCGGCATTTTCAATGAGCGCTTCACTGCAGTCCCAACAATCCAGAATATCCCCCAAAACACTGATTTCATCACACTTCTGAACGGCAAACGCCATCCAGTTTTTCAACTCGGCACTTAGAGAAGCTTCTTCTTCCAGATCAACCGGTGAGTGCAGAAGTGAACAGCTCGAGGCAATCATGAAGCGTTCTTCGCCCACTTCACGCCTAATCCTGACAAGAACCTCCAGGGCCTGTTCGAAGTCTGTCTTCCATATGTTACGGCCATCGACGATCCCCGCGGAAATAACCATCGTCGCCGGCAAACCACCCAGCACCTGTTCAAGGCATTCACGGCCACGAACAAGATCGACATGAAGCCCGTCACAACCGGAAGATAGGGCGAGATCGAGATTGTCGTCAAGAGTATCGAAATACGTTGCAAGCAGCAACGAAGCTTTTCCAGACGCTGCATTCAGCCTTTTGTATACCGGAATGAAAGCTTCTTGGGCCTGTGGAACCATATCCGCACAAAGTATCGGCTCATCGAGTTGTATCCAGTGACAGAATTCAGCAAGCTCCGATAGTATATGGCAGTAAACAGCGACGACGTCTTCGAGTTTTTCCCACCGATCACACCCTTCGGACGCTTTTGCAAGGGACAACCAGGTAACCGGCCCCACCAGAACCGGTTTGGGCCGAAACCCTGCTTTTATCGCTTCACGGGTATCCTCGACAATTCTGCGGGAAGAAAGAGACGGCGAGAAAGACGGAAAGATTTCAGGAACGATGTAATGATAGTTGGTATTGAACCATTTCGTCATCTCCATCGCCGCAATGTTCGCTGCAGCATCTCCTCGAGCCATTCTGAAATAGGTATCGCTATCGACACCGGAGGTATCCACTTCGCCAAACCGCTCGGGGACCGCACCAAGCATTGCCGTGACATCATGAACATGGTCATAGAGAGAAAAATCGCCGGTTGCGACATAGGATAAACCGGCATTTTCCTGAATTCCCCAATGGTGAAGCTTAAGCCTTCGGCACGTCGCCTCCAGCAATTCTTGGGAAACCTCTCCCTTCCAGTAAGCCTCGAGCGCTTTTTTCAGCTCCCGACCGACTCCGATTCTCGGAAAACCTGCAATGTGTTTTTTGATCATTGTTACTCCTTTTGACAGTGATTGACTGAAAGAAGCAACGAAACCTCGAAATGAAGACGATTCAAAGTACGATCAGCTACGACGTTGTACGCCGCCGAACCGCAACTTTTCAGCATACCTGTCTAATCGCGAGACATTCGTGCTCCGTGCGATCAGGGCGTCTCCTGGCTTCTGACCCTTTAGTGTAGCAACCTTCCTGCCATGTGGGGGATACAGTGGCTCCTACAGGTATTTTGTCAGTTACAGTGGCGCGTCCGCGACGGATTTTCACCGTCTTCCGTTTCCTGATACGCCTTATTGAACAGTATAAAGTAACCGGCAGGAGTGAAGAAAACAACAGATTGGATACAAATATCCGAAAAAACCTTTTTCCTGTACGCCAGTGGAAAAACCCCTAAAACGTACAGCTTTCAACCGTTTTATAGGGATACGGCTCGTTTAGAGCACTGAAAACCGCTTCATCACGATTGTATACATCGTCCCTGAACAGCACTTCGTCATTCTCTACCAAAGCGGTCAGGTACACCATGAAAATCGGAACTGTCTGAGGAAGATGAACCGTCCTGGTCTTACCGGTAGCGATAACGTTCTCGACATCGTCTTCACGCCATCCAAGCAGAATCTGTGCAAGTTCGAGTGGGTTTTGAAGACGAATACAACCGTGGCTGAACGCTCGTGTACTTCTATCGAAAAGATGCTTACTTGGCGTATCATGGAGATAGACCAGATGCTTGTTCGGAAACATGAATTTGACACGACCGAGAGCGTTTCTCGTACCAGGCGGCTGACGCAGCCGATATGGCAGCGAACCGGCACTGTATGAAGACCAGTTGATCGAAGCCGGATTCACCACACGGCCGTTACGGTCGATAACCTGCAGCCCGTTTCTTGCCAGATATCCTGTATTGTTCTTGATTGCAGGCAGTGCTTCTTTTCTCAAAATACCCGGCGGAACATTCCATGACGGATTAAAAATAATATACTGCATATCCGCCTTGAATACAGGGGTTTTCCAGTAGGGTTCACCCACAATGACTCTGGACCCCCACCGGTAATTCCAGTTTTCAACATACTGGACGGTAAACCCGGCAACATTGACCAGGAGAAACGTAGGTTCCAGTTTCTGAATGAACCATCGATAACGATCAAGATTGAGGCGGATCTGGTCAATCCTTCGAGAAACAGGAACATTGAGAGCCCGCAGCGTCTTGGGACCGACCGCCCCGTCGACATCGAGTCCAAGTCGCGCCTGAAAACGTTTTACGGCATCCATCAGCTCACTGCTGTACAAAAGCGCAGTTGATGCATATGAGGTATCGACGAGCGCCAGTTCCTCGATTTCACCGGTTATTTCAAGACGCCGCCTCAACGCCGGCATTCTGTCATCATACTGGCCGGGCTCCTTGATGGTAGGGCCGACCGGAATGCTCATCCAACCACCGTCGGCAGCAATCTGCCGGTACCTGGCAAGTCCTTCTTTCAGACTTGTATACTTCGGATGACGTGGACGAAACGTCGAGATAACTGCGCCAAGGGAGTCGCCCGCAAGAGCGTCCCCAAGACTGCCGACTAACCCGTTTCCATTTTCACCTTTGGAGAGATTCCAGTTGGAATCGATCTTCTCGGGATCAACCTTGCCGTGAAGTAGATGATAAGACATTTTGAACATGGCATCGGTAAGCAGCAACTCATACCTGGCCTTTAAAAAAGGTGAAGACGGGGCATCGTCATAAAATTCCTGTATTCCGTCAATATGGTAATCCTTGGGAGAAAGGCCGTCGGCTTCTACCGATTTGATCGCTTCAAGCAGTTCGGTAACCTGTGAGCGCTCAACCCAGACAGGGCTGAAGTCGTTCGATCTGTAGAAATCCGCCAATAGTGCGTTGAACGCGACTTTTTCTCGTCCGATTTGAAGAGCGACGTCTTCCTCGAGCTGCTCGATGTGACAGCGAATATTCTCCCTTACATCACTGCTTCCGCCTGAACTTGACCGAACGTGTTTAGTCGCAGAAACATCGTTTTTTTGCGGAGAAGCCTCCGCTGAACCGCTGGGACTGATTGCCAGAAGCAATACCAGTATAACGACCATAATAAAACAGGTTATGACTTGAAAAACCCATACTCTCTGTATCGAAATACATCGATACAGCTCTTTGTCGGCAATGTTTTGAAGAAAACGCTTAATCGTACATCCAGAGTTCCATCCCTGTACCGCCGAAGAGTTTTCCCGTCGGTACAGGGTATAGTGCATTCGCCGGAAACATATTATGCTGGATTGTTAAGGGCAATGTCAGGATTGAGCAGGTTGGAGTGGCCAGCATAGCTTTTATTTCCATTATAGATAAAAAGACAGGACCCTCCTTTTATAAGATCGATCACTTGTCTGTACTCCGAAAAAGGCAGTGCAGGACATCCGAGACTTCTTCCAAGGCGACCGTGCTGCCTGATAAAATCAGTGGAAACATAGTCAGCACCATGAATAACGATATTGCGCATCAGTGCATTGTCATTGATACCCTGCTCGAGCCCTTTGAGTCTCAATGAATAACCATGTTTACCCTGATACGTCCTGTCGGTCACAAAAAAGCCGAGACTGCTTTTAAACGATCCCGGCACATTGGAAAACTTGACAGCCAGATTCTGACCGCTGTTTTTACCGTGCGCAACCAGCGAAGATGTCAAAAGACGGTTCCTGTCCATATCGATAACAAACAAACGCTTTTTAACGGAAGGCTGATTGTAATCGATGATAGTGAGTACCTTGTCGTTTTTCAACTGCCCCTTGCTTTTCAAGGAATAATACCCGACCATTGCCTTCTTGAGGACGGTATAATCGATGTTATTTCTTAGTTCAGGAGTTCGATAGAGAGTCTGGATAGTGGAGGAAAGTTCTTTTTGTGAAGGAACACAGCGCGCATTCAAAGGTGAAAAAACAAAAAACATTACAAGACAGATGAGTCTTATCGCCATATGATCTTCTCCTTTTCTTCGTTTCAATAGAGTAAGCACACAGAAAAAAGCAAACGCAGCCGCCATAACTATCTATGCCACGGCGAAAAGTTTTTGTACCTTTCTCGGTCATGGAACAAAAATATCCCTCATACCGAATCAGTTATTCTGTACTGCGAAGCCCACTCATTAATTTGCGCACAAAAGAGGTCGCGATATATTTCAGGTATGATACTGCACGATATAATGATATGCAGGAAATGTTAACAAAGAAGATACTTTTTTTTCTTTATTTCAAGAAACATTTTGTCCAAGAGGAACTTCTTGGCACTTTCAGGTTTATTTCCCGACAAGTGACCACCGGCAATGCACCGAGACATTGATATCCTGTTCACTTGGAAAAATTTCAGTTGGAACCGTTGAAGACAAGGCTTTTTCTGCCCTGCCTTGGGCCATTCCATGCAAAGGGTAGACAGGACTAAATTCATGCTGCATATCAAGGAGCTTTCCCAGAGACAGGCCAGATGCCATAGCCATAGTCTGCGCATCTTTTTTTGCGTTTTCTACTGCTTCAACCAGTGCTTCGCGCCGTTTTTCCTCATATTTCGAACTGGTGAACCGTATAACAGGAATCTCGTTGGCCCCTGCCCGTACTGATGCGTCAATCACACGGCCAACATCATCGAGATTCTCAACAATAACATGAAGCACATGCGTAGCAACATAGCCTTTAAAAACTCTTTTTTGGGTCGAATTATTCCATTCCCATTCTTGGCGAACCGAAAAAGACTTTGTTCTTGCATCGTTTGCACTGACGTTTATAGTTCTCAATGCCTGTTGAACAGTCTTGTACTTTTTTGCTGAAATTGCTACCGACTGTTCGGCAGTCCGTGCTTTATCGATCAACTGGATCCGAAGCTCCGCCATATCGGGTTTGACCGAAACAACCCCCTGAGCTGAAACTGTCACAGCAGAATCTGCAGCATAAAGAGGTAAAGCAAAAGCCGAAAACGCAAAAAAAAGGATTATTGAAGAGAAAAAAGACATCTTATTCATGATTTTTTCCGATTACACTTATTTCATTGATATGTATGATAGACCCAACTAAAGTAAATGCATTTTTGTAAATTACCTCTCTTCAATTTCAGGAATAATCAAATCTTTCGTCATCATGCGTAAACTAATCCTGCTTTTATTGATTGCTTTTTTTCAGCTTTCTTTTCTTTCAGCCTGCCAGCAGAAAGCAGAAGAAAAAGCACAGGAAGCTGTTTCATCCGGCAAACCAGCCGCACCCCTGACGGAAGGCTTGTTCAGAAAACAGTTCGAGGGTATTCTGCATATGCAGATTTCAGCTCCTGAAGGAGCTCAGAACGGTAAACTGTATATTTCGAAACACGGCACACGGTTTGAAATGGATCTGGCCGATCCGGCAACGGGTACCGTTATGCTTCATCTTGTAACCTTGACCCCCGCCGACAAGCCAAACCTGTTGTATACGCTCAATGAAAAGGAAAAAACCTACAGCGTCCTGGACATGAACGAGTTCAAGGATGAGTTCGATACGATGGTTGAAGAAACGGAAAAAGAAGACTACAAGGTCGAACAGCTTGGCACGGAAACCCTGCATGGCTACAAATGCAAGCATGTTCGCATCACCGACGATCACGGTGAAACCGAAATGTGGCTGACGAAAGACCTTATCAGCGCTGCCGATTTCGCCCGGTTGCAGCCGGGACGGAAAAAAGGATCGGCAGCATTTGACATCCGCTTGAAAAAAGCGGGTCTCGACGGTTTTCCGCTCAAAGTTCTGGACAAAGAATCCAACACAACCATGGAATTCGTCAAGATTGAGCGGAAAAATCTAGACAAATCATATTTTGAGGTTCCCGGTAGTTTTACCAAAAAAGAATCTGCCCTGCAGATGATGGTTCCCCAGATTTCCGGCAAGGATATGAAACAACTTGAACAAATGCAGGACATGATGAACGAGGAGAATATGAAAGAGATGGAAGAGATGATGAAAAGCATGCAGAAAAAGTTCGAGGGCATGCAGATGCCCGGCCAGTGATCCAGTCAAGAAGAAAAAAAAGAGGCTGTCTCGGAATCACAATCGAGACAGCCTCTTTTTTATTGTAATCACCATCATGATGAACCTGCCGGAACGCTGTTTCCTTACGTTGTCAATTCACCCGCCTCGTGCAAACCGACAATATCCCGGTACGCCACACAGATCGAACAAATGCTCAGAGGCATGGTCACCAGTATGCCGATCCCTAACGCCAGCATCCCGAGCAGGTTGACCACCAAAAGCACCAGAAAAAAAACAAACAGAGAAAACCAGTTTTTCGTCACGATCTGGCGGCTCGTCTCCATAGCCTGCCAAAACTCCATGCGGTAATCGATGATCAGCATGGATACGAACAGGTAACTCACCGCGAGGTAAATACCCGGCAACAGTACGAGAACAAAACCGATCCCGATAAGAATACCAGAAACAATACCTGCCAGCACAAGAGGCAGAAAATAGTTGAAACCTTTGAAAAAATCCCCGAACTGGACCTCCCTGCCCTTGAAAAGCATGAAAATAACAATGATAAATCCCGCAAACAGTGGAGAAGCAATGGCTGTTGTAGCAAGGGGACCTATGAAATCGAGCCTCGAAAACAATCCGAATACAACAAAAATAATCACACTGAAGGCAATGAACTCACCGGGGCGGGACTTGAAAACATCCCAACCCTCTTTAAGGTATTTCGAAGGGTCCACCTCGTATCCATCCTGTATCAATTTCTCGAACGTCTTCGGGTCGACTTTACGTCCGAAGTCGAACGGCTGTGCTCCTTGTTCCATAAAAACCTCCCTTGAGTTTTCACTGGTCGATATACAGTATCATAAACCACACAGTCAAGATACACAGGATTTTTCTTTTGCGGTGTTTCAGACCTGTAAACACCGCGGCACTTTCTTGAAATCATTGTTGTTTTCATAAACATAAAACAATAACCCATTTCGCAATAGCGGAACATATCATGTTTGGCAATACTATCGATAAGCAGGGTGCTCTCGATGTGACAGAAAGCATGATCGAGAAGAGTTATCCCGTTCCTCTGCTCTCGGCCGATGAACTCGCGAGAAGACTGAAAAACAAGGAAAAAATCATCCTTTTCGATACTCGTACAGCTGAGGAGTACGCAAAAAGCCATATAGACGGAGCTGTGCAATTACCGCCGGAAACCCCTTCGAGTGACTTCATCAGGGAATACGGCGCACTGATCAGGGAAAAAACGGTACTCTTCTACTGTTCTGTCGGCCAGAGAAGTTCCAACTACCTCAACCGGGTCTACAGAGCGTGCAAGGCTGAAGGAGCACAGGAATGTTACAACCTTCGAGGTGGCATATTTCGATGGTATAACCAGGGACATCCTGTCGTCAATGAAAATGGCGAAACAGACGACATCCATGGCTACAACCCTCTTTGGGGCATGATGATTGAAAAAAGGAATACAAGCCGGCAATAGGTGGTTCTCTGCCAGCAGTCACCACACCAAGCATCATGGTCATTCGGGAAAGAATGCATCCACCGCTGTACTCGACATCAATCGTCAGAATTCAGGTCCCCAAACAGCAAGGGTTTTCCCCGGTCATCGGTACGGCTTGCCTGAGTTTTGAACTTGCTGAGAAAGATCCTCACCGTTCCATCGCCCCTCACGCCGGCAACGGCACCATCCTGCCAGATACCGTTTTCCCTCGACCAGCGGCTTTGCGGAGGATCACCCTGGTTCTGATGTACGTTATGCACTCCTTTTCCTCGCCGAAACGGCTCTCCGAAAACCAAAAGCGTGACAGAACCCTCCAGTACCTGCATGAGGTCGTCGAAAGCGTCAAGACTTGTACCATGCTTCCAGGTTGAACACTCGCTACCGTCTTCCGCCGTTACATCGGTTTCACCGGATTTCTGACAGAAACCTCTCCGCTGCAGCTCTGGGCTTCTCAGATAGTCGAGCGCACCCGATCCCGGTTCCGATTTGAGAAAGTGCCAACCGCTTTCGAGAGAAACAAGCCCCAGCATATCACTTTTACCCAGTTCGACCATCCTCCAGTGAAGACCGTCGTGCTGATTTTTACTGTCAAGATCAATGGCGCAACGATACCCTCCGCTGTCTGTTCTCACACTGATATTACAATGATAATATTCGTTTTTGTTACGGCCATTGTCACACTCGTAGCGGTGAAGCTTCCCGATCAAAACACCGTAGCCGTCGATCAGCGACATGGATTAGTAGACATGAATTATTCTTTGAAAGATCTTACGGTCTCAAATTACTCATCCTCTGTTTACAAGACAACTCTGAGAGCGATTGTTTTCACGGAAGACAATGGAAAGAAAAAAAACTCATAATGCCCTGGTGCTCAGGATTAAATCCCCGTATATACTACATTATGTGAGTCAGGAATGAGCATTTTGAGTCCATCCTGCCAGTTAGTGAAAATCGAATCCGTCAAGACGGGGCCTGCACGGCATGAAACACAGCTGTGCATCCCTGACGACAACAATTCCTCTAAAGGAGCAATTCATGCATACTGATCCAATCGACGAGCTGGCTATCAATACCATACGCCTGTTAGCAGTTGACATGGTGGAAAAAGCACAGTCAGGACACCCGGGTATGCCCATGGGAGCGGCGCCCATGGCATATGTGCTTTGGACGAAACTCATGAAGCACAACCCTGACAACCCGGAATGGTTGAACCGTGACCGTTTCGTGCTTTCTGCAGGTCACGGCTCGGCCCTCCTCTACAGTCTGCTCCACCTGACCGGTTACGATCTTTCGATTGAAGACCTCAAAGAGTTTCGTCAATGGGGCAGTCAAACACCGGGTCACCCGGAGTACGGTCACACCCCGGGCGTTGAAACGACAACGGGCCCTCTCGGCCAGGGATTGTCAAACGCAGTCGGCATGGCGATAGCAGAACGATACTGTGCCGAAAGACTCAACAGGCCGGGAATGGATTTGATCGACTACAATACGTACGTCATATGCGGTGATGGCGACCTGATGGAAGGGATCACATCGGAAGCCGCTTCCATTGCCGGACACTTGAGACTTGGCAAGCTTATATGCCTCTATGACCACAATAGTATTTCCATTGAAGGCTCAACCGATCTGGCATTTACGGAAAGTGTTCATCAGAGATTTGAAGCATATGGTTGGCACGTAGAAAATATCGACGGTAACGATATAGAAGCTGTAGAAAATGCTGTTACAAAAGCGAAAGAGGTTTCGGTAAAACCCTCGATGATCATCGCTAAAACGAACATCGGGTTCGGTAGCCCCCACAAACAGGACAGCGCCGCTTCACACGGAGCACCTCTCGGCGAGGATGAAGCGGCAATAGTCAGAGAAAAATTCGGCTTTCCCGAAGGAAGCTCCTTCCATGTTCCTGAATCCGTAACTGCCCACCTGAGCAATATTGTCGAAAAAGGAACCACTGCTGAAAAACGATGGAACGACCTTTATAAGGTTTACAGCGAAAAACATCCGGACCTGGCAGCCGAGATGGACACCATGCTACAGAATACATTGCCTGATGGCTGGGAAAACCTCCTTCCGGAATTCAGCCCGGAAGAAAAACTGGCAACGCGAAAAGCATCCTCCAAAGTACTGCATGCAATCGTAGGAAAACTTCCGTTTCTGGTCGGCGGGTCCGCAGACCTCGCACCATCGACCGGAACCGAGGTCAAACACGCCACCGATTTCACATCAGGAAATTACGGTGGAGCAAATTTCCGTTTCGGTGTCAGGGAACATGCCATGGGAGCCATTATCAACGGCATGGCCCTCTCTCGAATGCTTATCCCCTATGGGGCGACCTTCCTGGTTTTCGCGGATTACATGAAACCGGCGCTACGACTCGCCGCTATCATGCAGGTTCCCTCCATTTTCATTTTCACTCATGACAGTATAGCGGTCGGTGAAGACGGCCCGACGCACCAGCCGATCGAACAACTTGTCATGCTACGCTCTATTCCGGGTCTTACCGTACTCCGGCCTGCCGATGCTCAGGAAACCAAAGCCGCGTGGCAAATCGCGCTGACACATAAAAAACCGACAGCCCTTGTTTTTTCGAGACAAACACTTCCCGTGATTGATCCGCAAACCCACCCTGTTGCTGAAGGAACACCGAAAGGAGGTTACGTCCTTTCGGAGTGGAGTACTCCTTCGACCGGAGGAAACCGGCCGGTCATTCTCGTTGCAACCGGTTCCGAAGTTCACCTCGCCCTTGAAGCTCAACGAGTCCTTCAGCAAGAAAAGGTACCGACAAGAGTTGTCTCTATGCCTTCAAGGGAGTTGTTCGAACTGCAACCGGAAACATACCGTAACGACGTGTTGCCTTCATCCATCCGCAGGAGAGTCGTCATCGAAGCCGCTTCACCCTTTGGATGGGATAAATATGCCACCGACGAAGGCATCATTCTCGGCATCGACCACTTCGGTGCATCGGCACCGGGAAGCACCGTTCTCAAAGAATATGGATTTACTGTCGAAAACGTTGTAGAAGCTGCAAAAAACCTGCAGTGAGCACCGTATAGACACCCATGTCATGCTGATTACAGGAACTGAAAAGAGCATCGTTTCAGAGGCCGCGGCATCTATAGCGAACCGCATTTTCAAATCTGTCGACGGCAAGGGCTTCTGCTCGCTTGTACTTTCGGGGGGAAATTCCCCCCGAAAACTGTACCGTCGGCTCGCAGAGGGAATTCCTCCTTCAATCATGCAAGAAATGGGTTTTTCTTTCCCCGGACACGCGGTGACCAAAACGCCCGATACCACCAGAGTCCAGCTCCCCTGGCACTCGATAATGCTATTTTGGGGTGACGAACGATGTGTACCGGAAAACCATCCCGACAGTAATTACAGAATGGTCCGTGAAACGCTGATAGCAAAAGTCGCTATACCGGAAAAGAATATTTTTCCGATGCCGCATGTCAGCGACAATTACGATACGGCAGCCATGCGCTACGAACAAGAGCTTAAAAGCTTTTTCGACAAACACAGCAAAAACTCTCGGAACACTTTTCCGGTTTTCGACATAGTCATCCTTGGAATGGGCCCCGATGGTCATACCGCATCACTCTTTCCGGGAGACTCAGACGCTCTGGAAGAATCGAACCGATGGGTTATTCCGGTCTACGCACCTCAAGGTTCTCCTCCCGGATATCGACTGAGCCTGACATTGCCGTCCATCAACAATGCACGCACAGTATTTTTTTTCGTCATGGGAGAAAACAAAAAAAACATGGTCAACGATATAAACGAAGGTTTGAGGCCGAACCTTCCTGCAGGAATGATCAATCCGAAAGGCGGCAAACCCGTATGGTTCTTCAGCCCAGAGTAAACCACCGCCACCTTCAGATATCCACAAGTGTGTATTAAAGCGTTTTTTTCAAACGTTTGCTCTCGTTGAGAGAACGGGATACACAGTCCTCTATAGCCATCCCCCCGAAATAATTACCGGTGAGCAGTAGGTTTTTCCCGGCGAGCAGGCTGTCCATTTTTTCCAGCCACTCACGATGCCCCAAACGTAGAGAAGGCACCGTGTTCAGGACCGTATGCTTGTGAATGATCTTGTCTTCACCGATGCCGAGAACATCGGTGATTCTACGCATTTTCGTTTCATCGCTCTCCCCCGGCCTGAAATGAAAGGCAAATCCCCTGTAGTTATCGTCAGAAACCGTATCCCGGGACACCGCCGAGAAGAAAATATCATTCGGTGAAATGATCGCAGCGACAGGTTTGATCGAGAGATCACTTTTTCTAAGAACGACCCCAACGGAATCAACCGATGCAGCCTTGAGCGAACCGAGATGTCTTGAAATATCGGGGTCGACCGTCTGAAGCAGATGCGAAGAGACTGCCGAAGGTGTTGCAAGAGCGAGAGCAGAAGCCGAATGAGTAACACCGGCTTTTGTCGTTATCGCATAACTGCCATCGATCACCTCTATGCCGGAGACTTCCTGATCGGTAAAAACATTGATTCCCTTGCTTTTTGCAATTGCTTTCGCGACAGACTGCAGCCCGTCCTTGAACGTGTAGTTCTTCAACACCTCTTTTCGCTTGGGTCTTGACTTGAACATCATGTCCGCAGGAAAATCATCGGTCGGCTGCGAAGGAACTGCATTGAAGAAATGGCTGAGAGTGTTCTTGTAATTGTCGATCCCAACGATTTTAGAATAATAGTCACGAACACTCAATCCGTCCTTTTTGAGAGAGAAAATATTTGGAATGCTTTTGAGAGCCTGGAAGATATTGAGCGCCGAAAAAACCGATTTGAGCTGGTTATCGACCAAAAGCGTAAAGGGAACCTTTTCACGGGGAATGATCGAATCGGTGAGATTACAGGCATCGACAATGTCCAGAAGGTTCTGGTATGAGTTATAACAGGTATGAGCTCCGAGTTCGAGCCAGAAATTCGCGTTATTGCCTGTGTAACGGTGAGAGTTGAACGAGCCCCCAGGACTGTCGTTTTTTTCCAGCAAGGTCGTTTTGAATCCTGCTTTCGCAGCGTAAAAGGCAAGGCTCAGCCCGCTGATGCCACCGCCGACAATAACCACATCACTTTTCATTATATCCCTGTTTGAAAGATGTTATCGGAATTTGTGATGCAATTTACTTAAATTCAACCACTTCACCATGGCCTTTCCCTTCATATCCCCCGTCGCGGTAGCTCTGTACATACCGGACATAATTCTCGGGTGATTCGTTGATCGTTTGACGTTCAGCATCGGTAATGGGCCGCACGACCTTTGCCGGAACACCAGCCACCAGCATACCTGAAGGCACTCTAAACCCCTGCTTGACAAGCGAACCAGCAGCGACAATCGAGTACGACTCGATGACACAATCATCGAGCAGTGCAGCCCCCATACCGATAAGCACATGATCGTTCACCGTACAGGCGTGGAGGACGGCACCGTGCCCTATGGTTACGTCACTTCCTATAGTGAGCGGTCCTGTATCATGCGTCACGTGCAACGTGGCATTGTCCTGAACACTTGTTTTTTCACCGATCCGTATCGGACAGACATCCCCGCGAACAACCGTGTTGAACCAGACGCTTGAATTCGCACCGATGGTTACATCGCCG
This sequence comes from Prosthecochloris sp., assembly GCA_015482705.2. Classification (GTDB taxonomy): domain Bacteria; phylum Bacteroidota; class Chlorobiia; order Chlorobiales; family Chlorobiaceae; genus Prosthecochloris. The sequence continues at coordinate 156,735 of JADMLA020000040.1, read as the reverse complement.
ATAACACGGGTGCCATCGGCAAGAAATACAGATTCATGAATATCCGGATATTTACCTTGATAGGGCAATAGTGTTACCATGCTTGAAATCAGTCTGAAAATTGAAAAAAGCGGCATCTCTTTTTCGAGTTACCGCAACAATTTTGCCACTCCAGTCGAAACAACCAAGAAAATTCACCTTTTCGAGAACAAACATCCAAAAGAAATCCGTAATACGTTCAACGAGTTATGAGCATCCTTTTTTCATATCGTTATCATTCCCGACAGATAGGTTACCGCCCGCCCTCCGATCGAGACTCTCGTACCGTTATCCACGCAAAACAACTCGCCTCCTCGCTTACTGAGCTGGAAAGCATGAAGGTTTTTCTTGCCAAGACGCTCTGCCCAATACGGTACAAGTGTACAGTGTGCCGAACCCGTCACAGCATCTTCTGCAATCCCGGCGCCAGGCGCAAAGAAGCGCGAAACGAAATCGGAGTTCTTCCCGGGTGCGGTCACAATCATCCCGAAACCTTCAAGCTTCGCTATGGCGTTCAGATCAGGATCGAGATTCCTTACAGTATCCTCATCATCAAAGACAACCAGCAAATCACGTGAGACAAGAACATCTTCAGGAGATATATCGAACATGGCGTCAAGCCCATCCGGGACTGTACATTTTTCAGGTTTTCGGGAGGGAAAATCGAGAAACAGCAGATCACCCTGTCGTTCCACCGATAAAGACCCGCTCTTACTCATGAATTCCAGGCGCTCTGAATCACCGCCGGTCCTGTTGAAAATGACATGCCCGCTGGCAATTGTTGCGTGACCGCAGAGGTCGATCTCCAATGCAGGTGAAAACCAGCGCAACTCATAATGGCTTGCCCGACGAACGAGAAATGCCGTTTCAGGAAGATTATTCTCGGCCGCCACGGCCTGAAGAAGCTCGTCTTGCAGCCACTCGTCGAGCAAGCAGACTCCCGCCGGATTGCCTGAAAAAACCTCGGCTGTGAATGCATCGACATGATAGAAAGGAACAGTCATCATAGTTTTTTATCAATACGTATGAAACCGGCAACATAATCCCACGGAAAGCCGATGTACAGGAAAGGCGACAATCATTGGGCCGTATAACCGCCGTCTATGACAAGTTCGCTGCCGGTAATGAATTTGGACTCTTCGGATGCGAGATAAAGCACGCCGTAAGCTATATCGGCAGGTTCCCCGACATGACCGATCGGATGCTTGCTGTCAAGGTGGGCCTTGAAAGCTACCGCTCCATCCGGAGAATCCTCGGCAAGTTGCTCGACAAGCGGTGTCCAGATAAAGCCCGGATGCACAGAATTGACCCTGATATTGTTTTTTGCGTATAGCAATGCATCATTTTTACTCATCAGCCGAACAGCGCCCTTGGATGCGTGATATGGTGGAAGATCAGCCGCACCGACAAGCCCGTAGATGGATGAAAGATTGATAATGCTACCTCTACCCACCCGCCTCATATATGGTACGACATGTTTCGTGCACAAAAAAACGCCTGTTACGTTTACGCTTATGACTTTTTCCCATTCCTCCCTGGCAACTTCGTGGGTAGGCCTGTTCACCCCGGCAATCCCCGCGTTGTTGACGAGCACATCCATAGCCCCGAACGCATCGGCAACACCGGCAAAAACATTCTCGACATCACTTTCGACGGAAGTATCGAGATGCCAGTATGTTGCAGTACCGCCGGACCGTTCGATCTCCTCCGTGACCCGTTGTCCCTCATCATCAGCTATGTCCGTTACAGCTACTTTCGCACCTTCTTCAGCCAGCAGCATGGAAATTGCCTTTCCTATCCCGAATGCTCCCCCTGTTACAACAGCGACTTTGTTATCCACTCTTTTCATGATATCACCCCTTGTCTTCGATTATATGATAGGTCACCTGTCACATCACTCATCATAGATGAAATACAGATTATCTTCGGCTTTACAAAACACACTTAACACAGCACCAGCCATAAACACATCACGAATGTAGAACGAAGTGAAGAAGCTGTATCGAATCTACCAGTTACAGCCGTCGAGAGGTAATCGAAAAAGAATGGCATACCACACGAACCCAAAGAAGTAAGACCTGCGAACATCCCAGGAATCTCTTATATTGATGAGCGGTCGGCATTCGACACACTTGACTGGAAAGCATAGCGAACATAATGGTAGGCAACGGTATGGTATCGACACTGAGCTGCAGCAAGCTGAAAAAGATCTACAACAAACGTGAAGTTGTCAGAAGCTCGACCCTGGAAGTGAAACAGGGTGAGATTGTCGGGTTACTGGGACCGAATGGTGCAGGGAAAACCACCACATTCTACATGATCGTCGGCCTCGTCAGACCGAATGCCGGAGATGTTTTTCTCGATGATCGCAATATCACCGATCTACCCATGTACAAACGGGCCCGTTTTGGTATCGGTTACCTTCCGCAGGAAGCTTCCGTATTTAGAAAGATGTCTGTCGAAGACAACATTCAGAGTGTTCTTGAATTTTCTTCTCTTTCAAAACCCGAGCAGAAAGCAAGAACCGAAGAGATGCTCGAAGACCTGAACATCAAGCACATACGCAAAAGCATGGGATACGCCCTTTCAGGTGGTGAGCGGCGCCGGACCGAGATAGCGCGGGCACTTGCTCTCGACCCGAAATTCATACTGCTCGACGAACCGTTTGCCGGTGTCGATCCGATTGCTGTCGAGGATATTCAGGAAATCGTCGAGGGACTCGTCAAGCGAAACATCGGAGTACTCATTACCGACCACAACGTGCATGAAACCCTTTCCATCACCAATCATGCTTATCTGTTGTTCGATGGAACGATATTCATAAAAGGAACCCCCGAAGAGATTGCAGCCAACCCTGAAGCAAGAAAGGTGTATCTCGGAGAAAAATTTTCGCTTGACCGTTATTGAGTTCCCAATCCCTGCAACAGAGCGATGATTCCGAAAAAACTTACCATCAGCAATTTCCAGAGTTACGGTGAAGAACCACAGGAACTCGACTTTGAGCGTTTCAGGATAGCCTGCCTGACTGGAGCCAACGCTGCCGGAAAATCGAGCCTCATTGAAGCGATGGGCTGGTGCATTTGGGGAAAAGGCCGAACAGGCAAAGAGGGACTGATCAACGAAAACGCTGATGAAATGCACGTATCCTGCGTTTTCGAAACAAGCGGAAAAACCTACAGAATACTCCGCAAAGCGACAAGAAAGAAAAGCGGTGGAACCACCGAACAGGTCGATCTGCATATCTTCGATCCTGAAACCGATGTTTTCCAGAGCCTGAATGAAAACACTCTTCGTCTTACCCAGAAAAAAATCCTCGACCTTATCGGACTTGATTTTGATGGCTTTATCAGTTCTTCATTCATAAGCCAGGGACGGTCAAACGAGTTTACCCTCAAATCTCCCAAAGAACGCAAGGAAATCCTGGCACAGATCCTTCGGATCGACCGCTACGCGGTGTTCGCTGAAAAGGCAAAGGAGAAAACAAGAGCGATCGGCGAGGAAATAACCTATCTTGCGGGCAGAATCGGCACCTTGCGCGACGACCTTTCCCGTGTCCCGGCGTTGTGTGCCGAACTGAAAAAAAAATCTTCAGAATCGGAAGCAGCCGAAAAGGAGCTCAACTCCTGCATATCGTCATGCGCTCAACTCGAACAACGGTTGACCGCCATGAACGAACTGGAGCTTGAGCGGAAAACACTCGAGGCTCAGCTTGCCGGCATGAATTCCCGCAAAGAAGAACTTACCGTCCGCAGCACGAAGCTCCGGGAAGAAGAAGCTGAATTGCGATCACTGGTCGACAGCAGAAACACTATCGAACGGAATATCAGGAAATACAACGAGTTGAAAAAAGAACTCGTCACTATGGAACATACCTCAAAAGCCATAGAACAGCTCCGTCAGGAGAGCATACGAATGGAATCGGTAAAGGCACTCAAAACACAAAAAGCTTCTCACGAGGTTCAAACCATCGAAACTGCCCTGCAAACCTCCGATTCAAACCTGGGAACCCTTGCTGAAAAAATAGAACGTCTGCAAGCCGACTGCCGAACAATGCACCAACTGTATGATGAGAAGAGCTCACTGGAAACATCGACCAGGACACTCGAAGAGGAACTCGATGGAAAAGACCGTTGCATGCGTTCGCTCTCTCAGCTTGAAAACCGGATACAAACGCTTGCTGATAACCTCGAAAACATCAAAAAAAAGGGGCTGGAATTCAAAGGCATTGACGGCACGATTTGTCCACTCTGCCACTCGACAGTCAATGAAACCCATAAAGAAAAAGTGCTTGAAGAGTACCGCACCCAGTTCCGGAACACTGAAAAAGAGATTGCCGACAACACGATTGAAAAAAAACAGTTCGAATCCCTTTGGCGAGGTTTCGAAAAAAAACAGCAGAACCTCAACGCACAGCAGGAAAGACTTCAATCCATCCATTCCAGACTTTCCGCGCTTGAAGAACGATTGAAACAGCTCGATGAACTCGAAGCAGCGTACACACAAACCCTTAAATCCCGGGAAGCACTGGCAACAGAGCTTCAAAAAACTCGTAGAATGCTGGCCTCGGGAATTATCGCCGCCGAAGAACTCCAGAAACTTTCACAGATCAATTCGAAGATAGCATCACTTGACTACAACCCAGATGTGCACAACACTTTGAAAGCCGAACTGGAAATCCTTTCGGATGCTGAAAACCAGGCAGGAGTACTTGATATGGCAGCCTCTCGCCTCGAAAAACTGACTGTTGAACACGAAACCTGCAGGAAAAAACTCGACGCAGTTGAAAACGAGCGAAATGCACTGCAATGCCGTTTCTCGGAAATAGCAGCACTGGTCGAAGGCAAACCGGATCTGAACAAAAAGTTCGAGAGGGCCGAGATCGAAAAAAAAACGGCGGAAAACAAATTGCGAAATCTCCTGGTAGAGAAACAGAGCTTGAAAAAAAGCCTTGACGATCTTGCTGAAAAAGAAAAACAGAGAAAAAAAATATCCGCTGAACTCGGCAGAAAAGAAGAGACAAAAAATATTTTCACCATTCTACAGGATGCTTTCGGTATCAAAGGTATTCAAAGCCTCCTGATTGAAAATGCTGTACCGCAACTCGAGGAACAGGCAAACAACATTCTCGGTAAGCTCACCCAGAATCAGATGGCATTTGAAGTTCGTACTCAAAAACAGCGCATCAATAAAAATATCACCGAAACCCTTGAAATAGCCATCTCAGATTCCCAGGGCGAAGTCAGGGAGTATGAGAGTTTTTCAGGTGGTGAGAAGTTTCGTATCGACCTTTCTCTCAGAATAGCTCTTTCGAAACTTCTTTCGATACAAACAGGTCACGGCTTGAAGTTGCTTGTCATCGACGAAGGATTCGGGACACAGGACGATGACGGACTTGACGCAATCATAGATTCAATTCACCGCATTACCGATGAGTTTGAAAAAATTGTACTCATCACTCATCTTGAAAAATTGAAAGATGCGTTCGAGGTAAAAATCGTTGTGTCCCGTCAGCCCGAAAAAGGCTCTCTCTTTTCCATGGTAACGGGAGACCGGACACTGACCGAACCGCAATACGCATAAGTCCATACATTGCCTGCTGGTGTTGTTTGTCCCCATCCATCTTCTTATACGGAACGAAATATATGTTTTACAGGTTTTTAATTGTTTAGCCATTGCTCAGCTTCACCTTTTGAAACGATCTACGTAAGTATGAATATACTGCTCCTTTATCCGGAATTTCCTGACACTTTTTGGAGTTTCAAGCATGCTCTGAAGTTTGTAAGCAAAAAAGCCTCTCTTCCACCCCTCGGTCTCATAACGGTATCAGCAATGCTGCCACACGAATGGCGTAAAAAACTGGTTGACCTGAATGTTTCCAAGCTGAGACAAAAAGACATCGAATGGGCCGATATCGCGTTCGTCAGTGCGATGGGAGTACAGAAAAAGTCCGCAAAACAAATCATAGCACGCTGTAAGAACGCCGGCCTCGAGGTTGTAGCCGGCGGTCCTCTCTTTACTTCTGAACCGGAGCAATTTACCGAAGTCGACCACCTGGTACTCAATGAGGCAGAACTCACGCTCCCTCTTTTCCTTGAAGATTTTACTCAGGGCATCGCCAAAAAACAGTACCGGTCGGGCGGCTTTCCCGATGTCAGAACGTCACCGGTACCGCAATGGGAACTGCTCGACATGAAAAAATATGCATCGATGGCGCTGCAGTTCTCGAGAGGCTGCCCCTACCAGTGCGATTTTTGCAATGTCACAACCCTTTTCGGACACAAGATCCGTATTAAAAGCAGCGATCAAATCATTCGTGAACTGCAAGCCATGTATGACAGAGGATGGCGAGAAAGCATCTTCTTTGTCGATGATAATTTCATCGCCCATAAGTCATACCTGAAAAAGGATCTCCTACCCAAGCTTATCGAATGGCAGCAGTCGAAAAAAACAACGACCAAGTTTTACACCGAGTGCTCGATCAACATTGCCGATGACCAGCAACTGATGGATCTTATGGTCAAAGCCGGGTTCAATCAGGTTTTTATCGGTATCGAAACTCCCAACCACTCGGCTCTGGAAGCATGCGGCAAGCAACATAACACCTCGAGAGACATGCTTGCGAACATCAAGCGAATTCAGCGTACAGGACTCGAGGTACAAGGAGGTTTTATCGTCGGATTCGATACCGATACCCCTTCGATTTTCCAACAACAGATAGAGTTCATCCAAAATAGCGGTATCGTTACCGCCATGGTTGGACTGTTACAGGCCCTGCCGGGAACCAAGCTGTATGAACGCATGAAAACCGAGGGCAGGCTCTTGAGTAGCTCAAGTGGAGACAATGTGGATAACACCACGAACATTATTCCAAAAATGGATATCGAAACGCTCCGGAAAGGTTACAGAGACATGATGAATTACCTGTATTCCCCGAAAAACTATTACCGCAGAATCAAAACACTGTTGATCGAATACAAACCACCGAAGTCGAAATCCCGTTTCCGGCCCGGGCAACTGGTGGCGTTATTTCGGTCTATGGTGGTTCTCGGTGTCATCGGGAAAGAACGGTTTCACTACTGGAAAATGCTTATCTGGACTCTTTTCAAACAGCATCAATCACTCTCTCTGGCGGTAACGCTTTGCATCTACGGTCATCATTTTCGCAAAGTGTGTACATTGCACCTGAAAACAGAAGAACATCCCGCGACCTCGACAGTATAATGCAACAATGACCCTTCATGATTTCCGATAATTTGCTTTTTCGTTCAGACGGGGGGTTCATTCGACTCCCCGTATGGGGCCATATTCCACTCAACACACCTTTAAAAAAGATACTGGCACACCCGACCTTTCTTCGTTTGAAAGGTATACGACAGCTTTCGTTCGCTCAGCAGGTCTATCCCGGAGCACATCATACCCGTTTCGAGCACTCGATCGGCGTCTATCATCTCATGAAGCTTATTCTGCAAAGGATTGTAACAAACCCCCTTGCAGAAAGTCTGCAGGGGGGGACCCTGGTTTTCGATACCCATACCTGTAAGCTTCTTCTTGCAGCAGCCTTGCTTCATGATATCGGACACTATCCGCACGCACATGTTCTTGAAGAACAGGCTCCCGTCTATCGAAACAAACCTGTCTTCAACGCTCATGAATCCTTGATCGAGAAATTTCTTTTCGAACATCATGATGGTTTTTCGACCATTGCGGAGATACTTGAGGACCAATGGCAGGTAAACCCGCGCGAAGTCGCCGATATTATCGCAGTAAAGGCATCAGGCAGGTTTAAAAAACTGATAAGCGGTACACTGGACCCCGATAAAATGGATTATCTGATGCGAGACGCTCATCACTGTAACATACCTTACGGCAGCATCGATATCGAACGGCTTATCGAATCGTTTGTTCCCGACCCTGAACGGGGACGTTTCGCTATTACCGAAAAAGGTATCGCACCGCTCGAAAGCCTGCTTTTCACCAAATACATGATGATGCGTAATGTGTACTGGCACCATACCAGCCGGGCTTTTGCAGTCATGTTGCGCAGAATGCTCCAGGATGCAATCGATGAATCAGTTATTTCTCCTGAAACACTACGAACACTTTTTTACGATAATTCCGATGACCAGGTGCTCCACGAGCTGATGCATCTCCATTCCCCGTCATGGCCTCCATCGGGCGAGCTTCTGCACAGCATCATACAGAGAAAAATATATAAACGCTCCGTAACGCTTTGCCCCTATCACAACGGAGCAAATGAGCCCGTCACCTGGATGTTCGCTTATACGACAAACCACAACCTTCGCAAGGAAAAGGAAATAGCGATCTGTACAATGCTCAACAAACGCTACGCCCTTGATCTGAAAGGCCATGAAATACTCATAGACCCACCTTCACTCAAAGATGTTTTCGATTATGCCGATCTCGGTGAACTCAGGGTTTTTCCAACTCGATATGAACATCTGAACGATTCCCGCAAGACTCGAAAACAGTATATCCGATTCGACGATTTCGGCGAATCGGTATTCCTCTCGGACTTTATCCTCTCGTTTGAACGGTACACAAAAAAGTTCAGACTTGTCTGCCGGGAAAATCTCTGCGAAAAGGTATTGGAGAACAAAGATAAAATACTGGAAATACTGCATGAAGGATGATAGACGGTAGTCGCCACTTCACACTTATTTTTTTAAATTAAAAAGCAACAGGCACCCAGAGCAGCTCAAAGCCCATTGTATAAAACCGCATTTTTTACTCATGGCGCCTTACCATTACCAGTCAATTAAACGCTATACAAGATGGAAAACCAGGACAACTATTATAAGGGACTTTTCTACGGCGCCGCTCTCGGTGCAGCCATCGGAACGGTCATGGGCTTGCTTTTTGCCCCTGATAAAGGACAGGAAACACAACGGATCATTACCGGTAAACTGCGCCGAGCCCTTGACATGGCAGGTGACAAGGCTGCAGAATTCTACGACATCGATGAAAATGGCGAAATCTATGACAACGAAGCACGAGAACGTTCGAAAGAGATTATTGAAAATGCCAGAGACGAGGCTCGCAAGATCCTCAACGATGCAAACACCATTCTGAAGGAAATAAAAAACCAGTCGAAAAGCGGTGGTGGACAGGCTAAATCGAACGACCCGCACGAAAACTGAAGGTATAAAAAAACAACGTCATGCTGAGCTACGAAAGCGTCCTTCTTGATTCCACGGCCTCATCGGCCTACACAGTACTTCTGCTTCATGCATTTCCTCTTTCTTCTGAAATGTGGGCGTCTCAGCTCTCAGCACTTGAAACAGAAGGAATTTCCGCTGTTGCTCCTGACGTTTTCGGTGTTGCTGGTTCACCGCAACAGGAAAACTGGAGTTTTCGTGATTACATCGAAGAAATTTCTTCGTTACTTTCGATGCTGCACATCGAGAAAGTAACTGTTGTAGGGCTTTCGATGGGTGGATACCAGGCATTCGAACTCTGGAGAATGTTCCCGGAAAAAGTTTTGTCAATGGTGCTTTGCGATACCAGGGCAGAACAGGATAACGAAGACGCCCTTGCCAACCGCCGTGACTTTATCGCCGCAGTCAGGACACAAGGTCCTGATGAAGCTGTCTCCAGAATGCTGTCGAACGTATTCTCCCCTGAAACCTATACAAAAAAACAGGATGTCGTCGATTCATTCAAACGAATCGTCAGAAAACAGTCTGGGAACACGATTGCTGCAACAATGCAGGCAATAGCCTCGAGAACCGATTCCGTCGAATCGCTTTCGACCATTACCTGCCCTGTCACGTTCATTACCGGCAAGGATGATAAACTCACTCCCCCATCGGTCGCGGCAGCTATGCACAGACAGCTACCCGGATCAGCCATGCATACTATACCGGGAGCCGGACACCTTGCGAACATGGAACAGCCCGACCGATTCAATGCCCTTCTCTTGGAGCACCTCAAGCTCGATGAGCCTCGAGTATGATCACCCGTTAGTGCTCCAGACCCTCGATGATCTCGAAAAATTTTGGAAAAGAAACACCGATAACGTTTGAATCTGAAATCTCGAGTTCTGCAGGAAGTATTGTATTGGCTATCGCAAAGCTCATGGCTATACGGTGATCATAGCAGCTATCGATGGTAACCGTACCGTTTACTGTCGTGCTTTTACCGGAAATAGCGAAACCATCGGCATATTCATCACAGATAAATCCGAGGCGCTCCATGTTATCGACCACCGCGCTGATTCTGTCACTCTCTTTCCCACGAAGTTCCGCTGCATTGTGCAATTCAAATTCGCCAGTGGCACATGCAGAAAGTACTGCGAGCATCGGTATTTCATCGATCACGTTTGCAACGAGAGCCGGATCACTTATCCTGAGCGGATTCAGGGAAGGGCTGTATCTGACCAGAATATCCCCAATCTTCTCTCCTCCCGCCAGACGAATATTTTCCAGCTGAATTTCCGCACCGGCCTCATCGAGCATAGAGAGATAACCGGTACGTGTAGGATTCAGGCACACATCGCGAAGAAGAATTTCAGAACCTGGACTCAAGAGACCAAGCGCAATGATAAAACATGCAGCCGAGGGATCCCCAGGAATATGGAAAGGTTTTGCCGCAACACTCTTCTGCCCGGGAATAATAATCTCCTTCTTACCTTCGGAGAGTTTTTTAACGTGCAACCCGAGCATAACTTCCGTATGATTTCTCGAGCAGAGATTTTCGACGATACAGCTTTCTCCCTCTGCGTGAAGCGAAGCAAAAGCGACAAGCGATTTCACCTGTGCCGAAGGAACCTGTAATTCATATCGTATCGGTTGCAGTTTGGCAGATCCCATTATAACAACCGGAGCGGTATCTTTCGGAGAAAGGGTCACTTCCGCACCCATCAAACGCAACGGTTCGGCAACACGATGCATCGGCCGCTTCATCAAAGAACCGTCCCCAACCAGAACACTCTCAAAAGGCTGAGCGGCAAGAATTCCGGCAAACATCCTCATAGTGCTCCCCGAGTTACCGCACATCAACTCTCTCTTCGGCCTGGTCAAGCTCCATAAACCGTTCGAACGAATAACAACATTGCTGACTTCGGCTCCATCACCCTTGATTATTTTTTCCTGCCTCACATCGATACCACAAGCCTGTAACACACCGAGAGTCGACTGATTATCGAAACCAGCTGAAAAATTCGATATTTCAGTGGTACCCTCTGCTATAGCACCTATGAGCGCGGCTCGATGAGATATTGATTTATCCGGCGGGAGGGTACTGACTTCTCCTTTGTAGATTTTCATGAACTCAAACTTGATTAAACAAAAAAGCAACCCCTGACGGAGCTGCTTTACATATCATCCTGATTATTTTCGATCAGGAATTACGTTCTTCGTTCGCTCTTTGAGCTCTGCGCTTGCTCCTTGAACGTTTCAAACGGCCTTCAATTGAAGGCTTTACGAAATATGCTTTTTTACGAAACTCCTTCAAAACACCTGCGCGTTCGTATTTTTTCTTGAAGCGCTTGAGCATTTTGTCAATAGACTCGTTATCGTTCGACTGTACGCTTACCAACTTTTTCACCTCCTTGTTAGCACTTGTTATCGTTTTAATTTCATTTTTAAAATTTCGCTCAGTGACTCGTTCTGACCAGTCTTGCCCTGGCTTACCTGTACATTTTCAAGCAGTTGCTTTTTACCGCTTTTGATAAACTCCACAATAATGACATGCGCACCGCTTCCGGTAGCGTTTTTTTCGCGGACGACCCCCACTTCATCGAGCGACTTGTGGTAGACCGCATCCCCCTGGGCATAAATTCCATGAGGAGAATACAACTGGCAATCTTCAGGATTGAGTTCCTGGAGATTCAACTCCTTATCGATCTGAATCTGCCACTCCTTGAGCAGATAAACCTGATTACATGATGAACACCTTATCCAGTACTGATTCTCGGCAGCAGACTGTACTTCGTCTTCCACAGCTTTTTTCTTGTCGGATTTACCCGTGTCAGAAGCGCCGAGAACATCATAATTCTTCGGCTTGTCACTGGGTTTCCATTCACCGACAAAAACTTTTTCTGTCAGCTCATGACAGCCCTCGCAAAAGCATGGCTTTATCTTCCCTTCAAGGATATATTGCCTTTTTCTCGATTCAACTACCGGCACCTGCCGCTCATTATTTACAGTCTTTTCGGAAGCCATACCTGTATACCATGTTTCCTTATGGAAAATGAAAAATTGAACGGTTACGTTCAGAGCACCAAATAGATAGCGATTTTGGTAATATGTGTTTAGGATTGCTTAAATAAGTAAATCTCGCAAAAAAAACAACCACATAATTACAATGAAAAGCGTAACCTGTTACATTTCATGCATATATAACAACTGAAACCATACAGCATTTCCAACGCCGGGGAAACACTCTCAACAGAACGGTCTCTTCCTGTGTTTCGAACACAAAAACGTTTGTTGTTCAGCTACCGCTCATGATTATCCCCTTTCGACTCGATCAAGAAATCCATCTTTTGGCGAACCTCGCCAAGGATGCCGGATCAAGCCCGGCATGACTTTTTACAGGATCCATGGTTCGACCAACCAGCATGTCACCTCTGTGTTAACGCTTCTATCAAATCGGATTTGGTAAGCAGCTGGAAACTTCCATCCGAAAGCGTAATCAGAACCCCGGAAGTGCTTTCCTGCAATTTTTCGGACAGTTCGGAAATAGTTGCGTCCGAACTGCATACGGGAAAAGACTGTTCCATGTAACCGACAACCTTGGAGTTCATCGCTTCGTCATTCTCGATCAGAATGGACAGAATTTTATTTTCACTGATGCTCCCGATAGCTGTGCCATAAGATACTACAGGAACCTGAGATACATCATGCTGACGCATCATTTCAAAAACCTCGGAGAGCGTATGTTCAGGATGAGCACAGATTAGTTCCTTTCTGGTTTTGAGACCGACAATTCCTTCGGCCGTAATTTCATCTTTCGGAGAAGGCGCTTTTCTGTAAAACCCTTTTTGTTTCATCCATTCGTCACTGAACATCTTGCTGAGATAGTAGCCACCATAATCGCTCATGATAACGACAATCTGGGCGCTCTCATCCAGAAGAGCGCCCGCTCTCACCGCCGCAAAAAGTACCGCACTGGAAGCTCCCCCTGCAAAAAGCGCATCGGTGCGCAACAGCTCACGGCCGCAATTAAACGCGTCCCTATCGCTAACCTGAACAATATCGTCGACAACCGAAGCATCCCAGTATTTCGACTCCCACAAGCCACCTATCTCTTCAAGCTCATAGGCGGCGGTTTTACCTGCCCGGCCTGAGTGCAAGAGATCACGGTAAATCGATCCTTCGGGTTCGACACCTATAATTTTTATGTCCGGACGTTTGGCTTTGAGAAAACGGCCGAGTCCCGCAATCATAGCCCCAGAAATAACCGGCACAAAAACATGGGTAACGCCACCTTCGGTCTGTTCCCAGATTTCAGGACCGGTTTTTTCAATATGCACAGTGCGGTTACGCTCGTTTTCATACATATTGGCAAAAAAGGCACGCGGAAGGTTTCGAACAAGGTTCTCGGCAACGTTCACGCAACTTCTTGGTTCACCGGGAAGCGCATCGGAAGGCGTGATAACTATTTCAGCCCCCAGAGCCTTGAGTACCTGCTGTTTTTCCCGGGAAATTTTATCAGGCACAACGAGCAATATTTTATACCCTCGCGTCACGGCAGCCATTGCCAGAGCGATGCCGCTACACCCGTAGGTCCAATCGACAAGCGTCATTCCGGGTTTTATAACCCCTTGTTTTTCAGCGTGATCGACAATTGTGTCTGCAATACGGCAGTAATGTGTTCCGGAAGGATTCTGAAACTCCACTTTCGCCATAATGCGTGGCTTGATGTGTCGGGTCGAACGGTCGATCAGCACCATCGGGGTGCTATCTGTCCTTGAAAAAATGTTTTGCTGCCACATATACAGTAGCGGGAGTAGATTTGAGATTAAAGACGAAGCACGCCTTTACAATGTAATGGACTTGAAAAACAAGAACAAAATATGTTTTTTACCTAAAAGAATACTTCGTAGTGCTGACCATGAACGCTTTGAAAGCGATGTAAACCACGTGCAGAAACCAGAGCGTTTTGTTTTTTCGGAGAACCAGCGGACAGCTATCATGGCATAGAAGTACCGATAGAGAAGTCAATAAGAAACTGTTGTTTTCTCTTTTTACTAAAAAATCAGTTCCACTCTTACCGAATACTCGATTGACAAAGGCAACAACAGCGCCTACCGGCAAAAACACTCTTACTGAAGAGCACCTTGCGGTAGCGATAATTTCTTCGAATAACCTCATACATAACTTTCGCAAGATACAGGAGCGAATCACAGACACATGCCGTATCATGGGTATCGTCAAGGCAAATGCTTATGGACACGATGCCTTGCATATAGCGAAAACTCTTGAAAGTCTGGGTGTCAGTGATTTCGGCGTGGCAAATATTAAAGAGGCCATGCACCTGAGAAAGCGGCATGCAGTTTCCGGGGATGCTGCAATTCTTGCTTTCTGTTCACCTCTTCCTTCTCATCTACCCCTCTATCTGCAGCATGATATTACAGCAACCATCGGTGATTTCGAAACGCTACGCACCGCCGAAGCCATAGCATCATCATATAACACAACGTTGAAGGTGCAGGTAAAAATCGATACCGGAATGGGAAGGCTCGGAATACAGCCCGAAGCTGCCTGCAACCTTCTTCAGGCCGCAGAACAAAGTCCCCACCTGCAACTCACGGGGGCCTATACGCACTTTGCTCAAAGTACAAACACCGACGGCTTTACCGATCGGCAAATTGACCTATTCACGCAGGTCTGTTCGGAGTTCGAACACAAGGCCAAAAGAAGCCTCTGTAAACATGCGGCAAACAGTGGCGCGTTACTCTGCCGCAAAGATGCCTGCCTCGATATGGTCAGGCCAGGAATAATGCTCTACGGATACCCCCCCGACGAGAGCGTAAAACATATGATCGATCTCAAACCGGTGATGGAGTTACGAACCAAGGTGATTTTCATTAAAGATGTGGAACCCGGAACGAGCATCAGCTATAACCGTCGGTGGACCGCTCCGTCCCGATGCAAAATAGCCACTATTTCTGCAGGTTACGCAGACGGTTACCTGAGAACGTTGTCGAACAGAGCCAAAGTTTTCATTCGAGGGAATCCCTGTGCACAGGTTGGCACGATCACCATGGATCAAACGATGGTCGATCTCGGGAAAAACAGCACCGTTCGTGTGGGTGACGATGCGGTACTTTTTGGATGGAACGGCATGTCTGCTGCAGATCTCGCAAAAATTGCAGGAACAATCAGCTATGAAATCCTCTGTGCTGTTTCTTCGAGAGTCGAGAGGATTATTGTATGAACTTCAGGGATACAATAGCCGTCATGCTCAGCATGACCCGAACAGAGGTAACCGTTGTATCGTTTCTGTTGTTGTCTTTCGTTCTCGGTGTCATTGTCAACGGCAGCCGCTCATTTCAAGAAGCAGCCCTGTTCGAGACAAAAGAAAAGGCCGGGTATTTTACCGACGCCGATGTGGACAGCCTTCTGAGAGAAGCGATGCTCCTGGAAAAAAGTCTGTCGGAAAAAGGTAACCTGGCCGACCATATCGGTTTATCACAGAAACTGCCAGTAGCTGACGAAGCCGTCTCAAGAAAAATTGTATTTTCAGACGCAACAGCCGATGAACTCAGCTCGATACCTGGAATAAGCGGTGTTCTTGCAAACAGACTGATCACATTCAGAAAATCAAAACAGGAAAGAGTTGAAAGATTTCATGATTTTTTGGAAGTTAAAGGCATAGGCAAGAGAAGAATGGAAACCTTGAAACAGCATCTCATCCTTGATTAAATGACCATGAACTGCCATGCATGCGCAATTGATGTGAATACAACTGTAGTCGCAAACGTCACCTATGATGAAAGTGGTGGTTTTTCGGTCAGGGAATGTAAAACGATACGGACGGGAACCTCGGCATACAGCGCTACAGGCGGAGAAAAAGCATTGACCAAGCTTGTATCGTTTCTCAGAAAAAAACAGATTGAAACCGTAGTTCTTTCCATTCATACACCTTGCTTTTTCCCGCTCGATACAGTCTTTCCCAAAAACATTTCCGATACAACTTTCGATGCTCATTGCAGAGCCGAAGCCGGTTTTCTATTGAGCAAACCGGGGGAATACATGCACGACAACATCCCTTACACACTGAAACCGGAACAGCGTCCAGTCCGAAAACACCTGGTTTTTTATTACCCTGACACTCTTTTCGGCCTGCTGCATCACAGGCTCAGAGCGTTCTGTTCAATCAGCGACGCAACACTCTACCTCAAGCCGATGATCCGAAGTGTCGCAGCAACGCTACAACCGTTCGCTCTCTTGGAAATCGAGCATGAATATGCAACGTTTTCCGCCGGCAGTAACGGTGAGCTTGAACATTTCAGCTATTGGCGGCTCAATCATCAAAACGACGCCGAGTATTTCGCACTACGGGAACTGATGATCAATCCGCATTACAAACAGCACCCGATTTATATCACCGGCAATCTATCCCTTGACAAATCATTTATCGAAAGGCTATCAGATGCAGCAGGAAAAATCCTTTCTCCCCTGAACCTTGTCGACCTTTACGCCATGGAAAACAACGCTCCTTCTTCCTGCTGCACACCGATAGAGCTGAAAGCACTGAGCGCGGCGTTCGTCAACCTTTGCGACAGAAAAACGTCATAACCGCCCAACAAGTTTTTCTGCGATTTGAACAGCATTTGTCGCAGCACCCTTACGCAAATTGTCGGCTACGATCCACATGTTCAGCGTTTTGGGATGCCAGAAATCCCGTCGTATCCGGCCCACAAAAACCTCATCCTGTTCATAGGAGGACAATGGCATGGGATACACATTTGCCGACGGGTCGTCCTGAACAACGATTCCCGGAGCAGCTGAAAGCAGTCCCCTGACTTCCTCGATATCGAAATCGTCTTCAAATTCGATATTCAAGGCCTCTCCGTGCCCTCCGTATACAGGAATACGAACGGTTGTCGGCGAAACGCTCAGAGAATCGTCGCCCATGATTTTACGCGTTTCGTTGACCATCTTCATCTCTTCTTTGGTGTAACCGTTCTCCTGAAACACATCGATATGAGGTACGGCATTGAAAGCGATCTGATGTACATGTACAAATGATTCGGGTATCCTGCCCGTCAACTCCTCCTCGAGAGCGTCACGCCCTATTTTACCCTTGCCGGTTACAGACTGATAGGTTGAAACAACCACCCGCCGGATACGGTACGTATCATGAAGCGGTTTAAGAACCACCACCATCTGAATGGTTGAGCAGTTCGGGTTGGCAATAATCTTACAGGGGCTCCCATCCAACCCGAAAACAGCCTCGGGATTGACTTCAGGTACAACAAGCGGTACATTGGGATCCATGCGAAACGCAGAAGAATTATCAATAACTATCGCACCGGAATCCGCCGCAACCGACGCCCACTGTCGGCTTGCTCCGGCTCCCGCAGAAAATAACGCGATATCCGCCCGGCTGAAAGCTTCAGCAGTCGGTACCTCTGTGAGAAACGTCTTCTCCCTGAACGTTATTTCTCTGCCCAAGCTCCGCTCGGAAGCCAAAGGGATAATTTCCCGAACCGGAAAATTACGTTCATCGAGCACGTCCAGCATGGTTCTTCCCACAAGCCCGGTCACCCCCAGAATAGCCACACTGTATGCTTTTTCTGTACTACTCATTATGCTCTGTATATAATTGTGTGTTTAGTAAACATGTCTAACTCACCTGCGATTCATAAAAGCCCTTTGGGAATCTTTCCTTTGCATGGTCTTTGTATATCTCACAGGATTCATAAAATCGTTCATCCTATTGTCTGTTCCCTGCCATCGATCCACCGAGCAGGTATTTCTTCACCTCAGTACCAGCCGCTTCGAATGATCATTGAGATATTCCGCATACTCCCGTATTTTCCCTTCTTTCGCATACCGCTCACATTCGGCTTCATAATCCCTGAGTATCTCCACCACACACCGCCAGTCATTCTCTCGTACAAGTCGGTCTCTTACACGTGAAACCTTCGGCAATCCCTTCAGATACGTAGCGTAATGCCTCCTCATCTCGAGCGTTCCGTATTTTTCCCCCTTGAACTCGACAGAAAGCTTAAGATGCTCTATTGCCACTGCTATCCTGTCCCTGAAACCGGGTAATGTCACTACGGTACCGTTCTGCAGAAGTTCCTTGGCCTGTCTGAAAATAAAAGGATTACCTATAGAACCACGACCTATCATGATACCATCAGCACCAGTATGATTGAACATGGCAAGTGCATCCTGTGCCGCCCAGATATCGCCGTTGGCGATAACCGGAATCCTTGCACGTTCTTTGACTCTGGCAATCCAGTCCCAATCTGCAGTTCCCTTGTACATCTCGCTTCTTGTACGGCCATGAACCGCTATCGCATCGATACCTGCATCTTCGAGCCTTGGAACGATATCCAGAATATTGATCGAGTCCCTGTCCCATCCAATCCTGGTTTTCACCGTCACGGGAACCGATACGGCTTTCACCACCGATGCCGCGATACGAGCCATTTTTTCGGGTTCCCTGAGTAAAGCGGCCCCGGCACCTTTACCGGCGACCTTTTTCGCAGGGCACCCGAAATTGATGTCAAGGTAATCCGGGTTGTACGACGCCGCAATAGCAGCCGCTTCGGCCATAGCTTCTTCGGAGTTCCCGAAAATCTGAATGACCGCGGGACGCTCGTAATCTTCGAACAGCATCTTCTGCACGGATTTCTCGACTCCTCTGCGAAGCGCTTCCGCACTGACAAATTCAGTATAGACAATATCTGCTCCGAACTTTTTGCAGATTTTTCTGAAAGACCTGTCCGTAACGTCTTCCATTGGAGCAAGAATCACCGGACGTTCTATGTGCAGCTCGCCTATCTTCATCTCTTCAGTTAAACCTCACCATTTCCTGTTCCGGTAAAAGGCTGCATGACATCTCTCACCTGCTGCTGAATTTTTCCGGTCAGATCGGCATCTTCACGCAAAGCTCTTTTGACAGCTTCCCTGCCCTGCCCAAGCTTTTCCGACTCATAACTGAACCATGCTCCAGACTTTTTGACGATACCGAATTCAACAGCAAGATCTATCAATTCTCCTAACATGGATATCCCTTCTCCGTAGAGAATATCAAATTCAACAGTTTTAAAGGGTGGAGCAACCTTGTTTTTAACCACTTTTACCTTGGTACGGTTGCCGATGATTTCCGCTCCGTCCTTGATCTGTGCAGTTTTGCGTATTTCGAGACGAACCGATGAATAGAACTTGAGTGCTTTTCCGCCTGTCGTAGTCTCGGGATTGCCATACACCACCCCGATTTTATCGCGAAGCTGGTTGATGAAAATAACGACCGAGCTGGATTTCGAGATAGCGCCCGTAAGCTTTCTCAACGCCTGGCTCATCAAACGAGCCTGCAAGCCCATAACGCTATCGCCCATTTCTCCCTCGAGCTCCGCCTGTGGAACAAGCGCCGCAACCGAATCAACAACCACGATGTCGACAGCACCGCTCCGCACCAGGGTTTCAACAATTGAAAGAGCCTGTTCACCAGATTCCGGCTGGCTGATCAACAGAGCGCCGATATCGACCCCGAGCTTTTTCGCGTAGGTCTGGTCAAAAGCATGTTCGGCATCGACAATCGCGGCAATACCGCCGTTCTTCTGGGCTTCGGCAATCGCATGAAGTGCAAGCGTGGTTTTTCCGGAGGATTCCGGTCCATATATTTCCGTCACCCTTCCCCTGGGAAATCCACCGACTCCCAGCGCAAAATCCAGAGCAATCGAGCCTGTAGAAACCACCTGAACAGGCATTATCGCCCCCTTGTCACCCAAACGCATAATAGCACCTTTACCAAACTGCTTTTCAAGCGTCTCGACAGCAATGCTCAATTGCTTGAGTTTTGCCGGATCTGTCTCTTTTTTCGCCTGTACTGTTTTTTTTGATTCCATTAGCTCTTACCCTTCATATTCAAAAAAATTTCAACCGACCACTGATTGCACGATATCCCTTACCGGACGGTATGACATCCCGAGCTTACTGATAGACTTTCTGTTCGAATAATACAGCTTCCGCCGGGCAAGCTGCATACTCTCGAGACTGATGTAAGGTCTGCTCCCCGTCAACAGGGCATAAAGCTCGCCCCCCATGCCAACAATTCCATAGAAAGATTCAACTGCAGAAACAGCAAATCTCATTCTGCTTCCGGGCAGCTCGCGGATCATTGCGAACAGCTCTCCGAATGACCGGTTTTCCGATACAATGATGTACCGTTCTCCTCTTTTCCCTTTACTCCAAACCTCGAGATGAGCCCGTGCTACATCCCATATATTAACGAGGCTGATACCACCGGAAGGATATAACGGAATTCTGCCTTGATAAATACGCTCCATAGCTTTCGTTGCACTGTTGGTAAAAGCAGGAAAGCCTTCGCTTCTACCAACGACAACACCAGGGTTCACCATGACAACATCCAGTCCCTCTGCAATGCCCCGCTCTCCCTCCATCTCCGCAAGGCGTTTCGACTCCATGTAAGCAATCCGACGCTGCCAATCATTGAAGGTTGTCTCTTCATCAGCCGGTTCACCACCATCCTTCACTCCCAATGCGGCAACGGAACTTGTCAATACAAGGCGATTCACGCCTTTCTGTAGACAGGCATTGACCACGTTAGCGGTCCCGGCAACATTGGTTTGATGAAGCTCACGGCGGTGATTTTTTGCATACGCCACGAGCCCTGCACAGTGAAACACCGCATCTGCAGAGAGAAACGGTTCGTGCAGTGACGCTGGATTCAAAATATCTCCTTTCACAATTTCAACCGGCAGACCTGACAGAACGGAAAGATCGGAACTCGGCCTCACCAGAGCTCTGATGTGCAACGTATCGCCACATAGCTTTTGCAGAGCATATACCACCTGTGACCCGATGTAGCCCGTTGCACCGGTAACCAATACAACACGTTTCTTCGTATCCAACATCCCGATTGTTACAGCTTATTCACGCCCAAACAGTTTCTGTTCTTAAAAATAAGAAGAAAAATTACATTGCATTCAAATCAACAAACATGGAACCATCATATATTGTTTGTCGTGATAACAAATCCATCGAACCCCGACACCGCAAAGGCACTATCGGACAACCTGGTAAATGATAACAAGACTCATGCAGATGCGGGATAATAAACAATTTCTATCAAACGGTCCATTCGTTGAAAATCGCCTTCCGAACGGTTTGGCTATAGCCAGCAACCACGTCCCTCATGTAAACAGTATAGCAATAGGCATATGGACCAATGCAGGATCCCGGGAAGATCCGGCACACATGGGCGGACTGGCCCATTTCCTCGAACACGCTGTTTTCAAGGGTACACATTCCAGAGATTACATAGCCATTGCCAGATGCATCGAACAGGTTGGTGGATATATCGATGCTTTTACGACAAAGGAAAATACCTGCCTCTACATCCGTTGTCTAAAAGAGCATGGTGCGCTCGCCTTTGATCTTTTGGCCGACCTCGTTTGTAACCCTGTTTTTCCCGAAGATGAAATCGAAAAGGAAAAAGAGGTGGTTATTGAAGAGATTCACGGTATTAACGACTCACCGGAAGAACTTATATTCGATCAGTTTGACGATCTTGCATTTCCCAAACACTCTTTGGGCCCATCGATTCTCGGCACGGAACAATCCGTCACAAACATAACAACACAAGCACTACGAGCGTTCATGCAGAGGTATTATACTGCGAAGAACATGCTCGTCACCGTCGTCGGCAATATGTCTCATGACGAGGTTATGCTGTATTCCGAAAAAAGTTTTTCCGGAGTATCTACCGACAGGAAACCATCTTCTGGCATCAGAACCTTCAGTGAAAAAGATTACAGTACTTTTTTCACGCGCCAGAAAAAACCCCTCTATCAAGCCCATGTGCTCCATGGCAGAGCCGTAGCGCGTGATGATCGTTTTTTCTACAGCCTTCTTCTGCTCAACACCATACTCAGCGGAGGCATGAGCTCCATGCTCAATCTCGAACTGAGAGAAAAAAATGCGCTTGCGTACAATGCTTATTCCTCACTCACGTTTTTCGAGGATACGACGTTGCTGAACGTTTATGCCGGCACCGATCCTGAAAACACCCGTCAGACGCTGAGAATCATACAAGGGATATTGAATGCCGAGACTCTTTCAGAGGTGTCCGGAGAAGAACTTCTGGCGGCAAAAAACAAGCTCACTTCCGAGCTGGTCATGGAAATGGAAAAAATGACTCATAGAATGTCAAAGGCAGCAAGAGATATTTTTTACTTTGGCAACACCATCGACCTTGAAGAAAAACTCGCTGGAATAAAGAATGTCACCGGTGAAGATCTGGGGCAAGCTGCCGAATATTTACAAATGGACATGGATGCCTCAACCCTGATATATGAGCCGGACGAAGAATAGCCGGACAGGCGATCGGTAACGGGAAACGGGCTATAGATGAAAAGTCAGGAATTAATCGTATATTCATAACATTTATAGGGACCTCCAAGAATTACCTGTTCTTTGAGGTGCCTTTTGTTTTTGTATAAACTTTCAGAGAATACCGCATTGCAAAAAAACATCACTAACGTCAGCGACACCGAACAGAAGCTTGAAATAATTCTTTCAGCTGAGGAATTCACTCCTGAAATAGATAACGAAATAGACAAAGCAAGAAAGAGCATTGAAATCAAAGGATTCAGGAAAGGTCATGTTCCTGTAGCCATGATAAAAAAAGTTATGGGGCCTGCCATTGAAGCGTCGGTGGCCGAAAAACTTGCCTCCAAGTACTTTGTCGAAATATCCGAAACCGAAAACATAAAACCCGCAAGCCGGGCTGAGCTTCAGGATTATTCATGTGACAAAGACAAGCTTGCCATTACGCTTTCCTACCAAATTCATCCCGAGTTTGAAGTCAAGGATTACAGTAACTATTCGTTTGTCCAGGACATTTATACCGTCAGTGACGAAGATGTCGAAAGAGAGATAAATCTTATACTCAAAGGGCATGGCACTCTTGTTCCGGTTGAAGGGCCATCTGAAGCGAAAGACACAATTATTGCCGACCTGGAAAAACTGGATGCCTCAGGAAATGTGCTGGAAGACCAGAAAACCGAAAACTATCATTTCAACCTGGAATACCTTCCTGACGACAACCCGTTCTACACCGCACTGCTCGGGAAAAAAGCAAGCGACACCGTAAGCGTCGATATCAAACCCGAGAAAGAAGGCGATGAAGCATACCGTTACGAAGTAGTGATAAAAGAGGTTAAGCGACTGGAGCTCCCTGAACTGAACGATGAGCTGGTAAAAGAAATCACTCAGCAAAAATTCGAGTCGACCGGTGATTTTCGTGAAGATGTCAGAGGTCAGCTTGAAGAGCACTTCAGTAACAAATCCGAACAGGATCTTCTTGAATCCATCTCGACAAAGTTTATCGAAGAGAATCCTGTTCCAACCCCATCAGCGATGGTGGATTCATTCGAAAACATGCTGCTTGAAAATGCTAAACGTCAGATGGGAGGAAATCTTCCTCCAGGTATGGATGAAAGCGAGTTTCGGGTATCAATCCGTCCAAATGCTGAAAAACATGCCCGCTGGATGTTGATCAGTCAAAAAATCGCCGAGCAGAGCAAGCTCGAAGTTACCGATGATGATATCAAGGCTTACGCGGAAAAAGAGGCGCAGAAAAACCCTGAACTCAAAGCAGACGATTTAGTGAATACCTATATGTCAACCGAGTTCAGAGACTATATCACCGACACCATTCTCAAAGAAAAAATTTACAGCATTATCAAGTCTTCGGTGACCATAAACGGTGAAAACAAACCGCTTCCACAACACGACGACTAAGTCATTGTCATCACAGGTCCTATAGGGCAGCCCACAGTCATATAGGACCATTGTCCTTTTTTTACAACCGATCCCTCATCCTGTTCAGTTTCACGAAAACCGTATGGTCATTGACAGATCCAGAGCCATAACACTATGGGTCAGCTCACCAACCGAGATATAATCCACACCAGTTTCTGCAATGTTGGCTACATTATGCAATCCAACATTGCCCGAAGCCTCGAGATGAATCGACGGGGCCTGTTTCCTGGCAAATGTAACTGCAGAAAAAAGCTCATCAAGAGAAAAATTATCAAGCAGGATGATATCAGGTTCGGCTCCCATCGCTTCTTGCAACTCTGCAACCGACCGGACTTCAACCTCGATTTTCATGGCTGTTCCTTTCACTGAAAGGTAATTCTTTGCACGCTTTATCGCCTGGCCGACTCCACCTGCCGCATCGATGTGGTTATCCTTGATAAGAATAAGGTCGAACAATCCGAACCGATGGTTTTGACCTCCTCCCATCTTCACCGCTTCCTTGTCAAAATACCGCAATCCCGGTGCTGTTTTTCTGGTATCGAGAATTACAGCATCCGTATGTGAAATCTTTTCAACGAACAAACGGGTTCGTGTCGCAATTCCGGACATTCGCTGCAAAAAGTTGAGTACCGTTCTTTCCGCAACAAGCAATGATGCAATCTTTCCTTCAGCTTCAAGAACGAGATCGCCTTCAGCAAGTTTTGCACCATCACTGACAACCTGCCTGACGTTCACTTCCGGATCGATACCCCTGAACACCTGCTCCGCGACAGCTATCCCTGCAACGACTCCCGGAGCTTTGGCCCTGACAACACCGTGTCCGGTCTGCCCGGGCTCAATCGTTGCAAGAGTCGTTACATCACCGTCATATCGATCTTCTTCAAGCGCCTGCATGATGGCTCTTGATTTACACAGAGCGAAAAAATCGTAAAAGTCTCTTTCTTTCATCATATTGTTTTGCTGAAGAAGGCACATTGCCCAAGGTTTACAATCGTATACAAGCGCCAAAGAGGCACGTTTCCAACAGGCTCGACCAGTTCAGGAAACCGTTTGGTCTGAATTTTCTCAATACGTAACATTATTTAAAAAAAATACATGCAATGAAAAATGACTCCTCGACTACATGTGTTAAACTCGTTAATTTGATGTTTTATGCCCATCATGGCGTACACAAGGAAGAACATTTCGTTGGCTCAAAGTATGAGGTGGACGCCGAGATGTATTTTAATTTCAGTCGAGCAGCTCAACGTGATGACATTACCAGCACAATAGACTACCGGATAGTTTACGAAAAGATCAAAAGTGTACTGACACAAAAAAAATTTTTTCTTATCGAAGCGGTTTCCTACACCATAGCGACAGGATTTTTGGAAGACTTCCCGCTGTTGGATCGCGTCACCATAAAAGTCAGGAAACGCAACCCACCAATCGGCGGAGTCTGCGACTACGCCGAAGCGGTTTACACTGCCCGGCAAACCTGACAAGCATCATGAAGCAGCCACGGGAAAAGCACACCGTTTTTATCGGTGCCGGCTCGAACATCGGAGATCGAACAGGAAATCTTCAACAGGCACTCGACATGCTTGACGAATTCCCTCAAACATCGATAGGCAAAATATCGAGGGTTTACCATTCGGAACCGTTTGGCTCGGTTGAACAGGAATGGTTCTTCAATGCTGTTTTCCAACTGTACACAGCACACTCTCCCCAGACACTCTTCTCCTACTGCCAGCAAATAGAACGCCGAATGGGACGACCAGCTGAACACATGAGATGGGGCCCTCGGATAATCGACCTTGACATACTGCTATACGATGATGCCACACATGATCTTGAAACACTCACGATCCCTCATCCTGAAATCTCCAACAGAAAGTTCGTTCTTCTTCCCTTGCTCGATATCGACAACCCTCTACATCCCGTGATTGGAAAAACAATGTCAGAACTGCTCGAAGCATGCCCTGACAATTCAACCATCGAACCTTACGGCCATATGCTTCTGAAGCATCGTGGCAGCAGACGGTAGCTTCGACCCGAAAAACACAAAGGCTCCGAAAACGGAGCCTTTGCCATGCCAATCCTCCATTCAGGAAGAAACGTTAATTCGCAAAGGTGATGTTAAGGTGTCCTTCCTCGAAATCAGCCCCTTCCGTCTTC
This sequence comes from Prosthecochloris sp., assembly GCA_015482705.2. Lineage (GTDB taxonomy): Bacteria > Bacteroidota > Chlorobiia > Chlorobiales > Chlorobiaceae > Prosthecochloris. Next base: position 130,567 of record JADMLA020000040.1, on the reverse strand, counting down.
CTGCCCACAAGAATATTCGGCAACACAATGCTCTTTCTGAAATTGTTGATATCAACAAGCAGTTCATCTCCTTTGATATTGACATTGAGCTTTGTGATCTCGACATTGGGCATGTGCAATCGCAGGACATATTTACCATCGACTTTTTCCAGAGACTGCGTCTTGTCGTCTTTATAGAGCACCTCGATAGGGTTTTCCCCGTTAAATATCTCCTGCCCCAACTCACTGAGCTGATCGGTCTTTATCACCTCATGTGCGACCTGGGATGCCTTATATATAGGAATAGGGTAGAAACAATCATCTATAACCTTGAGATATTTCTGCTGTACCGCAATAAGACTGCCAAGATAATCATCGGATGAATGCTGAGGCAAAATCTTGTTAACGACTACAGCATCAAGCTTGTATCCGAAAAGGTTGAGATAGGTCTGAACACGCAGAGCCTCTTTGATTACCATGTTTTCAGGGTTCACCACAACCCTGAAGGTAGTGATGCTCGTATCCTGAAGCATGCCATGCAACTCCTTCATATGCTCATTGACTTCCGGCATGAGCTTGAAGATGTTTTTCTTCGGCATGAACCGGTTGAGCAATGGCGCCGCAAAACCGATAGCCTTCGTATGCCAGCCGCCTATTTTTTCCGAATACCACCCGTAAGACTCCGGCATACCAAGCAGCCGCATGGTTTCACCGGTAGGCGCTGCATCGACGACAACTGCATCGTACTTGCCTGATTTTGCAGCTTTCCAGATATGCCGAAGACTGATCATCTCCTCCATACCAGGCACAACAGCAAGTTCTTCGGCAACGACTTCACTGGCACCGTCGTTGACCAGAATAGACGAAAAATAGGAATACAGCTCATTCCAGTTTTCTCTGATCTCGGAAAGAACATTGACCTCCATCGCAAAGAGGTTTTTTTCCACCTCGACGGGTTTCGGGGAAAGTTCGACCCCCAGGGCATCTGCAAGACTGTGAGCAACATCGGTACTCATGATGAGCACCTTTTTACCGCTACGGGCAATAGTCGTTGCTGTAGAGGCTGAAACCGTTGTTTTACCAACCCCGCCTTTGCCCAGATAAAGAATGATTCTCATGTGTTGTACTAAAAACTATTTGAGGACTTAACCTTGATTATTTGTTTTATTGTTGAGAGATCCTCGAGATGTTGAACTTGCCGCTTTGTTTTGCCGGCCTTGTGTTTCAGATGTACCCTCTTCCGACTTGGTCTCAGACTCTATCGTCCTGTAAACATTGGTATTGTTTTTATCTCTCTGCGAGTCTTCAGCCTCTTCACTCTGAATCGATATTTTCTTCCTTATGACCTGATCGTTACCGCTTTGGCGAGTATCATCCTTTTCCAGGTGTTCGAACCCACCTGCCTCACGTAAAGCCTCATTCAACTGAGTTTCCACAGACTGAGGAATGTCACTTTCAGCTCCCACATCGATTTTCCCTGGACGAACAGAGCTTTCATCCTGGTTATCCGTAACGATCTTAATTTTTTTCTGCCGTGGAAAATCCTGCTCGGTGACTGCCGGTGACCCAGGAATATCTGAAGGCGTATTCGCAGCCATATCCTGCATGGTCTGATGTATAGCATCCCCGGCATTATCAAGGCGGGTATCGTCATCTTCTGTATGTATTTTCACCTTTTTGCGGCGAACAGTGGTTTCCCCAATGTCCTCCTTCGGGATCGGAGGCCCATCATCGAACTCGTTCCTGCGAGCTGCTTTTCCAGAACGCGGTGCAGACTGGGCGGTACCACCTCTTTTGCCCATCGGGCCGAGACTCGTTGTCATTTTAAGCATTTTTCCAACAGAGCCAAGAATGCCATCATTTTTTACCGCAGTCTGAATTGCGTTCATGACGAACTTCTCCGCCTTCGGGTTATCGGCGATATTGGATATCAATTCATTGATCGCTGAAAGCATCGTAGCAACATCGTTAGGAACATGCTGCAGATCCTTCATTACTTGATCACGCAGCTTGAACGGTGCATCACCGATTACATCTCTGAGGTTACCGGCTATCCGTTTCAACGCCTCGGGATCGGTCGGCAACATCCCCTCGAGCTCTTTCGGAATACCCGGCAACGCCGGTCCTTGCGGGCTTCCTGACGGCTTCCGAGGAGGCATGTTCCCCGCACCGGGCTCGGCAGATCGACCCTCGGGGGCATATCCGATCGACGCTTTGTACTGCTCAAGCAGATCCTGACCATATCCTATAGGGCTATTTTGTTCCAAACCCTGTGCTTGACCAGAGGGAGGCGAAAACGAAAGAGGAGCCGGTGGGCAAATAGTCATTGACGATACAAATATCTGTTCGGCTATCTCACCGGGAATCTCTTCTCTGAAATTGTTACCCAGATAATTCTCGATGGTAGATTCGATAATCGTATGCAGGGTGGTGATCTTTTCAGACTCTTGTATTTCAACCATGTCGAATATCACATAGACAGGCTCCTTCCCATCCCTTCTGATCCTGAGATTGAGAGTGGCGAAATCGTTATCTTTATTCCTGCTGTTTATCGATACCGCACCCAAGGTGAATCTGTCGAGATAATCCTTGTTTGCTCCTCTTGCCCAGAGATAAACAGCCTTGTCGGAATATATCAGGTAATCCTGAAAGGCTATATTCCCTACCCTTTCTTGATGTGATTCATAGAAAACACCATCAAAAAAAGCAATTGGACGTTCTCCTGGGTTCAACAGTTTCTTCTGAAAAAATTCAGCGACATCGACCAATTCTGTATGTCCCGATACATACGTAGAAATAGAAGTCATCTTAAGTCCTTCCCTTTACACTTGTTAGCCTTACAGTATTTCAAACATTAAAAATATGAAAACAAATGGAAATTATATAATAATATGGCACATAACAACCCCCCCCTCGAACCAATCCGAATCGGTTCGCATCAGAGTCATTCGATCGAGAGCGTAAAAGCCGCAAGCAGTACCGATACATGGTAATAAAAAAAAGAAGATGAACTCAGAGTAGCGGAAACAGACTGATAGCTGAAAAAGAGGTTAAACACAGCGGAACAGCAACTAATCAGCATGACTCGTAACACCCAACCCAGATGAGCCTGCCGCCTGTAAGCCATTCAAAACAAAAAAGGCAGTGTTTAGCACAACGCTATCACTGCCTCTTGAATTTTCTTGCGTCCTAAGCTTACTTGGCAAATTTGGAATCTACTGCTTTTGTAGGAACAGCATAGCCGGAAACTTCTGGTGATGAACCACGAAGGCTACCGCCACCGCCACCGATGCCATAAGCATTCTGATTGATTCTGGCAACACCTTTGCCCAGTGAATCAAAAAGATATCCAAGAGTAGCCCAGTGCCCCTCTACCATGACCTCGAAAATACGGCCAGAAGCGGCAAGAACATCGGTAAATACTCCTCCTCCACTCATAATTCCTCCTTTTGGAATGTGATTATTGAAAGTTTCGAGAAAACGAAAATAAAAACTTTTAAACAATTTACGTTAAATCAAGAAAAAACGCAAACAAAATCACAGTTGACATGATTGCCTACTTCTTGCTTCCTGACTGCTGGAAAGAACCTGTGACGCCTTTAACGGTCTCGGAAGCGGACATTCCGGCATCACCCACGGCAGTCGCTGCGTTTTCGGCTACGTTTTCAACATTTTTCACTGCATCCGAATACAGTTCACCTGCTGTTTTTGAAACATCTTTGACTGTGATCGCAACCCTGTCGATAGTATCCCCTACAACACCGCTGGTACTGCCAAGCATTCTGGTCAGCCCTGTTGCATCGATCAAAGAACCCACTGTACCACTCAACGTTTCAACAACATTGCCAAAAAGCTCCAGACCACCAACAACAGCGCTTTGTCCGGTAAGTAAAGCACCTTCAGCCAGAAACGTCATGCGATCGGGCAACTCTAGGTTTTTGAAGTCCTTACGAAGATTTTGATACGATTCACTCATAATATGTTCTCCTCAGGGGACCTATCTGGTCTCACCGTTTATTGTTTAGTTGATGTTAATGCCAAGAAAATGTAAAAAAAAATCCACAACCAGCCAACCACCACCATACAGAGGGAAAATCAGACCCTGTTGAACTCTCTTTCCCTGTGATGCTGACCCTGGGTGTTGAGATCGAACGGAATGTGCAGCCACTTATCCTTGAAAACAGCATCACCCGGATCGAGCCCCGTAAGGCTTATCGGAAGAGTAATGATCTTTCTCTGGTTTCCAATCTGAACAAAAAGCTCGTCACCCGTGACCCATACATCAATATCCACCGGGTTGGCGAACATAAGCTTCAATTGTACCTCGTAAATATCACCATGCCGCTCAAATTTGATAGGGGGCTCACTGAACATAAGCTGGGCAGGATCGGAATCACCATACATATCTTTTGCAAAAATCTCAAGAGCTTCAAGCCCTACAATCTCCTGATCGTACATTTTCAGCCTTTTGACCGGCAACGGATTGAATCCTTCTTCGATTTCTCCGAGGTATTTCTGCTGAATACCTTTCCACTTTTCGAGATAACCGCTATCCTCTTCCGCATCGAGCAGCTTGTTGACCAGAACCATGTCCACATTGAAGCCGTACAGGTTCAGGTATGTCAACGCACGCATGGTCTCTTTGATAGACATTCTTTCGGCGTTCATGACAAGCCTGACAGTCGAATTCTCATTGTTGGTAAGAATCTCCCGAATATCTTCAAGTTCATCGAACACCTGATCTACCGACTCTATGGCGTCTTCAGGCGGAATATAATAGGCGATTCTATCCGACATCTTTGAAAGCGGCTTGCTGAGCGGCTTCATGATATACTTGTTGACATTCTTGACGGCCTTCATTCCCCAGGAAAGAGTATCGGGCAATGAAAGAAGACGCAACGTTTCACCTGTAGGCGCAGTATCCAGAACTAGCGCATCGTATAAACCGGCAGCCTTGTAACGCTTGATTCTCAAAAGAGAAAAAAGCTCCTCCATGCCAGGAAGAATCGTCATTTCATCAGCAACAACTCCAGAAACCCCCTGTGCAGCAAATACTCGCGTATAGTATTTCTGAACAGCCTGCCAATTCTGTTTGAGATCGACGTACGGGTTTACTTCGATTGCGTGAAGGTTCTCCTTTATCTTGGTAGGTTCAGGCCCCAAAGCTATATTGAAAGAGTCCGAAAGACTGTGAGCAGGATCTGTAGACAACACCAGTGTCCGATAACCAGATTCCGACAAGCGCACAGCTGTCGCAGCAGAAACACTTGTTTTTCCGACTCCGCCTTTACCTGTGAATGTTAAGATACGCATGAACCAAGCATTGGATTTATTGGACAATCAGAGGTTACTAAGATATAACTATTCCATCATTCTACAAAAGGTGAAAAAAATAATACATTCTACCGAATGTTGTATATAATGTCTCACATATTTGACGAACCCTTGTATATCTCCGTTTACCTCTTCTTTGTCAAAACGATCACTTGGCCGCTCTTTTCCAAAACGGTTTTGAAAACATGAACATGCACGCAAATTCAGCCATTACAGACAATAGAGTCACCATTATTTCCAATGAATGTATAGGACCTGATGTTTCACTCGTCGCTTTCCGGTGTCCGGAAATTGCAATGCATGCAAAACCGGGTAATTTCGTCAACATTAAAATCAATCCACAGAACGAGCCGCTCCTGAGGAGGCCTTTTTCCATTCACCATGTCGAGGATGACAGGGTTGAAATCATGGCGAAATCTGTCGGCTGCGGAACAAACCTGCTGAGCCGCACACCGGCCGGCTCAACGCTGCAGGTGCTGGGACCACTGGGGAATTCTTTCACTATCGATACTCCCGATTATGATACAGCCCTCTTGGTGTCCGGAGGCATCGGAACCGCACCGATGAGGTTTCTTGAAAAAGCTCTTTTCACAAGAGGGAAAACAGTCCATCATATTATCGGCGGACAATCGGGTCGGGACATCCAGATAAGGGGGCTGGCCAACTATCATATAGCGACGATGGACGGGTCTCATGGATATAAAGGAACCGCTATCGACCTTCTTCGCCAGAAATATCCTTCGTTTTCCGGCTCCATAAAAGTTTTTTCCTGCGGCCCGAACCCTATGTTGAAAGCACTCGCTGCATTCTGCAAAGATCATGAACTCCCTTGCGAAGCCTCTCTTGAATCGATCATGGGCTGCGGCATAGGAATTTGCTATGGATGCACAGTGGAACTCAAAAACACGTTCAACAATGAAACATCGACGATCCTGCTATGCCAGGAAGGCCCGGTCATCGACGCCGAAAGGCTTTTGTTCTGACCGCTGAACCAGATTATTATTACAGCAACGCAAAACAATCTTCCACGGCATGTATTTGATGCAACTTTCCCGGCCAAGCCGGGTGAAAATCGATAACGGACAGAACGTTGCATTTATTACAATCCCGATTGCATGGAAGCTTGACACATGACCGATTCAAGCTTTTTTTCAAACCCTAAAGACAGCTATACCAATTATGGCACGTGGACTCAATAAAGCAATGCTCATAGGGCACCTCGGTAACGACCCTGAAATGCGGGTAACCGCCTCTGGACAGTCCGTCGTAAATTTTACCGTCGCAACAAACGAAAGTTTCAGAGACAACAACGGCAACATGCAGGAAAGAACCGAGTGGCACCGAATTGTTGCCTGGGGAAAACTGGCAGAAATATGCAACCAATACCTGAAAAAGGGCCGGCAGGTCTATGTTGAAGGCAGATTACAGACCAGAAGTTGGGATGATAATAAAACCGGTGAAAAAAAATACACAACGGAAATCATCTGTTCCGACATGCAAATGCTCGGATCGGGAAGAGATCAGGGCGGCCAGGGTTACGATAGCAACCCTTCGTTCCAGCAACCCTTTGCCCAGAAAAACAGCACCAGAGATGATAATCCTGATCAAGGCGGAGGTTTATCCGAAACGGAAAAGGACGACTTGCCGTTTTGAGCGCTTCGCCGTCAACGATACGTAACGGGAGACAAGCACACGGTGAATCAAGATACCCTGCAGTTATTCCCATAGGCCCCTATGTGTTACGGGGCCTATGAGGCTATCAATAGGCCAATCAACCTTATCTTGTTTTCCACTACACGAAAAAACGATTGGTACCGGTAATGAAAAAACTTCAGAAAGAAATTGCTTCAGGTAACACCTCCCCTGTTTACTTTTTCCACGGCCCCGAAAGCTTTCTCAAAGAGGAACTGACGGATCTTATCAGAAAAAAAGCGTTTCCATCAGAAGAAGAAGCGGACTTGAACACCACCGTTCTATACGGTCAGGATCATACCCTGGGAGAAATCGTATCGAGAGCGTCCGAGTTTCCCATGTTCACCTCTCGGAAGTTGATGATTGTCAAGCAGTTCGGAAAGTATAAAAAACAGGGACCGCAGAGTAAACAGAAACAGCATGTCGAACAGTTTGTCCGCTATACCCAAAATCCCGTCGACACGACAATACTCGTCCTCGACGCGGACCAAATCGACAAGAAAGATATCCAAAAAGCTCCATTCAAGGATTTACAGCCGTTTCGACACGATTTTCCCCTGATTAAAAATCCCGATGTTTTCGCTAGCGAACGGGCCTCCCTGCAAGGCTGGGAATTCGATCCCGAAGCGCTCAAAGCGTTCAGCACCTACATACATCCTTCAGCGCGTGAAATTGCAAGGGAAACCGAGAAACTCATCATGTACGCCTCCTCGCGGAGCGATGAAAAACGCATCACGAGCTCCGATGTCTATGAATGCGTAGGAATATCGAAGCAGTACAATGTTTTCGAGCTCGAAAAAGCCCTCGCAGGTAAAAACCTGAGACTCTGTAGTGGAATATCTCTGATGATCATGGAAAGAGAAGGGCAGAGAGAAGGACTGATGAGCATTGTTCGCTACCTCACAACATTCTACATCAGGATCTGGAAACTCCATTCACCCGGAATCAGAAATCTGCCGTTGTCCGAAATTGCGAAAACGCTTGGTATGTTCGGCAAACAGGAGTATTTCGCAAAAAATTTCCTGCAATATGCAACAAGATTCTCTCTAAGCGAAACTGAACGTGCGATACTGGTATTACAGCAAACCGATGCCGCCCTGAAAGGGCTCGAAGCCTATCCGGACGAAAAATATCTCCTTCTTCGCCTCATGCAGCAGCTTTTAAGTCAACAGTAAAAAGGGAGAAGGCAAAGCATTCTCAACAATGCAGATTCATGATTATCAATGGCTATTCCTCACTCACAGGAAATATTCATGCCGCATCGAGCGGCATCCCTGGTGACTATCAGTAAAAGATGGATCCCCGTGTCGAGCCCGGGGATGACTGAAAATAAAGAGCTCACTACCTTCTTCAAACAACCTCTTTGTCTCTCTTGCCCTTTTAATTTCCCCTTCCCCACTACCTATTTACCCACTGCCTACTCTACCCATTTCCCTGTTGCCTTTATGTCACATCCATCCCTGCTCTTTGTACCATGAGATAGTACTGTGCATCCCCTCTTCCAGAGACACCGAGGCTGTAAACCCGAGCTGGTTTTCCGCTTTCACCGGAGAACAAACCCAATAATCCTGCACCATTTCGTTTACCTTGTCGGGATTCAAAAAACCCGTTCGCCCGGTGATCGAGCTAATCGAACCCGCCACATAACCGAAGAATTTCATCAACGGCTGCGGCAACGATATCTTTCTGAACTTCTTTATTTCCAGTTCTTTGGCTGCGGCAAGAGATAATTCATCCCATGAATACCCTTTCTGCGATGTGATAAAATAGGTCTCCCCAACTCCTGCAGGAGATTCGACAGCCATGACAATACCACGAACAAGATCGTTGACGTGTACAAGGCTTAAGCGCTGCACGCCAATATCGCCGGCAGCAAATACCACCCCCTTTTTAAGCATAAGCAGAAACTGCAGCACATCCTTGTCGCCGGGACCGTAAACCGCTGGCGGTCTGACAATGGTTACCGGGAGGATGTCTTTATAGGAACGGCACACTTTTTCAGCCTCGAGCTTGCTTTTTCCGTAAAGGCTGACCGGCTTCGGTACATCTTCTTCTCGTATTCCCGGATCAGGATTATCCGCCGGACCTGCCGCCGCAAGTGAAGACACCAGTAAAAAACGGCGCAGACCGGGATTCACTTCTTTAACGGCCTCCAGAAGAGCCTTTACCGGCAGAACGTTACCTGTATAGTAGCCTTTTTCATGTATCGACTTTGTCACACCGGCAAGATGAATGATAATATCCACGCCTTGTACAGCTTCTCGAAGCGAAGCCGGATCGTCATAACGCCCCTGTCGAATATCTGCTGGCAACGAGGCAGCTTTTACGGGATCGCTTTCAGGCCTCAACAGCACACTGACCTTGTCATGCCTGTTTTTCAGGTAATCGACAAGAACCGCTCCAATAAACCCTGTAGCACCGGTAATCAGAATAGTGAGCCCCATGAAACCTGTATAATATTTTGATGGAATAAAAGTATAACAGCACCCGGAACTTTCGCCGTCCAGAGCATCTCCGGAAACATTCCTGCCTCAAAAAAGAAGTTACCGCTTCAAAAAAAAAGCAAAATTTTTAATACATTCATCTTTTACTTGTGGTGCGAAGATATTCATGTTCGTTTTTGAACCCCTGATATCCTCGTTACAGCCAAAAAAGAAAATTATCCGGCTCGTCAAGACAAGCCGTCATACTGAAGTAAATATTCAGTCCTGTGAAGACACGCAAAGACATTTTCAAGAAGTGCTACGATTTTACTCTCGCTGATGAAATAAAAGCATTAGGTATATATCCTTTTTTTCATCCTATCGAAGAAACAGAAGGCCCTGTTGTCTCGTTTGCCGGCAGAAAACTCATCATGGCCGGCTCCAACAACTATCTGGGGTTAACTGCAGATGAAAGAGTAAAAGAAGCATCGATAAACGCTATCAGAAAATACGGCACCAGTTGTTCGGGCTCCCGCTATATGACCGGTACGGTCAATCTGCATATCGAGCTTGAAGAAAAACTCGCCGAGTTTTTCGAAAAAGAACGTTGTTTGCTTTTCAGCACCGGTTACCAGACCGGGCAGGGCGTCATTCCGACGCTGGTCCAGCGCGGAGAGTATGTTGTTTGCGACAAGGACAACCACGCGAGCCTGGTTGCAGCCTCGATCATGGCTGTCGGACAGTCCGCAAAGTTTGTCAGGTATTCGCACAATTCCATGGAAGACCTCGAAAGAGTATTGCAGACAATTCCCGACGATGCCGGTAAACTGATCGTCGCAGACGGAGTATTCTCCGTATCCGGAGAAATTGTCGAACTACCAAGACTGGTCGAACTGGCCAAAGAGTACGGAGCCAGGATACTGCTCGATGATGCACATGCTGTAGGAGTTATCGGACGAGACGGACGAGGGACGCCTTCGGAGTTCAACCTCGTCGACCAGGTCGACCTCATGATGGGTACTTTTTCCAAAACATTCGGTTCACTTGGCGGCTATGTCGTTGGAGAACGAGACGTTATCGACTTCATCAAACACAACGCCTCTTCCCTGATTTTCAGTGCGTCACCGACGCCCGCAAGCGTAGCAGCGGTACTGACAACGCTTGAAATACTGAAAAGCGAACCCGAATTGATTGAACGGCTGATTGTCAATACCGACTATATCCGCCAGGGTCTTGCCGCCGAAGGTTTCAGGCTGATGCCGTCCCGTACCGCTATCGTGTCCGTCATCATTGGAGACCAGATGAAAACCATGGTATTCTGGAAAAGGCTTTTCGATGCAGGGGTGTATGTCAATGCGTTTATCCGTCCCGGCGTCATGCCAGGCCATGAAGCCTTGCGTACAAGTTTCATGGCTACCCATGAAAAAGAGCATCTTGACAAGGTAATAACCGAGTTCAGTACCATAGGAAAAGAACTCGACGTCATCTGACACTTTTTTTACAAAAGCTCGTCCTCTGTTGCCACTTCTGAAAATTCTTCTCTGACCGTCAATTTTTCGGATGTGGCAAAGCGGAAACCACTTGTCCTACACAAGCATTCGGTAAGAGCGCCTTTCACCCGGAAAAGATAGGATTGAACCGGTCGTGCGATTGACATTTCGCAAGTACCGGAATGCACCACGAGATGGATTGGAACACCGGAAAAATTAATACGGTATTTTTTGCACTTTCCTTAAAATTCTGATAGATTTTGAGTTAGCAGCACAAGGCTATCTCAATTTTTTGTCAAGAGTCCTGATTTCATCGGCTGACCATTATGACTTCGAATACAGCGCAATGAAGGTATCGGGACACAAAGCACAACCGATAGTAATGGCCTACAACACTTTCCTGCCGGACAGATGCAGGAAGTTTCAGTAACACTCCTAACAACAGAACGTCATGGAAACAAAGCACTGCCAGGCGCTCCCCCTCTTTCGTTTTTTTCTCCCCTTTCTTATGCTTCTTGCACTCCTGCTCTCACCTGTTCCTGTAAAGGCAGCAGATCCTCCCGGCTCATTGAGTGGCGTAATCACGGATAAAACCGATAGCGAAGCGATAATCGGCGCCTCGGCCATGCTCGAGAACACAACCCTCGGTTCGGCATCGGACATTGAAGGCAACTATACGATTCAAGGCATTCCTGAAGGAACATACAAACTCAAAGTCAACGCCATTGGCTATACACCGTTCTCCCAGATGGTCACGATCAGTTCCGGCCAAACAACAACCCTCAATCTGCAACTCGGCCAGACAACCGTCATGGCATCGGAGATTGTTGTCGGTGCCGCACTTTACGAACAAGACAGACTGGAAGTTCCGGTCACGGCGTCGGTCGTAACCAGCGAACAGATCAAGGAAGAACCCAATCCCACACTCGACGAGGTTGTGGCCGATGTTCCCGGTGTCGTAGTGAACCGCGCAGGGGGTTACGGTACGTCAACCATACAGATTCGCGGCTCGAACACATTTCAGGGTGGGGCCATCGGCACCCGCGTACAGGGCCTCTATGATGGCTTTCCGATCAACACTCCGACAACGGGTGAAGTTGTATGGACAAACGTGAACATGAACGCCGCTGAAAAGGTCGAGGTTCTCAAAGGCGCTGCAGCCACGCTATACGGCTCTGGAGCCATGGGAGGTGTTATTAACGTTTTCGGCGCCCTACCTGATAAATTCGAGGTAAAGGCTGGCGCTAGCGGCGGTTTTTACGATAATCCGTCAGACAGCGACAAAAGCACGTATTTTGATGACAACACGCCATGGTTCTGGAACTCGTATGTCGGCATCGGCGACAAGAGAGGGGACCTCAACTACAGCCTGCTCTACACACACGCGGACGATGACGGATACAAGGAAACCTCCCAGACCCTGCTAAACGACGTCAAACTCAAAGCACGCTACGATATCGATTCAAAACAATACATACAGCTATCATCGTATTACAACCAGACTGAAGGCGGATACCCGACGACATGGTCGTTTGAAATGGACCCGTTCGGCGGAGACTTCATGTATACACCGTTTCCCGAGACTGGCTTCGATACATCGTCAAGAAGAGTTTTTGGCACGTATACATTGCCATTTCCCCCCTACACGACTTTACCATTCGACGAAACCTTCGATAAATCCCTGTTCGTGGATGACACCATCGAAAGGAAAAATGCGCTGGTTGGCTTGAATTACGTAAACCTTCTCAGCGACGATTTCAGTCTCGACACCAGGCTCTATTATACTTACAACTCGAGTCGCATCAACTATAACAATACCGATGCGACTCAGGTCTATCCTGGGCCTGCTGAATTATCTTTTTATCCCTATCCATCCGTTACATTCCGAACTAAAGACAGATTACCCGGTGAATTCAATGATGATAGAGCACACCGTTACGGGGCAGGCATCAAGCTTGATTACAGGGCAAGTGACCGTCACCGACTTTTGTTCGGTGTCGATGGCAATATCGTTGACGTTCGATCGACACAATACACGGCTGAAATACCATCGACCCACCCTCTGAACGACGACGACCTCAACGAGATACAGGAAAAAAACTTTGCTGTATTCCTGCAGGACGAGTTCAAAATGACCGACCGTCTGACAGCCCTTTTCTCTCTCCGCTACGACTGGAGTGGCATTGACGCGGACGATGTCGACTTCATCGACTATTCAACACTGGAAAAACTTCCAACGACGGTTGAACTCGAAAATCCATCCGTTGACGCACTCAGCCCTCGTATCGCCCTGAATTACAAAGCAACCGACGATATGAGCTTCCGGGCATCCTGGGGAAGGAGCTTCCGTGCACCCACGCTTTCCGAACGCTTCGTTCGTGATGCAGGATTGTTTATGGGCAATCCCAACCCTTCGCTCGACAAGGAAACCATGACCGCCTATGAAATCGGTATGTACAAGGTTTTCTCCGAACGTGTCTCGTTCGATATAGCGGCATACATCAACAATTACGACAACCTGATCGAATCAGTTTTCCAAGAAGGAGCTGCCGGCCCTTATTATGAATTCGAAAACTTCAGAAAGGCAAGGATCTGGGGTATCGAGACCAGTCTGAATATAAAACCTGTGGAGTATCTGAGCCTCGATCTCGGTTACAGTTACATGAACGCAAAGATTGTCGATTACGAAGCCACCGGTGCTTCCATCGATCGGAACCCTGACCCTGAATGGTTGCCAATGCGCCCAGAGCATACCGCTTCGGCAAGTGTAACCTGGAGAGCAACAGAGAGACTCACCCTTAACACAACGGGAAGGTATGTGAGTGAATATAAAGCCATAAATTTCTATACACGACCAGATGGATATGGCTATCCAGGAGATTTTATCGTAGTCGATGCCGGCCTGAAGTACAAGCTTACGGACAACCTTACAGGCTCGTTACTCTGCAAAAACATCACAAACGAATTGTATTCCGAAGCCGAATGGTTCCGCTCTCCAAGCAGAAGTTTCATTCTCGGCCTCGATTTCGTCTATTGAGTATAGATTTACCATTCCGTGCCTGAAAAGAAAAAGCCGTCCCGGAAAATCGAAATCCCGGACGGCTTTTCCCATTTTTACCGTAATGCCACATCGACAAATCGTCTTTATTCTATTCCTGCCATCGACCCATACAGCCATCTTTCTGAAAGCTGAAGTAGCGCTTTACTATTCAACAAACTATTATTACATTTGGTATTCTCGGAATTACCTTAACCAATGCTGACCTTTGTTTCCTATGCAGAGTAAAATAAAAATTGCAGCCATCGTCGGGATGGAACAGTGCAATCAACGAGTATGGCGTGAAGTTACGGACAAAATCAGCCGGTATGCTGACCTGACTCAATGGACGGATCAGGACCTGGAACACCAGAATCCAAAAGCAGCCGAAGCCATTCAAAATGCCGACTGCATTTTTACGACACTCATTCAGTTCAAGGGACAAGCGGACTGGCTCCAGGAACAAATCGACAAATCGAACGTCACGACAATTTTCGCCTATGAATCGATGCCTGAAGTCATGCAAATGACAAAGGTCGGCAACTATGTTGTTTCAGGTGACGGGAGCGGTATGCCTGACATTGTGAAAAAAGTAGCGAAAATGCTGGTGAAGGGCCGTGATGAAGACGCTCTTTACGGTTACATGAAACTGCTCAAGATCATGCGCACCATGCTGCCGCTGATCCCGAAAAAGGCGAAGGACTTTAAAAACTGGATGCAGGTTTATACCTACTGGATGCACCCGACCGCAGAAAACCTCGCCAGCATGTTCAACTACATCATGGCGGAGTATTTCGATGTCCAGGTCAAAGCCGACAAAGTGGTTGAAGTGCCGACGATGGGCTTCTATCACCCCGAAGCCCCTGACTATTTCAAGGATTTGAACCATTTTGCAAAATGGAACAAAAAGCGAGACAAAAAATCCAGAGACAAGCGCAACATCGGCCTCGTTTTCTTCCGCAAACATCTGCTTCAGGAAAAAGAATACATCGACAACACCATCAAGGCAATAGAGGGTAAAGGGCTCAACGTTCTTCCAGTTTTTGTAATGGGCGTCGAAGGACATGTTGCCGCCCGTGAATGGTTTGTCAACGCCGACCTCGATATGCTGATCAACATGATGGGCTTCGGTTTCGTCGGCGGTCCTGCGGGCGCAACGACTCCCGGAGCCTCGGCCAGTGCGCGCGATGAAATTCTCACGTCCATCAACGCTCCGTACGTTGTCTCACAACCACTTTTCATACAGGACTTCAACTCCTGGAAAAAAGAGGGTGTTGTGCCGCTGCAATCGGCAATGACCTACTCTCTGCCGGAAATGGACGGAGCTGTCTGCCCGGTTGTACTCGGTGCTGTCAAGGATGGAAAGCTCCAGACTGTACCGGACAGGCTTGAACGTCTATCCGGACTCGCGAGCAAGTTTTCCGAGTTGCGGCATATGGGCAACAAGGATAAAAAAATCGCTTTTGTCGTCTATGATTATCCCCCCGGTATGGGGCGCAAAGCAAGTGCCGCGCTTCTGGATGTCCCCAAAAGTGTCTACAAAATCCTCAAAGAGCTCGAAGCTGAAGGTTACAACGTCGGCACACTACCTGACTCACCTGAGCAGTTGCTCGAAATGCTCGACAAGGCGACCGATTACGAAATTCAAGCACATCTGCCCGATGCGTTCGGTATCGATAGGGACGCATTCCAGCAAATCACGTCAGTGAGGGAACGTGAACGAATAGAGGAACGCTGGAGTGGTTTTCCGGGTGACATCGCCCCTCTCGGCAGTGACAAGCTTTTCATCGGCGGACTTACTCTCGGCAATGTTTTCATCGGGGTTCAACCACGTCTCGGAGTACAGGGTGACCCGATGAGACTTCTTTTCGACAAGGAAAACACTCCGCACCATCAATATATTTCGTTCTACCGCTGGATCAGTCGTACCTTCAATGCAAATGCACTGGTTCATGTCGGCATGCACGGCACTGTTGAATGGATGCCAGGTCTTCAGCTGGGCGTCACGGGTGACTGCTGGTCCGATGCTCTACTCGGTGAAGTACCGCATTTCTATATTTATCCGGTCAATAACCCGAGCGAGGCGAACATAGCCAAACGGCGTGGATACGCAACGATGATATCGCACAATATACCGCCACTTGCCCGCGCCGGACTCTACAAGGAGCTCCCTGCGTTCAAGGATATGCTCAACGATTACAGAGAGCGGGACCTTAAACAGCTTGCCGATCCCGAAGCAGAAGAAGCTATCATCGAGAAAGCCGAGCAACTCAATCTGACCGATGACTGCCCGAGAGTCGAAGGAGAAAGTTTCAGTGACTATCTCAGTCGTCTTTATACCTATCTCATGGAGCTTGAAGGCAAGCTGATTTCCAATGCCCTGCATATCTTCGGAGAAACTCCTCCCCTCGAAAGCCAGATCACAACCATAACGGAATACCTCAAAGTGCGAGGTAATGAACAGTCTCTGCCATCGGTCATCCTTCAGGCGATCGGCGAATCATCCAGTTATGGCGACTACGCTTCCCTCTCTACCCGTGCAAGAAAAGGAGAACCCGATGCTCTCGCTGTTCGCGAAAGAGTGGATGAACATACAAAAGACTTTATTGAACAAACAATCTTCGCTGAAAACTCCAACCCTGCCTCGGTCTTCAAGGTACTGACAGGTGAAGCGAAAATCACCTCCGAAATGGCCGAAGCGTTGAACGGCTCTCTCAGAGAAGGCCTCGCGCTGAAACAGGCTCTGCAGGACAACAGCCAGGAGATGAACTCTCTCCTCAAAGCCTTCCGCGGCGAATACATACCGTCCGGACCGGGAGGTGACATTGTGCGAGACGGAGCAAGTGTGCTTCCGACAGGCCGAAACATGCATGCCATAGATCCATGGCGCATTCCTTCGGAACTCGCCTTCAAACGAGGCAAACAAATAGCCGATACCATTATCAAACGGCATCAGGAAGAAAACGACGGCAATTACCCTGAAACCATCGCCCAGGTTCTCTGGGGACTCGATACCATTAAAAGCAAGGGTGAAGCTGTTTCGGTGATCATCAACCTGATCGGTGCTGAACCGGCTTACGATGCTCAGGGAAAAATCAGCCACTACAGCCTTGTTCCTCTGGAAAAACTAGGACGCCCGAGGGTCGATGTTCTCATCCAAATCAGCTCCATCTTCCGTGATACTTTCGGAGTCCTCGTCGACCTTTTGGACAAACTGGTCAAAGATGCGTCAAAAGTCGATGAACCGGCGGACATGAACAATATCAAAAAGCATGTCGACGAAGCTATATCCAAAGGACAGGATTTCGAAGCAGCAACCGCAAGGCTTTTCACTCAAGCACCCGGCAGCTACGGCTCGATGGTAGAAGAACTCATCGAGGACTCGGCGTGGGAATCGGAGGAGGATCTCGACAACATGTTCGTTAAAAGAACAAGCTACGCTTATGGTGGCAACCGATATGGTGACCAGCAACCCGAGATTCTGGAAAATCTTCTGGGCACAGTCGATCGGGTCGTACAGCAGGTAGATTCCGCAGAATACGGTATATCGGATATCGACCGTTATTTTTCCTCTTCCGGATCATTGCAGCTCTCTGCACGTCGAAGAAACACCAAAGGCAACAATGTCAAGCTGAACTATGTCGAAACATTTACAGCGGATGTAAAGGTCGATGATGCTGACAAAGCACTGAAAGTCGAATTCCGCACTAAGCTACTGAACCCGAAATGGTTCGAAAGCATGATCGACCAGGGACATACCGGAGCAACGGAAATCAGCAACCGTTTCACGTACATGGTAGGCTGGGATGCCGTTACCAAAGGAGTTGATGACTGGGTATACAAAAAAGCCGCCGAAACATATGCGTTCAATCCCGAAATGCGTGAACGGTTGACACAAGTAAACCCTCAGGCAACGTTGAACATCGTCGGCAGAATGCTCGAAGCAAACGGTAGAGGAATGTGGAAAGCCGATCAGGAAACCATCAACCAGCTTCAGGCAATCTATGCAGACCTCGAAGACCGTCTCGAAGGTATGCTCGACGATTGAGAAAAAGAATACAATAAACCTCAAAAAGGCGTCTCTTCCAGACGCCTTTTTTCATTAATCGCGCATAAATACGCCCATAATACGCCAAATTGACCTCCATTCATCAAAGAGAGCCATGTCACATTTTTATTTTTCTTTTACAGTTTGATATATTCTAAAAAACCTGCTGTATGCCAGTATCAGGAAAGTACAACATATCAAGAACTCTCTGGCGTTTCTTAGAGATCATCCTCTTCTTTTTCGTATCGGTTTTAGGCTACAGTTTCCTTGCTAAAACCTCGTCGTTCAACGCCAAGTCGAAAAGCAAAGAACACTCTTTGAGGGTTGTCGTTTCCCAAAGCTTTTCCGATAAAGATGTTTCATCGCTGTACTCTTATCAAACCTCCCCGCCATCCGTTTACGCATTCATTCATTCCCCCCCGCCTTTTTACACAGCTTTCCAACAAACAACAGAAAAAATCCCCCACCGAATCCGCACCGTTCCCGTGCCGACGTACAAAGTGCCCGCTTTTCCCAAAACCAACCTTTTCCTGCAGAATCGAGTACTTATTATTTGATACCCTTTTCCCTATCGCTCTCGGAGGATTTGTCATTGACAGACCGGAAGTCTGCCCGCCAGAGATATCAGCCTTAGCTGGCAAAGGCCTTCGGTATTTCTGACACGTGCATTTCTACTGGAAATAGAATTCCTTGAGCGGTTTGCCTTATGCTGACTGGAGCAGGTAAACAGCTCATATCACTTATTAAACAAAGAGAAGTACATCTATGCGCTTTCTCTTTTTGACCATGGAAGCCACAAACAACAGCGCGGTGAAAAAAGCTGCCGCTGTTCTGAACGGAAGATTCAACTGTGAGCTCGAGGTAATGCTATTCAACCTCGGCCTTTACAAGGGAGAAGAGACCTGGATAAAACTCGAACAGGCCTTTTCTGACGCTGATTTCATCTTCGGCTCGATGCTTTTCAGCGAGGAAATTGTCAGACCCCTCGAAAAGCTTCTTGCAGGCGTGAGCTGCCCAGTCTGCATCATAACAAGCAACCCGGCGCTTATTCATCGAACACGACTTGGCAAGTTCAGTCTCCATAAACCTGACAGCGGAATAAAGAAAAAAAGAATCTTCAACGATTGGGGAGCTAAACTCAAACCGAAAACAAGCCATGGTGAAAGCCAGCGCCAACTGTCACTTGTGCGCAATATAAGCAAGCTGTTGAAGCATATCCCCGGCAAGGCTAGGGATATCCATACCTTTATCGCGTCCCACCAGTTCTGGCTCAACGGTTCCGAAGAAAACATGGAGCGTTTTCTCTGTCTTCTGATCAACCGTTATGTCCCCTCGTTCAGCGAACAGCTCCCTCAAAAAGACCCGATTTTCTACCCTGAAACCGCGCTCTACCATCCGGATGCACCGGAGCCGTTTTACGCTGCACATGAATTCAGAAAATGGCTCGCAAAAAATAGGGCCGGCAGACGAAAAGGGCTGGTAGCTATTCTCGCAATGCGGGCAACTGTTCTGAGTAAAAACATGCAGCATTTGGAGCATCTCCTGCATGACTTGGAGTCCAGAGAACTCGAAGCATTCATCGTCTATAGCGGTGGACTTGATTTCAGACCCGCCATTGACACCTTTTTCGGTGATGAAAGCAACGGGAAACTTTCTCCCGACACGATCATCAATGCCACCGGCTTTTCTCTTGTCGGAGGACCTGCGGAAAACAAGGCAGACGAAGCGATTGCTGCACTCAAAAAAGTTAACGTCCCGTACATCAATCTTGTCCCACTCTCTTTTCAACCCATTCAACAATGGAAATCTGGCAACGTAGGCCTGACTCCGCTGCAAACTGCCCTGAGCGTTGCCATTCCGGAACTTGACGGATCCATCGAGCCCCATGTCTACGCCGGCGCCGAGACCGCAAACGACAAGACAGTTCCATTGCCTAAAGAAATAAGCATCATAAGCGGCCGTGTAGTGAAACAGGTAGCTTTGCGGAAAACAGCTCCTGCTGAAAAAAGAATAGCCATCATACTCTTCAATTTCCCCCCGAATCTTGGCAATGCCGGTACAGCTGCTTACCTCGATGTTTTCGAGAGCTTGTTCAGTTTACTCAGTGAAATGAAAAAAAACGGGTACAGCCTCAGGCTTCCCGATAGTGTCAATGCACTCAAAGATGAAATTCTGGAGGGAAACCGGGACATATTCGGCACAGATGGCAACGTCGCCGAACACCTGACGCTCGACGAGTATCGAAAAAATTTTCCACACTATCATGAAATCGAAACATTCTGGGGCGATGCCCCCGGAGAGATGCTCAACGACGGTAAACGGTTTCACGTTCTCGGCAGAACATTCGGTAATGTTTTCGTAGGTCAGCAACCAAGTTTTGGCTATGAACGGGATCCCATGCGCCTTCTCATGGCAAAAGATGCCGCTCCGAATCATGCATTCGCAGCATTCTATACCTGGATTGAACATGTTTGGCAAGCCGATGCGGTCGTGCACTTCGGAACACACGGAGCCCTTGAGTTCATGCCAGGAAAACAGGTTGGACTCGGAGCCTCATGCTGGCCGAAACGCCTGATCGGCAGCATGCCTGATTTTTATTATTACTGCGTGAATAATCCAAGCGAAGGCGCCATCGCAAAGAGAAGGGGGTTCGCAACACTCATCAGCTATCTTGCTCCACCACTTCAGCAAGCAGGTCTCTACAAAGGATTGCGACAGCTGAGAGATCTCATAGAAAGCTGCCGCCGAAACCAGTCCGAAGAAGTGCTTGAAGAAATCTTCGCATTATCCGAATCACTGGAGCTCGACGTCGACCGCCAACATCTCTCGATCGAGAGCTACCTTTCAGCTCTGAACAAAGAATTGTACACTGTTGAAGAACGGATGATTCCACTCGGCCTTCATATCATAGGCAAAAACCCTACCCCGGACTCACTTGTCGACCAGCTTACCTTACTTGTCAGTCATCCGCTTGCATGCCTGGACGGTTTGTCACTACCGGAATATATATGCAGGCATCAAAAGCTTGATTACAGCCAGCTGAGTGAACAAAGCAGCAACGACCCGAAAGCGGAACATCTATGGCGGAAAGTCATGTCCATTGCAACAAACGTCATCAGGCTCTTTATCGGCAGCATTCCGGACGAAAAAAGAAAACAGTACGATCTTCGCACCATACTCGAAGCCAATTTCCCGGTCAGGGTTTCGGCAGCCGAACATTTTCTGGTGCGCGAAACGCACAGCAAAGGCGAACAACTTTCCAGGCTCTGGGAGTTTCTGCAGCGCATTCTTGTCGCGATGGTCAGTAACCGTGAAATCAAGGGAATGCTCGATGCTCTTGACGGCGGATATATCGAGCCATCCCCTGGCAGCGACCTTGCCAGAAATCCCGAGATAGTCCCTACCGGGCGTAACATCCACAGCCTCGACCCCTTCAGCATTCCTTCGCTTGCCGCTCAGAAACAGGGAAAAGCTTCAGCTGAAGAGCTTCTTGCCCGTTATCATGACGAATGTGGTGCTCTTCCCGAATCAATTGCAATTGTCCTTTGGGGCACCGATAACATTAAAAGTGATGGTGAAGGTATCGCTCAGGCTCTGGCACTTATCGGAGCGATACCGAAAAACGATGAGCTGGGCAAGATAAGTGATGTCGAGCTCTTACCCCAAAAAGAGCTGGGAAGACCCCGCATAGATGTCGTAATCACCGTCAGTGGCATATTTCGGGATCTTCTTTCCCACCAGATAACACTGCTGGACAAGGCTGTTCGACTCGCAGCCGCCGCAGATGAACCCGTGTCCGTTAACTTTATTCGTAAAAACGTGTTACGACAGGAATCCCAAGAAAACATCTCTTTTGACGATGCAGCGAACCGGGTTTTTTGCAATGCACCGGGCAATTATGGCGCAAACGTAAACCACCTTGTCGAAAGCAGCAACTGGGAAGACGACAGTGAACTGTCCCAAACGTTCATAAACCGAAAAAGTTTCTCGTACAGTGCACAAGGTGCATGGCAAGAATCACCGGAAATATTAACTTCTGCCTTGCGTAACGTTACACTGACCTATCAGAACATTGACAGTTACGAAATAGGCATATCCGATATTGACCATTATTATGAGTATCTTGGAGGCATCTCGAAGTCGGTCGAACAGATCAGCCAATCAAAGCCCAAAGTAATGGTCGGCGACGTTAACGGCTTAGGTAAAAAACAGAAAATCAGTTCTCTTGAAAGCATGGTGGCACTTGAAGCACGAACCAAGCTCCTTAACCCCAAGTGGTATGAATCCATGCTTGAACACGGTTACGAAGGCGTACGGGAAATCGAGTCACACCTCAGCAATACCTATGGTTGGAGTGCAACAGCATCTGCGGTGAAAGACTGGACGTATACACAGTTCAACGAAACCTATCTGCAGGACAAAAAAATGCTGGAAAAACTCAAAAGCCTCAATCCTCACGCAACCATGTCGATGACGAGGCGCCTTCTCGAAGCCGGATCGAGGGGATTTTGGCAAGCAGACAGTCAGACCATAGAAGAATTGCGGGAACTGTACTCCGAACTGGAGAGTCACATGGAAGGAGTACAAAGCGGCTCGTAGAACCATACCAGAAAAAAAACAGCAATCATTACATCAATTATTACACTATACAGCATGAACAGCACATCATCATTCAATGCTGAAGAGCACCAGAAAATGCTCCGTTCCTATTTCAACGGCAACGGATTCAATCGCTGGTCATCGATTTACGGAAACGAAAAACTCTCAACCGTCCGCACTACGGTCCGACAAGGCCATGCCGTTATGATGGACAGAGCTTTTGAATGGCTTCAGCAGCTCAATCTGCCCGCCAACTCGACAGTCCTCGACGCAGGATGCGGTACAGGTCTTTTCAGCATTCGCCTTGCCGGCAACGGCTATGGTGTCAAGGCTGTCGATATTGCAGCCCAGATGGTCAACAAGTCTCGTGAAGAAGCTGTTTCAAGAGGAGTTGAGAAAAAAATAGATTTCGAGGTAAACACTATCGAATCGGTTAAAGGCACCTATGATGCGGTGGTTTGTTTCGATGTTCTCATTCATTATCCTGCAGAAGGATTCATAGAGGCATTTACAAACCTTGCCAGCCTCACCAAAGGCCCGATCATTTTCACCTATGCCCCGTATAACAGAATTCTGGCATTCCAGCACTGGTTAGGAGGTTTTTTTCCGAAGAAAGAGCGTCGAACGACAATTCAGATGATCACTGATGAAAATATGAAGAAAGCCATGGAACAAACCGGAATGGTTGTAAAGAACAGAAAAAAAATAAGTTTCGGGTTTTATCACACCATGCTCATGTACGCCGAAAGGAAGTAATATCGAGACCTTTCATGTTAATTTTGAGAAATTAATTGTAAATTAGCAGTTCGATATATTTTCAGAACCTATAAGGATAGTTACTATTTCAAACTTTTTTCAGACAAAAGCTCGGCAGGGAATCCTGAAAAAAACAGAAATATTGGAACCCTACAGCTTATAACAACACTTATCAGGAGGGTGGATACCGATGAAAATTTTGATGGTTCAGCCAAATTATCACTCTGGAGGAGCCGAAATCGCCGGAAACTGGACACCAAGCTGGGTAGCTTACATCGGCGGTGCACTGAAAAAAGCAGGCTATACGCAAATTCGTTTTGTCGATGCCATGGCCGAAGATCTTCCGGACGAAACTATTGAGGAAATCATCCGGAAAAACAAACCGGACGTGGTCATGACAACCAATATCACGCCCTCTATTTTCAAAGCACAGGATATCATGAAGATCGCCAAAAAGGTCAACCCGAAGATCAAAACGATCATGGGCGGCATTCACTCGACCTTCATGTACCCGCAGGTTCTGACCGAAGCTCCCGAAACCGATTATGTTATCCGTGGAGAAGGAGAAGAAGTTGCCGTCAACATCGTCAATGCCATCAATGCCGGCAACGACCTGAAAGAACGAGAAAACATTACCGGTATCGCCTATATCAATGACGAAGGCGAAGTTCATGCCACTCCTGCTCATCCAGTTATCGAGGATCTCGACGACCTGACACCGGATTGGAGTCTCTATGACTGGGACCAATATATCTATACACCGCTCAATTGCCGTCTTGCGGTTCCGAATTTTGCCCGAGGATGTCCGTTTACCTGTACTTTTTGTTCACAGTGGCAGTTCTGGAGACGGTATCGAGCGAGAAGTCCGAAACACTTTGTCGATGAAATCGAGATTCTCGTCAAAAAATATAATGTCGGATTTTTTATTCTTGCCGATGAAGAACCGACAATCAACAAACAGAAATTCGTCTCTCTCTGCCAGGAACTCATCGATAGAAAACTCGATGTAACCTGGGGAATCAACACCAGGGTGACCGATATCATGCGTGATGAAGACCTGCTGCCATTCTACCGCAAGGCCGGTCTGGTCCATGTTTCACTCGGCACGGAAGCGGCCAGCCAGATGAATCTGAACCGTTTCCGCAAAGAAACAACCATCGAGGAAAACAAATACGCCATCAAACTGTTGCAGAAAAACGGAATCGTTGCAGAAGCTCAGTTCGTTATGGGACTCGAACACGAAACACCGCAAACCATCGAGGAAACCTATCAGCTTTGCAAGGACTGGGATCCGGATATGGCCAACTGGACAATATACACGCCGTGGCCGTTCTCCGACCTCTTCAAAGAGCTTGGCGACAGGGTTGAAGTCCGGGATTATTCGCGTTACAACTTCGTTTCTCCGATCATCAAACCGGACAACATGGAACGTGAAGATGTTCTCAAGGGAGTATTGAAGTCATATGGACGGTTCTATGCCCGCAAGACGTTCTTCAGCTACCCCTGGATCAAAGATTCATATGTTCGTAAGTACATGCTCGGCTGTCTCAAAGCCTTCGCTCAGACAACCCTCACAAAAAGGTTCTACGATATCGACCGGGTCAAGACAAAGAACCGCAAGATAGAGATCGATCTCGGTTTCGATAAATCAAGAATCCTCACTCAGGAAGAGGTGAAAAACCTGAAGGAAAAAAGGCCGGAAATGGTTGCCGATATGAGCTTCGGCTTGAAAGAAGCCGGTTATCAGCGTGAACATGACGAACACGACTGGGATGAGTTCGATGAAAGCACCATCAAAGACCGCAGTTCATCAACCGTTCGTAACTGTTGATCCAAAACAACTATTCGACAGGGACAGCATAACACACCTCTTCATGTCATCCTCGGGCTTGACCCGGGGATCCATCTTTTCCTGAAGGCCTCTATGGATGCCGCATCAAGTGCGACATGACAACAACAAGAAACCCTCCAGTCCGGAGGGTTTCTTGTTTACCGTTTTCATATTTCACTTCACATCGATTTCCTTTTTCACCGTCTCTGCCGGCTCTTTCTTCGGAAGAACGATATGAAGAACGCCGTTGTCGTAGCTCGCCTCGATATTGTCGGAATCGACGTTCTCTCCCACGGTGAAGCTCCTGCTCATGCTGCCGTAGGAACGCTCTATCCTATGATAGTCTTTCTTTTTCTCTTCTTCCTCATGCGTTCTTTCTGCATTGATGGTAAGAATATCTTCATCCATGCTGATCTTGACATCTTCCTTCTTTACCCCCGGCATATCAGCATCGATGTAAATAGTTTTTTCATCTTCACTTACATCGACCCTGAAAGATGGAGCCATGGACGAAAAAAGAGGTGTCATCGTTTCGCTGAAAACATTTTCAAACATTTTCAGCGGATCTCGACCGTACAGTTTAATTGCCATGATAGCCCTCCATTAGAGTATTTTTAACAATAATCCCAATGTTCACATAAAAGGCAAAATCATTTCCTGAGCACGCAAACTACATTAACGGAAAAGGATAAAGAAAAATTCCAGCGTCATTCAAGCGATATTATATACTCTTCTTTTTTCTACTTTTCTTTTTACCATCGTCCAAAGGAGTACCGATTCCGAAAAGATCGGCAATATTGGCAGAAGGATCGATAACGGGCTGAATCTGTGCTGCTGCGCAGGTCATGACAGTCGTCACCCCGGGACCATGACCTGCAACGAGGCAGTCGCTGTGGACTACGACACCGATAGAAACCGCCCCCTGGCGGTATGCTCTGCCATAACGGTTATCGTGATCGAGAAGCGCGACAAAATCCCCAAACCGGATTTTGTCGAGCCCGTACTTACCGACAGTTTCCTCATCGCTCGTCATGATATCGTAGTCACCTTTTGCAACATGGGAAGCACCTACTCCGGACCCCATGCATGCCGCGGGAACAACCGTGGTAACCGGAACCTGAAGGACACCATCTCCTGCTGCTCTGATCTTCATTTTTTTCAGCAATCCCGGATCGAGATTGAAAGGAACAATGTCGGGATAATCGAGGAGTTTCAGTCCCTGACCTTTAGCGTGAATCACGATGGTATCACTGTAGATGAGCTCCTGTTTGACATCTTTTGGAAAATCAACCATCACATGCTCGGAGCCGCCATGATGACCGAGAACAACCCCATTCTCCCCCTTTGCATCACCTGAGACAATCGTTGCCGTATTGCCGACACATGAGTAAATCTGTAATGCATTGTTCGGGTGATCAAACGGTTTATGCGTATCTGCAGTACAACTCACACCGGGTTCGACATGATCTCCCGCCCAACCAAAAGCACTGTCCCCAACTTGCACATTCAGGGTTATCCCACCTATGGAAGGAAGAAGAAAAGGTACACCGTGATGATCGATGCTCCAGCTACCTCTTGTTTTTGGCGGTCCCGGCTGACACTGCAGTAAAAATTCCACAAGATCTTTTTCATTTGTTTTCAGCATAATGCACTTCTTTAACGTCAACATTCAAAAAGTAAACAGTCAAAAATCTGATCCTCGAGGCAATCCGGCCTTCTGGATATCCCATTGGAGAGATCGCTCGCCAGTGAGGATCATATCATATTAAAAATACCGTTGACACATGCAAAGATCATACCGCTACATCTCAATCGATTTGCTCATTTTCCATTTCCACTCACCCCACTTTCGGCCAGAACAACAAAAGCGCCATCCCACCGGCAAGAGAAATCCCGAAAAGCAATGCAATACGAAAAAAAAGTCGGCGATTTCCCAGAACCGCGACTGCAGCGGCCTTGAACAGAATATTGGACATTGCACCAAGCATCATCATCCTCCACCCTGTGTCTATACCAACTTTTTCAGCCTCGATCAATCTCGCGGTTGAAAGAGTTATGGCATCCATATCCGTAAGCCCGGAAAGAGCCGCGACAATATACAGTCCCTGATCGCCGAAAAACTCTTTTGCAGCAGCTACAGCAACAAGTACGAACGCATACAATGCACCGAAGGCAACGGCAGCCCCAAGGTCGGACGGGTCTTCAGCTTCCGGCAGCGTCTCATCGCTCTCTCCGGTAAAAAAATGAGCAGCAAAAGCTATCAGACCCATATACATACACATGACGCCAAACTGCGGCAGCACATATGGCAAAATCCCCGGTGCAACGACAGCAACCTCAAATCCAACCCGCACAAAAACGATTGTCGAAGCAATCATGATTACCATTGCAGCAAGAGACGATGTTCCGGGAATGGTTTTTGAGCGGCGAGCGTAGCTTATGGTGGTTGCAGTACTCGAAATAAGACCGCCGAGGATACCGCCAAGCAGTAAACCCGTTTTCTGGCCGAGAAATTTTGCGACGAGATAGCTGCTGACACTGATACCGACGATGAACACAACCATGAGCCAGATATGCGAAGGATTCAACACACCAAACGGCCCGAGATTTTTATCCGGTAATACAGGCAGCACAACCATGGCAATAAGCACAAGTCTGAAAATAGCCTGAATGTCCGATTTGCCTATGCGCTTGACAAAACCATGCAACGGCTGTTTCCACTGAAGCAATACCGCGATACCTCCGCCTATCGCTATTGCAGGTACGGTCATACCCATTGCAAGCATCGCACCGACGGCGAACATCAACAGTGCAGCCATACCGGTTGTAGGACCGGCATGAGGATGCTCGGATGAAGGAAGATTGATGTTCATCATGATTTTCATGACGACCATCATCGCACCGACAGCAAGAATTCCCCCAACGAGAATACCCCCACCGTACTGTTCCGCAAGAATTGCGCAGACAGTGCCAAACACGGAAATCATGGGATAGGTACGAATTCCCGCACCCTCGGCTTTTGACCACTCTCGCTGAAGGCCCACGAGCAGTCCCAATCCTAACGAAATGCCGAGTATTTGCCAGACCTCGAGTTCCATGACGATATCATCGATTGCTTACGGAGTAGCAAACATACCTCTCCCGACCATCCTGAAAAGAAACAGTCTTTTTTCAATGTACTCACATTACGTTTGACTTAAAAAGTCACTAAACGCCGCCACTCATCACATTTTTTCCTAAAATGAGTGCTTACCTCCCTGTTTTTTTTGTGAAATGCCCATTTTCCTTTTAAATTTGAAAAACCTACCACGAAGATATGCAGTACAGAATCATCCTGTCATATACAAGGCTGTATCAGTCGATTTATAGGCGAAAGAATAGATGAGCTATGAACTTGCGTGCATACTCAGTGAATGAACAAATAACAAAAGGTCGACTATGGTGAATGCAAAAAAACCGCTGAAAGAAAACCGGACATGGCTATTGAAAGTACTTGTAGCTGTGACAGTTATTGCAGTAATCGGAATCTCAGGCGTATTGGTCTCAACGTCTCCGTTCTTACACAACTACGATGATGAACTTGGCGCAACGACAGAATTGGAAAATGTCGAAATAGAAGAAGAATCGATATTATCCAATATCATCTCCGAAGAAACGATTCAAAAAGGAGAGTCGCTCTACAGCATCCTTACCGGAGAAGGACTTTCACCCAGGGAAATACATGAAATCACGACACAGCTTAAAGGGAACTTCTCGATCAGAAATTTTCGTCCCGGCAAGTCCTACCTTATCGAAAAAGACCCTTCAGGCTGTTTTCTTTGCTTTACCTATCAACAATCTCCATCGAATGTTCTGCATGTTCAAAGAGATCCTGAAGCGGAAACCTTCAATATCTGGCAGGAAACATTTGAATACCAAAACCGTGTCTCCGCACTGACAGGAACCATATCCTCAAATCTTGCCGCGGAACTCCAGCAGCACAAACGTTATGGCTTGATCACCCAGCTCCAAAAACTTTTTGCTTACAAGATAAATTTCAAGCGGGACATACAACCGGGAACAGCTTATAATATATTGTTTGAAGAGCAGTGGCTCGGAGATGAATTTGTCGGCATCGGCAAAATTCTGGCTGCAGAAATATTTATCGACAACCAGCCGTCAACAGCGTATCGGTTTACCGATTCAAAAGGGAACACCGGTTATTATGACGAGAAAGGTCAGTCCGTTATCAGTTCATTCTTTATCAACCCGTGCAGCTATTCGAGAGTTTCGAGCCGTTTCGGTTACAGAACACATCCTATCCTGAGAAAACGTCATTTCCATGGCGGCGTAGACTTCGCAGCACCAAGAGGTACACCGGTTTATGCCGTTGCCAATGGTAAAATTGTTTTTCGCGGAAGGAAAGGTGCTGCCGGCAACATGGTAACCATAGCACACGCGAACGGTTATCATACCAAGTACCTTCACCTGAGCCGTTTCAGCGCCAATGCGAGAAGCGGAAGTCGAGTAACACAAGGACAGGTTATCGGTTATGTAGGCTCCACAGGTCGATCAACCGGTCCACACCTTGATTTCAGGGTTGTTCACCATGGAAAGCTTCTCAATCCTCTTGTCGCACTCAAATCGGCTTGCAAAACAAAAGGCCTGCCAAAAGCAGAAATGGACAATTTTCTCGCCCAGGTATCCGTTTTCCACATGCAGCTTGAAAATCGCGACATGCTTGTTGCCGAGCTTTCAAAACCCTCTACAGACAATGCATCTACACTGAACTGACCGTTCAACCCCTTACAAAAAGCTATGTATCCCATTCTCCTTATGTCATGCCGCACTCGATACGGCATCTCATCCCCCCCAAAGTCATGCCGCACTTGATGCGGCATCCATGAGGGCTTTCAGAATATAAGATGGATCCCCGGGTCAAGCCCGAGGATGACATGAAAAGAGGGAAGCAAGCCCGGAGTCGACAACCATGAGGTGAAACCGAACCACTGACGATCACTTGTTTTTTCATTTTTCTTCCCCACTCGCAACCTTTCACATCTCCGGTTCGTTGTCTTTGTAATCAAGGACAACCACGAAAGAGATTTGAACCATGGTCATCTATAGAACTCTCCTGCACCTGCTTTTTTCTTTCTGTTTCCTGACAGCTTGTGCAGCAAAGCCACCAGAAACAGCTCCGGCATCGAAAGACTTCAGGATCGTGACCGTACTCGACAACCTTGATTTTCCATGGTCTCTCGCCTTTCTTCCTGATGGCGATATTCTGATCACCGAAAGAAGCGGTAACATGTTGCGGTACGAAGTAGACGGTGAACTTCATCCTATAACCGGTCTTCCCGATATCCACCCGACCGGACAGGGAGGCCTGCTCGACGTCATCCTCGATCCTGATTTCACTGCAAACCGGACCCTCTACTTCTCTTTTGTCGCAGAAGGTGATGGGGGCTACGGAACGGAAGTTGCCCGCGCCGTTCTCGACCGGTCATCATTGAAAAACGTACAGGTTATTTTCCGGGCCATACCAAAAACATCTTCCAGTATACATTTCGGTTCTCGCCTTCTTTTCGCCCCGGACGAAACGCTCATTATCTCCCTTGGAGAAAAAGGCCGAATGCACGAGGCTCAGAACACATCGAACCACCTCGGCTCGATTATCCGTATCAATCCCGATGGCACTCTTCCGCATGACAACCCATATATCGACCGTAATGACTATCAACCCGAGCTCTACACCTACGGAAACCGAAACGTGCAGGGAATCGCTCTTCATCCGGAAACAGGAAACATCTGGTTCCATGAACATGGTCCTAAAGGCGGCGATGAACTCAACATACTCAAATCAGGAGCAAATTACGGATGGCCTGCCATAACGTATGGAGTGGATTACAGTGGAGCTATCATTTCCGAGAAGACAGCACTCCCA
The DNA here is from genome assembly GCA_015482705.2 of Prosthecochloris sp. Lineage (GTDB taxonomy): Bacteria > Bacteroidota > Chlorobiia > Chlorobiales > Chlorobiaceae > Prosthecochloris. Next base: position 99,455 of record JADMLA020000040.1, on the reverse strand, counting down.
GGGATGGAACAACCCTCGGCTTACTGGATCCCCTCTATAGCCCCTTCGGGTATGACCATATATGACGGTAATGCTTTTCCGGATTGGAAAGGCAATATCTTTATCGGAGCACTGGTACAACGGCACCTCAGAAGGGTTATACTGCAAGGAGAACAAATCATCGATCAGGAAATCCTGTTGAAGGATTTGAAAGAACGGATCCGGGATGTCCGGACAGGACCTGACGGCTACCTGTATCTGTTAACGGACAGTAGGAACGGCAAACTGCTTCGTCTTGAACCGCATTCTACCCAGTAACTGCAAAAAACAACTCTCCCGAAAACCTCCCCAACGGTCCGATACATTTGAAAGTACCGGCCATTCATTCTTCATCCACCTTTTTTCGCAACCGCTTTATCCGGCTCCTCCTTGCCTTTCCTTCGAGCCGATTTTCCTTTGAAGAGGAGGTTGGACGGGTCGCTCTTCTCACTTTTCGGGTTTTCATCACGCCCTGAACAATCGCTTTCAGGCGGTCAAGAGCATCCTGACGGTTTTTGTCCTGCGAACGATACTGTTGGGCCTTGATAACAATCACTCCATCCTTTGTGATCCGCTTGTCATGAAGGGCGAGAAGCCTTTTCTTGCAAATGTCCGGTAAAGAAGACGCACGAATATCGAAACGCAATTGAATTGCCGTGGCAACCTTGTTGACATTTTGCCCTCCCGGACCTCGAGACCGCAGAGCCCGGATATCTATATCCGAATCTTCAATCGTTATGGTATTTGTCACTCTCATCGTTGCGGCATAGCTTCCGAAATCCTTTCAACCGGAAAAAAGACGTTTTCCCGGCAGGTCGCTCCAGCTTGTAAAAAGTATACTATCGACCCCGATACTTTTGCAGGAAAAACAGTTGTCAGGCTTATCGTCGATCAAAAGAAAATCATCAGGTTCGATACCGGACGATTCCATAACATGAACAAAGGCTTCTGGAGAGCTTTTCAGAAAACCGTGCTCAAAGGAAAGGTAGAAGCGATCCATCGCCCTCAATACAGGAAACCTGTTCAAAAGAGCGGCAAAATGTAAAGGATCGGTATCACTCATAACCCATACACGATGATTCCGCTTCAACCGGGCAATCCCTTCTCGGGCACCTTCTTTAAGCGAAAAAATGTTTTGCCAAGCTTTTTTGACTTCCTGTATAGAGATAGTCCGGACAAGCGGATCATGAGCTATGTTTTGAAGAAAAGTGGTGATCGAAACATCTCCACTATCGAGCCTGCCTTTGAAATCGCCAACACAGAACTTCTCAAAAACAGCTTTTTCGTCACCGGACCTCGCTGCAACCGTTGTACAGAATGCACCGAAATCAACATCAACAATGACATTACCTATATCGAGCAGTATGACCCTGTTTGGGCTGACAAACATTTTTCAAAGTTCTTGTAATAATTTTGGGTACACTTAAAAAACTGTTTTACTACATCAACCCTTATTCTTTCATCCTGAAATACCGCCAACCATGAACATTGAAAACCTGCTTAACCTGGGCGCATCGGTTATCCAGGGTAACGATGACGAAACGACAACGTCTCTCGACACGGCTCGGCTTTCATCGGCTCTCGGCAATCTTTTCAAAGGAAACGAAGGGAAACTTGATTTTGGCACACTGCTTGGAAAAATGAAGGAATCCGAGCTAGGTGACGTTGCCGCGTCATGGCTCGGGAACGGCGCAAACGAGTCGGTCTCAGGCGAAACCATCAAAAACCTGATCGGTCCCGATAAAATAGCCGACTTCGCATCCACACTCGGCCTGAGCGAAAAGAGCGCTGAAGACGCTCTTGCCGATGCCTTGCCGGAAATGATCGACAAGGCCAGCCCCGACGGTTCTCTGATGGAAAACATCATCGACAAGGCCGGCGACCTGGGCGGACTGCTTGGTTTCGCAAGAAAACTCTTTTCGTAAAGGCAGTGAACGCCGTACTACTTTACCGCCCATAGCTTGATCTTGCGATCGTCGCTACCGCTGACAATTATTTTACCGTCAGGCGAAATATCCACGGACTGCACCTCGAGCACGTGGCCCCGATACGTATGCAGCGGTTTTCCTGTCTCCACTTCCCAGAGACGAACGGATTCGTCATTTGCAACACTGGCTGCTTTTTTACCATCAGGGCTGAAACAAACACCGCGAACGCCATCCTCATGGCCTTCCATGATATGCTTTATTTCCCCGGAACCGGCATCGAGTATCTTGACAGCCGCATCACGGCCACAGAGGATAACAAGCGAGTCGTCAGGGCTGAAGCTGACCGAATGAGAAAGCCGATCCTTTGTATTGTAACTGGCCGTATTCTTGCCGCTTTCGATATCCCATATCCGGACCACCGGTTCTTCACCGCAACTGACCAGTTTCTTTCCGTCATGGCTGAAAGCCACACACTCGATATAGGATGTATGACCGGTAAGGGTTTTCAGCTCGTTGCCAGACTCGACATCCCAGAGTTTGAGCGTCGTATCACGTGAACAGCTTGCAAGCGTCCTGCCGTCAGGGCTGAAAGCAATCATGCGCACCTCTGTGTCGTGACCTTTGCAGACATGGAGGCATTTGCCTGTTTCAACATCCCAGATTCTCACCGTACTGTCGATGCTACCGCTTGCAACCTTGTCTCCATCAGGACTGTAATCGACACACTTGACCCAGGTTGTATGACCCGACATCGTATGCAATACCTGACCTGTTTCTACATCCCAGAGCATGACTTTTTCATCGAAACTGCCGCTCACCAGTTTTTTACCATCCGGACTGAACCGGACACCGAGCACCCTGTCTTCATGGCCTTCAAGAGTCTTGATCAGGGCTTCGTCCTCCCTGACCTGGGGGCGTTTGAGTTCCTCTTCCTTTTTTCCGAACAATTTTGATAAAAAACCCATGACACTGTTGAGGTTTAACGTAATTGAGCAAAAACTATTTCAGCTGTAAAACATACGCTGTAAAAATAAAAAAAAAGACGGATTGTTTGAGGGATCTTGCCTATTCAGGAAGATTTTTGGCTCCGAACACACACTCGATGCATCAGTGAACGCTCAAATTCGATCGGGTCATTGCATCCCAGAAAATCACATACGTTTCGAGAATGATTTTTGCTTTTCAGCCTCCCACTCTTCACCGAGTGGAGAAAAAACGTCATGCAGTGATGCCGTTCGTGCTATTTCTTTCAGTTTCCTTCTCGCTTCCTGCTGCTCGCCTTCCGGAGGAACAAGACGCGCAATCACCTTTCCCATCGAGGTAATCTCAAGGGTTTCACCGCGCTCGACACGCCGCATTACGTTTTTGAGATTGGCCAGCAGTTCACTTACTGCAATGGTTTCCATAGTTGTTCCTTTTCCTTTCTGGGTTATCGCCTTACTTGTACAACTAAACCGCACGAAAAAGCTATCCCCTCTTTCCGGAAAAATTGTACCGCCTCCCTTTCCATTGTGATCCGTTACCAAATTTAACGAGATAAAATGAGTTGACGGCTATACCGAGTAATACGACCTGTGAGAATACATGCAGCAAAGCTCCCGTTATGGGCTGGCGGAACCTGCCAGCGATCAACAGCCTGCATAAAAGGGCTATACATACCTGCAAGAGAGGAAACCAGAAATACACAATTGAAAAATCAGCGGCCACCGCTGATGCGGCAACGAAGCCGTAAGGCACGATGTAGACCAAAGCCGTAACCAGCATAAGAAAGAACAGCCCGAAGGAATGATAGCCCAGCCCGGCAAAAAGGTTTTTCGAAAATCCCTGCCATACCTCGTCAAAAGTCCTGTACATCCGGCAGCTCACGGTTTCCATTCCATTGTAGCTCACTACTTTTCCGCCCTGTCTCTTTACAGCTTTGCAAAGCCAGACATCTTCGACAAGATCGGTACACACCGCAGCATGACCTCCAATGCATTTATACATGTCGCGTCTGAACATCAGAAACTGGCCGTTCGCAAAACACAGTGAAGGAGCCTGTGTCGCCGGAACAAGTTTCAGCGGAAGGTAGCAGAGCAGAATGAAATAAATCAAAGGAACGACCAGCTTTTCCCAAAAGGACCTCATTTCCTGACGCGGTGTCATGGACAGAAGATCGGCGTCGCTCTCCTCTATGGCTGCAACTGACCGGGAAATACTATCAGGGGAATGACAGGTGTCGGCATCGGTAAAGAGTAAAAGCTCTCCCTTGGCCACTTTTCCCAGTTGGTCGCATGCCCATGCCTTTCCGTGCCAGCCCGATGGCAACGGTTTACCCGCCATAATCCGAAGCCGAGTCCCACCGTCCGAACACAGCAACATGTCAAGAATCTCTCCGGTACGGTCGGCTGAACCGTCATCGAGAACAATCAGTTCGTAATTTTCATACTCCTGATGCAGGAGAGAGGTAATACAGCGCTTTATGTTGTTTTCTTCATTGCGTGCAGGCACAAGGACGGAAACAAGCGGCGAACCGGTCTCCGGTTTGTGCTTTGGAAGGAAGGGCAGTTCCCTCATGTTCCAGAGCAGAATACCGAGAAAGGCAAGAAGACAGAAGGTGATTATGAGCTGATAGACAAGCATCGGGTCGAGTAGTGACAAGTGGGCACCTCTCTTTATTTGTTCCGCGATTCAATTACTTTGTCGAGCGGTGACGGAAATCCTCATGAGACTGTCTCAAAAGCACTGCTTCCATGGCTCGGTCACCATACATAGGTTTCCGGCAGAGAGTCATGCCGCCCCGTCAAACAGGTGTTCAGACTTCACAGGGATACGACACCCATACTGACTTTCTTTGAAAGATGGATCCCCGGTTCAAACCCGAGGATGACTACATAAAAAACTCATTACAGGACTGATGAGTACAGTTTCACTCCTGGTTCTGTGCTCCGTTCGCCTTGCACGCGAATCGTTCGTGTTCGTAACAATAACAATACAATGAGCAGCCCTGGTGACGAGTAAAGCTTTTACGATCTGAAACACTCTACAATATAACGTCCTAATGAGTTATTATGTATGCATCGTATTCCTTCAATGAAACGAGATGGCGTTGTTTTAACCTCTGTCGATGTATACAGAGTGATCGCTGAAGGGTAAACCAAGACGAAAACGCAGGACTTCTGCCCGAAAAAACTCGCCTGAATTGAGCAATAACCGACCATACAGAATCTGCGTTGTTGCAGGAAGCTTGCGGTAATTCACTACAGCTGTGTTCTCTGTACCTTACAGCCCGGTATGCCGGGCTATTGCCCTGTTCAGGAATTAGTCGATCAGCTTGCTTATATTATACTCGAAAACACCTTCGGCACCCGCTCTTTTCAGTTCGGGAATAACGGAACGAACTATCTTTTCCTCTACAATAACTTCAAGTGCAACCCATTCCCCATCGGCAAGATAAGCGATTGTCGGTTGGCGAAGGGCAGGAATGATGCCGATAATGCTATCCAGAGATGCCTTGGGTGCATTCATTTTGAGCCCGACTTTTCCCTGAGCATTGATGGCACCCTGTAAAAGCATGGCCATGTTCTCTATTTTTTCCCGTTTCCATGGATCGTTCCACGAATTTTTGTTGGCAATGAGCTTTGTGTTCGACTCAAGCAGAACATCAACGATACGAAGCTTGTTGGCACGGAGAGAACTACCTGTTTCGGTAACCTCGACAATCGCGTCGGCAAGCTCGGGTGGTTTTACCTCCGTTGCACCCCAGCTGAATTCCACATGGGCGCTGACCCCATGCTTTTTGAGATATTTTTTTGCAATGTTGACAACTTCGGTAGCGATCTGTTTCCCTTCGAGGTCCTTTACCGACCGGATCGGTGAACTCTCAGGAACAGCGAGAACCCATCGAACAGGTCTCATGGAAGCTTTGGAATAAACCAGATCCGATACTTCGACAACGTCGGCGTCGGTCTCGATGATCCAATCTTTTCCTGTAAGTCCGACATCAAATGCCCCAAGCTCGACATAGTGTGCCATCTCTTGAGCACGAATAAGTATAGCCTCCAGTTCATCGTCATCTATAGATGGAAAATATGAACGGCTCTTGACAGAAAAATGAAACCCTGCTTTTGCAAACAAATCCAGCGTCGAGTCCTGCAAACTCCCTTTCGGCAAACCCAGTTTCAAAATGTTTTCAGTTACACTCATTGTCATGATTATATTGTTGTTTAATAGGAATCTCTCTACAGCTGGTGCAAGGTAAAAACCCCTTCTTCACAGACACCATAAGGATACTCTCCGTTGATCCATGTCCCGAGATTGATATACTGACTGCGGTTGTTGGATAATTGCTTCTGACCCCGCACATGGCTGTGACCGCACACAAAATAGTCAAAATCTTTTTTCCCGGCCATAGCGTCAGCATACTGGAATAAAAAATCAGCCTCCCCATGCATGCCCGGTCTGCCATGCTTGCGGCTCAAACGTGAAAACTTCCTCATTATGGCGATTGCAAGATCCGGTTGCATGTTTGAGAGCAAAAACAGATTGAACCGGTTACGAACAAGCTTGACAAAAAGCCGATACCCGATATCGTTTTGATCCAGACCGTCACCATGAGCGATAATAAACTTTTTTCCGCTGATGAGAGTCTCCCGAATACCGTACCATGTTTGCACACCCAGCGATTTGTTGAAATAATCTCCGAGATAGAAATCATGATTACCTGCGTGATAATGCACCTCGACACCCTCTCGAACGAGCCTCTTGAGCAAGCAAAGAAAACCATCGAAATATTTTGGGATAACATGTCGAAACTCCATCCAGTAATCAAGAATATCACCGACCAGGAAAAGAGCCTTCCCGTCTTTTCGAACTATTTCAGCAAGATATTCGAAACGCTCCATTTTGCGACTCTCTTGCTGATCGGGCTGAAGCCCGAAGTGAATATCACTGACAAAGAAACTTTTCGACATGCGGGTGCGAGTTTCGTCACTCCGTTCAAAGAAGGTAGGTAAGTCCTATCACTGCCAATGGAATAAGAATATTGTCAACCTCTTTCGGACTCAGTCCCTCGAGAATGGTTGCCGCAAGCGCAATGATGAGGATAGTTGAAAGATTGAATGCTTCCGGTACGATCAGCCAGACGAAAAACATCCCGGCCAGAGCACTCCCTGCAAAAAAAGCGAGACTTCCCTCTACGGTTTTTTCGCAGAATGCCTTGTACTTCATTTTTCCGAGCTTCATGCCGACAATAGGCGCAAGCCCGTCCCCCCAACCGAGAATAGCCATAGCAAGAATACCGGGCACCTGTTTGTAGTAAACGGTGCCACAGATAATACCGACTATCGCAAAATACAGTGTTCCTTTCAACAGTTCACGCCGGTCACCGGTTCGAGTCATGGTTTTGATGGCCTGATCATCTTCTGCAGCAAAAAACCCCTTCTGCAAAAAAAGCATTCCCCAGATAACAAAGAGGGAAACGTTCAGATACTGTGTCCAGTGGCCATCTTGAAACAAAGGCAAAAAAACGATTACCGATCCTGCACAGATATGAGTGATCTTACGGCTTATATCCCTCGATAGCTTATGATTCGTCACCAGGTAATCTAAAAGGGGGGGTACGCTGAAAACATACACGAGGGAAAGAGCGGCCACCAGAGTGTTATGCCAAACAACCGGAAGGGAAAAAAAAGTCATTTGTACAGTACCCATTACAGCTGATTTTTTTGTTTACGGCAAAACAACGACACAACCCTTACATATATTTCATACCGATAGCACCAGCAGCAAAAAGGTTGTTGGATAAAAACAACACATTGTTCGCCACCTGAAATCTCAGATATGCTTTATGTTCGGAAACATCACTTTGTCCTATCGTATTGCCAAACACATCATCAACGGCACTTTCCATAAATCCCACCCCGCTTTTGGGATCGATAAAAAGTTTTACCTGAAGGTAAATATTCATGGCAAGCCCTCCGAGCATTAAAACGACCAGGTAATAAAATCCCCATTGGTACTCGAGCCAGGCGAAAACAAGAAACACCACATCGATAATAATAAACGACACCAGAAACGTACCTCGGGTGCCGATCATCACCGTCAATGATTTCAAACCGCCTTCCTTGTCTCCTTTGACAGACTTGAAGTCATTGAGAATAATCAGCGCGACAGCCATGAAAAAGTTGAGTCCTGCCAGCCAGTATACTTCCGGACGAATGTCACTGAACAGTGCGTTTGCCGAAAAAAACGTAATAAAGCTGTATGAAAAACCCACCGCCGGTGCAGAGGTGAGAATGTTCTTCTTCAGCTTGAGTGGAGGAGCCGAGTAGATATAGGCAACAAACAAGCCTGCCGTGATCGAAGAAACGATAATCAACCCTCTGGTACCGCCTATATGCAGCCAAAGAGCGATACCGATTGCAAGAGCCAGAACAGCAACGACAACACTGTTCCATGCAGCCTCCTTCTTGGTCAGACGACCCGAAGGAATAGGCCTTGTAGGCTCGTTGACCTTGTCGAGTTCAAGGTCGTAATAATCGTTTATGGTCTGGCTGAACCCTGTGCCCAAAGGACCAAACATCAAAAAAATCCCGAGAAGCAATAAATAATCATGCAACGTGGGCTGCATAGCCCCTGACGCCATGACACCTCCAGCCAATGGCGGAAACACACTGATCCAGGTCACCGGATCGAGTATTTCAAGGTGAGCTCTTACCTTGTCCGTAAAACTTAAACGTTTTTTAGCGATAACTGACATGAGACCTCTTTAATACGTTCTCTATTTTATACATGAAAGCAAAAGGCATGGCCCTCTGGAGCACCTCGCGCCATCTTTCCACGGTGCCCCCCCTTGCCAAGGGAAGGAATTTATAAATCCTGTACCATTTAAAAAACCCATAATGTATTGCAACGGAAAACCAAAAGTACTTTTTCAAAAAACAACTTTCAGATAATCAGTTCATATACTGTAGTCCAATTGCACCAGCAGCGATAAGGTTATTGAACAGGAATAAAATATTGTTTGCAACCTGAAACTGTAAGAAGGCCTTGTGCTCGACAACCTCACTCTGACCGATCGCGTTGCCGAACCCGTCCTCGACAACGGTATTCGCTATGGAAAGACCGCTCGCCGGATCTCTATAGAGTCTTACCTGCAGTATGATGTTCAGTAAGAGCCCTCCCAACATCAGCAGAACCAGCGGGTAAAGACCCCATCGAAACTCGAGCCACGCAAAAACGAGAAAAACAAGATCGATAATAATGAAAGACACAAGAAATGTGCCCTTCGAACCTATCATGACGGTCAACGACTTCAATCCACCTTTCCTGTCTCCTTCTGCCGACTTGAAATCGTTGAGAATGATCAAAGCCACCGCCATAAAGAAGTTAAGTCCGGCAAGCCAGTAGACTTCAGGGCGAATGTCGCTGAACAGTGCATTAGCGGAAAACCAGGTTATAAAACCATAGTAAAATCCAACAGCTGGAGCTGATGTAAGAATGTTCTTCTTTAGCTTGAACGGTGGTGCAGAATAAATATATCCTATGATCAAACCGGCCACGATGGAACCAAGAATGATCATCCCCCGGGTACCTCCAATATAGAGTCCGAGAAAAATGCCTATCCCGAGAGCCAGGAGAAAAACCACAACACTGTTCCAGACTGCTTCATTTTCCGTCAATCTTCCCGATGGAACAGGCCGGGTAGGTTCATTCACCCTATCGAGTTCCAGGTCATAATAATCGTTGATAGACTGGCTGAAACCCGTCCCCAAAGGACCGAACATTAAAAAAAGAGCAAGGAGAAGAAGATAATCGTGAAGAGTCGGCTGCATGGCTCCGGAAACCATAACTCCACCCGCAAGATATGGAAAAACACTGATCCAGGTCACCGGATCGAGTATTTCAAGATGTGCCCGGACCTTATCGGTTATACTCAAACGGCGGTTGACGGTAACTGACATTGTACTGCTGAAGTTCGCTCACTGGAGAGCGCTGTGTTGATCGAGATACTCACATGCAAAAAGCTAATTTACAAATAGACTATAACATAAAAAAGCCTATGAAGAACTGACAGGCGTTCCGACGAGAGTCGCCGATGTCGAAGATGCAATACAAACCTGAACCAGGTCTCCCGGCAGGAAGCCATTGCGGTCAAAAACAACAACCCGGTTTGTTCCGGTTCTGCCCATGAGCATTGTTTCGGACCGTTTACTTTCCGATTCGGCAAGTACTTCCACGACGTTCCCGATTTCGGCGCTGTGGAGCTCTCCCGAAATTCTGTTTTGAAGAGCGATTATCTCTTCGAGCCTGCGCTTTTTCACCTTTTCGGGCACATCATCCGGCAAATGCTCGGCTGCATAGGTGCCCGGCCGTACCGAGTAGTAGAACATGTAAGAGAAATCAAAGCGGACCTCTTCCATCATGCGCAACGTTTCGCAATGATCTTCTTCGGTTTCCCCGCAGTATCCGGCAATAAGGTCCGTCGAAATCGTAACCCCGGGAACGGAGTTCCGGATCATCGCTATTTTTTCAAGGTACTCTTCCCTGCTGTGTCCCCTGTTCATCAGTTCGAGCATCCTCGTCGAACCTGACTGCACCGGCAGATGAACCGCATTACAGATATTTTCATGCTCCGCTATGACACGCACCAGAGATTCGGAAATATCTTTCGGATGTGATGTGGTAAACCTCACACGCACACCCTTGGCTGCAATCCCTACTTTTTCCAGCAGTCCGGCAAACCTGTCACCGGTATCGCCGTCATAATAGGAATTGACATTCTGACCGAGAAGCGTTATTTCTTTATACCCCTTCTCAACGAGCCGCTCAACTTCGTCAATCACCGATGTTGTCGATCGGCTTCGCTCTTTTCCTCTGGTAAACGGCACGACACAGAACGCACACATGTTATTGCATCCCCTCATGACGGGAACAAAAGCGCTGATCCTCCCCGTCCGGGACGGCTCGATCCCCTGGTAGGTTTCTTCCGGAATATGTGCAAGATTGGCCCCCCGTATCCCCCGTTCGGCATTTTCTATCAACAGAGGCAATTGACGATAGGTATCCGGGCCGGCAAGAAAGTCGATCCCTTCGGACATACCGAACATTTTTTCCCGGTAATATTGAGGAACACAACCGATGACCCCAACAAGCAGACCGGGCCGCAACCGCCGCTTTCCTTTCAGGTTATCCAGGGTATTCATGATTTTCTCAACCGCATTCTCTCTTACGGCGCAAGTATTGAGTATTACAAGATCCGCACTGTCTTCAACATCCGTCACTACATACCCTTCATCCTGCAATAGTGATGTTATAATTTCCGAATCAGCCTGATTCATCTGACAGCCGAAGGTTCGTATGTGCACTTTTTTTGTCATAGATTTTCACTTACCCACATTCTTTCTTACAGACCATGTTTGGTAGATAGATACAAGGAGCCGTATAATTTTCAAAGGATTAACATATTTCTCGGTAATATATGAACCTGGAAACCTGATAACGATCGTTCTGTCGATGTGCTTGATAGAGTCATAGCCTTTTTCATACACCGGCACCTTCTGACCAACATGGTCTTTGTGGTAGTTCTTGCCGCAGGACTTCTCGCATGGTCAGGTCTTAAAAAGGAGGAACTGCCGGATATCACCTTCGATACCGTAAGGATATCCGTAAACTATCCGGGAGCGTCGGCAGAGGAAGTCGAATATCATGTTACCGATCCCCTCGAGGAAGCGCTTGGTTCGGTTGAGGGAATACAACGCCTCGTCAGTTCAACAGCAACGGCAAGCTGTATCATAACAGCCGAACTCGAACCCGGAAATATCGACACAATCGTGACCGAAATCCGGCAGGAGGTCTTTGCCGTCGACCTTCCGGATGCTATAAGGAACGATCCTCGCATTCGGGTTTTCAAAACATCCCGTAAAGCAATTATCGATGTCGGGCTGATCCTTCATGGTGAACACCTGCTCGATACAGAACAGCGCCGCTGGCTTCAGGCTCGTGCGCTCGATCTCGAAAAAAGGCTCCTCGCGGCTCCCGAAGTCAGTCGAGTTACCCGCTCGGGATACCTCGCCGATGAAATCCATATCAGGGTCAATCCGGCAAAACTCGAAGAGTACAATATCCCCTTCAATACGGTGATGGACGAGATAAACCGAAACAATATCCGCCAGCCTGCAGGAAACATTGAAACCCTGCAGGAACCGAAAGTGACCCTGTACGGCGAACTCCGCACTCCAGAAGCACTTCGGGTTTTAGCCATCCAGGGAGGATTCGAAGGACAGGTTCTCCGTCTCGGTGATATCGCGAAGGTAGCCTATGGACATGAAAAAAACCGGAGTGTCCTCAAAGTCAACGGGCACGAGGGAATCATGCTCAAGGTCGCCAAGAGCTCGGGAGCAGGAATCCTCGAAGCCTTGCGTGCCGTCAACAAAGTGGTCGACGAATTCGAATCGCTTCAACGAGATACATCCACGCTTCGACTGGTTATACTCGATGACGAAGCCGTCGACCTGAGAAACCGCCTTTCAATTATCGGCATCAACGGTGGAATAGGCTTTGCACTCATCCTCATTATCCTTTTTATTTTCCTCGACTTCCGGTCTGGATTCTGGGTGGCGGCAGGCATACCGTTCAGTTTCTGCTTCACCCTTGCCGGAGCTTTCCTCATAGGCTATTCCATCAACAACATTACGCTTGCAGCCGTTATCATCGTGATGGGTATCGTTGTCGACGATGCTCTCGTCGTTGCAGAAAACATCAAGCGCACCGCCTCATCGGGCCTTCCCCTCTATCGGGCGGCAACCGATGGAACATCGATGGTTTTCTTGCCTGTCATCGCCAGTATTCTAACCACCTGTCTCGCGTTCCTTCCCCTCCTCTTTTTTGAGGGTCGTTTCGGGGCGATGGTAGCATTCATTCCTGCCGTCGTTACGTTGATGCTAACCGGCAGTATGCTCGAAGCGCTGTTCATTCTTCCGGGCCACTTGACTCTTTCCCTCGGAAAAGGAGCGAGTTCGAAACGCGAACACTGGTTTGAAACCTGGGAATCTTTTTATGCCTGGTTACTCGAGAATCTGCTCCCTTTCAGGTGGCCGATTCTTACGCTTTTTCTTCTGGGATTCGCTGCATCGATTCTGCTTGCTGACTCTTTCCTGGCGTTTTCTATGTTTCCCGACGAGGAAACCCGGGAGATCCGACTCAGAGGAGAAAGCCCTTCAGGAAGTACACAGTACGAAACCGCAAAATCCACACAGCCTCTGGAGAACCGTATCGCCAAATCCATCGGAAGAGAAGTGGTAGGCTTCAGAAATGAAATCGCAAAATCCCGCCGCGGATCAGTAGTAGAGGATAATGTTTTCCGAATGAGAATTGAAATCGCGCCTAAAGAATCCCGGGGGAAAACCGCTGACCAGCTCATCGAAGGGTGGCGAGAGGCAGCAGAATCCTCCACGACGTTATCAAATCTCAGGTTCAGTAAAACCCGCCACGGCCAGGAGAGCGGAAGCCCGGTAGAAGTGGTCATAAAAGAAAATAATGAATCCACCCGCCGCAAAGCAGCGAATGTACTTGCCGATGCGATGCGGAACATTCCGGGATTGATCAACGTCGAACAGGATCAACCGAAATCCTCTCCGGAGTACCGCATTACCCTCGAAAGAGACAAGATCAAGCGCCTGGACATAGACCCCTCCGAAGCCGCCAAAACGCTTCGGGCTGCTCTTGAAGGCACCATACTATACGAGTTCAGCTCCGGCAATGAACCGGTTGGGGTCCGTTTTTCAATTACTCAGCCATCGAAGCGGTCACTTGAATCGCTACTCGAGGTGCCGGTAGAAAACAGGGGGAAATACCTCGTTCCCCTGCGTAGCGTCATCATGGTGGAAAAAATCGAAAAACCCAACTCCATTGTGCGCCGGGATCGGGTACGGTACACCTCGATCTATGCCGACATCGATAGTAAAAGCGGTAAAAATCCGCTCGATATCGCAGAAACACTCGAAGAGGAGATCTTTCCCGGAATAACCTCACGCTATCCGTCAACCACTCTTGAATTCGACGGAGAAATCCTCGACAGTAGGGAATCGAGGAAAGATTTCATCATTTCCATCTTTTCCGTTCTGGCACTTATTTTTATCGTGCTGGTTCTACTGTTCAACTCTTTGCGAAAAGCCTTGCTTATCATGCTGACAATTCCTTTCGGCCTGACCGGAATCATCGTAGCATTCGTCCTCCATGGGATTGAGTTTTACGGATTTTTCGCTGTCATCGGTACTCTTGGTCTCGCAGGAGTCATTGTCAATGACGCAATCATCATGGTCACGAGGCTCGACAGAGAAACAGGAAACAACAACAACAGTAAAAACCTGGAGAATCTGATTTCACAAGCGGCTTCAACCCGTCTACGGGCAGTGCTGTTGACGACACTGACAACTGTTGCCGCAATGCTGCCGACAGCTTATGGATGGGCAGGCTACGATCCGATGCTCTCACAGATGATGCTTGCGCTGACCTGGGGCTTGATTGGTGGAACTTTTGTAACCCTGCTCCTCGTTCCTTGCCTCTACCGGGTTATGATAACCCGAACGCAACGTCCGGAAAAAGCATAACGATACCTATGCAACAGTTTATTCGTAGGACGACGGCCGCCGTCACATTCCTGTTTATGTTCAGTATCCCGATGGAACCGACAGCATTTGCCGGAGGAAAAATACTCCCTCTCGATGCCTTTGTTCGGCTTGCAGCAGAGCGCAATACGGTGTTTGAAGAGATACTCATCGACAAACTCCCGTTACAGTATACCAGAACACTTACCCTTCCGGCAGACGATCTCATTCTTTCCGTCAAAGGAAAGTACCTTCTCATGCTTGGAGATCCTGACGGTGGAACGCAATACAGTTTCGCACTGGATAAACTGTTCCCGGCAAGCGGGACCCGCTTGTCAACCTCTTATGCTGTCGACTACGGTCTTGGTTCGGGAGAGAACGAATCGGAATTCAGTATTGCGATCGTACAACCGATTGCAGAAAACGCATTCGGCAAGGCAAACCGTCTTTTGGAAAAACTGTCAGGCATTGAAAACGATATAGCCAACTATCAGATTGCTGAAGCATATGAAGATTATCTGGCAAGTTTGATCGGGCTCTACTATGACTGGTATGCCGCATCAGAAAATCTTACAACCGCTTCCAACGCGTATGAAGATGCAAAAAAACAGCTCGAGAATATTCGTGAAAGGAAGAAAAACAATATCGCCCTTCCAATCGACGTCAACAAGATCATGGTACAGACCGTATCGAGGAAAGAGCGTATGATTGCCTTGAAAAACGATTACCTTGTCCAGACAAATCTCATCATGGAAGCCATCAGAGCCGTTGGTACAGAAAGGCCTGTACCCGCCAAACCCGATGAGGAACACTATAACCGTATATACGACATCGAAACCGAAATCCTTACCTTTCAGGAATCGAGCCGAACAGCATCGATTCTGAATCTTCTGGAAGAAAAAGCAGGAACAGAAGTCGCCCAAGCTGCAGACAGGCTTTTACCCTCTATAAATCTGAGCGCAGGCTATGACCTTGTCGGAGACGACAGGTTTTTCACCGATCCCGACCACGCTCTGTTTACCGGGGTAACCCTGCAATGGCCTTTACCTGACAAGCAGGAACACGCCCGTCATGACATAAGCCTTATCAATCAAAGGCGCACCGCTCTTTCAACCGGCAATACAAGACTATCGCTTGAAACCTCGTTGAAGAATCTTTACCGGACAATAGAGAGCCAGCGCAGCCTGATATTGCTTGCAAAGGAAAAGATAACCATATCCCGGGCTGTCGTCAGGGATGAAAAAAAGAACTATTCATTGGGAAAAACTGATCTGAACGATCTCATTGACGAGGTAAACCGTCTCGAAGAACATCGCTTCACCCTTATCAACCGGGAAATCGAGCTGCAGAAACTTATTGTAGAATGGAAGCGACTGACCGATGTCCTCGTGAAAGAGAAGGAGTTGCCTGAGAGTACACCCCTTCAATAGCCATATCCCACCCAAGTCATGGCGCACTCGATGCGGCATCCATACTGACTTTCAAAAAAGATGGATCCCCGGGTCGAGCCCGAGGATGACTATAATAGGGGGATCATGCCGCTCCGTGAAATACATGCTTGGATTTCACAGGGTGATTCGACGCCCATTTCCGTCCAAGTCATGCCGCACTCGATGCGGCATCCATACTGACTAACAATAAAAATGGATTCCAGGGTCGAGCCCGGGGATGACTATAATAGGGGGATCATGGCGCTCCGTGAAATAGCGGTTTCGGGTTTCAAGGGTCCATGCCTGAGAATGACAGAAAAAACAGGGTCAGGACGCTTCGCGAAAAGAGAATTCACGGGGCGATACTTCGGAGGGAATGACAACCAAGGAGGGAAATAAACAAAAAACGATTACCGCCTCTTACACGACGAGAGGCAGCCCATTTCTGACATCCTCTTGACACGGGTAAAAAACGAACGGAAATCGCTTACTCTCCAAAATGGAGATGCTTGTATTTTTCGATCAGCTCCTCGGCCTCGTCTTTACACTGTCCGCATACCGTACCGAGCTTGGTGTGTTCCTGCAACTCGTAAAAGGTACGCGCCCCCTCGAGAATGGCCTCCTCGATCTCGGCATCGGTAACGTTCATGCACTGACAAACCACCTTGGTTTTTTCCTTGCGAACCCGGTCGCTCATGCCATTGCGCTCGAAGTAGTTGTTGATGGCCGCCCGGAGCGCCTTGTCACCGAGCACGGAACAATGGATTTTATTTTCCGGCAGCCCCCCAAGTTCCTTGGTTACATCTTTCGGCGAAATGTCGAACGCCTGATCAAGCGTCATGCCCTTGACCATCTCGGACAGAATCGATGTGCTGGCAATAGCGCTTGCGCAACCATATGTTTTCCATTGGCAGTCGGTTATAATCTCGGCATCCTTGTCAACCTTGATAACCACCATCATCTGGTCCCCACAGGAAAGGTTGCCTTCCATACCTACCCCGTCGAACTCATCGGTATTTTCACCCTGAAGAATGTTCTTCGGGTTCATGAAATGTTCCTTCAATCTATCGGTATACACCCATTCACTTGGCTGCAACATGTTCGCCTCCCGTTATATAAGCTGTTGACATACTTCTTATTCTATTTATGATTCCGGGTAATACTTCAAGCATGTACCCGATCTCTTCCATTGTCGTGTCCCTCCCCATGCTGATACGAATAGAACCATGAGCACGTTCAGGACTCGATCCGGTGGCAAGCAAGACATGGGAAGGATCGAGCGATCCCGATGCACATGCCGAACCGGTCGAAACGGCAATTCCCTGAAGATCGAGATAAAGCATGATAGACTCACCTTCCGCGCCAGGAAAGGATACATTCAGCGTATTCGGCATACTCAGGGTCGGATGTCCATTGAAAACAACATCATCGATCGATCCTTCGATACCGTTTTTCAACGCCTGTTTCATCTCAACCATTCGTTTTTCCTCTTCATCCATTTCCACATCGCGCATTTCTATGGCTTTGGCCAATCCGATAATTCCCAGTGTATTTTCCGTTCCGGCACGCCGTCCTTTTTCCTGGTGACCACCACGAATAAACGGGCAGTAAGGAGTTCCTTTCTTCACATAGAGAGCCCCGATTCCCTTAGGTCCGTATATTTTGTGGGCACTCATAGTGAGAAAATCCACCCCGAGATCACTGACGTTCATCCGCATTTTGCCAACTGCCTGTACCGCATCGGTGTGCACCAAAGAACCGTTTTCATGCGCCAACTTCGTGATTTCAGCAATATCCTGAATCGTACCGATCTCGTTGTTGGCCGTCATTACCGAAACCAGCCCGACGTTATCGGTAAGATACTCCTTGAACTGATCCATGTCGATCCGGCCGTACTGATCGACATCGAGAAACTTTACCATTGTTCCCTTATGCGCAAGGCATTCGGACGTCTCCAATACACACGGGTGTTCAATTTTGGTCGTGATAATGGATGTCTTGGCTCTGAAACCGGGTAAACAGAGGTTCGACGCACAGGCAAACAGAGAAAGTACGGTATTGTTCGCTTCCGATCCGCTCCCGACAAAAACAACTTCATCTTCGTGAGCTCCTATGAAATCCGCAACAACCTGCCTCGAATGCTCGACATTCGCTCTCGCTTCTCTTCCAAAGGAATGCATGCTCGATGGATTACCGAACATTTCCATCGCCTCGACCATTTCCTTTTTCACCTCAGGGTGAAGAGGTGTCGTTGCATTGTGATCAAGATATACCCGTCTTGTTTCCATAATCCTCTATAACGTTCAAAAAATTGTAAAACCAAACTGTTATCCGTCGGCAAACAGCCAGGTTGAAAGATAGCGTTCTCCTGTATCAGGCAAAAGTACAACAATTTTTTTTCCCTGCATATCCTGCCGCTTCCCAACTTCAAGGGCAGCCCACATCGCAGCTCCTGAAGAAATACCGCAAAGAATGCCTTCTTGTGCAGCTAGCTTCCTGGCAATATCTCCGGCATCGTCATGCTTTACCTGAATGACCTCATCGATGATATCCTTGTTGAGATTTCCTGGAACAAAACCGGCCCCTATTCCCTGAATTTTATGTGGACCCGGTTGCCCGCCGGAAATAACAGGAGAATCTTCAGGCTCGACAGCAATAATTTTCACATCGGGTTTGCGTTGTTTCAGCACTTCACCTACCCCGGTTAACGTCCCCCCTGTCCCGACCCCGGCCACAAAAACATCAACCGTCCCGTCGCTATCCTTCCATATCTCCTCAGCCGTCGTTCGGCGATGAACATCGGGATTCGACCTGTTGCTGAACTGCTGCAGCATGACACTGTCGGGTATCGTATCAACGAGGCGTTCTGCCTCTTCTATCGCACCCTTCATACCCAATGTACCATCCGTAAGAACAAGCTCCGCTCCGAATATTCTCAGGAGTCTCCGCCTCTCGATGCTCATGGTATCGGGCATAGTCAACATAAGCCTGTATCCTTTCGCCGCACAAGCAAATGCAAGTGCGATACCCGTATTACCGCTTGTCGGCTCGATGATCGTAGTATTTTCAGTAATCATTCCCTCGCGTTCAGCATCCTCGATCATGGCAACCCCTATCCTGTCCTTTACACTGGAAAGAGGATTGAACGACTCGAGCTTGGCAATGATATCCGCACGCCCGGTCTCACCCAGACGCCGTATCGCCACAAGCGGCGTACCACCTGTTGTCTCCGTCAGATTGTCATAAATTTTCATGTTAACGACGAACCATTCAAATGTTACCGCAACCCTACACAAAAATCGTCTGAAAGGCTGATAGGTCTTGACGCGTTTCAGCTCAATCCATATACCGGAATCGAAGCACCATGTACAGCCCTGGACTCCTGAGAAACGAGAAAAAGAATAACATCGGCTATGGCTTCCGGCGAGACCCAAAGGGAAAAATCAGCATCCGGCATATCTTTCCGATTGGCAGGCGTATCGATGATACTGGGCAAAACACAGTTAACGTTTATTCCTGCCTGCCGGTTTTCTTCAGCGAGGCACTCTGTAAGCTTTATAACAGCCGACTTCGAAACAACATACGGAGCGATACCGGTTCCTCCTTTCACCGCTGTTTTTGCCGAGACATTGACAACACTTCCTCTCTTCTGTTTGCGCATAAACGGAATGACCGCTTTCGTCATCAGAAAAACACTCTTTGCATTGAGATCGAGCATATAGTCCCATGTCTCTTCAGCAGCTTCATGCACAAGGTGCCCCATAGTAAAACCACCGGCAATATTGACCAGGGCGTCAATACGTCCGAAACGCTCCATAACCCGGCCAACCGACGTTTCAACAGAGGATACACGCGTAAGGTCGACTTCCTGATACATCACCCTTTCTTGATCTTGCCACTGGTTGGCAAGCAGATCGATATGCTTATCGAAAAGAGCCACTGCAGCACCTTTATCGAAGAACTTTTTCGACACAACAGTCCCCAACGCACCGGCAGCCCCAGTTACAAGCACAACCTTTCCTGATATATCATTCACTTCATATGCGTTTTAATGACCGAAACAAGCACATAACCAAATACTGATAAAGGAATACATAAATCGGACAATAAATTCCCTGTTTTACCAGACACAATCTAACATGGTAAAATCAATCAATTGAGTACTTAGGAAATTGTACAAAGCCAGCTCGAAGCGTCAAACCGGGAATCACTATTCACCCAGCACGACAGTTCTTTTACGAAACGGAGGGACTTTTTCACCGTTCAGATACAGCTCAACAAAAGGAGGACGGCCAATGTTGACCCAAAACTTCCTTTTCGCCTCATAACGCAGCACTTCCCCGGCCTTGAACTGGCCACCGGGATAGACCATGTCGCCGTCATCGGCTATGATCTTTACCCAGCTGAGATCATCGGTAATCCGGACAATCAGTATTTTCTGGTAGGGTGATGTCGACGATTCGGGTAAAAACGATACCCCTTGTGCCCACTTCTCCTGCATTACGGCAAGATCGGAAGAAACGTCACGTTCATCGGCAGTCACCGTTGCAAGCGTATCGGCCTGGACAACCGAATCAGCTTCTGCCAGACCGAACTCCGGTTGCGATTCGACAACAGGTGCCGAAGCATCATTCCCCTTTTGTGAACCAGTCTGTTCATCACCCGAAGGCCCGGAAAACATGAAAAATGAAATGACAAACAACACAAGGACAATGAGTACCGCACCTCCTATAAGAAATGCAGTGGCAGGAGCTTTACCACCAGCGGCTGTAACGGCGCCGAACATGCCTGAAAGGCGCTCCCCATTCCCGTCATTCTGTTCGTCCTCTACCGGTTCATCAACCTGGCTGATTTTGAGATCGGTAGGAATACTGAGTTCATCCCTGCAACGCTCTATAAGGTCACTGTCATATATATCGAGGGCCTGGGCATATTCCTTCAGAAAAGCGTATACGTATGCAGCAGGTAAAAACGTCAAGTTCCCCGCCTCGATTTTTTCCAGGTGGTCCTTCTTTATTCTCGTCTCGGCACTGAGTTCCTCAAGAGAAAGCCCCTTCTCTTTTCTGGCCAAAATGAGCTTGCTTACCAGCAAGTCGCTTGCAGAACCGAATGTCGCTCCATCCGCCATGACACGCACGTGATTTATGTCATCCGTTGAATTCTTCTGAACCACCCAAAACGCTCAATTTTTTTAGTTTACAAAAATTAAGCCATCATGACAATTGAATTAACAATAATTTACAGTTGCCTCCACGACTGCACCCCGACCAGATCGTCATGGACTTTCATACATTAGCTTCAATCACGAAGGCCTCGGTCGTCGTTCATCTCATCCCATATTCGGATACATAAAACCACTGCTCACTTTCAGCTTGCTTGTTTTGCACCAGTTGATGCAGCATACCGGAAGGATCTCCCCCCTGTTGCAAAGACAGTGTAAGCAACACCCGTATTTCGTCAAGCTCTGCATCGGAAAAATGTTTCCAAAGCAAGAAAACGGCCTGACGAGGATGCGTTAATTTCCGTTCCAGGGCATCTCGATACTTTTCGACACCATAAAATGCAAACTCACCTTCGATATCATTTTCTTCCTTCAGAGAAGCCTGATAAACAAGCTCGTTTGCCGAGTAAATCCACGACACCGGAAAATCCCGAACGAGAAACCGATTGTTCCCCAGCAAATGGGCAGGAACCGGTTCACCTGCGATTACCGTCAATCGTTCCATATCCTGCAGGCGGCCTGTATATGGCTTGATCAAAAGGTCAGTCAGCCACAGCCGCTCAGGGTCTCTTGCAAGAGGGATAATACCGGTTCCTGCACTCATTGCAAGACGTTCCGTCAAAAGCCCCAGTCTGGACCGGTAATGCGTTGCATTGATTTTCCGCCTCGAAACGTCAACATTACCGTTTTGCACCAGAAACACCGTACACCAGTGCTTCCCCTCGATAATTTTCAACACAGCGTGGTTGTCATCGAGCGTCTGCTGAACCGTTCTCAGCGTAACGGGAGTCAGCACCAACCGTTCCGCGTGCAAAGGTGAAACACTGCGTAACGCACCGAGTTTTTCGTAAAACCGCCCCCGTTTTTTGTTGATTGCATCGATTGTCACCGCATGTTTGTCATATCCACGACCCGATTCAAAACAATTCATCGATCGCTGCAGCAACGCACTTAGCTCCAGCCCCAACCTTTCGACTTGGAAAGCGAGCTTTTCATGCTTACCGGACAGTTCTAAAGAATCATAATTATGGAGTACCGTTTGTTTTAACACATACAGCTTTTTGAGTTCATCATATTCAAAAGCCTCGGCGTACCTGCCTTTACTCAGCAGCAATTCCACCAATGTTTCGGTCGAGCGGTCGAAAAGCTCATCAATGGCATAACCAGGATATGGAGCATGTTGATACTGGTAGATGCTCAATCCTTTTTTCAATGCTTTTATTTTTTCAGCGTCATCCATTTTCGACCTGGTCCCCTGTTTCAACAGAACGACCATTTTCGCAAGCGGCATATTGTTTCTTTCAAAGTAATCGAGCGTGCGTGCGTAGACCTCAGGATTATTGGCCAGAACAGCGTTGGATTCGAAATCCAGTAACTGAACAAGTCTTTCTTCACCTGCAAGACGGGCTCGTGCAAGTGCCTTGAAATAAAGATAGCTCGCATTCTCGACATGAGCAGGAAACATCTCGAGCAACATCGCCGTTCGGCGCAGGGCAAGCGCCTCCGCCATTTCCGTTCCTTTCCGCTCCCCATCGAGCAACCTCCTTGCAAGTCCGATAGATTTATGTACATAGAAGGAAGGTGCTTCAGGCTTTTCGAACGACTCATCGAGACTCAGCTCGAGCATCCCTGTATATGCCTGCAGCGAAATGAGCGGATCGGTGTTACCGCTCACTCCTTTGTACAAGGCAAAAGCTTTCTCGTACTCTCCAGCCTGAATCTGGAAAAAAGCAAGCTTCAGTGAATCCTGAACACTCATTGCAGAGATTTTCATCAAAGCCTTTTCCGCTTCGGAAAACTCACCGAGTTCAGAAAGAAGTAGCGCTTTCCTGCGGATTCGTTCTGCCTCGACACTATCGGCGAGCATCCCTTTACACCGTTGTTCAATGACCTCATGAGAGGCGAGAGCATCGAAATAGTCTCCCGTCAACGCTTCTATGACACTCTTGCGGTTCAACACTTCGGCGGTTTCAGGCGAAAAGCCGTCCAGTGTATCTCGAGCAAGCCCTTTGTTCAGTAATTCAAGCGCTTTTTCATAATCATGATTCGCAGCATGGACAGCCGCCTTCTCGTACAATACAGTCCTTCCTTCACCTGCCGGCTCCTTTTCGGATTTTGCACATGCTGCGGCAACAAAAACTACGGATACTAGGACGATATGACGTATGATACCAACGGTCGTATTCATTATATTGTTCGATTTTCGGCTCAGGTTTATATCTTACGAATTGTGTAAAGTTTAGCTATATTTTCATGCATGAACAATGAATCACGACAATCCAACTTCCCACAATAGAACTCAAGCAAAACGACTGTTGTCGTCGACTTTACAATATGTTTCCATTGGGGATTTTTTACCTATCTTTTCTAATTAATACATTTACCTGTAATTGAGCACCTGATTTTTCAGCGCACCGCGGACCGGTCGCATGCCAACAGCTGTCCAATTCAGTAAAGACATAACTTTTAGACTTTTTATCCCCAGGCAC
Organism: Prosthecochloris sp.; assembly: GCA_015482705.2. GTDB lineage: Bacteria > Bacteroidota > Chlorobiia > Chlorobiales > Chlorobiaceae > Prosthecochloris. The sequence goes on along the minus strand of JADMLA020000040.1, from coordinate 75,782 downwards.
CTTCGTGCCATCAATATGGATTCTGATATATTAGAACTCTTTATATTATTCGGCCTGATTTTAGCGAACGGTTTCTTTTCGATGGCTGAATTTGCGATTATTTCTTCAAGGGAAACCAAACTACATGAGTTGCGCGAAGCCGGTATAGCCCGAGCTACGCTTGTTCTCGAACTGCTTGACAACCCCGGTAAATTCCTCTCCGCCATACAGGTAGGCATCACTCTCATCGGTACACTTGCCGGTGCATTCAGCGGTGTAAGCTTTTCCGGTCCCGTCTCAGAGCTCATTTCAGGAATCGAACCCCTCGAACCATACAGTGAGGAACTGGCTCTTGGCCTGGTCGTCGTGAGTGTCACCTATTTCACCCTGATCATCGGTGAACTCGCACCGAAAAAAATCGCGCTGCAACATCCCGAGCAGATAGCGCTCAACATTGCACGAGTTATCGATATCCTCTGCCGGATAAGTGCACCTGTGGTCAGCCTTATCAACGGATCGACGAATATCGTTCTGAAAATCATCGGCATAAAAAATACCGAGAAGCCTCTCGTGAGCGATGAAGAAGTGATGCTGATGATAAAACAAGGTGCAAAGAAAGGAGTTTTCGAGTCAGTCGAATACGAGATGGTTTCGAGAATTTTCCGGTTGAGCGATAAACGAGCCAGCTCCATGATGACCCCGAAAAGCGAGATCGAATGGCTCGACCTCAATGCCACCGACGAGGAATTGATCTCCAAAATGCAGGCAAGCGGACGTTCGCGGTTTCCCGTTGCCGAAGGAAGCCTCGATAATCTCAGAGGTGTTGTGCGCTCGCTCGATCTGGTAAACAAACAGTTGCTCAAACCAGGCAACCTCAAAGCGACCATCCGTACGGCAATGAAACCGCCGCTGTTCGTCCCTGAATCAGTCCCAGCATTTCAGGTACTCGAGCTTTTCAAGGAAAACAGGGCGCATCTTGCATTGGTAATAGATGAACAGGGATTTGTACAAGGAGCAATCACACTTACCGACGTGCTTGAAAGCATCGTCGGAGATATTCCTGCGGACGACCTCGAAGGCACGAAAAAAATTGTGCGCAGAAGCCAGCGAACCTGGATTATCGATGGGCTTCTACCGGTAGACGACTTTATCACAGAATTCGATCTCGATAATTTCCTCGATGAAGAAGACCCCCGTTATGATACCATGGGCGGGTTTCTTATGACAAAGCTTGAAAAAGTCCCTTCTGTAATGGATACCCTCGAGTGGCAGAATATGCTTTTCAAGGTCATCAAAATGGATGGACAACGAGTCGGTAAAATTCTGGTACTCTTCGATCACGGGGCGCAAAACGATACCTGAACGTAAAACAAACCACGGTATCAGGCGCCCCTGAATATCGGTACAGTTCTCCCTTTCAAATTCAACCGACATTACGTATTTTCGCACAGGTACAGACGCACAGTATCCATTAAACAGACAATTAAACAGACATTCCAATGGAAAGAACACTAACCATTCTCAAACCAGATTGTGTTCGTAAACAGCTTATCGGTGCAGTAATCGATAAAATCGAACGTGCAGGGTTTCGTATTGTCGCCATGAAAAAAACAAAGCTGACAACAGAAACAGCCGGTGCATTTTATGCTGTACACCGCGAACGACCATTTTACGGGGAACTTGTCGAATTCATGTCTTCCGGGCCATGCGTACCGATGATTCTCGAAAAGGAAAATGCCGTCGAAGATTTCCGTAAACTTATCGGAGCGACCGACCCGGCAGAAGCTACAGAAGGCACCATCCGTAAACTCTATGCGGACAGCAAAGGCGAGAACATTGTCCATGGTTCGGACTCTGACGAAAACGCCGGAATCGAATCCTCGTTCTTTTTCTCCACCGAAGACGCCGTCCGTGTCGATAACTGATAAACGCTGTTCAAAGAGAGCGTTTATATACCGGCTAGCTCTATGGTAACATGCCCTGCCGCACCGTAAAACGGAGATTTGATTTTCACGGGGCGGCATATTTTTTCTGCAATGTCGTTCTCAAGCCAACTGGCCATCGAGCTCCCTTTCACCCCATCAAACCATGTTTTTTTCACTGAAGCGCACCGCCTTTAAGTATCAGGGGCCGGACATCCTCACTCCCGTCCGGGCGGTAAGAAACCTTCTTCTTTTGACTCTCGGCAAAAGCCTGTTCAAACATCCTTTCTGCAAGCTCCCAACGTTTTTTCCCCGCTTTGAGCATAACAAGAACCATGTCCTTTTTATCCCTTTTGGCTCTGGCAATGAGGCATCTTCCTGCCCTAAGAGTATAACCGGTCTTGATACCTACGGCATAAGGATAGTTTTCGAGAAGCTTGTTACTCGATTTGAGAAAGTACTTTTTCTTTGTTTCCTGTTCAAAAAACGAAACGGAATCAAGTGCAACGACACGGTTGAAAATTTCGTTGCCGATAGCATATTCGGTAAGCAGAAGCAGATCACCCGCCGTCGAGTAATGCCCTGCGTACACATCCCGGTCATAACCTGCAGGGTTGGTGAAATGTGAGTGCTTCATGCCTATTTCCTTCGCCTTACGGTTCATTATACCAGCAAATCCTTCGACGCTGCCGCCAAGGTAGTACGCAATAGCAAACGCCGCATCATTGCTTGAACGGACCATCGAAGCCTTGACCAGATCCACAAGCCGGATTTTCTCTCCCGGATCAAAACCGGCCTTGGTTGGCTCAACATTCGTCGCTTCTTCCGGAATTATGACGACACTGCCGAGCTTTCCACTTTCAATCGCAATGATCGCGGTCAATATTTTCGTAAGACTCGCCGGCTGTATGCGTTTTTTGGAATTTTTGGACATAAGCACTTTCGATGTGTTCATGTCCTTGAGGATGTACGAGTTGATTTCCTGCTCGAAATTCAGGCTGTCCCGTTCAGCAGGGCTCGGCTTCGCATAAGAAAAAGGCGACGCTGCTGACAACAAACCCGTAACCAGGAGGAAAAGGGAAATAATGAACACTGTTAAAGACTGCCTCATGGCCCTTCACGTCATCATCAAATTTTCAGAATCTATCAATTATCACAACTGCTCAGTTCATCAATTCATTCAATGTAAAAAAGCAAATGAAGCCTGACAATATCGTTTTTCACTCCAACGGGTTTTCACCTGCCTCGCTATCACGACACGGATCGGGATTTTTCAACGATTTGAGGTATTCCTTGAACGTCTCGCCGTAAATCTCCCAGACAGTGATAAACAGGGCGGCGATGACAGGACCGACAATAAACCCTGCGATACCAAAAAGGCTGAGCCCGCCGAAAGTCCCGAAAAAGATCAGAAGTTCGTGCATTTTGGTGTCTCTTCCGACAAGTATAGGCCGTAAAACATTATCGATGCTGCTGACAAGCAGGCCGCAGAAAAGTAAAAGACCTGTTGCTGCGATATACTCTCCTGTTGCATAGAGAAAAATAGCCGCAGGTCCCCATACAAGCCCTGATCCTATCACTGGTATAATCGACAGCACCGTCATGACCGCACCCCAAAACACTGCACTATCTATACCGGCGATCCCCAAAGCAATTCCGGCAAGAGTCCCCTGAATAATACCGATGACAAAAGTCCCTCTGATAGTGGCTCCCGTTACCGAGGTGAACTTATCGAGCATACGTAACTGATCGCGTTCGCTGAGAGGAAGGTAATAGAGAATTTTTTCGAGGAACATCCTACCGTCCCGAAGGAAAAAAAACATGGTATAAAAGAACACGAACATCATGAAGAGCGTATGCACAGTCGAGAGAGTGAAAGAAGAGATATTTTCGAAAAGAAAAGAACTCATCTTGCCAACCAGCTCACCGAGACGCTGCAGAATCTCATCGCTGTATTCTATGATCGTTTCGGAATAAGGAAGTGATTCGATAATATCAGGTAACGCCACCGGTTCTTCAAGACGCTGTTCGATCCAGGGGCCGACAGAACGGCTCACTATGATAGCCTGTCCGGCAATGATGCCGAGCAGGGCAAGTAACGGAAATATCAGAATGATCGCTATGGCCAACAGTGTCATGGCCGCACTCAGACTCTTCTTTCCTTTGAAAAGGCGTTCGAACCATCGGTACAATGGCATTGCTAGTCCGGAAAAAATGGCTGCAATGAGAATGACCATGAGAAAATTGTAAACCATGGTCACGAAAATCGCTGAAATCACCAGTACAAAGAGCAGGAGTATGATATTGTTGAGTATTGTTTTTTGCATAGTTTCATCCCGTCAGAAAAATGATTCGCAACCTCTCTTCACAGCCACTCACCCTGAGCCCCGTTCGCCAGAACCTGCGAACGGACCATGGCAACGGCGAAAACACCAGCTGTCTCCGCACGAAGAATCGAGTGACCGAACGATATTTCATCAAAACCCCTCTTGCAGGAACACCGTACCTCCTCTTCAGTAAATCCGCCTTCACCACCAACAATAAACAACACATTTTTTCCCGTAAATGATGCCCTGGGCGCTGCATCGGACAACTCGTAGGAAATCAGTTTTACATCATATCCCCCGAGACCCAACACCTCATTGAACAAAAGAGGTTTGGTGATCTCAGGAAGATGATACCTTTTTGTCTGAAGCGAAGCAGAAACAAGAATCTTTTTCCATCGTTGCAGCTTCTTGTCGACTTTTTCAGCTTTCGGCTGTGAAACCGTTCGGTCGGTTACCATGGGTATGATGCCACTAACGCCAAGTTCGGTAGCCTTTTCAAGGAAAAAGTCAAACCTCTGAGACGATTTCAGAAGCGACATGGCAACCGTCACTTTTGTCGTCGGAGGGGCTACTCGTTCTTCAGAAATAATGACTGCAGACAAGCCGTCACGGCGGATTTTCGTAATCTCAGCCGTTATCGAAAGCCCGTCCCCGTCGGTAAAATGAACGGTTTCTCCCTCTTTTTTTCTAAGAACTTTTGTCATATGAAAATACTCTTCCCCTTCAACGAGAAGAGTTCCCCCTGTGAGATCAATACTGTGGGAAGGTGTATAAAAAAGATCCATATCGGCCATGAGAGTTTCAAGCAGCAAGCGCTATGGTTGCAAGAGATATGTTCGACGCTCCTGCGGATTTGAGGGACTGCATGACTGCAGCGACTGTCGATCCGGTCGTGAGCACGTCATCGACAAGCAGAATATTTTCCGGCACGGCATTGCCCGATGGAGCAAAAGCATTCCCGACATTTCGCAGCCTTTCACGCGGCGACAATCCCGCCTGAGACTCGGTATATTTTGTTCGCGTCACAAGATCAACACGAACATCTTTTCCAAGGGCAGCCCCGAGTGAACGGGCTATAATCTCAGACTGATTGTAGGTTCGTTCGATTACCTTCAATTTGTGGAGAGGCACCGGAACGATACAGTCGCAGTGGCCTGCAATCAGCGAACCCCCGATCATTTCAGCGAGAAGCGTTCCGAACAGGCTGCCGAGTCGATACACTCCCTCGTATTTCATTGCATGAATAACCTTACGGAGCCTGTCGTTTTTATGAAACCGGTAGAGAGTCACCGCCTTTTGAGGGATGTCACCGGCTGCAAAGTTATGCATGAACACGTTCTTTACTGCACGGTCCGCAGCTTCAGCATCTGAAAATCTGTCGAAAGAGACGATACAATCACGACAGATCTCCCGCTCACCCTCTGCAAGCAGCGCATCACACCCCGCACAAATCCGGGGATAGAAAATATGGAGTACCTCGTCAAGCATTTCGACAGTCTCATTCAATAGAAGAAAAACAACGAGCGGCCGCACCGTAGACCCCTGCTTTGTTGCCAAGTGAAGCCGGAACAATCTCCATCCCGTCGTGCATCGAAGGAAGTGTCGCTGCTTTCATCTGTCCGAACGCGGGAGAAAAAATCAAATCACCAGCACCGGAAATCCCTCCGCCAATGACGAACTTACGGATATCCATCAGCGCGACAACACCTGCGAGACCGATTCCAAGTATCTTACCAACCCTTTCCCAAACCTCCTTGGCGACAGTATCTCCATGATGCGCAGCTTTTTCAAGAGTTCTCGGCGAAAGATCGCGTAATTCTTTTCCGTGAAACGTTTCGGCCTTTTCGCTCCTTTCGTTGCATCGATACCTATCGATCCCCATGGAAACAATACGCTTTTTACCGATAAGACTTTCTATCGAACCCCGTATACCGACATGAACACTCTGACTGTTGTAATCGACTGTCATCGCTCCTATCTCACCAGCCGTGCCGCAAGGGCCACGATAGAGTTTTCGATCAAGAATAATTCCACTACCGACTCCCGTTCCGAGAGTGATCATCATAAAATCATCGAACATCCTCCCTGCCCCAAACACCGCCTCCCCGCAAGCCGCAATATTGGCATCATTTTCGAGGATAAGCGAACTGTCAAGCGAATACGTATCGGCAAGCATCCTCTGCAGCCGGCTTTTCAGCGGGTATCGCTCCCACCCTGGCAAATTCGGCGGGTAGCTTAACGTCCCTTTCACGGTATCCACCGCTCCAGGAGCACCAAGCCCGATTCCGGCAAACAGATTTTCGTCAAGTCTTTTTTTGAAACGATCGTACATCGAGAACCCGAGCGATGCGATATGCTCGACAATCCCTTCCGGTCCTGCGTCCACCCGTGTTGGATGCCGTTGATGATCCAACATTTCACCATTTTCTTCAATCACGGCAAGTTTGACCGCCGTTCCTCCCAAGTCTATCCCAAGCGCCCAACGTTGCATATATCGCTACCCTCCTCATTTTCACCCAGACGGTTTGTTCATGATTTGAACGGCCTGATATACTTTCTTTTCGCGGTACTTGTATCGAAAAAATGTAACACCTCCTCCACTTCAGGGGTACGTTCACACTCCGTTTCGACTTTTTCAAGAGCATTGCCGAGAAGCAGCCCCGACTGGAAAATAATCCTGTAAACACGCCTGATCATGTCGATCTGCTCTGATGAAAAACCTCTTCTTCTAAGCCCAACCATGTTCAGCCCTTCAAAACGGAAGCTCTCATGGCCGCCAGCCATGACATAGGGCGGCACATCGAGTGAAGCCCTGGATATTCCACCTACCATAGCATACTTTCCGATGCGTACAAACTGATGCACTCCTGCAAGTCCTCCGACAACAGCATAATCTTCAACCTCGCAATGACCTCCGAACTGAACGGAGTTGGCGATAATGACATGGTTCCCAATGATGCAGTCATGACCGGCATGAACATAAGCCATGATAAGATTATCTGAACCGACAACGGTTTTACCGCTTGCCCTGGTTCCCCTGTTCAAAGTCACATACTCTCTGATAACGGTACGGTCCCCAACATGGAGATATGTTTTCTCACCCTCGAACTTCAAATCCTGGGGAACGGTGGAAAGAACCGCCCCGGCAAAAACCTTGCACTCTTTTCCCAAACGCGCACCATCGGCTATATGCACGTGAGGACCGATCTCGGTGTTGTCACCGATTACTACATCATCTTCGATAACCGCATAAGGGCCGACCGTAACTCCCTGGCCGATTTCAGCCTTCGACCCGATAACGGCTGTCGAATGTATACAACGTTCCATCAATAGCTGTTTTATTGATTCGGTAATTCAATTTTGCTTTCATCGATCTCCTTGAAAAGCGTATCCAAAATCGCTGCGGATTCACCGGTTCGGCCAACCTCACGTAACGCAAGGGCAAGAGCATAGTGAAGCTGAGGATCTTCACGCAAAGCGGTATTCCCCGCAAGCCTTTCAAGATAAACAATATATCGATCCGTTTTGTCCTTTTCACCTAGCGAAACATACAGTGCAACTACTGATGCGGCAATCCCCGGATCCAATTCGAAACGCTCGAGGGGTAGCATTTCCTGCGATGTATCCAGCGCTTCGAGAGCCAGCTCCTTACCGGTGGCCCTGCGAATATTGCCGTCGTTATGGATGATGTTGATTTCTCTGCCGGGTTCTTCGGCAAGAACAGCCGCAAGACTCGAAAACAACGGCTTGTAGTTTTTGCTCAGCCTCAGGGATGTTTCCTCGATGAAGACATCCGGATTGTCGAGATTGCGATAACGAAAAACACTGCAGAGATTTGTCCAGAGCTTTGCCGTCCCGATAAAGACCCTCTCTTCACTGTTTTCAACCGGCACTACCTTATAGGCAAGCCCGTCGAGACGAAGGTAGTTATCAATACCGATTAGATTATCACGACCGACGGTTATGGCAAAATAAATAGGACGCTTTGCATAATTATTCATCAGAATTTGATAGACGGCAAAGTCCTGTGGCCTTAGAAACCCTCTCCCGCGATAGGTAATGGTAGGTCTGATCTGCCATCGAAGCGTATCGACAACTCCTTCCGGAACCTCGAGGTCTGCCGCACGGTATTCCGCGATAAGCGACTCTTTTTCTGAACCTGCAGGAAGCTCGACCTCAACCGGCTGCACGGGAACAAAGCCGATTCCTTCCAACTCCTCATCGCTCAGGGTGAACGCTATTTTTTTCGCTCCGTGTGGCGAGGTGTTCTTCAACTGGTCGAGATACCAGCCGGTATTGGCGAGGCTGAGATTGACAACCCTGACATCGGTCCTGATACCTTCAACCTCCTGCAGATACCAAAGCGGAAAGGTATCGTTATCACCGTTGGTAAAGAGTATAGCGTCCTTCTCGCAGCTCTGCAGCATGTTCCACGCCCAGTCCCATGGCACGTAGTTTCCTGAGCGGTCGTGCACCTCGTAATTGGCATAGAGCATTCTGCCATCCACCACCAACAGCAAAACACCCAACGCGATGGTCGAAAGTATATTCCTTTCTTGCGCATCGATGGTAATGCTGCGAATCAGCCTGATGAGGTTTTCCGCACCTATACCGATCCAGATGGCAAACGCAAAAAAACTTCCCGTAAAGCTGTAGTCACGCTCTCTGGGCTGGGGCTCCGTTTGATTGAGATAGATGACAAGAGCCGCACCGGTGAGAATGAACAGTGCGGTCACAACCGATCCCATCTTCCAGTCACGGTGGAAGTGTGAAAACATCCCGAAAACGCCGACAAGGAACGGCAATGCCCAGAGTTGTGTCCAGTCGATATCAGCCCTTTCGATATCAGTCCCATCACTATCACCTTCTCGACCGATAAACTGCCACCCGAAATACCGGAGATACATATGGCTCAACTGGTAACGGAAAAAATAGTCGAGATCGTTCTCGTATTGCTGGTAAAAATACCGGTGCATCGGCTCTTCCGACCATCGTCTCGGCCACAACGGCAACTCACCATATTGTTCACGGTTCAGGTACGCAAAAAAAGCCTCACCGGTTGAAGGATTGTTCTCGTTGATGGATGGCGAAGCGTTTGCACGGACATAGATGAGTGCATAGGATGTATAACCGACAATCAGCAGCAGCAACGACATACTGAGCGTATGCAGCAACCTGTACTTTCTGATATGAGCAACGTACACGACATAGACGATCCCACCGAGAAGTATCGCTATCCCCCACCAGGAAGCTTGCTGCATCAGTATCGGCACCCCCTTGATAATGCCGATATAAACCAGGAGAAAAGCCCCTGATGCCGCAACCGCCATCACCAGGAACGAAGCAACTGTAACCTCGTATTTTTTATAGTAGTACACCATGATGACGGCAAAAATGGCCAGAAGACTCAAGAGGTGTACCCCTATCGACAGGCCTATGACGTACATCGCAGCCATCAGCCAACGTTCGTTTCCCTCTTGAGACTCCTCTCCAAACCATCGCAGGATAAACCAGACAACAAGTGCGGTAAAAAAGAGCGAGGGCGCGTAGACTTCCGTTTCAACCGCATTGAACCAGAAACTGTCGGAAAAAGCAAGAGCGAGAGCTCCCACCAGAGCAGCACCATAGGCCGAGAGCCGTCCAGAGTCATCCCATGAACGGGGGTCGCTCTTGCGGTAGACGGTAATCAATTGAAAAATAATCAGGTAGGTAAGCATGACGGTTGCCGAGGCCGATAACGTGCTCAAAAGATTGACTCTGGCCCCGATATCCTCGAAAAAAGGGACCATGGAAAACAACCTGCCAACCAGAAGAAACAAAGGAGCACCCGGAGGATGGGGAACCCCGAGAGTATACGATGTTGCGATAAATTCACCACAGTCCCAGAAAGAGAGCGTGGGAGCCATGGTCATCAGATAAACAGCTTCGGCCAAGAGAAACAGCGTTACGGCTATGCCGCGATGTACCGTCTTGTGATCCATATTCAACAGCGAAAAAGAAAAATCAAAAGTTAACAACCATAACAACAGACAAGGGCGAACAATCAATCCCGCTTCCAAGCCGGCAGCAGCTCTTCGGCCACCCTGTCGGCAAACAAGAAGCCTTTGCGAGAAACCTTTATCACACCATCGCGAATCTCGATCAACCCCTGTTTTTTAAGCTGATCCACATTTTCCACGACAACACTGCTTCCATCGTGATACCGCATCAAATCCACAAGTTCGAGCCCGGATGAAAGACGCAGGGAAAGAAAAATTTTTTCATTGATCCTCTCTGCACAGGAAAGCATTTCACAGTACTCCTGCGCTTCATATGGGGACGTCATGTAGCGGATCATACTGCTCACATTCGCGCTTCGCAACTCATGGTCTCCGGAAACAAGAAAACTATGCGCGGAAGGGCCGAAACCAAGATACGATTCCCTTTGCCAGCATCCCAGATTATAACGGGAAAAGAATCCCGGTTTTGAAAAATTCGAAACCTCATAATGCTTGAAACCTTCAGCTTCGAGCAGTTCACAAGCCATCATATACATATCAGCCTGAACGCTCTCATCAGGAAGAGTAACAAGACCTCTTCTTACAAGATTTTCAAGCCTCGTCTTTTTTTCAAGGGTAAGCATGTAAACGGACACATGAGGCAGACCGCGGGATATAGCGGTATACAGGTCCCGTTCCCAAATATCCGGATCCTCCCCTTCGACACCGCAAATAAGGTCGACGCTGACATTACCGAGCAGCTTCATTGCATCATCTGTCACCCGTAAGGCCTCTTCAGCCGAGTGCAAGCGCCCCAATGCCCGAAGCTTTTCGGGAATGAAAGACTGAACACCGATACTGAGCCTATTCACGCCCAAAGCTGCCAGTTCTTGAAGTTTTTCATTGGTGAGATCCTCAGGGTTGGCTTCAAGGGTAATTTCTGCGTCATCACTCAACGAAACATGTCGCGAAAGTGTTTCGAACCAGTTTTTCAGGTAGGCAACGGGAACCGACGAAGGAGTTCCTCCTCCGAAATGAACGGAGTGAACGGTACTTCCCCGCAAAGCAGCGAGACGCTCCGAGGATTCCGAATGAAGCGCCGAAAAAAAGCGACCGAGAAGATCCTGTCTCGTTACAAGGAAAAAATCACAGTAACTGCACCGTTCACGGCAGAAAGGAACATGTACATAGCAATGTAGCTTCGTCATACTCGTCTCCTCATCAGCCACCGTCACCATCGGCACCGATCCGCTTGTCGACTAAAAGTGATACCCCCGAAAACAAATCAACAGGCATTCAAGAGTATATACCCGGTTATGGCCTGGTAGAGATTGTCGGCCACGAATTCAGGCTCAATTCCTCGTTCACGACATAACACCTCCTCACCATGACCTGTTCTGACAAGAATGGGACGAAGCCCGGCACGCAATCCGCATTCAACATCTACGGTTTTATCGCCGATAAAAAACGATTGTGACTTGTCCACTTCAACCCCAGAAGCAAGGTAATCGGCAACCGCTCGATCAACCATACCGGTATCGGGCTTCCTGCACCACGCGAAACGATCATACTCTGGATTTGGATAGTCCGGATGGGTAGGACAATAATAGCTCCGGTCGAAAGCGGCACCCCTAACGGCGAGCAGTTCATTGAGGTAACGATGAATATCTTCAACCTGCCCGGAAGTGACAATACCTTTGGCAATACCAGCCTGATTGGTTACAATGACAATCTGATAACCCGCCTGTCTTGCAAGGGCAATGGCCGCTTCCGTTCCTTCTATGAGCTGAAACTGCTCTCGTGTAGTTACGTAGGTGCCTATATCGCGGTTGATCGTGCCATCACGGTCGAGAAACAGTACCTTTACCTTTCTCACACTGCTCCTCTATGCACTTTCGAGCAGACCACGATAGATCTGACTATACTTTTCCGCCGAGTCCTTCCAGGTCATTTCCCTTTCCATGTTATCCGTCACAAGCCTGATCCAACGATCCTTGTCACCATATACCAAAAGAGCCTCTTCCACCGTTTTGGTCAACGCTTCAGGAGAGTACTCATGAAAAGCAAAACCGGAACCATCATGTTCCTGGTCTATCTCATCGATGGTCTCGGCACTGCCGGAACCGGCATAGATAATCGGCAACGTTCCATATCGCATTGCGAAGAACTGCATCATACCGCATGACTCCAGCTTTCCGGGCATAAGCAGCATATCGGCAGAAGCCATTATCTGATGAAAAAATGCATCGGTAAAATCAAAATTAAGCCCGAGCTTACCTTGATACTTCGCTGCAAGAGTCTGCAATTTGTTCTTAATCTCCTTGTCCCCCGTACCGGAAATAACGAGGCGAATATCCAGCTCCAAGAGATTCTCGAGAGCATCCATCACAAGGTCGATGCCCTGAAAACGGTCAAAATTTACCATGGCACCGATCAGGGGAGCATCCTCATCGAAAGAAAGATTCAGCTCTTCAAGCAGATATTTCTTGTTTTCAAGCTTCTCTTCGAGTCGTTCGACATCGAACTTTTTCTTGATGAGCTTGTCCGAAGACGGATTCCACTGTTTTGTATCGAGCCCGTTGATTATTCCTTCCAGATGATTACCGCGCAAAGCCAGAATCTTATCGACACCGTAAGCCGTATCCTCATCGCTGCTGATAAGTTCGGCATAACGGCTCGAGGTCGTAGCAACTCTGTCCGCGTGTTCAATTCCTGTAAACAGCATGTTTACCGTATCATCGCCTTCGGCATGCAGCCGCTCGACTATAACTTCGGGCAACAGTTTTTTGAACGGTTTCTCTGAAAAAACACCCTGAGTGTGTGCATTATGAAGGGTGAGCACCGTTTTAATCCCTTTGAAAAAGGGGTTGTCGGCATAAACGGTTTTCAGCAGCAAGGGAACAAGACCCGCATACCAGTCATGAAAATGAATGATATCGGGCTTCCAGCCGAGTCTCTGCAGCGTTTCAAGAATACCGATATTGAAGAAAATCACCCTTTCGGCACTACCCTTGAAATTATCTCCCTGGGCCATGTCGGTAAAAAGGCCGTTTCGCTTGAAATATTTTTCGTTATAGAGAAAATAAGTCTGTATTTTGCTGGACGGAAGAGCCGTAACCTTTACGTGAAGCAAATCGGTCTTGTCTTTCAGGGGTACTTTGATATCTGAAAGCCGCAAGACATCGTGAAGGCGAAATTTGCGATCGTTGATCACACCGTATTTAGGCATCATTATTCGTGCCTCACAACCTTCATCTTCCATGGCTTGAGGAAAAGATGCCATGAAATCGGCGAGAGAACTGACCCTTACAAATGGAGAAATTTCACCAGACACATAAAGAACTTTGCAGGTGCTTCTGGTCATCTATATCGTAAACAATCTGTTATTTTTTTTCCAAAAAACTTTCATAGTACTTCTTAGCTTTTTAATTTACGAATTCATACGCTGATTTACAATCCGGGTAGGGCCTCAACATTTCTTTCCATGAAACCGCTGCAACTTCTTTCAGCACTTTGCCTTTTACTCGCTGCATGTGCGCTCGATCGCGCGCCAACCGGAGGACCGAAGGATACCGCACCCCTAGAAATTCTTTCTGTAAGTCCACCATCCTCTTCCGTCAATACGTCACCGCAAAAGATCGTATTCAATTTCAATCGCTATGTTCCCGCCTGGTCCCTGAAAAAGGCGCTTGTTTTTTCCCCGGCGATCACCGACTATACCCTTGAAGCCGGCGGCACCGATGCTGAAATACTCTTCACGAAACCTCTCGGCAAAAACAAAACCTATACGATCACCCTCAACAAATCATTGAGAAGCAGCCGCGGTAACGAGCTCGAGCAAAGCTATACCTATGCGTTTTCAACCGGAGAGAAGATCAACCGGGGAATCATAGGAGGCCGGGTTTTTTCGAATGACACTCGTCCACTCCCTCGCGCACTGGTCCTTGCGTATGCCGTAACAAACAATGACACACGTTCCTTCAATCCTCTGGATCGCACACCTGATTACAGTGTACAAACAGGGCGGGATGGAAAATTTATCTTCGAATACCTCGCGGAAGGCAGCTACCGGCTGCTTGCCTTGCAGGACAGAAACGGCGACCAACGGTTGAATCCTGAAAACGAACCTTTCGGAACAGGCCACGAGAAGCTGATTACAACAGGAACTCTCGACAACCTTTTCAGGCTTGCGGAATCACATCGCACACCACAACCGGTTTATTGCTCCGCACCGGCGAACAACCTTCTCGAAATCAGCTTCAATCGCAGCATTCCTGTCGAAGAGTTCGACATTGCATCGCTCACTGTCATCGACACGGTCAGCAACAAGCAACTGCCGATTAAAGGATTCTACAGCACACAAAATACAACGTCAGCCATTACGTTCAGGGTGGTTACCGGGAAACTCGACAGGAACTCAGGCTACCGGGTCACGTACAAGGGGAACCTGAAATCGACCATATGCAGGGGAACGGCCAAAGAAAGAAAAGAAACGGTCGAACTCACCGGGTTGTTGCCGAAAAACGATGAAAAAACAGCGTTCCTCAGACCCACTGTTCCGGAGCGGGGAAGAACCGTCGATATAGCCTTCAATATTCCGGTTGAAAAAAAATCACTCGACCAAGCAACAACACTGTACATCGTAAATGGAGAAAACACCTCTCCCCTTGCCTACACGATCACCCCGATAGACAACCGCCGCTATTCGCTGCAGGCAAACCCGTCTTTCGAGAATGGCTCCACCTACCGCGTTGACATCCGAATGGCGGCCCTCGTCGGACTCGATGGAGAACACGCTGCCGATTCACTCGCAACATCCGTCTTTACCGTCGCAGACGCAGAAGACTTCGGCACGATCAAGGGCACCGTGTCGGGTGGAACAGGAGTCGTGGTCGTCGAAGCCCTCGATTCGACAAACCGCTTACCGCGCAGAACGGTGGTCCAACGTAACGACGACAACCCGACAGATTTCACCATACATCAGCTCGCCCCTGGGAAATACACGATACGGGCATTCATTCCCGGCTCACGCGTTCAAGAAGACAATAAACTATCGTGGAATCCGGGAACGATCCATCCGTTCGAACCTGCAGATGTTTTTTCCGTCAACAGAGATACGATAACCGTACGAAAGGGATGGGACACGGAAAACATCAACATCATCTTTCCACCCACATCCGGATAATGGACGCCTCTCGTTACTTATAACGCCGACAAACCCTTGTGATCGTTGAACCTGTAAGGTTAACCGGGATAGCCTGTTTCAGAATTGGCCCACTATATGTATTTTCCCACAATCATTTACTAACCAAACTGTTTTTCTCATATGACAGCTCCTGCAAAAATCGGCCCCAACTCCATCATTCAAACCGTCGCGGCCCTTGAAGCGAAATACGGCAAGGCAGAAGCTGACGCACGCCTGACGGTTGCAGGCCATGGCCACCTCATCGGCAACCTGCCGTCGGAAATGGTTGAGGAAACAAAGTTTCACACCCTTGTCACCTCCCTCGACAAGGACCTCGATAACAGTGTTCTGGCTGAACTGCTGAAAGATTCAGGCCAGCGCACGGCAGCCTATCTGCTGAAAGTGAGAATCCCGGGATTCTTCCAGAAACTGCTCAAACCCCTGCCACCAAGCCTTGCCTTCAAATTGCTGCTCTTTGCCATCAGCAAGAATGCCTGGACCTTTGTCGGAAGCGGTGACTTCAGCTACACCTCCGGTAAAAAACCGGTCATCACCGTCAAGGTAACCCATCCGACCATCCCGGTTGTCGGCAATTTCTACCTCGGCACGTTCACGAAACTGCTCGGGGAACTGGTGAACCCCAATGCGAAAATAGACGCTTCGATCATCGGAGAAAGCGGCGACATCACCTGCCGCTACACCTGCCATATCTGATACCCCACCGGGAAACAGACAAGAGGAAGTCTCATTAGAAGACCTACAAAGAGTCTTTCTGTAGTCATCTTCGGGCCTGACCCGGGGATCCATCTTCCAATCAATATCACTATGGATACCGCATCCCCGTGAAATCCGAACCCCTATTTCACGGAGCGGCATGACTCATTACCTCTTTACCGGAAACGTTTGCAATGATGACCGATAGTCGTGAAGCGGTTCTTTTGAAACAGCTTCTTATCGTTATTTTAGGATAACTCCTGAACCTAAAATAAGCATAATTCTTATTGTACGTTCACTTCGGATCATTTTGCTTGAAAGATAATTACACCTCTGTTATTTTTCTTATTTTAAGATAAACGACTAACTTAAAATAAGAGCGATCCTTATTTTAACTTTCTACAATAAGCATGAAACGCATTCTACAGGGACACTACATCACAACAACAACCTCAGGTGAAAGTGTAGAAGCATTTGTTCCGAATCCATTACCCCCCACGTCACCTCTCGAATGGACGCCTGAATTGCGCAGTAAATTCGATCAAGCCCTCCTTGCCATTGGCCGATTGGACAGCGTCTCGACACTTCTGCCCGACACGTCACTTTTTCTTTATATGTATGTCATAAAAGAAGCTGTCCTTTCTTCGATGATAGAAGGAACGCAGTCATCCCTCTCCGACCTCCTTATATTTGAGCTCGATCAGGAGCCCGGAGTCCCTCTTGATGATGTACAAGAGGTAAGCAATTACATTGCGGCTTTGAACCATGGACTGGAACGGCTGGCAAGCGGTTTTCCGTTATCTCTGCGTTTAATGAAAGAGGTGCACTCGATACTTCTTGCAAAAGGAAGAGGTAGTGAGAAGACTCCTGGCAAATTCCGTAAAAGCCAGAACTGGATTGGCGGAACCCGACCAGGCAATGCCACCTTTGTTCCTCCTCCGCCCGAAATGGTCATGGAATGCATGGGAAAACTCGAACTGTTTTTGCATGACAAACCTGAGCCGACTCCAGTACTCATCAAAGCCGCATTGGCCCATGTACAATTCGAGACCATTCACCCATTTCTTGATGGAAACGGACGACTTGGGCGACTCCTTATCACAATGCTTCTCTGTGACAGAAAAGTCTTGCATGAACCATTACTTTACCTGAGCCTTTACTTCAAAACACATCGTAAAACATATTACGAGCTACTCGATTCTGTTCGGTTCAAGGGAGATTGGGAAGCCTGGCTGGACTTCTTTGCCGATGCGGTTATTGCAACCGCAACCCAGGCAGTGGAAACCGCACAACAGCTTGTCAATCTTTCCAATCAGGATCGTGAAATAATCACAGGCCTTGGCAGGGCGGCCGCTTCGATACTGGAAGTACACCGGGCGTTGCTTGAACACCCGATTGCCACATCCACGTCACTTGCACAAAAGACAGGTTTTACCCCTGCAACAATCAACAGGGCACTGAAAAAGCTTCAACATCTTGGAATAGTACGTGAACTGACCGCCCAAAAACGCAACCGGATATACAACTATAGCAACTATCTCGATATTTTGAACAGGGGAACGGAGTTGCCTTAAAAGAAAAGTGATATTAAGCTTAAAGAAATCCCTCTCAATGGCTCACCTCTTGTCTACAACTTCTTTGTAGCCCTTAAGAAATGCTCCCCCAAAACATACTCTGTAGTATTTTCTATAGCTATATAAGAATCTTTACAGCCTGCGCTCTAATAATCGCCTTATGATAGCATTAGTAACACCCTCTGCCAATTGAAACCCCTCAAACACAAGAAATAATTGATTGACCAACTTATTGATGTAACCAGATAAAGCACCTTTTGCTGTATCTATAGGCACATCGAGTTTAGCCAAGACTTGATCTTGATATGCTTCCCTACCATATGAAAGATGACGTTCTGGATTTGCCCATGAACTCAGTACTCTTCCTCTTAAACCCGACCACCTAAAGGCAAATTTCATCAGTCCGTTCTCATCACAACCCATTGCTTTTGCAAAATCAAATGCAACAACCACAGACTCTGCAGCTCGAAGGATTACCAATCCAAAGTCTAAAGCTGTTCCTGATTGAGGTCTTCTATCCCCGCCGCCTATATCGTCCTCAAAGCCTCTGTATAGATAAAACCTTCCTTCAGGGCTTATTCGCCAGTAGTCAAGATGATCATGAAAGCTATTCTCAAATAAAACAATAAGAGCTTCCCAGCAACCTTCATGCACAAAAGGCATAGCTTTTCTATCAGCGAACGAGCGGCTATCTACCCAAACGGGCCAACCAGTATATGACTGATTACTTGAAGATATAAGATTAAGAAACTCACTGTCTGTTGAAAAATCCTTGATTTGGCCTATAATAGTTGCAGCGACCTCCATAGAGCCATGGGAAGGTAACTCAACATTCCGTTCTTCAACTACAGTCAAGAAACGCTTTTTAGACCTATCCAAGAAATCAATCAATGATTGCTCATCTATTTCATTCTTTGTAAGTTCATCTCCAAAGAATTCGGAAAACATTCCTTTCAAATCATTTAAAGATGAACTTGCTAAATGCCTTCTTAAAAACCTTCCAACATCTGCTTCCCTGTTTTCGAAGCACTTTTCCACAATCTGTGGCCAATCCTTCCATTTTGCTTCTGTTGTACTGACCATGTTATTCGAATTCAAAGATCGAACGTATACCTTATCAACTCGTATATAGTCATACCCATCTTCATTTAACCCTGACTTAGTGACGACCGGTGTTTTTACCCCAGAAGGAATTTCGATCACGACAAATTTCTCACCTTCTTTTTCAGGGTAATGTATTGATACTTCAAAAGCCTCAGAGGAATATTTTGAAACATAACCTTGAATCTTATCTATATGGAAACGTATCTCTACATCTTTTGGGGCATCTTGTATATTTGGAGACCCAGATTCATTGTTAAACCCAATTAGCAAATACCCCCCATCATTATTACGCATCGCCAAACAAGCTTAAACAATTTTGGTAATTCCTTCAGGTATATCAGGGTCTATCCAGTCTTTAAGCTCTACAGATAACCCCTCACTTGGATTATTTATTAGTTGACCAATGTTGTTTTCGTCCATTTTTTTATCTCCTCAACATTGTATTTAAAACCATCTGGCAGAAATGAAAGCATTAGCACTTTTCACCTGCAAACCGCCTCACCCATCCCATCCAGAAAATTCTCAACCTTTTTTGAATCGAGTTTTTCGTTGCGCAATTCGCGGAAATCCATCATCTGAAGCTCTGCAACTGCCAGAGCAGCTCTGTTCAACTGCCTGTTGATCTCCGCTTCCTCACCGTCCTTCTCGAAAGCGCTCTTAAACTCCGCCCATGCGCTGCAATACAGAGGGATAATCTTTTTCCCGGCATCGATTGCGATCTGCAGTTCATAGATGCACATCCTGCGGTTGAAGTAGGAAGGCGAAACGACCGCAGTTCTTCCACCCTGACAACGTCCAGAAAAAGCTCCCTGATGCCTGCCACCGCAAGGAACGTCCCGACAGCTTCCACACTGCCATTGGAAAATGCGAACAGACGGAAGCCTGGTGCTACACCTGCCATATCTGACAGCATTAGTCCCACATCCCGCAGGAATCACCCCTTCCCACTTGCGTGAACGTTATTTTAGGATAACGCCTGAACCTAAAATAATCATAATCCTTATTGTAGGTTTGCAAATCAATGTCACCCCGAGTGACAGGGCAGGAAAAATCTGGCACCAGCTACACCTTCTTACCGGCGGCAGCAGGCTTTGCTCCGTCTTTTTGCATGTACTCGAACACATGCCGCCAAACCACACGGTTTCTTTCAACCAAAGCGGCAATTACCGATGGCTTGTTCTTGAGAGATTCCAAACTGAAAAGAGCAAAAAGCAGCACAATACAGGTACTGCAAAGCACATTGACAACACTGTAACCAATCCACGTGACTGTTATTGACCAAATCGCTACGGCAAGCATGAGAGCGATATGGAGATAATATATCGGTGGATAATGCAGCATCGCGTCAGGTACCGCATCCTTATCGATCTCCGTATCGATGTCCACATTCTTTTCCGCTCCCGCTGAGTCAAGCGTTAACCATTTGCGATAATATCGAAGGCATGACTCCCAGCCCACCCACGCACCATCGGTCTCTCCTTCCAGCTCCAGCTGTATATACGCGATAATCCTGGCGGCACTCCTGAGACGATTCACGGTGAACCAGAAATTGAAAAGGAGCAAGCTTGCCAATACAAGCGCCATTGTCCCCATATATTCCACATCGAGTGTCGTGAGCACTCCAATCCCTAATGCCACGATCACCAGTGGCCTCTCGAACACATACCGCTTTGCCTGAAGCAATTCCTCACGAAGAGTTACGTACTCATGAGATTGATCTATCATAGTTTTTCTTTTTTTTCAGCGCTCCACCCGCGTTGATCGAAGATAGTTCAAGACACGATATCTCTTTTCAGCTTTCTCCCACCCGTAATCGAAAAGCCGTTCACCTCGTAAAACCTCAACGTCCGGTCGAATTCAGGCAATGGAGGTGTTGTCACCTCCAACCTGCTCCAGCCTTTTTTACGGGCAAAGGTATCGACCGCTTGCAAGAGCATGTTTCCGACAGATTGCGATCGCCATTGAGGGCGAACATACAATTCGGGAATGGTACCGTATGCTCCTTCGGCATACAGCGCGTAGCTTTCATAAAGCGACACAAAACCCACCGCACTGTCTGTAACTGACTCCCTGGCAATAAAAATCCAATATTTCCCTCTGGCTACCAGTTCTCTGGACCGAGCCTCGGTTTCTTTTTGATTAAAAGTAAAGGCCGGTTCATCAATTGCTGCCATTATCTCATCCAGCAGTGCTCCGACCATGCGGGAAAGTTCCTGATGATTTCCCTCCTGAATCGGCCCTATGAAAATATCTGCCATACTACTTTATGAGGTTTCTCGATGATACCCGTACCTTCTCTTTCGTTCTGCAGTGTAATGCCACCAAGGACGCGGGTCTTCGCCGTCCATGAATCTTGTTATGGAAATAAGTACATCGAGCAGGCAGGGGTCCTGGCGTTTACCCTTTGTCGAAGAAAGCATATGATACAATTCAAGCGGTGACTTTCCGACAAGATCGTCCGGCATGTTGATGCCCAAAAGACAAAGATCGGCAGCAATTGCGGCCCCGATATTGGGAAGATCGGTAAGCTTTTCCAGCCTGTTTCTGTCAACTTTGGCAGGATTCATGCGTCGTGTTTACTCGATTCGTGTTCGAATTAGTCTTTCAATCAACAACTCCTGAAGGTTCCGTCTGCCATCGAACACACCGTAGATAAAAACTTTCCGCTCATGCATTCGATAAATAATCCTGTAAGGCTTGAAATGAATTTCCCGATACTCCCGCACATGTATTCTCTCTAATTCAGGGGAATAGTGGCCTCGATCAGGGAAACGTTCAAGGCTCAAACACATTTCTTGTAAATTGTCAAAAAGCCTGTTAGCACTTTCAGACGAATCGTGATTTGCAACATATTTCCAGATATCGAGAAGATCACCTTCAGCATCAGCACTCAGAAAAACTTCATATTTCATCAGCCCTGCTGTGCTTCTATTTGTTTCCTGAGCAGATCAAAAGACTCACTGACCGGTCTGTATTTTCCTTGCTCTATTGACTTTGAACTTTGTGCCAGCATTTTCAGTAAAACCAGACTTTCCTGCGTTTGTTCATAAATGTGGATATCTTGCAAAATAACCTTGGCTTCTCCATGATGAGTAATAATCATGGTCTCTCTGTTGTCGGAAACTTCTCTGATAACTTCCGAAGCGTGCGCTTTGAGATAACTTATCGGCTTTATTGAATCACTGTATTTCATATAAAATAACCCCTCCTTTTTTAAACCAAAATAACAACTTTATTACGGTCAAAAAACGACATCTGCATACTAACAATCTCCGATTCCTTTCACGACAAGATAAGCCGAAATACTTTCATCAAGTTCAGCAAGGCTCGATACGACGAGCGTCGGCTCAATCCCCCAAGGGTCGAAGATCGCTTCGGGAGAACGTTTGACCCAGACGGCCCGCATACCTGCTGATACAGCCCCGATGACATCAAACGGATTACCTGAAATGAGCCATGCACTACTGCCCGATGCTCCGGACTTATTCAGAAAATGGCTGTACACCGCCGGGTTCGGCTTGAACGATTTCAGATCATCCACGCTGACAACATCGAGCAAATGTTTTCTGATACCCGCCGCCGAAAGCAGTGCTTCAACAGCTTCTGAACTGCCGTTGGAAAAGGCGTAGATACGGAACCCTGACGCCTTGAGGCCTTCCAGGCTCTTTTCAACGTCGCTGAAAGCGGGAAGCGTTCGGTAGCTTTCGAGCAACTCTTCTTTCTGCTCAACGGTGAAAGAAACCTTGCAGAAATCACAGGTGTAATCGAGCGCGTTCCGGGTGCACACGGCGAAGGTTGCATAGTTCTGCATCAGCCCCCTTCGAAAAGAGTATTCAAGCTGCTTCTGCCGCCAGATGCGGGAAAACTCTTCAGCCTTGTCACCGGCTGTTTTCCGGATTTTCGATACAAGACCGTGCGTATCGATCAGTGTTCCATAGACATCGAATGCAAGCGTTGGTTTCATCAGATAATTTTCAACGGCTATTCTTCCAGATATTCGGACTCATGCGGATACTTCGCATAGGCAGTCTTATGTTTTTTGAAACCCAGTTTGCTATAAAAATGCTCATTGCCGAACGTCGAGGTCAGATAGACCAATAGATGCTCGTTTCCTTCCAGCAAGGCAGCCATAATGCCTTTCCCAATTCCCTGCCCCCTGTAGGGCTCCAGTACGCCGACGTCATAAATTGTTCCGTAGCACAAGCCATCGGATATCATGCGCCCTGCGCCAACCTGTTTTTCGCCTTTCCAAACCGTCACAACCTTGTAGCTGTTCTGAAAGGCTCGCCTGATTGTTCCAAGGTCTCTTTTCTCCCCGAATCCCGCGACAAGCCCGACTTCTTCATAGAGATTCCCCAAAGCTTCCCAATCAATACTGTCGGTTCCTGTTTTATACTCGACCATACCACTTATTTATTGTAATCGATTTTAATCGCGCCGAAAACAGCGAAACAGGAATTTTTATGCAAGAGTTCTACATGGTCGAACCCTACTTTACGAAGAAGATCCAATTGATAGGGAACCGGTCGGGGAGAATCCTCCCTGTCGATATCCTCAAAAACCCTGGCCCTGTACTCCTCTCCCCCAACGGTAGAAAGGTAGACACCATACCGCTCCTCCATAAGGTTCTGAACCGGACCGGTTTCATGAGAAACGAGATCGGAAATCCAGACACTGCCACCGGGTGCCGTCAAGCGGAAAATCTTTCTGAATGCTGCCGCCCAATCATCGTCATCCCGCAAGTGATGCAAGACAGCCGCAGCAAGAATCACGTCGTAGCCTGCTTCTTCCAGTTCGATCAGGCGAAAGTCGCCCTGAAATAGTCGCACGCTGCCGGTGTTAACCGCTGAAATCCGTTCATGAGCCTTCTCAAGCATAGGCCGACTAAGGTCGAGAAGGTCACAATGAAAAGAGGCGACATAGTGCAGCAGCTTGAGCGTGTAGTTACCCGCTCCGCAGCCGATATCCAGAACCCGCCTGATGTTGGCCGTCGATCCGGATGCGGATCTGGCAACAAGATCCATTGCCAATGGCGAGTCAATTATTGATTTCTGTCCGGTCTCAAGGTTTGAAAAACGTTCGACATCATTCTCAAAATGACTCTTTATTGCCTCTACTGATGCTTTTCGTTCAAACTGTGTAGCCATAGCTTTACCTCTTCGGTTCAACAGATATTCTTTAACAATATCACCACCGCCACCGCAACTATAAAGTTGTAGATCAAAACCGGAAAAAACAAAAGGCAGCCCGAAAGCTGCCTTGCATTTTTCTTTCCGTTGATCTTTGAACATCCGGTGTCGAGCCATCCGACGATTCAACAACTCAACAGTTCAACGATTCAACAGGCGCTATAGCGACCCGTCCTACTGCCATCCCCCGACGATGTCGAAAATCTCCCTGTCACCGATCGGTGCCGGTACGGAAGCCGAAGGCTCCTTTGAAAGGAGGAAATCCGCAATCTCGTTGTATGGTTTTACACATTCGTCTTTATCCGGCCCGTCTTCCATCTGGAACATGGTCTTTCCGGCAAAACGGCTCTTGCGGATCAGTTCGTGATAGGGAACCCTTGCAAGAAGCTTGGTGCCAACCTTGTCTGCAAACTGCTCGAGCATGTTGGTGCCACCGCCTTTCGCATAGTCCACACGATTGGCGACGATTCCGGCAAGCTGCACCTTGTAGCGTGTACTTTTCTGCTCGATGGCCATACAAAGGCGGTTAGCCGCAAAGATACTGTCGAAATCATTGGTTGCGATAATC
Source organism: Prosthecochloris sp. (assembly GCA_015482705.2). GTDB lineage: Bacteria > Bacteroidota > Chlorobiia > Chlorobiales > Chlorobiaceae > Prosthecochloris. The sequence continues at coordinate 51,242 of JADMLA020000040.1, read as the reverse complement.
ACCGCATAATCGGCATAGGTCAATGGAGCACTGAACCCGCCGCAGACCACGTCGCCGAGAACATCGAACAGAATGACATCGTAACGGTCATAGACGCCGAGTTCCTGAAGAAGCTTGACCGCTTCACCAACAACGTAACCGCCGCATCCGCTTCCAGCGGGAGGCCCGCCGGCTTCCAGAGCGTCAACACCGCCAAAACCGGTTTCTATGATATCCTCCTCGGTCAGCTCCTCGTGATGAAAATCAACTTCCTCGAGAGCCTCGATCACGGTTTTCTGCAGGGTACCCGTAAGAGGAAAGGTACTGTCATGCTTCGGGTCGCAGCCGATCTGTAGAACTTTAGCGCCTTTCAGTGCAAGCGCTGCTGAAATATTCGCGGTTGTTGTACTCTTCCCGATACCTCCCTTTCCATAAACAGCAAGGATTAAACTCATGGTGACAACGCAAAAATTAAATTAACGATACGATACTTGCTTACCCGCCCAAAGCTTCTTTGGCCCTTTTGAAAACCTCGGCGGTTATGTTTGTCTCACCGTTTTCACGGGCGAAATTCTCGGTATTCTTACGAACCTTCTTGCGAACGAAAAACGGTACTTTTTTGAGCATTTTTTCAGCATCTGCGCTCCATGGCATTCCGTCCGCACCGCCTTCTTCTCCGAACTGCGTACCCTCTTCACCGCTTTCTGCTGAAGATCCCGGCTGACCGTTCAATGTCGCTGCCGGTTCCTCTTCCTCGTATTCCAGACCGGCATCGCCGAAGAAATCAACAAGGTGTTTTTCAAGTCCAAGCTTACATGACGTATAGACCCGGTCGGCAAGTACGTCAGCCCCCTCGAACCCGAGAACAGGATAGTACCCGATCAGGTGATTTTCTATATGCGTCGGTGTTGAAATAACCATACACGGTACATCGAGCTTCCGACAGCTGTGCCGTTCCATCTGGGTGCCACAGACCAGATCCGGCATTTCATCCTCGATTTTTTTCGAAATTTCCTGGAACTTGTCCGTCACCATAAGCGGTTCCGGCAGATATCCTTCGAGCTGTTCACGAATCCAGTCGGCATGTTCTTCAAGATAGGTACCCGCACCGATGATCTGCATCCCAAGCTCATTTTTGAGAAACTTGACCATACCGACAGTGTGCGTAGCATCGCCGAAAACAAACGCCCGTTTAGCGCTGAAACTTTCCATATCGGCAGTACGAGCGAACCACGGCACGCCACTGGGAGCACTCAGCCCGTCAAGCGAAAAATCGGTCAAAGGCGGCATTGCAAGGGCCGGCAACCCTTTTTCCTCCGCAATAACGTTCAGTTTCTCAAGCAGTTCACGAATCCAGTCGAGTGTAGCTTCTACACCCAGAGGCGTACCCTGAACCGACGGCATTCCGAATTTCTCACGAAGGTAATGTGCTGCCCCCCGTCCCATTTCGTGGTAAGGTACGATATTGAGCCATGCAGCGGGAAGATTACGGAGTTCTTCGAGGCCTGCGCCCCATGGCGCAACAACGTTTACCTCAACACCGAGAGTTTTGAGAATCCTGCGCAGGCTGACAAGGTCCGAACGCAGGTGAAAACCAAGTGATGTAAACCCTAACAAGTTGACACTTGGTTTTTCGGTCACACTCTGTTCAAGCGAATACCGCTCGACAAGCTTGGTGAACAAACCTTCAGCCGACTCGTGTTCCTGGACCCTGAAAGGATTGACGTCATGTACGATAATCTTATCGGAATCGACTCCTGAATGCCGGGAGAGCTGAGTGAGATCCTCTTGAAGAAGAGCGGTACTGCAGCTTGGAGCGACAACAATGATTTCAGGGTGGTAATGTTCTTCAACCTGCTCCAGGGTACTGGGCAGCCGTGACACACCACGGGCGAGATCCTGGCCTCTGACAACGCTGATGGAAAGAGCGGGAAACTCCGGCGTTCTTTCCAGCATGGTATAGGTTGCGGTTATGTAATCGTCTCCCTGAGGGGCATGATAGACCGTATGAACATTTTTCATACTGTTGGTAACACGGCTTATTCCGTGAAGCGCTGTTCCCTCATAGAGCCAGAAAGCTAAACGCATGCTTTGTAATCCTCTTTATGATTGCAATTCCATTAGTTGCTCTTACCCAAACTTCGGTTCAGCCGAAACCATCGTGTTCAATGCCCGGCGCTCGGCATCACTCCCTTCAACCACACCGACTCGTCAAACTCAGGAAGTTTGCTTCGGCGCTGGAGCGGAGAAACAAACAGGTTCGCGAGCGTGAAGACACCGGACCAGCTGTGAATCGGCATCAACGTGAACTCCATGCTCCACTTGACGATGAACCCGTTCCCGACGAAAGGATTGGCAGTCATGAGAGAAGTGACGATCAGATCAGGATTATCCTGCTTGATGTCCTGCAACTGACGATGAAAGTTGGGCTGCTCGACCACTTTGACGCCATCGAGAGCCTCGAGCTCGCGTGCATGAAACTTTTTATTGATATATGCGCTGCTGCACTCAATGACCTCTGCACCGACGTTTTTCAGAAAACGGGCGAGCGGTAGTTCCATCATGGTATCCGCCGTGAAAAACACCCTTTTGCCTTTCAACAGGTCAACCTGGTCTGAAATCCGGTCCCATGCCGCCTGTTCTCTTTCATGTAAATCTACTGTTATATCGAACATGGCCGCCAGATCTTCCCAGAAAACCCTCGTTCCCGTAGGACCGAAAGGGAAAAGCGAGCGAAGCACTTTCGAACCCCGTTCACGGTTAAGCCTGGAAACAACTCTCGAAAGATAGGGCTGTATCGGAGCGAGCACGGTATCAGGCCCGATCGCAGGCAGCTGATCGAAGCGGTTTTCGGGCAGAAACCCTCCTACCTTGATGCCCAGTTCTTCAGCCTCGGAACGAAGGTCATCAGCAATGGAATCATTGACCGATCCGACAAAAACAACGCTTTTTTCTCCGGCAGGAGCCTCCGGACAAAAAGGCACCATTGCCTGAAGCACCGAATCCTCCGCCTGGGTGAAGTTGTAAACGAGTCCGCTCGCCGGCACGAAAAGCACAGGAACCTCAGAAGTGCTCAACGAATGCGCAAGCCCTTTGAAATCGACTTTCATGACTTCCGGTGTGCAGGAAGAAAGCAGAAAAATAACCGATGGATGATGGTCTCTCCTGATTTCAGCAATAACGTCTTCGAGTTTCGGGTCCTGCCGCGAGAGGTCACTCTCTTCCATCAGCGCGATACCAAAACGGGGTTTCGCGAAAATCATCATACCGAGAGCATTCTGGAGAAAGTGCGCACAGGTATGGGTGCCGAGAATAAGGAAAAAACTATCCTTGATTTTCTGATACAGCCAGCCGACACTGGCAAGACCGCAAAAACTGTGAGTAACGTTGTCTTCTTTAAGTAACTGAGTTGTGCCCGGAACTGACGCCATGAGCTCCTTCCTCCTGAAATTTGCTGCCGCCGCATCCTTCGGGTTAACACCATGAATACAGCTTCAGATTCTGCAACCGTCAAGCTTTGAATATAAAGAATTGAAGATACGAATAATAGGTAGAAATGAAAACCTATGAAAAGCCCTGTCAGCACGACCAAAAAGGGAGGACCGTGGCTCGCAGAGAGTCGCTTCTTCCGACAGGTGAAGGATTGTCGCAAAATCCGATCTTTCCTCCACACCGCTCTGCCTTGTCTGCAACAGGGGAGAGAGGCTGCATAGCTATTATTACTTGTATTGTTCGAAAACAATGGCGAAATTGTGGAGGATGTTTAGAAACAATACGTTACTGAGAAACATAACCCCGCATGAATCTTTCCGTTCCACTGCAGTGTAATAAGTACAATTCAAGTAACGCGAAAAAATATGCAGCTCATCTTTATTGAGATTTCTGCCACTACCCGGAGTACATACAATGAATACTGTCAGAGAGACAGCAATGAAAAACATGCTTCAAATTTCCTGCTTGGCGCTTCTATCACTATTCTTGACAGGTTGTGGCGAAAGAAGCGCAGAGAGTGATAATCCAAGAGCCTACAACAATGCCGGACTGGAATTTCAATACCCTGGAAATTGGAAAGTAGCAGAAGATGGTATGAAAGGAGAACTCCGGCACCTTTTGATAGAGTACCCGGGAACTGGTCTTTTGGTAACAATCTTTATACTCCCGGCAGATGACGCTCGCGATATAGATGGGTTTGCAGAAATCTATGCTCGATCATGTAATGAAGAAGTTCCTTTCGGGGACGTCACTGATTCGGTATTTGGCAGTATAAGACAATCAGGTGAATACGAAATTCTCTCGGAGAAATTCGCCATAGACATTTTGGGGGTAAAGACACCGCACACAAGAACCTACAGGCGCAAATCCGTTGCCGGCCAGGTATGCTTTGTTGTAGACCAGGTAGCAGACGAGCATCACTCGAAAGTCGCGAAGGGGGTCGAGCTTGTCGTTTCATCGCTCACGTACGAAACTCCCTGAAAAAAACAATCCTTCCATGAGATGGACCGTTCGAGAGGCTATCTCGTTAGCCCTATAATTACTCTTTCTCTGGTCATCCTCGAGCTTGACCCGAGGATCCGTCTTCCAATGAAAGTCAGTATGGATGCCGCATCGAGTGCGGCATGACTCTCTATCCGAGACGTTGACCGATAGTCATGAAGCAGTTTTTTTGAGACAGCCTGACAGCTTTTTTCCGAGGGCAGAGAAGCCATACGTTGCGTTTAGGAGAGAGGGCTGGAGCCCGAACTGCCCATCTTCCGCTTAACCGAGACAATCTTTTCGCCGATGGCAACATTTTTATCCCTGCGGTCGTCGATCTTGATAACCGTATAGACACGTTGTGTACCTGCTGTAAACAAGTGTTCATGCAGCCGCTCCGCCACAGCAAAAAGCTCGGTGGCGGAACCCGAAACGGTGGTGCCCATATCATGAAGCCTGTAATCCAGACCGCTCTTTTGAAGAATATTCTGAAGCTCGGCGACACCGGCGCTGAGCCCTTTCGAACCCTTGTCAAGCGGAACAACCGCTATATCCATCAATGCCATGATCTCTCCTTGTCACTATAGCCGTTGAACCATCACCTGAAAACGGTTTCATCCCTTCCGGGACCAACCGAAATAAACGTTACCGGCACATCGAGTTCTTCTTCGAGAAACGAGATGAACGTCTTTGTCTCGGTATGCAGATCATCGAAAGATCTCGCTGCCGCATTCGATGCATTCCAGCCTTTCAAAGGCTTGTACACCGGTGTCACACGGCTGAGCGTCTGATCATCCGTAGGAAAGTCCGTAATCTCTTTTCCATCGAGCGTGTACGAGGTGCAAACACATATCTCGCTGAATGAATCGAGTACATCGAGTTTCGTCAAAGCTATTTCAGTCACACCGTTGACAATCAGCGAATAACGCAAAGCGACCAGATCGAGCCAGCCGCAACGGCGCTTTCTGCCCGTTGTCGCTCCGAATTCGTTACCGATTGTACCGAGTTTCTCGCCGGTTTCGTCATCGAGCTCCGTCGGAAACGCCCCGTTACCGACACGGGTCATATACGCTTTGACAACCCCGATAACGTTACCGATGTAGTTCGGAGCTATACCTGAGCCTGTCGAAGCACCACCTGCTGTCGGGTTGGATGACGTTACATACGGATACGTTCCATGATCGACATCCAGAAGGCATCCTTGCGCCCCTTCGAGCAGTACCGTCTTTCCCTTACGCAGCATCTTGTGTAAAAGCAGCTGCGTATTGGTGACATAGGGGTTGATAATCTCGTCGAACTCGGAGTACTGGCGAACCATGGTATCGATATCTATCTCCTCCGATCCATAAATATTTCTGATCAGCTTGTTCTTGGCTTCCAGATTGGAACGAAGCTTTTCTTCGAGAATTTCAGGATGAAGCAGATCGACCACCCGTATGCCTTTACGGGCAAACTTGTCTTCGTAACTCGGCCCTATACCACGCCCGGTTGTGCCGATTTTCTTGTTGTTCTGGGCACTCTCATGTAATGAATCGAGCAGTTTGTGATACGGCATGATAAGATGAGCGTTGTGGCTGATGAACAAACGGCCCTTGACGTCATAACCAAGCTCTTCGACCTGTCGTATTTCATCGAGCAGGGCATTCGGATCGATAACAACACCGTTTCCGATGACACAAGTACAGCCTTCATTGAATATCCCGGACGGGATGAGATGAAGTACGACCGTTTTGTTGTCGAAACAGATGGTGTGACCGGCATTTGCACCACCCTGGTAGCGAACAACCACATCGAACTTCGATGACAGAAAATCAACCAGTTTCCCTTTTCCCTCGTCGCCGAACTGAGTCCCGACAATGACCGTTGCTGAAGCCGATGGTTGCTGCATGTTTGTTTTTTCTTTCACGACAATTCTTTTTTAACCTGTATACGTGGCAAGTTGTTCTAAAAGCTCATCTTTTCCCTGCCCGGAAAGGGCCGAGTAATTTACTATAAATTTGGATTTGAACGAGTAACTTTTCACGGCATGCCCGGCACGCGCCTTATCTTTTTGTTTCAGCTTGTCATATTTGGTCAACGCAATCCCAAAAGAGCGATCGTAATATTGAAGAAACTCCATCATATGACGGTCGGATTCCATGTCCGGATGGCGGGAATCGATAAGCATGACAACGAGTGCAATGCGGTCACGAGTACGCACATAATCACCGAGCAGCTTTCCCCACTCCTGTTTTTGGCTTTTTCCCACTTTAGCGTACCCATAGCCGGGAAGATCGACAAAATAGCAGGTATCGTTAATCAGGAAATAATTTATAAGCTGTGTTTTTCCGGGTGTTGTACTTGTTTTTGCCAGCCCTTTTTTCCCTGTAAGCGAATTAAGCAGTGTCGATTTACCGACATTCGATCTTCCAACAAAAACAATTTCAGGAAACTGCTCTTCGGGAAGCTGATCGAGGGCGGAAACACTTTTATAAAACGTTGCGTTTCGTATTTTCATGTCATAACAGTAACCCAAATCAAAGAAAGGTCCGGGAGCAGCGATTCGAAGTTGCAAAACCGGGTAAAAGCTAAACCGGAAAGCTAAACACCTTGAAACAAAAACCCAAATGTTTAACTTTTTCCATAGATTTTCAGCCACTGTATAGAACCGCGAATCATGTCCCTTTATATATATAATTCACTCAGCCGGCAGAAAGAGGAATTTTCATCTCTGAATCCGGGAATCGCAACACTTTACGTCTGCGGTCCTACCGTTTACGGGCATGCTCATCTTGGTCATGCAAAAAGTTATGTCTCGTTCGATGTCGTCGTCAAATGGCTCCGGCATCTTGGTTATACCGTCAAGTATATCCAGAATATCACCGATGTCGGACACCTTACCGATGATGCTGACGAAGGTGAAGACAAAATCGCCAAGCAGGCTCGTCTCGAAAAAATCGATCCCATGGAGATTGCGCAATATTATACACGGAGTTACTATGAGGATATGGATCGATTAGGAGTCGACAGACCGAGTATCGCCCCTACGGCAACCGGACACATTCCTGAACAGATTGCATTGATTACAAAGCTGATGGAAAACGGTCATGCCTATGAGGTAAACGGCAATGTGTATTTCTCCGTGTCCTCTTTTCCCGGATACGGAAGACTTTCGGGCCGAACAGATCAGGAAGCCCAGCAATCCGGCGGAAGGGTGGCATCGAGAAGTGAAAAGAAGCACCCTGCCGATTTCGCTCTCTGGAAAAAAGCCGAACCCGGTCATCTCATGAAATGGGATTCACCCTGGAGCACCGGTTACCCCGGTTGGCATGCCGAATGCTCCGCCATGGCAATGAAATACCTCGGTGATACGATCGACATACATGGCGGAGGCATGGAAAACAAGTTTCCCCACCATGAATGCGAAATTGCACAATCCGAAGCAGCTACGGGAAAACCCTATGTTCGCTACTGGATGCACAACAATATGGTGACGGTCAACGGCACAAAAATGGGAAAATCGCTGAAAAATTCGGTCAACCTGAAGGACCTTTTTCAAAGCGTTCCGCCGATAGTCATACGGTTCTTTATACTGCAGTCCCATTACCGATCCCCTCTCGACTTTTCAGAAGCCGCCATCATGGCTTCACAATCCGGCCTCGAAAAACTGCAGGAAACCTGGCGGGCACTCTCAACGGCTACCCCCGGCAGTGAAGAACTCGATACGACGACATATGAAGAACGGTTTACCGAAGCCATGAACGATGACTTCAATACACCGATCGCCATTTCAGTACTTTTCGATCTTGCTCGAGCCGTTAATGCTGCACTGAACAGCAAGCAGGGGCTCTCGGAAAAATCACTCGAAGAATGCAAAAAGTTTTTCGTGTCCTACGGCCATGACGTGCTTGGCATTATCGAAACAGGAGATACGGAAAACGCGCAAGGAAAAAATGCAGGAAAAGAGATAGTTAATGATATCGTTTCAATTCTGCTGGACGTGCGCCAAGAGGCAAGAAAGAACAAGAATTTTGCACTGAGCGATCTGATTCGTGACAGGCTTGCGGATTCAGGAGTTGCAATTAAAGACACCAAGGAAGGTACGGAATGGAACATCCCCGAAAGCAAGTAAGGCATCCAATCCATCCGAAGTCCCTCCCTGTGTAAGAAAAAACGATGGATCCCCGTGAAAGACAACAGCCTCTTGTGACAGAGCCTCGATCGATATCAGAATAATTGTGCCCCCGCTCCTCTCTTCGAAACATCCAACAGCTCAGAGATATTCTTCAAGACCTTCGCGGCGTAGGATGTCGACAACCTTTTTTACATCCTGCGAATGCCCTTTGCGGCATATCAACAGAGCATCTTCTGTATCGATAACGATAATATCTTCAAGACCGACAATCGCAACCGCTTTCTTGCCGCTTTTTTTGATAAAATTGTTTGCCGTATCGACTTCCACCATATTGAAATTTGTTCCCATGGAAGCACCGGCATCTTTTCCACCGGCCTTCTGCACATCATCCCAGCACCCGAGATCAGTCCATCCAAACTTCCCGGCAAGCATACAAACAGACTCGGCATTTTCCATAATACCGTAAGCGATCGATACCGGATGCAGCCAACTGTAAACATCCTCTATGACCGCTCGTTCCCTATCGGAACCAATAACGTCATATATGCTTTGCAAGTCCTTGTAGAGATCCGGCATCGAACGCTCGAACTCTCGGCGAATGGCATCGATGTGCCAGATTAGAACGCCGCTGTTCCAGTAGAAATCACCACTGTCGATAAATTCCTGTGCTGTTTTGATATCCGGCTTTTCGGCAAATGCTCTGACCGTAAAGATAGGAATCGTGCCCTCCTGCCCACTCGCTTCGTTCACCTGAAGTTTATCAACCTGAATGTAGCCGTACTCCGGTTCTGGACGATCCGGCGTCACCCCTATGGTCACTATGCTTTTTCTGTCCTGAGCAACGGCAACCCCCGTGCCGAGAATTTCCCCGAAGAGCCTCTTGTCGAGCACAAGAAGGTCGGCAGGTACGGTAATCATCACCGCATCAGGATCTTTTTTACCGATATATGCCGTAGCAAGAGCGATACAAGGCGCGGTATCCCTTGCAACAGGTTCGACGAGAATATTTTCGGGAGGAAACCAAGGTAATGTCCGGCGCATCATCATCTCACCCTGAACATTCGTCACGACATAGATATTTTCGGGTAAGACCGTTCCTTTAACACAGGCGATTGCAGACTCGATCATCGTTCCACTCCCAAAAACATCGACAAACTGTTTTGGGGTCTTTTTTCTCGAATAAGGCCAAAGCATCAAACCGCCTGCTCCACCGGCCATGATCACCGCGTACAGATGCTCTACCGGAAACTGCATTATCGAAGGATTATATTTTCTTCAGGGTGTACTAAAAAAATGAGAAATTCAGGGCATCCCATCACCGTAACAATTTATACATTACAGTTAATTTATCATTTTATGGATTCAAAACCGTTACCTCTCCTCTTCAAGAAGTTTTGCAATGGAGTCAGTACCTAACAATATAGAACGAATACAGCAAGCGTGTGCAGAGAAAGGACTCCTGTTACATGATGTGCAGCTCCGGCAACTGGAGAAGTATGCCGACCTTCTCGAATCGCTGAATACATCCCTCAACTTAGTCAGTAGAAAAGAAAAGGCCCCGCTGCTCATCCGGCACATCTTTCATTCCCTGCTTATCGGCTTGTACCATCGCTTCGAACCCGGTGACAAAGTGCTCGATATCGGTACGGGTGGAGGACTGCCCGGTATACCTCTTGCCATAGCATTCCCGGAAACCTCCTTTCTGCTCATCGATGCAACAGGGAAAAAAATCAATGCATGCAAGGAAATGATACAGACGATTGGACTGGAAAATGTTCTGGCGAAAAAAGAGAGGGCCGAAGAGTTGAAAGGAATGGCTTTTCACACGGTACTCAGCCGCCAGGTTGCACCGCTTCGTAACCTGTGTCGTTACGCAGAAAGACTCTTGCTCCCCGGAGGTTCACTCATATGCCTCAAGGGTGGCAGCCTTGAAAAAGAAATTGAAGAAGCGCTGAACTTCGCAAAAAAGAATAACGGTTTCCCTGCGGATATCTCTCTTATACCGATCGATCAATTCGACGACTGCTTCGACAATAAATACATTGTCACCGCCAAAAGCTGAACGATCACCTGGTCAAATGGAAAAAGCACCTTGAACAATTATTTCATTTGTTCAAGGTGCTTTCTATACACAGCATCGCTGACGCCGGTAAAGGCAGAAAGCGAAATACTTGTTTCACTTATTCTTTTTCAGATGCCGGTGTCTCATTTTCAACAGGCTCGACAACGTCACTTTTTTCGGGTGCTGTTGTAACGGCTTTCTTCGAGCCACGAACTCGTTTGGAACGATCTTGTTTTGCCTGTTGTGGAGCATCCTGAGGTGCCTCTGTATAATCGACCAGCTCGAGTACTGCCATTTTTGCAGCATCACCGTATCGAGGAGCGAGTTTCACAACTCTCGTATACCCTCCGTTTCTGTCAGCCACCTTGCCGACGATATCCTCGAACAGTTCGCGTATAGCGGCTTTATCACGGATTTTACGGAAAATGATCCGCTGAGCGTGGACGGTACCGTCTTTTGCTTTGGTGATGATTTTTTCTACGTATCGGCTTGCCTCTTTAGCTTTAGCCTCGGTGGTCTCTATACGTTTATGCAGCAACAACTGTGTCGATAAATTAGCCAGTGTTGCTTTTCTATGGGTTGCTGTTCTCCCGAGTTTTCTTGCTGACTTTACTTTGCGCATAACGGCATGGTTCTCTCAAGAATTCTAAAAATCTGTTTACTTCTTTACCCTTTCATCTGATACTTGGTTATATCCATACCAAATTTCAGGTCAAACTTATCCAATTGTTCCTTCAGTTCCATCAAGGATTTCTTGCCGAAGTTCTTGTACGTAAGAAGCTCGTCCTCTTTTCGGGAAACCAGATCTCCGAGAGATTCGATTTCCGCAAGTCTCAAACAGTTGTGTGAACGAACTGAAAGATCAAGATCCTCGATTCTGGTTTGCAGCAGCTTGCGCATGCTTTCGAACTCATCATCCTGCTGTTTGTACTCCTCTTCGGTAAACTCTTCCTCAGTCGGCGAGAAGTTTGCAAAAAGCGAAACATGATCGTTAATGATCTTACCTGCGAGGCTGATTGAATCGTCAGGAGAAATGGAACCATCGGTTTCGACATCGAGAATCATTTTCTCGTAATCTGTCCTCTGCCCGACACGGGTATTTTCAACCGCAAACTTCACATTTTTAATTGGAGTGAAAATCGCATCGAGAGCGATGAACCCGATAGGCATACCTTCTCCACGATTTTCGTCAGCCGGCACATAACCTCTGCCGCGACCGATATATACATCCATACTCAGCTTCGCACCTGCATTCACCGTAGCGATATGCAGATCGGTGTTCAGTACTTCGAATTCACCCTCTTGCGCAACGATGTCTCCCGCAGTCACATCGGCCGGCCCCTCTATGGTCAGCGTCGTTTTACAACTTCTCTTGTTCGATGATTTGAATCGAACTTTCTTAAGATTGAGAATAATCTCCGGAACATCTTCACGCACACCATCGACTGCTGAAAATTCATGAAAGACGCCGTCGATCTTAACGCCGGTAATTGCCGTTCCGGGCAGAGACGCAAGGAGCACCCTGCGCATTGCGTTGCCAAGCGTAACACCATACCCTCTCTCCAGAGGCTGTGCTATAAACGTACCATACCTGTCATTATGCGTTCCTTCATCTACATCAATTTTCTCTGGCATCTGCATTTGGTATATCATGGGCTTTATACCTTAGAGTTTCATTAAAATCACTTGGAGTACAACTCAACAACAAGCTGTTCATTAAACGGCTCCTGTACTTCTTCCCGCTCAGGTACAGTCAGAAATACCGCTTTCTTATGCGCCTTGTCGACCTGGATCCATGATGGTATGCGTGATTCCGGAGCTTTGTTGAGTGAATCGGTAACGGCATCAAGGTTCTGGCTTTTCTGCCTGAATTCAATTGCATCACCGGGCTTCAACAGATATGATGGAATATTGACTTTTTTTCCGTTAACCAGAAGATGGCCATGGGTTACAAGTTGCCTGGCTCCGGCTCTCGACGGAGAAAATCCAGCCCTGAACACAACATTGTCAAAGCGTCTCTCAAGCAATTTCACAAGGTTGTCACCGGTCACACCGCGCTGGGAAACGGCTTTTTTATAATAATTGCGGAACTGTTTTTCGAGCACACCGTACAGATACTTCATCTTTTGTTTTTCACGCAGCTGCAGTGCATATTCCGAAACCTTTCCCCTTCTCGACTGCCCATGCTCACCTGGCGCATATGGACGTTTTTCAAGATATTTTTCCGCCTTGGGCGATAGAGCAACCCCTAATCTTCTTGATACTTTAGTAATAGAACCTCTGAATCTTGCCATATCAAATTAACTCATTGAAATATTCTTGTTAGCTAAATGGTGATCAGACCCTTCTGCGTTTCGGAGGTCTACAGCCGTTATGCGGAAGGGGTGTGATATCCTTTATGGATCGCACTTCCAGTCCCGCACCCTGCAAAGCCCTGATTGCCGCATCCCTACCAGAACCCGGGCCTTTAATGAGCACGTGTACATACCGCATACCTAAATCATAAGCTTCTTTTGCAGCAGCTTCAGACGTCACCTGCGAAGCATATGGAGTATTTTTCTTGGATCCTTTAAAACCGTTTTTACCGGCACTTGACCAGGAAACGGTATTTCCCTGCATATCGGTTATGGTCACCAATACGTTGTTAAACGACGCCTTGATATGCACCGTGCCTTCAGAAGTAACTTTTACCTTCTTTTTCTTCCTGCTTGTTGTAGCCATGTATCTTTACAATCTTTGGTATCTGTGTTAGCTCTTTCAACTACTGACGCTTACTTCTTGACCGCTTTCTTCTTACCTGCGACAGTTTTACGTCTTCCTTTCCGAGTCCTCGCATTTGTTTGCGTGCGCTGACCCCTTACAGGCAAGGAACGCCTGTGACGCAATCCTCTGTAACAGCCGATATCCATCAAACGTTTGAGGGACAACTGCTGCTCTCCTCTTGCCTGACCTTCGACGATATAATCCTCTGAAATAATCTCCCTTATGGAGTGAGCCTCATCGTCGTTCAGCTCCGAAATTTTTCTGGCGGGATCTATTCCTGCACGCTCAAGAATATTTTTAGCAGATGTTTTCCCGATGCCGTAAATATGTGTCAAGGCAATAACAGCATGCTTGTTTAGCGGCAAATTTACCCCAGCAATCCTCATAATCTTCTTTGTATGTCGTTATTCTTAATTCCTGCTTTATCAACCCTGACGCTGCTTGTGACTCGGGTTTACTTTACAGATCACAAACCTTTTCCCTCTGCGCCTGATAATGCGGCAATGTTCACAACGTTTTTTAATAGATGAATAAACTTTCATGGTTAACTCCCACTATGATAGTATTGGCTCTCAAAACAGAAAAGGCCTATAATATAACAAATTTTTATGAAAACAATCAACAGCTCATCCGATTTAAAGCGTTACTTCACCCCGGATTTACTTGTATCTGTAGGTAATCCTTCCCTTGGTCAAATCGTACGGGGAAATCTGAACCTTGACCTTGTCACCGGGAAGAATCCTGATATAGTGCATTCGAATCTTTCCGGATACATGCGCCAGGATTTCCAAGCCGTTCTCGAGCTTTACCTTGAACTGCGCATTCGGCAATGCTTCGAGAATTTCACCTTCTACTTCAATCGAATCTTCCTTCGCCAATCTTTACAAACTCCTTTTTTTTTAAAATGAGTTCCAGCTTCCCTACGACAGCGTCATAATTTCAGCACTGCCCTTTCTAACAATGATCGTGTGCTCGAAATGTGCCGATGGCTTTCCGTCTTCCGTCACGGCAACCCATTCACCGTTTTTCGATACCGCATTTCTCGACCTGCCCATAGCTATCATAGGCTCGATAGCCAATGCCATTCCTTCACGAAGCTTGACGCCTGTATTTTTCCGTCCGTAATTCGGTACCGCCGGCTCTTCGTGCAACTCGCTACCGATTCCGTGGCCCACCATATTTTCAATGACACTGAAACCGTTCGAACGGGCATGCTCCTCGACTGCTGCAGAAATATCGTGCAGACGGTTTCCCTCAACGGCTTGTGCAATACCCCGTTCCAGACACTCCCTGGTAACGGTCACCAGCTTCCTGACTTCCTGCGGGACATCACCGATGATATAGGTTCGCGCAGAATCTCCGTGGTATCCGCCTTTGTATGCACCGCAATCGACGGAAACGATATCCCCCTCTTTGATAATCCTTTTCTTGTCCGGCACTCCATGAACGACCTCCTCATTGATGGAAACACAGAGGGTTGCCGGATAAGGCTTTACACTCAAATCCCCTTTCGGGCGGTAATGAAGAAAACTCGGTACTGCATCATGGTCGCGAATGCATCCCTCGGCCATCGTATCGAGTTCAAGGGTCGTCATTCCCTCGCAAATTTCCTCCCCTATCATGTCGAGAGCCGCGGCAACGATCGCTCCCGACTCCCTCATCAGCTCAACTTCTCTTTGACTCTTGATCGTAATCATACTAAATCATCCTATCCTATTAATATATCTGTCATCTGCGGCCACGAACTTTACCCGATTTCATAAAACCGTCATAATGGCGCATCAGCAAGTGACTTTCGATCTGCTGAAGCGTATCGAGTCCGACACCGACAATAATCAGTAGGCTTGTCCCACCGAAAAACTGTGCAAATCCCGGAGTCACATTAGCGAATTTTGTGAGAAACGTAGGCAGAACCGCGATGAACGCCAGCGATATGGCTCCAGGAAGCGTTATCCTGGTTAAAATGTTATCTATGAAATCAGCGGTGCTCTTGCCCGGGCGCACTCCGGGGATGAAACCACCCTGTCTGCGCATCGTATCGGCCACTTCTTTCGGGTTGAACGCAATAGCTGTATAAAAGTACGTGAAGAAAACAATCATCGAACCGAACATGATCGCATACCACCAAGAATCGTAGGCAAACACATTGGCCACATTCTGCATAATCTCGCTTTCCGGAAAGAAAGAGAGAAACGTACTTGGCAGAAACATGATGGACTGGGCAAAAATAATCGGCATGACACCGGCGGTATTCACCCTCATCGGAATATACTGGGTTCCACCACCGTACATCTTTCTTCCAACGACTCTTTTTGCATGCTGTACGGGTATCCGCCTCGTTCCAACAGTCAAAACGACAACCGCGGCGACGATCAATACCATCAATGCGAGAATGACCGCTTCAACGATCCAGTTTTTGCTTCCAAGAGCAACAGACTGAAACTCGGCCACAAGCGACTGCGGAAAACGGGCGAGAATACCGATCATGATGATGAGAGATATGCCGTTACCTATCCCGCTTTCGGTAATTTTTTCACCGAGCCACATGACGAACAGTGTGCTTGCGGTGAGAATCAACACGGTAGAAAACATAAAGAAAAACCCTGGATCGGGAACGACGACCCTTCCGAAAGACGCCGGACTTGCAAGGCTTACACTGACACCCCAGGCCTGTAGCGAAGCCACTACCAAAGTCCCGTACCTGGTATATTGATTTATTTTCTGCCGGCCTTCTTCGCCTTCCTTCTGCAGCTTTTGAAAATATGGCGTTACAGCACCGAGCAGCTGAACGATAATGGCCGAAGAAATGTACGGCATGATTCCCAGAGAAAAGATCGATGCCCTGGCAAACGCTCCACCCACGAAGAGATCGAACAAGCCGAAGAGATCACTGGCATGGGTTTGTGACGCACCGGACACTGCAGCGGCATCAACACCTGGAAGCGTTATGTGTGATCCGATTCTGTAAATAAACAACAGCAGCAGCGTATAAAGAATCCGCTGCCGCAATTCGGGAATTTTATTGATATTCTGGAGGCTCTCAGTCAGCTTCATAAGTGATCAATGAGCGGTTCAGGACTTTTTTTCTTTCGTCTTTTTCACACGAGCCTTCGGCTTCATCAACGCTTCATCGAGCGAAAGCTCCTTGATCCTTTCAGCTTCAAGAAGAGTACGCGATGCAAGGGCAATGGAACCGCCTGCCTTGACAATCTTTTCTTCTGCGGACTTGCTGATAAAATGCGCTGTTATGTTTACCGGCGACTTCAGTTCTCCGTTTCCGAGAATCTTGAAGTAATCAGCCCGACTCGCACTACAGAGCTTCTTGAGATCCTCTATGGTGATCTTTTCAGCCGATACCTTCTCGTTTTCAATCCAGAGCGCAATCTGAGACAGGTTGACAGAAATAACGTTCTTTTTGTTTGGCTTGGTAAAGCCGAACTTCGGCAACCTTCTGTATATCGGCATCTGACCGCCTTCCGATATAGGGCGGGAATAACCGCTCCTCGACTGCTGCCCCTTGTTACCTTTTCCTGCCGTCGTCCCGTTTCCGGACCCCGGTCCCCTGCCGATTCTTTTCCTGTTCTTTACCGCACCTTTTGCAGGACGTAGTGAACTTAAATCCATTTTTCTTCAATCCCTGACTTGCAATTATTGAATACTCTTACTGCTCTTCGACTTTCACCAGATGTTGAACTACCCTTACCTGACCTCTTGTACAGGAATTGTCTGGCTTTTCAACCGAATAGTTCGGTCTACCAAGTCCCAGAGCCTTGATGGTAGCCTTCTGTTTTTTTGTACACCCAATCATGCTGCGTACCTGGGTGATGGTTATCTTTTTATCACTCATTATTCACACGCTCTGTTTAGCTTTCAAAAACCTCTTTCAAACTTTTTGAACGTCTTTCAGCGACATCATAGGCATCGGAAATACTTTCAAGCCCCCTGATTGCAGCTTTTACCACATTATGAGGATTGGACGAACCTAGCGATTTGGCTAGAATATCATGTATACCAGCCATTTCAAGCACGGCGCGAACCGCACCACCTGCGATCAAACCAGTACCCGGTGTAGCCGGCTTCATCATCACTTTGGCCGAACCGTATTTCGCCACTATCTGATGAGGTATGGTTCCCTTCACGATCGGAACCTTGATAACGTTTTTCTTTCCGTCTTCAACCCCTTTTGCGATTGCATCCTGAACCTCGTTCGCCTTGCCAAGCCCGTAACCGACATGCCCTTCCTTGTCGCCGACAACAACGATAGCATTGAAACCAAATCTCTTACCACCTTTAACAACTTTCGCGGTTCTGTTAATATGGACCAGCTTCTCTTTCAGGTTTAACTCACCAGGTCTGATATTTTTCGCAGTTTTCTTCGACATGAACACTTTCTTTGTATTGTTTTAAAAGACCAGTCCGGCTTCACGAGCACCTTCGGCCAGAGCTTGCACTCTGCCGTGATACCGAAATCCGTTACGGTCGAATACCACTTTTGCAATACCTTTCTCCATGGCTTTTTCGCCGATCTGTTTCCCGATTGCACGGCTGATATCGGTTTTCGACCCTTTCAGCTCTTTGTTCTCTTTCGACATGCTGGAAACAGACAGAAGGGTAGAACCATTACCGTCATCGACCAACTGTGCATAAATCTGCGACAAACTCCTGTATACGCAAAGTCTCGGCTTTTCAGCAGTTCCCTGCCCCCTGGCTTTACTGCGTTTTTTGATTTTCTGCCTGCGCGCAACTTTTACAACTTGTCCCATTTCTTTATCCTGAAAATTTTATTACCTGACAATTAACGTGCCTTTAACCTCTTTACTTACCGGCTGCTTTTCCTTCCTTACGACGAACAACCTCGTCAGAGTACTTGATTCCCTTACCACGATACGGCTCTGGCTTGCGGAACGAACGGATTTTAGCGGCAACCTGCCCGACAAGAGCTTTATCGATACCACTAACGACAATAGACGTCGGATCAGGACACTCGATAGCGATTCCTTCAGGTGCCTTGAAATATATCATATGCGAAAACCCGAGCGAAAGAGCGAGAAAATCACTTTTCTTTTCTGCACGAAAACCGACACCGTTGATAAGCAGTTTTTTTGTAAAACCGCTGGTAACGCCTTCGATCATGTTGTTCACAAGCATTCTGTACAAACCGTGCATTGCCCTGGAGCGCTTGCTATCGTCGATACGGGTAACGGCAACCTCCCCCTCTTTGATATCGACAACGATCTCAGGCACCATGTTCTGCTGCAGTGTACCTTTTGGGCCGGAAACCGTAATAACGTTATCTTTTATCTCGATCTTCGCCTGTTCTGCCAGCTTGACCGGCATTTTTCCAATTCTTGACATGATATCCCTAAACGCTTTGGCTTGTTAATTAAAGAATACGGAACAGGACTTCTCCACCGACACCCTGCTCTCTGGCCTCTTTATCGGTAATGATACCCTTCGAGGTCGAAACGATAAAAAGCCCAAGACCGCCCAGATACTTCTTCAGGTCTTTGCCGTTGTATACTCTTCTTCCCGGTTTGCTGACTCGGGTAATCTCCTTGATCGCAGGCGATCCGTCGCCTGAATACTTCAGCTCCACTCTGATAAACGGAAACTGCTCGGAAGTTATCACCGTGAAGTTTTTGATGTAGCCTTTTTCAACAAGCACTTTCGAAATATTTTCTTTGAGCTTGGAGTACGGAATATCCGTAGTTGTATTATGTGCATTCCCGGCGTTTCTGATACGGGTAATGTAGTCGGCTATTGAATCGGTTACAGGCATAGTACACTGTTAATTACTTTCAAAATAAACTCTTTTGCTGCACATCAGGGCGTATGAACGTGCTACCAGCTTGCTTTTCTTACCCCGGGCAATTTGCCTTCGAGAGCAAGCTTGCGAAACATCTGGCGACAGAGGCCAAACTTTTCATAGACACCACGTCCTCTTCCGGTCAGTACACAGCGGGTTCTGACCCTTGTTGGGGAGCTGTTTCTCGGAAGCTTGCAGAGAGCCTCGTAATCCCCGGCTTTTTTCAGTTCTTCACGCTTTGCGGCATATTTCTCTACGAGCGCTTTCCTCTTCTCGTTTCTTGCGATCACGCTTTTCTTTGCCATCTTTTCTCTTGATTGTTTAGTTGTTCTTTTTTCTAAACGGCATCCCAAGCTCGGAGAGCAGTGCAAATGCTTCTTCGTCAGTTTTCGCAGTTGTTACGAAACTGATATCCATACCCTGAATTCTCGGCACCTTATCAATATCGATTTCGGGAAATATGATCTGTTCCCTGACTCCAACCGTATAGTTTCCACGACCATCGAAGCTGGTTGTACTCAACCCCCGGAAATCACGAATCCTCGGAACGGCCAATGTAACAAACCTTTCCAGAAATTCATACATATATTTCTTTCTCAGTGTAACCCTGCAGCCGATAGCCTGTCCTTCACGGAGTTTGAAATTGGAAATGGCCTTTCTCGCTTTTCGAATCTGCGGCTTCTGGCCTGTTATCTGACCGAGCTCCTGAATAGCGGTCTCGAGAAGTTTCGGTTCTGCAGCAGCTTCTCCAACACCGATATTGATCGATATTTTGGAAAGCTTCGGAACCATCATGATATTTTTATACTTGAACCGCTCGACGAGTGCAGGAACAACTGTATCCTTGTATGTTGTTTCCAGGCGTGGTTTGACTGCTTCGGTGTTTTGCTGTGCTTCTGTTTTCTTTGCCATCTTCTGCTGTAACATTAATACAGGATGGTCTTGGTCATCCTGCGTTGATTCGAATACCGGTTAACTTTTCTTGACGTTCGATGCGTGAATCGGAAATTCACGTTCGATAATAGCCCCTTGAGGATGAGTCTGTGATGGACGAACATGACGTTTTCTGATATTCACTCCCTGAACGATCACCCTGTTTTTTTGGGGATACACCCTCAGTACTTTCCCTGTTTTCCCCTTGTCATTCCCTGCGATGACAACGACCGTGTCGTTTTTTTTGACATGCAGTTTAACCTGATTAATACCTGTTTTCATGTTTTATCCTGGAGATATTTTTCATAAAACCCGAGCGGGAGACGGGACTCGAACCCGCGACCAACAGCTTGGAAGGCTGTGACTCTACCAGCTGAGTTACTCCCGCTTGAACATCGCAGACCCTTACAGTACTTCAGGGGCCAGCGAAACAATCTTCATATACTTTCTGTCTCTGAGTTCCCGTGCGACAGGTCCGAAAATACGTGTTCCACGAGGTTCACCCTGTGCATTGAGCAGCACAACGGCATTTTCGTCGAAACGAATATATGAACCGTCTTTTCTTCTCTGTTCTTTGGCACAACGTACCACAACAGCCTTGGACACCTCTTTTTTCTTGACAACACCTCCAGGAACCGCTGCTTTCACGGTAACCATGATCTGATCTCCAAGACCGGCGTAACGTCTGCCTGTACCGCCGAACACATGTATGCATCGAACTTTTTTAGCGCCGCTGTTATCGGCCACAACCAGATTTGTCTCTTTCTGGATCATCCTACTTCAACCTTTATTAAAATGAAATTGGAAACCAAGCTTATTTTGCTTTTTCAACCACTTCGACCAACCGGCAGCTCTTTTTCTTACTGAGCGGCCTGCACTCCATCACTTTGACAATATCACCCACTCCTGCCTCATTGTTCTGGTCATGAACCATAAGCCGTGTCGTCTTTTTGAAATATTTTTTATATACCGGATGCTGTACCCTTCTCTCGACGGCAATGATAATTGCCTTGTCCATCTTATCACTGACCACTTTGCCTACCCAGCTTTTCTTGCGACTTCTTTCTGCTGCACTTTTAGTCATTGCAGTTTCCTGATTTTAAGTTTCTCTCTTTTCTTTATCCTTTTTCCGAGCGCCTCAACCCTCACCGCTCTCCTGCTTGGCAAGCTGGCTCAAGCGAGTTTTCATTTTCGCGATGTCACGGCGTGAATTGCGAAATACCATTGGATTCTGTGGCGGCTCTA
This sequence comes from Prosthecochloris sp., assembly GCA_015482705.2. GTDB lineage: Bacteria > Bacteroidota > Chlorobiia > Chlorobiales > Chlorobiaceae > Prosthecochloris. The sequence continues at coordinate 29,867 of JADMLA020000040.1, read as the reverse complement.
TAGCTTTGTAAAACTTCAGATCGGCAAGCCTGTCTTCCAATTCCTTGATGCTGTCGACGAGCTCCTGACGGCCCATTGCTGCTATTTCCTGCTTTTTCATAATAAATTTCTCTGTCTGTTTAGCACATTAACCTTCGAGATCAGGTCTCACGATGAACTTTGTCTTGATCGGCAGTTTTTTAGCTGCAAGCCTGAATGCTTCTATAGCAATCTCCTGAGGCACACCATCAGCCTCGAACATGATTCTTCCGGGCTTGACAACTGCGACCCAAAACTCCGGAGTTCCCTTACCGGATCCCATACGGGTTTCCGCAGCCTTTTTGGTAACCGGCTTGTCCGGAAAAATCCTGATCCAGATCTTTCCATCCCTCTTCATATACCTGTTCATAGCAACACGGGCAGCTTCTATCTGACGGCTGGTAATCCATGCAGGCTCAAGAGCTTTCAATCCATATGAACCAAACGTGATGGTTGTTCCGCGTCCCGCATTTCCCTTCATTCTGCCACGCTGAACTTTTCTATGCTTAACTCTCTTCGGCATCAACATACCGGCAACTCCAATTCTTTTTCTGATTGTAAAGTTCTTGTCGACACCACAGCCAAACCACTCTGTCGGGCGGTGCCTTTTTTTCTATGCTTCAGGCAGTTTTCTTCGGCCTGCGGCGCCTTCTGTTCCGGGAATCACGGCCTCCACCTCTCGGTCTCTGCTCGTTTCTGCGCTCCCTGATTTTCTTCATCTCCTCTTCTTCGACGGCATCGATTCTCTGGACAAGAACTTCGCCCTTGTATACCCATACTTTGATACCGATAGCGCCAGCAATCGTATGCGCTGTGACACTTGCATAATCAACATTCGCACGGAGCGTATGCAGCGGAATCTTGCCTTCCTTGTACTGTTCTGCACGTGCGATCTCGACACCCCCAAGTCTGCCTGCACATCGGATGCGGATACCTTCTGCACCCGCTCTCATGGCCTGCTGGATCGCCTGTTTCATGGCACGGCGGAAAGAGACCCTGTTCTCGAGCTGATACGCGATATTCTCGCCGATCAACTGGGCTTCGACTTCTGGCTTGACAACCTCGACAACATCTATTTTCACCTCTTTACCGGTAATGCGGCTCAACTCCTGTGAAAGGTTATTGATCTCCTCACCCTTTCTGCCGACAACCGCACCAGGCCGTGCTGCAAAAATATTTATTTTGATATGCTTTGTCGTGCGCTCGATAACGATTCTGGCGACACCCGCACGCTCTTTCTTGAGACGTGCACTGACATAGTTCCGAATAACCTGGTCCTGCTTGAGTTTCTCGGCAATTACCGGCCCATCATCATACCATCTCGATGTCCAGTCCTTGATAATCCCTAATCTGAATCCAGTAGGATGAACTTTCTGACCCAATGTTAGCTCCTTGTTGTTTATTTATTATACTGGATTAACCTTATCCACGACGATCGTCAGATGATTCGAACGCTTGCGAATTCTGTACGCACGACCCATCGGAGCCGGAAGCATGCGTTTCATGGTCGGTCCCTCATCGACAAAAATCTCTTTGATAAACAAGTCGTTATCACCAGCCCTTTCATCAGGGTTTTTCTGGGTGTAGTTTGCAACCGCGGACTTGAGTGTCTGCATTACGTTGCGGGATGCTGCCTTTGTCGAGTTCATCAGAATTGCCTTTGCCTGGTCAACCTGCTTCCCGCGAACAAGACCCGCCACAATGCGCATTTTCCTCGGCGATGTCGGCGTATGCCGTAATACTGCTTTAGCTTGCATATCTCTTTAACCTTTCCGCGTTATTCTGTTTACTTTTTCCTGGGCGCTGATCCGCCTTTTTCAGATTTACCGCCTGCATGTCCACGGTATGTTCTCGTCGGAGCGAACTCACCCAACTTGTGTCCGACCATGTTTTCACTGACATAGACGGGAATATGTGTCTTACCGTTATGCACAGCTATGGTATGGCCGACAAAATCAGGTGAAATCATCGAGCTTCTTGACCAGGTTTTCACCACCTTCTTTTCACCCTTGCTGTTCATCTCGAGTATCCGCTTTTCAAGCTTGCTTTCGATAAACGGTCCTTTTTTAAGCGATCTTGGCATAGTTCTCTCTGCTTGTTTTTTTGCTTCGCTTCTTATTTCGACTTACGACCACGAACGATCAGCTTGCCTGAAGCTTTCTTTTTATTTCTGGTCTTCATACCCTTTGCAATCTGACCCCAGGGTGATTTCGGATGCTTACGCCCACCACCGGATTTCGACTTACCTTCACCACCACCCATCGGATGATCGACAGGGTTCATAGCCATGCCACGCGTTTGTGGCCTGACACCCAGCCAACGGCTTCTTCCTGCTTTTCCAAGCACTATATTTTCATGATCGGCATTACCGATACCGCCGATAGTGGCACGGCACTCGATGCGAACCTTGCGAATCTCGCCGGAAGGAAGCTTGAGCGTTGCATGGTCACCCTCTTTGGCCGCAAGCACGGCAAATGCCCCGGCAGAACGCACCATCTGACCACCTTTGCCTTTCTTCATCTCGATGTTATGCACATCGGTACCGAGAGGAATATTCTTCAACGGCATGGTGTTACCGACTTTCACCTCGACTTTTTCGCCACTCTGCAGTACATCCCCAACCCGCAATCCTTTGGGAGCGAGAATATAACGTTTTTCTCCATCCGTGTAATGCAAAAGCGCAATCCTCGATGAACGGTTCGGATCATACTCGATCGCAGCGACTTTTGCAGGAATGTTATCCTTGTTTCGCTTGAAATCGATGATACGGTAAAAACGCTTGTGCCCCCCACCTCTATGTCTCGAAGTAATACGGCCTGCACGGTTTCTGCCACCTGATTTTTTCAAGGGTGCAAGCAAACATTTTTCCGGCTTGCTCTTTGTAACCTCATCGAATCCCGAATACGAGAGATACCTCGATGCAGGTGTAACTGGGCTTAATTTCCTTATCGCCATTGTAAACTATTGTCTAACCTTTATTTGGATTTCTTTTCTTCTCCCTGGTCAGTCGAACCGGAATAATAATCGATTACCTGCCCCTCTTTGAGCGTAATAACAGCTTTTTTCCAGTCGTTTTTCTTGCCTGCGATCAGCCCTTTGCGGGTGTACTGCCTTTTGGACTTTCCCAAACAATTTGCGGTACGGACCGACTGGACCTCGACACCGAACTTTTCCTCTACCGCTCTCTTGATGTCTGTTTTATTGGCAGCAACCTTAACCTTGAAGGCATACTGGCCTGCCTGCTCTGTCAAACGAGTACTTTTTTCTGTGAGCCAGGGCTGCAATAACGGATTTCTCATAACCACCTCTTTTTTGCTGTCTCTGCTTTATTAACCCAGTGTTTCCTCTATCTTTTTCAGCGCAGCCTTCTGCATAAGCACCGTTTGGCTGTCAAGTATATCATACGTCGAAGCCTTGTCAGCAACAACGACATTCAGCTTAGGAATATTTCTTCCCGACTTGATGACAGTTTCGCTATGCTCCGGCATCAGCATCAGCGTTTTTTTGCTTTCGAGTCCGAGATTCTTGAGTATCTCCGCCATCTGCTTTGTCTTGATCTGATCGAAGACAAAATCCTCGACTACGACGATTCCACCGTCCTGCGCCTTGTTTGTCAATGCCGAACGGCGAGCCAGGCGTTTGACTTTTTTATTGATTTTCAAACCATAATCACGTGGTTCAGGCCCGAAAATCGATCCACCGCCAACCATCAGGGGTGAACGGGTCGAACCTTGCCTCGCGTGACCGGTACCTTTCTGCCTGTAAGGTTTTTTACCGCCGCCCCGAACTTCCGAGCGGGTTTTAACTTTATGCGTCCCCTGACGTCTGTTTGCCATGATGGACTTAACATCGAGATACATAGCATGCTCCGACACCTCTGTAGCGAACACACTGTCAGCAAGCGTAACGACCTCACCGGTTTCCGAGCCGCCTGTATTTAAAACTTTAAGTTCCATGCTTCCCTGCTAGTCACCATTTACTTTTTTGAAGAAACAATCTGTACATACGAGTTTTTAACGCCCGGAACAGCACCTTTTACAACCAGAAGATTAGACTCCGGTATCACCTTCATTATTTTCAATCCCTTTACTCTGACGGTTTTTCCGCCCATACGACCGGCCATTTTCGTACCCTTGAAGGTTCGTGATGGATCAGAAGCACCTCCGACCGAGCCTGGAGCACGAAGCCTGTCAGACTGACCGTGGGTTCTCGAACCACCGCCGAAATTATGTCGCTTGACCACACCGGCAAAACCTTTTCCCTTGGAAACGCCACGAACATCGACCGTCTCACCTTCACGGAACATCTCGACACTTACAGAACCACCCTCTTCGAGCTCGGCATCCATAAGTTCCTTTTCGAACTCGACGACCTTGTAGCCGGGCACGACGCCTGCTTTCGCATAGTGACCTCTCAATGGCTTGGAAACCTTAGCCTCTTTTCGTTCGCCAATGCTCAGCTGATATGCTTCATAACCGTCTTTGACGGCAGTTTTAACCTGTGACACAAAACAGGGCCCAGCCTGGATAACCGTACATGGAACCGCTTCGCGGTTTTCATCATATATGCTGGTCATGCCTATTTTTTTACCAAGAATCGCAGCCATTTCCGATTTGCTTTTCAATTTTCATTAAGACTTAATTTCTACATCCACACCGCTTGGAAGCTCAAGCTTCATAAGCATATCAATCGTCTTGCCGGTCGGGTTGATTATTTCAATCAGCCTCTTGTGCGATGAAAAAGCAAACTGCTCTCTGGACTTCTTGTCTACATGCGGAGACCGGTTAACCGTATACACATGAGTTTTGGTCGGCAATGGGATAGGACCGAAGATGATAGCATCCGTCTGCTTCACCACATCGATAATCTTGACGGCCCATTTGTCCACCAGACTATGATCGTAGGATTTTAGCTTTATTCTGATCTTTTGCTGAACAGCCACTTGTCGTAATCCTCTTTCAATGTTTAGAATAAAAAAGGGGCGAGCTGCTACTTCCCGCCCCACTGCATACAGTATCCGTGCCTTATTCGATAATCTGGGTTACGGTACCGGCGCCTACGGTACGTCCACCTTCACGAATAGCGAACCTGAGGTTTTCATCCATGGCGATCGGAACGATAAGCTCGACTTCGATCGACAGATTGTCACCAGGCATAACCATCTCAACACCTTCCGGAAGCGTCACCGCACCGGTCACGTCAGTGGTTCTGAAATAGAACTGAGGACGGTAGTTGTTGAAGAACGGTGTATGACGGCCACCCTCTTCTTTCTTCAGAATATATACCTCAGCCTTGAATTTGGTATGAGGGGTGATCGTACCCGGCTTTGCCACAACCATACCGCGCTCGATCTCTTCTTTACCGACACCCCTGAAAAGGAGACCTGCGTTATCACCAGCCTGCCCTTCGTCAAGCGTTTTCTGGAACATTTCAACACCGGTAACAACCGTTTTCTTGGTAGGCTTGATACCGACAAGCTCAACTTCTTCGTTGATTTTGATAATACCGCTTTCGATACGACCGGTACCGACAGTACCGCGGCCAGATATGGAGAACACGTCTTCAACCGGCATCAGGAACGGCTTGTCAACATCACGAACCGGCTCTGGAATGTAGTTATCAACCGCATCCATAAGCTCGATGATAGCTTTTTCAGCTTCCGCATCACCCTCGAGCGCTTTCAACGCCGAACCTTTGATAATCGGAATATCGTCACCAGGGAAATCATACTCGGAAAGAAGCTCACGAAGCTCGAGTTCGACAAGCTCGAGAAGCTCTGGATCGGCGATATCGACTTTATTCAGGAACACAACAAGTGCAGGAACGTTCACCTGACGAGCAAGCAGAATGTGCTCACGAGTCTGAGGCATCGGGCCGTCAGTACCCGCAACGACGAGGATCGCACCGTCCATCTGAGCCGCACCGGTAATCATATTTTTGATATAGTCAGCGTGACCAGGACAGTCGATATGCGCATAATGACGCTTTTCAGTCTGGTACTCGACATGAGCTGTTGAAATGGTAATACCACGCTCTCTTTCCTCAGGAGCCTTATCGATATCACCGAACTCACGCTGTGCCGCCATACCCTGTTTTGCCAGCACTGATGTAATCGCCGCCGTGAGCGTAGTTTTTCCATGATCGACGTGACCGATGGTACCAATATTCACATGGGGCTTATCCCTTTTGTAGGCCTCTTTTGCCATATCTTTCTCCCTCTATCGATTAACTGTTGTTATTACTCAAAAAAAATAAATGTATACGACATAACACTTCGCAATTATCAAGCTTCACCCGCAACCTTCTTCTCCTGAAGAGTTTCAGCAATATTTCTCGGCACCTCGTTATAACACTCGAACTCCATCGTATAATTCGCCCTCCCCTGAGTCATCGAACGAAGAACGGTAGAATACCCGAACATCTCGGAAAGCGGCACCTTTGCTTTCACAAATTGAGCACCTGCACGCTCACCCATACCCTCGATATGCCCTCTGCGACTCGATAGATCGCCCATCACGTCACCCAAGTACTCTTCCGGCGTAATAACCTCAACCTTCATGATCGGCTCGAGCAGAACAGGATTGGCTTTTCTTGCAGCACCCTTGAAACCGATCGACCCCGCAATCTTGAAGGCCATTTCAGATGAGTCAACCTCATGGTATTTACCATCGAACAGAGTCACCTTGACATCCTGCACCGGATACCCGGCAACGACACCATCCTTCATGGCATCCTGAATACCGGCCGATACCGCAGGAATATACTCTCTGGGGATGGCCCCACCCTTGACCTGATCGACAAATTCGAATCCTTCCCCTTCTTCGAGGGGCTCCAGTTTTATATTGACCAGACCGAACTGACCCTTACCACCCGACTGCCGAACGAACTTCCCTTCATGCTCGACCGAACCACGGATCGTTTCACGATAAGCGACCTGCGGCTGACCGATGTTGGCCTCGACCTTGAATTCACGTTTCAGCCTGTCGACCAGCACTTCGAGATGCAGCTCACCCATACCGGCTATAAGCGTTTGCCCTGTCTCTTCATCCGACGACACCCTGAATGTCGGATCTTCTTCAGCGAGCTTGGCAAGAGAAACCCCCAACTTATCCGAATCGGCTTTTGTTTTCGGCTCGATCGCAATCTGAATAACCGGCTCGGGAAACACCATTTTCTCGAGAACGATAGGCTTGCTTTCATCACAAAGCGTATCGCCTGTCTTGACATCTTTCAATCCAACCGCCGCGGCGATATCACCCGCGTACACGGCATCCCGCTCTTCCCTCTTGTTGGAATGCATCTGCATCAACCTGCCGATGCGCTCCTTCTTGCCAGTCACCGTATTCAACACATAACTGCCGGCTTTGAGTACACCTGAATACACCCTGAAGAAGGTCAATTTACCAACGAACGGATCGGTTGCGATCTTGAAGGCAAGACCGGCAAACGGATCTTCGTCTTTCGGCTCACGACTGATTTCCTGATCGGTTGAAGGATGATGCCCGCTCACCGCCCCGACATCGACCGGGGAAGGAAGATACTCTATGACAGCATCGAGCATAAACTGGACACCCTTATTCTTGAACGATGAACCGCATAGAGCAGGAATGATCGTCCCGTCGAGAGTTGCCTGACGCAGAACTCTGCGAACCTCATCTTCGGTAATTTCTTCGCCTTCGAGATATTTTTCGAGAAGCGTTTCATCGAGCTCGGACACAGCCTCGAGCATATTGATCCGCCAGTGCTTGGATTCGCTCTCGAGATCATGAGGTATCTCGACCTCTTCATAAGTACTACCGTCTTCCTTGTCGTAGATAATACCCTTCATACGGATCAGATCGACAACACCTGCAAACATCTCACCCTGCCCGATCGGAATCTGAATCGGAACCGGATTCGCCCCGAGACGTTCCCTGATCGCCTTGACAGCATCGAAAAAGTTCGCGCCGACACGATCCATTTTGTTGACGTACGCGACCCTCGGCACATTGTATTTATTCGCCTGGCGCCAGACCGTTTCCGACTGCGGCTCGACGCCACCGACAGCACAGAACAAGGCAACCGCACCGTCAAGCACTCTCAGCGAACGCTCAACCTCGACAGTAAAATCAACATGACCAGGAGTATCGATAATATTGATGCGATGCTTCACATCTTCGAAATTCCCGATCTTCGGCTCCCAGAAACAGGTAGTCGCAGCCGAAGTAATAGTAATACCGCGCTCCTTTTCCTGTTCCATCCAATCCATGGTAGCACCGCCGTCATGAACCTCACCCATCCTATGGAGCCGCCCGGTGTAATATAAAATCCGCTCTGTCGTCGTCGTTTTCCCGGCATCAATATGGGCCATGATACCGATATTCCTAACATTCGCTAAACCTACTTGCCGTGCCATGGTTTGAATTTTACGCCCGTGTTAATAGTTGTTAGTTTTTTAAAACCTGAAATGTGCAAAAGCCTTGTTTGCATCCGCCATACGATGCACCTCATCCCTCTTTTTCACCGAAGCACCCTGCTCACCCGCAGCATCCATCAACTCGGCCGCAAGCTTTTCAGCCATGGTGCGCCCACCCCTGCGAGCGGAAAACTGCTTGATCCAGCGGAACGCCAAAGCCTCCCTTCTCGAAGGCTGGACCTCCATAGGAATCTGGTAGGTTGCCCCACCCACCCTTTTGCTGCGCACTTCTACAAGCGGCGCAACATTGGACAAGGCACGACGAAACACCTCGAGCGGCTCCTCATCCTTCATTTTTTCCGCGATAATATCCATTGCGCCATACACTATTTTCGCCGCAACATTTTTTTTACCGTCAAGCATAATCGCATTTATCAACCTCGACACACTCTCATCGCCATAACGCAGATCAGGCTTAACACCGCTGTATACAACTTTCTTACCCATAGTAGACGTCAGTAATTAAAGGATTCGATTTACTTGGCAGCACCATCTTTCGGCCGCTTGGCACCATACTTTGAACGCGCATTCCTGCGATCGGCAACACCGGAAGTATCCAGCGACCCCCTCACAATATGATAACGCACACCCGGAAGATCCTTGACTCTCCCACCACGGATCAACACAATCGAGTGCTCCTGAAGATTATGACCCTCACCCGGAATGTAGGCCGTCACCTCAATCTTGTTGGACAACCTCACACGAGCAACCTTTCTGAGCGCGGAGTTAGGCTTTTTCGGCGTCGTAGTGTAGACACGGGTACAAACCCCCCGCTTTTGCGGACACTTTTCGAGAGCCGGTGACGCTGTTTTCGACGCCTTGGTTTTTCTACCGCGTCTGATAAGCTGCTGAATCGTCGGCATAGCTGTAAATTCTTTTCTATTCTATTGGTTAAACGCAGACGTTCAAAGTCTGAATCGATCATAAAATCCATAAGGACCACCAAGGTAAAATATTTTTGTATTAAATACAAAAACAGAACCCACATTTTTTATAGCTTTGTCGAGAAATATTTTCCGTTGTCATTCCTGCTACACCATGGGAAGCCTTGTCGCCATCTCTCCGAGAAAGTCCTTCATTGACGAATGAAAACGGTAATCGCCGACGGCAGTGTCGGAAACAGTCGGGAGCTGTCCGGTAAGCCAGAGGGAAAAGGTGTCCTGCAGAAAATCGACGACACTGTCTACCCGCTCGATAGAAGCCGTTCTCCCACCCGCCTCATGAATGACTTCTTTTGCGAGGCCGTCGGGAAGCAGGCCTCCGAGCGATGTCTTCATTCCCATGATATCATAGAGGCGTTCCGGCACGAAAAGTTCATGCCCATCGGTTTTGCCAAGCACAACACAGTAGAGGTCCGCACGCATACAGAGTTCCAGTTCATCACCGTGCGAACAAACCGGACCTGTCTCGACAAAATCTTCGAGCCTGTATTTTCTCACGTATCGCCTGACCTTTTCATATCCGGAGCCGGTAAAAGCAATCGAAAATAAGCCTTTTACCCCCTCTTGCGATTCGACAAAAGCCGATAGGCCGGAAAAGAATTTTTTCAGATCCTTTCCCTCTGTCCTTTCGATATGAAACACACAGAGAATCGGTGCATCTGCCCGTTCTTCATGCGCTGTCACACAAAAACGCTCGGCATCATAACCGTTCCTGACTATGGAAATATCTTCGTGAGAAAGTTTTTCCCGGTATTTCCGAAGAAAAAACTCTTTCATCACCCTCGACGGCATGGCGACACAATGACCGGAGTGCAGGATACTCATATCCTGTTTATCAACGTCAAAAGAGGTAGTACAGTCGAACAGTACCGGAACATGATAGTTTGCGGAAAGCTCGAGGGCCAAGCGATGTGGAGCGAGCGGAGGGGCTTGGGCATAGATCATCTCAATATCAGAATCTTCTTGCAGCAGCTTTTCCGCAACCACGGCAGCGTTTCTTTCCCAGTTGTTTTCTCCTATATCGTGTTTTGATCGAGGAACCCCTGTTTTCCGAAAAAAACGCTTTTTGAGCGGTAGTCCATGTACCAGCCTGAACAACTGCTCTGGCGCCATTTCTTCTGCTGAATAGGTATGCCCAACATAGTGAACCCTGAACGGCAACCGCTCAGCCTGTGCTCCTGAAACCTCATGGTAGGCAATCACCACCGGCTCCCACCCAAGTGCAGGAAAAGACCTAGCGAACTTGAAGGCGCGTGACGAGCCTTCAGTCATCATCGGGGGAAAGTTCATGCACAAAAACAGAATTTTTTTCACACCACTCAAGCTTGAAACGCCTTACTTGAACCCTCCCCATCTTCGCATACCGGGCAGTCCCGTACCGAAAAGCAGCAATGAAACCGCAAAACCCGCAAAAGAGAGCCTGACCCCGTTTTCAAATCCCCTTCGGTCGAAAGAAAAGACCACTCGATGGTTACCTGCAGGTACCGAAACGCCCCTCAACATGCCGTTTGTTTTGAAGACCGGCTGCTCATGATCGTCGATCGTCACTTTCCAGCGTAAAGGGAAAAAAACCTCACTCAGCACAAGAAAGGCACCCTGATCCGCCTGAACGGAAAGTGAAATTCTTTCCGGCAACACGTCGATCGAAGAAACGGCACCTTCGCCAAATTGCTTGCTACCGCTCCAGGGAGCATCTTCGACGAGAGCCTGTACCGCTATGTCGACTTCACCACCGAGTAATTTTCCATAGACATCCACCGTCTCTTTCTCGGAAACCCCTTCACGAACGAACCATGCACGCGGCATGGATCCGGCAAGCCTATAGACCCTCACCCCGACCGGACCTCTCGCCAAACGCAGCTCACCGTCATGGACAACATCGAGAAGCGGATGGTCCAACGGCGACATACTGACGACATAGCGGACATTGAGCATCCGCAAAACATCGGTATTCGCAAGATTCCCGGAAACCCGAAGCAACTCGTCATAGACCTGCAGTTTTGCAGGATGGTACCCTCCGGCAGACTCGATATCGAACACTGAAAACTTGTTTTCGGCGAAAAGGGGGCCTGCCGGATACACCCTGAACTCATCAGAATCGGCACGCAAAAAAGCGATCACGTCATCTTCTCGAAAAGCGCTTTCGAGATAGCGTTGAGAAACCAGTTGCGAAGACCGCAGAGAACCCGTCGAAGGGGAAACAATCTGACGGTCGACCATCAACAGATCGACAAGAGCGAGCATCGTCAGAAACGACGCCGTAAAGACCACACCCACAACCTTTCTCGACCGAAGCCAAAGAAGAGCCGCAAACATTCCGCCGAAACCGATCAGTCCGAGAAAACTGCTTTTCCAAAGGCTCCACCGTACCCGGTCGATCACCGCTGCAAGCTCGGCACTTTCAACCTGAGGAACCGGAAAAAGAGAACGGATAAACCCTTCGACAGGCGTTTCAAAAAGCAAAAAACCCAAAGCGCACAATGCAAGAATCAGTGCACCTCCTTTCAGCAAACGCAACCTTTTTCCACTGATCTCCCGTATGACGGTATGCAAACCAAATCCGGCAAGCAGTGCGAGAGTGAGAGACACGACGATAAGCGCCATGGACGGAACCCTGAAACGGCTGAAAAAAGGTATGAAATGGTAAAAAAAATCGTATACCGGACTGAAGTACCTGCCAAAAGCGAGAAAAACCATGAGCACCGTTCCAACGGCAAGAAACCGGACAAACCCGTTTCGCCTTTCGGCAATCAATCCGGTCACCGCCAGGCAAAGTACAACAACACCTGTATAATTGGGATAATCGGTAAACGGCATCTTACCCCAATAGGTAATCCCGCCGAACCCTGCAGCGCCCGGTAGAAGATAGGTGATAAACTCCCGTGGGTGCATCGACCACATCGTCGCGTAATCATAGGCAGCACCGCCGCCGCTACCCGAACCACGGACAGAAAAAGGGGTGTACTCGAATACCGGAAGATAAACGGAAGCGGAAATAATCACCGCGATGCAGAGCGCAACGAAAATCATCGCAGTTTTTCTAAACCTCTTTGCGGCTGAAGAACTGGTTGCAACCTTCCAGACGATCAGCAGAAACAGCAGCAACCAGGTATAGTAGGCAATCTGAACATGGCCTCGCTGCAGTTGAAACCCAGCCAGGAGAGCCAGAACGCCCATGTCACAGGGACGCATATCGTCCAGAAGCCGGATACCGGCCCATAGCACCCAAGGCATGTATGCGGCGGTCATGAGTTGGCTCCCGTGCCCGTAGACAAACATCGTGACCATGTAAGGCGTCAACATAAACGCCGCCCCGCCCAAAAAAGCGGCTGAATCATGCAGCTTGAAATGGCGGAGCAGAACAAAGCCACCCAAACCTGCGAACACAAAATGGAGCAGTTGCAGCCATAGACCGCTTACCTGAAAAAACCCGAAGAAGACACCCGGATAGTAAAGACCGTTCAAATAGGTGAACGCCTCGACCGTCGGCATCCCGGAAAAAGACCATGGCTGCCACAAAGGGTAACGGCCGGATTCCTGATACAGCGCATCGAGAGCGATAGACGTTGCCATGGGACTGACACTGTCAGGAGAAGCAGGAACCTGACCCTGAAAAACAATGGAATAGAAAACCCCTGCGGAAAGCAGTAAATACCCCAAGAAAGAGGCACTAACGGGCAGAATTGAATTTTTCACTGATTCACTGACAGTTTTACCCAGGTTTACAGAGAAGTAACTACTTTTTAACAAACGAAAACAGCTCCAAAATAACGTCCAGCTCTTCCTGTTCCAACCGCATCACCCTTATAAACAGCAAATATACTGTAAAAACGAGCAGTATGCCCCCGAGAAAGCTGAACGGAGCATCGAGAACCTCGAGAAAAGGCCTCACCACGATGAGAAGGCCCCCTGAGAGAATCCCTGCTGTAAGTGGCTTGAACAACGGGTAACTGAACGCATGAATACCGAGAAGCGTCCGCACCTCGGCAGCCCTGGCCACGGCAAGCAGGCAGTAGACCGCCAACAATGCCGCTGCAGCCCCCATCATGCCGAATTGCGGAATGAGAAGGACATTGAGTATGATGTGCACTGCAAGGCCTGCCGATCCATTCACGAAGCATATCTTCGAGTAACCGGTCATCTGTAGCATGGTGTCGTACAGACCGAAACCGGACTGCATCAGAACAGCGAAAGCGAGAACAACCAGGACGGGTGCCGCAACGGCAAAAGAGTCTCCAAAAAGATTCAAGACGGAAGCAGGCATCAACAGCAGGATAACGGCAAATGGCATCGACACCATCAAAACCCATCGACTAACCATCTTGAAGAGTTTTTCAAGTTCCTTCGTCCCACCACGACTGTGCATTTCGGCAAACATCGGTGCGGCGATTCCCGCGAACGCAAGTAAAACAGAGCGCATGAGGCCTGCCGTTCTGACCGCCGGCTGATACAAACCGACCGTTTCAGCACCCGCGTACCACCCGAGCATCAGAATATCCAGCCAGTGGCTCACCATACCCGCCAGGGCGACAAACATAAGAGGACGGGCGTACCGGACCATCTCCTTTTCAATGGAGGCACGGAGCACATCCCTTACAGAAACACCGGTAATGCGATCGAGCTGCAGCCATAACCACAAAAAACCGGCAAACGAAGACAAAGGCAGTGAAAAAAGAAGGGCTGGCTTGTTTCCGGCAACGGCGCTGATCACAACCGCCAGCAGCAGCATCCCGCCGGGGACAAGTATCTGACCGGCAATAATTTTCGGCCGAAGTTTTTCATATGCCTGAACAGCATGACCGCCAACAGCGATAAACACATGAAAAGGAACCGAACATGCATAGCAGATAAGCGTCAGATGCAACAAGTTTCCGCCGTCAAAAAGACCGGCGAGAAAACCCGAGAAAAAAACAAGGAAAAGAGTGAGAGGAAGCGAGTAGAAAAGGGAAATTTTCAGCGCCGAAGCAACAAAGGCCGACCGGTCACGGAAACCGCCTGCCTGCATACTGACAAACCGGAGAACGCCAACATCGAGACCGCTGACGGCAAGAACCTCGGCAATTTGCAGAATCGCAAGCGACAGGGCGTAAACACCCAGATATTCTGCGCCCATCAACTTCGCAACCACAAGGTTGAACAAAAAGCGCATCCCCTGCCCTGCAACAAACCCGACGAAAGAAAATCCCGCCTCTCTGGCTATTGTTACCTGTCGTTTCATTTCCGAACGCTGCGTTTCAGCATGTGACTGAACATTCAATTCTTTTCAAGGTACCATCTTACCTCTCGGCGATCGAGTGAAAGCCGAAAAATGAAAAAGCCGAACTCGCAACAATCCCGGCAAGTCGGAAACCGCAGCTCGACCCGGACGATCACTTCCCTCGGTTGAACTCACGAACTGCCGCAGCTCCCTGCGCAAGTCTGAATGGAGCAAGCAACAGATACAACAATATTCCAGGCCATGCCCGATACTTGACCAGCAGTCGTAACATCGACCGGTTTTTTTTCCAGAGCCTCGACAAGCCGAGTTCTCCCCCACCAGAAGCGCTCACCCGGTGCCAGACCTTTGAAACCGGCACGTAGAGTATTTTTTTTCCACCCTTTCGCATCCTGAGCGAGAGATCGACATCCTCTGCATACATGGAAAACGAAGGATCGAATCCCCCTGCATCCCTGAAATCGCCTGCGCGTACAGCAAGGCAGCATCCGGTCGCATAAGCGGTTTCGAGAGGAAAGTCAAAACGTTTCCCGTCCGGCTGGCGGATACCCCGATGAGCGATTCTCCCGGTCAACAGGTTCACTTCACCACCGGCATACCAGATCCTGTCAGGCCTGTTCATGAAATAGATGCGGGGCACCGTCACAGCCAGCGTATCTCTTTCGCGCAGCGGAACGATGAGCGGCTCGAGAAACCCCGGATCAACAACAGTATCGTTGTTGAGAAAAACCACATACCCGGCTCCCTTCTCGAGCGCCTTGTCATGGCCCGCATTACAGCCACCGCCGAACCCCCGATTGCTCTCGAGTTCGAGAATCTCGTATTGTGGAAAATGCTGCCGAATCTCTGCTACCGAACAGTCGGTTGAACCATTGTCGACAACCATGACACGCATGGGGAGATACGCTACCGAAGAAAGTGACTGAAGGCACCGGATGGTATCACCCGCATTGTTCCAGTTCACGACGATCACGAATACCGTTTCCTCTGACTCGCTCACCCTCACCCGGCCACCTCCCCGGCAAAATCAACCATCCCGTCAGCGAAAACTTCCCAGGAAAGCCTTGTTGCATATTCCCTGACCTTCTCCTCATAGCAGACCCTTTTCATGCTGTCGAGAAAGTCACAGATACCCTCTGCAAAAGCCGAAGGGTCGAGAGACCTGACTACAGCGCCGGTCTCACCGTCCAAAACAGCTTCCGGCAACCCGCCCGTGCCGGAAACAAGCACTGGACGTCCGAACCCGTATGCCTGTTGAACAACTCCCGATTGTGAGGCTTCCCTGTAAGGCAAGACAACGACGTCCGCTGCAGAGAAAAACAGAGACATACGGTCGTTTGAAACAAACTCCGCAAACACCATCACACGATCGCCTACACCAAGGGCATCGATGCGCTCCCTGAACATCTTCTCACCATAATAAAACTCTCCGGCTACCAGAAGCCGGGCTTCGGGATGACGACGAATAACCTCCGGCATCGACTCGATCAGAATATCGAGCCCCTTGTACTTCCTGACATACCCGAAAAAAAGCAGAACCGGTTCACTGATCCCGAGACCGAGTTTCCTTCTGGCCTCTTCTTTCGAACTCATGTTACACACCGGTTCATAGACAGGGTGAAACAGGGCCTTCACCGGAACATGCGGATAGGACTTCTGAACCTCTTGGGCGACATGCTGCGAAAGAGTGACGATACCGTCAGCCGATGCAACCATGAGATTTCGAAGCGATGCTTCGCCTGGAAACGCCTCATGCGACGCAAAGTTATGCATCAGCACAATCATCTTCCTGCCGGAAACATACTTGATCAACGCGTAGAGCGGTGCAAACAAACCAAACCAGTACGCACAGACGACGATATCGGGTTTTCTGCGCCTCAAACCGCGGGCGACACTATACCAGCTATAAGGATCGAGCGTGTCGAGAAGGGGAAGGGCCTCATTACCCGGCTTACAGGAAAACCCTCGCTCGTAAACTGTTTTTCCCCGAAACAACAGCCGCGGGTAAAGCCGCTTGAAAGAGATTGCCTCCACCTTGTGCCCTTTCCCAAGTAAAGCCGTATGGAGGGCCGAGCTGAAACGGGCGATACCGCCTTTAAGAGGGAAAAACGGGCTGACAATCGCTATACTCAGGGATCTCAAGGGCACCTCGGAATAGTTTCTTGTTATATGTCAGGGGAAAAACACAGACCCGGCAACCTTGAAGAAGAAAATCATCAACAAGGGGTCATTGCTCACCAAAGCCCTGCTCGAAAAAATCGATCAGTTGCTTGGCTGCCTCTTCCTCATCCTCACCATCGAGCTTCAGAATCAGTTTCGTGCCCTTTGGTGCAGCAAGGCTCATAACACCGATAATCGATTTGGCGTTCACTTCGGAGCCCCGCATTTCAATAAAAAAGTCGGCTTTGAAACGAGATGCAATCTTGACAACCGCCGCAGCCGGTCTGGTATGTAACCCGGCCTTGTTTTTAACGATAACTTCCTGAATAATCACATTGATAACAGTCAAAAGTAATAAATCAAAAGGCAAAAAGCTCGATAGCCGGAAGATACCGGGTTTCTCTGAACAGGAGAAACAGCCTACGGCCCATTCAGCTATCCGGCCATCTCGCCGTCAAGCTCCTTGATCATTGCAATTTCGTCACAGGCCATGAGTTTCGGGCAGTTTGTACAGTCTCTCCAGATTTTCTGAGGAAACATCTCCTTGTTCACCTCCCGATATCCCAGACTGAGAAAAAAAACCGGACTCAACGTCAGAACGAAAGCTGTTGTCACCCCTTCTTCCCTGAGTACTTCTTCAGCCTTGCCGACCAGCAGGCTGCCCACTCCTCGTCGTTTAAAGGAATCGAGAACGGCAAGCGTGCGGATTTCGGCGAGATGGAGCGTGAAAAAAGCGATCGCGCACGAACCGATGACCGTTCCGTCGTGTTCGGCGACCAGAAAATTACGAATATTCTCGATAACATTTTCAGGGGAGCGTTCCAGCATAACTCCTTTACCCGCATTGAAAGCGGTGATGCCCGCTATAGCTTCAGCATCGGCAAGACGCGCGGTCCTTATGGTAATATCGCTCGATACCATAGTCGGTTACTCTGACTCTGTTTTACATTCCTGTGGAACATTCCGGGACGGTTCGATTTTCTCCCACAATGCATCCTTCAACTCTTCGAGGCCCAGCCCGGTTATGCTGGAAACCTCGAGCACCGCAACACCGTCCCTGAAAGCAGGTCGACTGAAATCATCCTGAACGATATCCATCTTGGTGATCAACAGAACTCTTGGCTTCTCCAGCATCCGTGGATCGAACTTTTCCATTTCTTTGAGAAGCAGGGCATATTCACCGGCGATGTCCTCGGACTCCGCGGAAACAAGAACAGCAAGCACCTGGGTCCGTTCGATATGTTTGAGAAACTGAATCCCCAGCCCCTTGCCCTCGGCAGCCCCCTCGATGATTCCCGGAATGTCCGCCATAACGAACGAGTTGTAATTCCTGTACTGGACAATGCCAAGATTCGGTACGAGCGTCGTAAACGGATAATCGGCTATTTTCGGTTTTGCCGCACTCATGGCGGAAATCAATGTCGATTTTCCCGCATTGGGAAACCCGACAAGCCCGACATCGGCAATCAGTTTCAGTTCGAGCTCGATCTCGAGGCTTTCTCCCTTGCCACCCGGCTCGGCATACCTCGGCGCTTGATGGGTAGACGACGCGAAATGAGGATTACCCTTGCCGCCTTTTCCGCCTTTGGCGATACGCAGTTCTTCACCGTCTACGGTAAGATCGGCAATCATGTTCCCGGTTTCGGCGTTTCTGACAATAGTACCGCAGGGAACCGGAATCACAACGTCTTTACCCATCTTTCCGTTTTTTTTCGAGCCCTGACCGTGAACCCCCCGTTGCGCTTCGTAATGTTTCCTGTACCTGAAATCAAGTAATGTTGACATCTGGCGGTGCGCTTTGAGAAACACATGACCGCCCCTGCCGCCATCGCCACCATCCGGCCCGCCTTTCGGCACGTATTTTTCCCTCCGGAAACTCATACAGCCGTTACCGCCGTTACCCGCCTTCACGTATATTTTTGCACTGTCGACAAATTTCATAGCACTCTCAAAATTCCCGATTGACAATCACTTTCCAACAACCACAAACACCACACCTCAATTCCCCATTACCGATTCTCTACTCCCGATTCCCTACTGCCCCTCTGTTCTTTGAATACTTTCCTGCTTTGACTATGTTACCTGAAGTAACCAGCAACCACAAACCCCACAGCATCGCGACCGATCACATGAGCCAGAAAAAAAAAGCCACCATCGAGGAGCTTATTGCAAGACTCGAAGCGATTACCGGAGAAATGGAAAATCCCGACACAGGCATCGATCAATCAATCAAGCTGTATGAAGAGGGGCTGAAAATCGCGGATTCCTGCAGGAAAAGACTCCAGGATGCACGGCAAAAAATAGAAGTCATCAATCCGGAATCCAGAGAAAAACAGCCTGAAAACAAACAGGATTACGGCTTGTTCAGCGATTCCTGACAGCCCCACCGCTCACCCCTCGAGCTTCCGCTTCAGAATCTCATTGACAACCACAGGATTCGCCTTGCCTTTCATCGCTTTCATGCACTGGCCCACAAAAAAGCCGAAAATCCTTGTTTTTCCGCTCCTGTACTGCTCTACCTGTCCGGAATTGGCATCGATGATATCCTGAACAACTTTCTCAATCTCCGAGGTATCCGAAACCTGTGCGAGACCTTCCTTTTCGACAATGGCCTTGGCATCGTCAGCGGTTACCTGCATACGCTCGAAAACCTGTTTGGCAATGGTATTGCTGATCGTTCCTCCGGCAATCAAACCGATGAGTCCCCCCAGTCGTTCCGGTGAAACCGAAAAAGAAGCGACCGGAATATTTTTCTCCTTGAGAGTCCGCAACACCTCACCCATGACCCAGTTCGAAGCCGCTTTCGCATCACCGCTGGAACGGACGACATTTTCGAAGTAATCGGCCACCTCCCTTTCGGCAGTCAGGACACCGGCATCGTAATCGGGAATACCGAATTCCCGCACAAAACGTTCGGAACGGGCTTCCGGAAACTCGGGCAATTCGAGTTTCATGCGTTCGAGCATCTCATCGTCAATCTGAACGGGCACAAGATCCGGATCGGGAAAATACCGGTAATCATGAGCGAACTCCTTGCCTCGCATGGAACGGGTTTCCTGCTTGTCAGCATCCCAGAGACGGGTTTCCTGAACAATCTTTCCGCCGCTTTCCAATACATCGATATGCCGTTGAGCCTCGTACTCGATAGCTTTTTCAACGCTCTTGAACGAGTTCATGTTCTTGATCTCCGTTCTCGTACCATACTCTTCGGCCCCCTTCAAACGAACGGAAACGTTGGCGTCACAGCGCAGGCTTCCTTCTTCCATGTTGCCGTCCGATACACCGAGGTATTTTACGATCTGGCGTAACTTCTGCAGATAAGCCGAAGCTTCCTTTGCCGAACGAATATCGGGATAACTCACGATTTCCAGCAGGGGAACACCGCAACGGTTGACATCGATGAAAGTATCGTCTCCGATATCGTGGATGGATTTTCCGGCATCCTCTTCGACATGAATGCGAACCAGCCGGATGTCCTTGCGCCCTTCATCGGTATCGACATGAATCATGCCTTCGGAGCAAACCGGCTCCTCGTACTGTGAAATCTGGTATCCCTTGGGAAGATCCGGGTAAAAATAGTTTTTACGCGCCAGGATCGACTGCCGGGCAATGGTGCAGTCGGTAGCCAGCCCGAGCTTGACGGCATCTTCGACAACCCTCCTGTTCAATACGGGAAGAGCCCCTGGAAGCGCAAGACATACCGGGCAAACATTGGTATTGGCAGGTTTTCCAAACTCGGTCGAGCACCCGCAAAAAGCTTTACTGTTTGTATTCAGCTGACAGTGGACCTCAAGCCCAACCACTAATTCATAACTCATACCCTGCAATAAAATCGTTGTTAGAAATTGTTGGAAGACAGGAAAACCGTACCCTCCGCGCATTCAAAAGGCCATACCGGATCAGGACGTCCAGCCGTCCGGCAAACCGGTCGTATCAATACTCCTCGAAAGAGAACTTCTGGCCACCGACAGAAGCTTCGGCCATGAGCCCGCTCTTTGGCAGCGCAAATATAGCGACACCATCCGAATATTCACTGTTGGTAGCCACGCCCGCCGTCACGACAACCGCACTTGCCTGAGCGTTCAGCTCATAGTTTCCTTTCTTGAAATCAGCAAGATCGGACTGGGTACGGAAAAAAATGATTTCAGCAAACGCCTGACCGCCAAGCTGAGGTCCTACATTGATCTGGGTAATCGAGGATGTACCTATCAAACGCCCCTGCTCGTAGACAAACCCTTTGCCACGGGCACCTCCCAGCAACAAAAATCCTCCTTTATACACATCGGGAAAAACGACATAACCATATGCTTCGTCAAAAAACACCTGTAACGTCGGGTCCGTTTTCTGGAAAAGACGAACGGTCTGCCGCGCATGCTCTTCCTCACGAGGATCCCATCCTGCAAAAACCGGGGAGACAGCCACGCCCATCAAGAGCAGCAGCAGTACAAATACATTCCTTCTCATGTTCATAGTGCCATTATTTTTTGTTGTTCAATAAAAAGAAACCACCTATAACATCCAATGATATTCAGTAAATAGCGCTGCTCATGAAGCTCATCTATTCGAAAGCTCTCTTTTCAACGCCTCACGTTCAATTTCCAGACGGCGGATTTCACGGTTGACCTTATCGAGTTCTTCCGGGTCACTGTCCATCTCCAAACGAAGCCTGGAAGAAGCTTCATCGATGAGATCGATCGCCTTGTCAGGCAGGAAACGTTCAGAAATGTAACGGTCGGATAATTCTGCAGCCGCAATGATTGCCGAATCCATGATACGGACCCCGTGATGGATTTCATACTTTTCCTTCAAACCGCGTAAAATGGAAACGGTGTCCTCCACGCTCGGCTGATCGACCATGACCGTCTGGAAACGCCTTTCAAGCGCTGCATCCTTCTCGATATGCTTGCGATACTCATCGAGCGTCGTCGCCCCGATACAACGTAACTCACCGCGGGCAAGCGCCGGCTTGAGGATATTGGCGGCATCGACAGCGCCTTCGGCCGAACCGGCTCCGACAAGCAGGTGCATTTCATCGATGAAAAGAATGATTTCACCATTGGCGTCCTGGACCTCTTTGATGACTGCTTTCAGGCGGTCCTCGAATTCACCGCGGAACTTGGCGCCAGCAACCAGTTGTGCAATATCGAGCGCAGCGATCTGCTTGCTTCTGAGGTTTTCGGGAACGTCACCAGCAACAATACGCTGAGCGATACCTTCGGCAATGGCAGTTTTACCGACACCCGGATCTCCGATCAGAACCGGATTGTTCTTCGTTCTCCTACTGAGAATCTGAAGCACTCTCCTGATTTCCTCGTCACGGCCGATGACAGGATCGAGCTTTCCTTTCCGCACGAGATCATTGAGGTTACGCGAATATTTTTTCAAGGAATTGTAGGTATCCTCGGCGGTCTGGCTGGTTACCCGCTGTGACCCCCGGATACCGGCCATAACTTTGAGGATTGCGTCACGATTCAGCCCTGCGTCACGCATGAGCGACGAAACGTTACCGCCAGCTTCACTCAAGGCGACGAAAAGATGCTCGGAGCTGATATACTCATCCTTGAGGCTTTCCGCCTCTTTCAGAGCAAGGTCGAAAACCTTACCGAGATCCTGAGAGATATATTGACCGGTAGCCGAAGCACCGGTAACCTTCGGAATTCGATCGAGTTCCCTGTCCAGAACGGCAAGCAGATTATCGGTTTGCACTTCGAGCTTCTGAGCTATCTGAAAACCTATGTTTTCACTGTCACTCAGCATGACATGCAGAAGATGCACCGAATCGATCTGCTGGTGCTGCCTGCTTCCGGCAAGCGTAGCCGCGGATTGCAAAGCCTCCTGCGCCTTTACGGTAAATTTATTGGGATCAAACTGCATAGTGGTTTGAGAGCTTTAATGATTATCTTTAAAAACATAACGAAACATCTTCTTTTCTGCTTATGTATAACAATGTTAAAACAAAAAAAGTTAAAGTTGCAACGTGGAGCGAACTCGAGGAAAAAAAGCCATCGTACGCTCTTGTTGCAGATGTTGACCTTGTTATTATCCGTTACGGCAACGACGTTTCCGTCCTCTATGGAAGATGCCACCACCGCGGAGCGCTCATGGCGGACGGTCATGTCAGCGGAAAAAACCTGCTTTGCAGCGTGCACGGCTGGGATTACCGTTATGAAACCGGCATAAGCGAATACAACAATGACGAAGCCCTGCATAAGTTCTCCGCGTGGACCGATCTGAAAACGGATGCGGTCTATGTCGACGAGGTGGAAATATCCCGGTGGGCTCGAACAAATCCCCAACCCTGGAACCGCGACATCTACCAGGGGCTCTATGCAGATATACAAGGAGGGCCGGAAGAACCGTTCAACCCCTATATCCACTCCCTCGCAGCAACGGATCCCGCTTCATTCGAATCCCATGGCCCGGTTTCAGCCATGGGCGTACCGCTAGATGAACTCCCCCGATGGGAAGACATTCAAGTCCTCACGGCTCAGCTGGCAAAACCGCCTTTGCTCGACGAAACCGCAGTTGGCACAAACCTCGTTATCGGACCGAACGCGAAGAAACCCCTCGAACTCGACATCCCGCTCATTGTAAGCGACATGAGCTTCGGAGCGCTCGGCAGAGAAGCCAAAATAGCACTGTCCAGAGGAGCCGAGCTATCGGGAACGGGAATATGTTCCGGAGAAGGAGGCATGCTCGAGGCGGAACGCAGAGAAAACTCCCGTTATTTCTATGAACTGGCTCCGGCAAAGTTCGGCTGGAACATCGAACAGGTAACCCGGTGCCAGGCATTTCATTTCAAGGCGGGTCAAGCGGCCAAAACCGGTGCGGGAGGTATGTTACCCGCTGACAAGGTCAGCAGCGATATTGCGGAAGTGAGAGGTGTCGCCCCGGGAACGGATGCCGTATCCCCCTCCCGATTCCGCACACTCGTCACCCCGGAGGATTTCGGTAAAGTCGCCGAAGAAGTACGGAAGGCAACGGGCGGAATACCGATCGGATTCAAAATGTCGGCCCAGCATATCGAAAACGATATCGATTTCGCACTCGAAGTCGGCGTGGATTACATCATACTCGACGGAAGAGGAGGTGGAACCGGAGCATCACCCAATCTGCTGAAAAACAATATCGCCGTTCCGACAATACCGGCACTCGCCCGGGCGAGAAAACATCTCGACAAACGCAACGCCGCTCACGTGACACTCATCATAACGGGAGGACTCAGAACCGAATCACACTTCATCAAGGCACTTGCACTCGGGGCGGACGGGATAGCGATAGCCAACGCCGCAATACAGGCTGCCGGTTGCCTGGGCATGCGGGCATGCAACAACAACAACTGTCCTGTCGGCATTGCCACACAGGATGAAAAACTCCGGGCACGACTCGTTATCGACAGCTCTGCAAAACGGTTGCACAACTATCTATTAAATTCGGTCGGCATGATGAAGGTTATGGCAAGGGCATGCGGCTACAATCATCTCGGAAAATTCAATCCGGATGATCTTGTCACATGGAAAAAAGATATGGCTTGGCTTGCTGGAATCAGCTATGGAGGTTGCTCCGAATAGAAACTACCGGCTGTTGTTTTCTCCTCCCGTCCTCTGCCAGCTTTTTGCCAGAGCGTTGACAACAAGGGAAAGAATCTGCCCGCCGGTGTCGAGGAGCTTTCCGCCTTCCTGCTGAAGCTTTTGCTGAAGAGCGATTTGCTCTTTGAAGAAATTCACGCTATGCTCATCATAATCCTTGCCGCTGACATAGGCATCGATTTCCTGTTCGAAGTCAGGATTGTTGACAAGTCTCATGGCAAGCTGTGCTTTTTCCAGAGGCTCGAAAGCTTTCTTTGGCTGTGTCTGCTGATCCATAGCTAATGTATTATATCCTTTTGATACTTGACTGATCGTTAGAGGTCAATGTAAGAATCTTTACGAAAAAAACCACCTGTCCTCTAAAACCCCCGTCACTCAGCTTTTTGAAG
Organism: Prosthecochloris sp.; assembly: GCA_015482705.2. GTDB lineage: Bacteria > Bacteroidota > Chlorobiia > Chlorobiales > Chlorobiaceae > Prosthecochloris. The sequence goes on along the minus strand of JADMLA020000040.1, from coordinate 5,100 downwards.
CCATTACCCCGGCACCCAGCAGCAACAACACCGATGCCAGCGCAAAATAGTGGTAGATCTCTTCCCGATAACGCGGCTCACGCACCCATTGCATTCCCCCTTTCATCACACCAAGCTCTTCGAGCACACGGCCGGAAACCGGCTCGTTTTCACGACTGTGTAAAAAAATCCCTCCGGTTTCATCAGCAAGATTCCTGAGCACCTCCGGCCGGAAGGCAGTCAAAACCGGGTGCCCTTGAGCATCCCACCTGACTGAACCCGATACACTTTCGTCACCCCGAACCGGAATATGAACGGGCTTTTGCGCTCCCACACCGACAACAAAAAGCAATACATCCATCCTGCCCAGTTTCCCAACCGCACCGGTGAAAGTCTTACCATGATTTTCACCGTCGCTCGCAATCACGACGACACGCATTCCGGCATCATTCCCCGCATTACCGCGACCGGTAAACATCCTGCCTGCAATGTCGAGCGCAGCCTCCAGATTCGTTCCCTGCTCCTCGACGAGCCCGGGAGACGCGACATGCAGCATCGCTTCGAACGCCTGCCGATCAGCCGTCAAAGGGCACTGAACAACCGCCGAACCGGCGAACGCGACAAGACCTCTCCTGCCCCGGTCAATTTCCCTGCTTATCGCCAGCATTACCTGTTTCGCCCTTCCCAGTCTGTCAGGAACTTCATCACGAGCAAGCATGCTGTTGGACACATCGAGAACATAAACCACATCGACGGCATCCCTTCTCACCAACTTGTCTCCCCTACAAAGTTGGGGACCACACCAGGCAACCAAAAGAAATCCAACAGCGAAAAACTGCATCACACGAATGACGATTTCCCTGTAAGGACTCCATTTGCCTAGCAAACTGTCAGAAAGCTTCCGGTCGGCGAGAAGCTTTCTCGCCTGAGCCTTCCGCACCATCCCCCAGGCCAGAAAGCCCCAAAGCGGTACAAGCAGCGACAGCAGAATCAGCCGTTCAGGATATGCAAAACAAAAAATCTCCATCCCCCCCTATTCCCTATTTCCCATTCTCTACTTACCCATTACCGATTCCCTACCTTTTACGGAATCCTCATCAGCCTTCCCCCTCCCAGGATCAGGCCGGTAGCAAGCACTATCAAAGCAGACAACAGCAACAGAGGAAAAAGTTCCACCCGGACAACTGGTGCAGGTCCGTCCAGACGACTGCGCTCCATCGTGTCGATCTCCCTGAACGCATCCTTGAGGGCACGTTCATCGGAAGCATTGAAAAAACTGCCGCCGGTCAGAAAAGCGACCTTCCGCAGTACATCCTCACGGCCGGCAATCGACCCCTCGACAAGCGATCCGGTATTCTCCGCCCGCTCTTGTATGCTCATACCGATGACATAGATTCGTACCCCCCGACTGCCAGCAATACCCGCAGCCGTCACGGGCCCGATCTCCCCACGATTATGTTCACCGTCCGTCAGCAGCACCAGGACCCTCTCTTTCGAAATCGAGGCTTTGAGACGATTTATCCCGACAAGGATCGCCGATCCAATAGCGGTACCGTCATCACTGATCGCATCCACCGACACCTGCCTGACAAGCATGTCGAGAAGCTTGTGATCGAGCGTAAGAGGACATTGGGTAAAGCTTTTTCCACGGAACAGCACGAGTCCCAACCTGTCTTTCGGGCGGTTTCGTATAAAACGCAAGGCGATATTCTTTGCGGCATCGAGACGGCTGCCGCCGAAATCCTCCTCGAGCATCGATTCCGAAATATCCAGTGCGAGCACGATATCGATACCCCTGTCCGAAGCCACCGTCACATCCCGTGCCACCTGAGGACGTCCCATGGCAAGAATCGCCAGCACAATGGACGAACGCACGAGCCATCGTGGCAGATGCACCCACCAACCGGCACTCATACCGCTGGTCTTGAGATTGGAAACGCCCGGAAACATCATCCGCCTTCGCCCCTTTTCATGCCGCCGCTCGAGCCACCAGACCAAGGGCAACAGTAACAGGAGCAAAAGCCACCGGGGCTGAGCGAATTCAAAAGTCGCTGTATCGAAAAAAAAATCCTGCATCGTTCTTCCGGCTTTTCAGGAAAGATGCGAAAAAGAGAAGGCAAATCTGAGCTTTTGCTTCGCTCAATGACCCAGGGACTTGAATTTGGGGAATAGGCAATAGAAAATGGGTGATGGAAAGAAAAAGCAAGATACCAAATATCAAAGCGCAATAGCTCCCTTCCAGTCATTCCGCACTTGATGCGGAATCCATCTTCCACCATAACGCCTAGCACCTAACTCATAACACATTCCACAACTCAGAACGAAGGACTCAGAACTCCCCACTTCCTATACTCCATGAGTACGATTAGAACGGAGTGTATATGGTTAAGGAACTTACCGGTTTTATAAGTTTCAATTCTCCATGAGTACGATTAGAACTCGCCTTGATTTCCTCAATCAGCTCGATATATTTCCGTTTCAATTCTCCATGAGTACGATTAGAACTGAGTGGTCGAATGTGGATAGCGTTTTTCGCAGTCGTTTCAATTCTCCATGAGTACGATTAGAACTTCTGTACGTCCCAATGCCGGGCATGAAGCCGCATACGTTTCAATTCTCCATGAGTACGATTAGAACGAGGGACTGGCGGCTTGGGATTAAACAGGTGAAAAAGTTTCAATTCTCCATGAGTACGATTAGAACACTGGTGCAGTAATCCAGCAGACGCACTACAAACTCTGTTTCAATTCTCCATGAGTACGATTAGAACCCGCAGCAATGAGCCGCAGAGAGATGCGAAAACACTGGGCATGACAAGTGACAATACGCCAAAGAAAGTCGTCGACCGCCAGTAGCCTAAAAACCCCGAGGGGTCGACGACAGCTCTAAGGAAATATAAAACAAACGTTTAAAACCGGCACAGCGAAAAACAGCTCGTAACAAAGCTGCAAAAACAAAAAAAACAACTCACCGACGACTGCCGAAAGAGAGAAAAATACTCGTAACTATCAATATTACAGATCGTTACCACTCACTTCTTCCAGTGAACTCTTTGTAACAGCTATTCATCGAATGGTGCAGGACGAGGCGTATCATCCGATGAAGGCGGAAGCAAAGGCAGCTCGATGCGTGGCTGGTCGCCGGTCAGAGTTTTCATGAACGCAACGATTTTAGCGTTTTCGTCCTCGCTAAACACCCGACCGAGCTGAATCCTGCCCATGATCTCGACCGCTTCCTTGAGCGTTGCAGCCTCTCCATCATGAAAATACGGATAGGTCAGTTCAACATTGCGCAGAATCGGAACCTTGAATTTAAAACGGTCGGCCTCATTGCCGGTAACAGATACCCGGCCTTCCACCTGACTGTCAGTCGTATACGGTTCGACGACACCCATTTTCTGATAAGAGTTTCCGCCGAGAGCCGAACCGTAGTGGCACACAATACAACCGCTCGACTTGAAGAGCTCATATCCCTCGAGCTCCTCAGCGGTAATAGCAGTATCGTCTCCTTTCAGCCATTGGTCAAAACGGGAATTGGGCGTAACGAGGGTTTCCTCAAAAGCAGCAATGGCTTGCGTCAGCTGGTCGATATCGATCCGATCCGTACCGAACACCGTGCTGAACTCCTCAACGTAACCCGGAATCGACTGCAGGAGTTGTATCGCGAGTTCATGAGAAAAAGCCATTTCGTCAGGATTGGCCATAGGGCCGCCGGCCTGCTCTTTCAAATCCTTTGCACGGCCATCCCAGAACTGAGCGATGTTCATGCTGGAATTAAGCACTGTAGGCGCATTGACCGGTCCCTTTGTCCAACGGTGACCGATCGACGTTTTAAGGTTATCACTGCCGCCCATACTGAGATTGTGGCATGAATTACAGGAAATGAACCCTGACATGGAAAGACGGGGATCAAAATACAGTTTCTTTCCCAGCTCCACCAGACCCGGATCGGCAACAACCGCTGGCTCGATCGGTTTGATGGGCTCGTTTCTTAGTGAAGCAGGAGCTTCGGTTCCCGAATTCTCTGTTTTGCCTCCTTGTTGTGTATCATCGGAAGCCGGTGTACAGGAAAACATAACTGCAAGCAATGCAAAAGCAAATCCACGTGTTTTGATCCCCATTGTTAATCTCCATGTTTTTTTTGTTCACTGAAAACAATCGATACCAACATGCAGCCTCAACTGTCCATAACCCCACAAAAAGCCCACCTTCACCGGTTTATACCGTAAAAAGTGCTCGCAATGTATTTTTTATTGTAAGGGAGGAAGCCAGAAGCTGCTATCAAAAAGATCAAAAGCCCGCAAAAAGTTTCGATTCCACACGATAACGGAAATGGAATGTCACATCGCCCGGTAGCCCAAGGGAGCATTGATGAAAGGGGTAGTAGGGAGCAGAAATGGGGAATGGGTGAGAGGAACTGGGAATCGACAGAAAAAGCAAGATCTCACAACCAAAGCACTGAACCCCCCTTTCAGTCATTTCGCACTCGATGCGGAATCCATCTTACAGATCTATTCCTCTGCCATAGCACTATCACAATCTTCAACTCAGAACTCAGGACTTAGTACTCAGCACCTAGAATATTCTTCATGAGTGCAATTAGAGCCGGTATCGATGTACGACCGGCTGTTACTGGTCTCTGTTTCAATTCTCCATGAATACGATTAGAACAGATTTTTTTCGAACTCTAGCTTAGTTAATAACAATGTGCTTAAGTGCTTCTCTCACAAAAAGTATTAATTATTTACAACGTCCCTTAGTCACACAAAACCCCTTGTAGTCATTCCGCACTTGATGCGGAATCCATCTTCCACCATAACACCTGACACATGCTTCAACTCAGCACTTGAATATCCTCCATGAGTACGATAGTACACCTTGCTTCGCTTGAGAATCAAGGGGCCAGAATCTGGTGAGTAGGTAACGGGGAATGGGTAATGGATGGAAAAAGAACACGATGCTTTACAATCAAAGCACGATTCCCCCTTTCAGTCATTCCGCACTTGATGCGGAATCCATCTTACAGGGCTATTCCTCTGTCATAGCACTAACGCAATCTTCAACTCAGAACTCAGGACTTAGTACTCAGCACTTCGATATTCTCCATGAGTACGATTAGAAC
>JADMLA020000015.1 GCA_015482705.2 Prosthecochloris sp. | reverse complement strand
GATATAATTATAAAATCATACTCTGGTGGAACCCCCACAGCGGGAAACTCAGAATATTATGATGGTGGCACGATTCCTTGGTTAAGAACACAAGAAGTCAAGTTTTCTGACATTGAAAACACAGAAGTTAAGATAACGCCCTCAGCATTAGAAAATTCGGCGGTCAAATGGATTCCTGCAAATTGCGTTATTGTTGCAATTTCGGGAGCGACAGCAGGACGGTCGGCTATCAATAAAATACCTTTAACGACTAACCAGCACTGTTGTTGTTTAGAAGTTGATCCCGAAAAAGCGTTATACCGATATGTTTTTCATTGGGTGAGTTTTAACTATGAAAACCTTAAGGGACTGGGGCAAGGCGCAAGAGGTGATCTCAATTCAGGTATCATAAAAAGTTTTAATATCCCTATTCCGTTTGCTGACGACCCCGAAAAATCGCTCGCCGAACAAGCCCGCATTGTCGCCATCCTCGACAAGTTCGATACACTAACTAATTCCATCAGCGAAGGCTTGCCTCGCGAAATTGCATTGCGACAGAAGCAGTACGAATATTACCGCGATTTGCTGCTGAGTTTCCCCAAGCCAGAGACAGAGGCATAAGATGAGTGAGACACTAAGGGAAATAGCTCAGCAGTTAAAGGATGCCGATAAAAAGGTACAGCTAATCTACGCATTCAATGGTGTGGGCAAAACGCGCCTTTCTCGAGAGTTCAAGCAGCTAATCTCTCCAAAAAGGAATGGTAATGGTGATCTCGAAAAAGCACCATTGCCACGCAATAAGATATTGTATTACAACGCGTTTACAGAAGATTTATTCTATTGGGATAACGATTTAGAGTTGGATGCCAAGCCTAAGCTGAAAATTCAGGCCAATTCGTATACTGATTGGTTGCTTACACTGCTTAAAGATCTCGGACAAGATGGAAATATCGTTAAGTATTTTCAGCACTACGCCAATGATAAATTGACACCTTATTTCAGTGAAGATTTTTCCGAGGTAACTTTTTTTCTGCAGGACGGTGAAAATGAGCGCCCGGATAACCTGAAAATCTCCAAAGGTGAAGAAAGTAATTTTATCTGGAGTGTTTTCTACACGCTGCTCGATCAGGTGATTACCATTCTCAATATTCCCGAACCCGATAACAGGGAATCAAATCAGTTTGATCAGTTGGAATATGTTTTCATTGATGACCCGGTTAGCTCACTGGATGAAAACCACTTGATAGAGCTGGCGGTCAACTTAGCGGGGTTGATCAAGTCCAGCGATTCTGGCCTGAAGTTTATCATCACAACGCACAGTCCTCTGTTTTATAACGTGCTCTACAATGAACTGAACAGTAAGGTCTGTTTTCTTCTGGAGCGTTTTGAAGATGGCACGTTCGCACTAATTGCAAAGCAAGGCGACTCCAATAAAAGCTTCTCTTACCATTTGTATTTAAAACAAATACTTGAAAAGGCGATTGCTGAGAAAAGGGTGCAGAAATACCACTTTACGCTATTGCGTAACCTTTATGAAAAAACCGCCAGTTTTTTAGGCTATCCCAGATGGTCAGAGTTGTTGCCTGATGATAAGCAGCTTTACTTCAACCGCATCATTCAATTCACAAGTCACGCTACATTGCCGAACGAGGCGGTCGCTGAACCAATTCCACAAGAGAAGGAAACCGTCAAGCTCTTGCTTGAGCATTTGATCGATAACTATGGCTATTGGCAAGAGAAGAAAGAGGATGGACAACATGCCTGATTACAAAACCATTGCAGAGTCGAAGAACTTCATCGTCCTCGATAAATACGACCGGGAATGGACGGTCTGTGAAAGCTACCAAAGCGAAGACGCTCTGGAACGGGAATTTATCCGTGACCTGAAAAACCAGGGCTATGAATACCTGCCTGATTTGAATACCCCTGAGAAAATGTTGGCCAACGTGCGCGAGCAGCTGCAGACGTTAAACAAGGTGCAGTTTTCAGACGGTGAGTGGATGCGCTTTGTGGAAACCTACCTCGATAAACCCAGTGACACCATCATTGACAAGACCCGTAAAATCCATGACGACTATATCCACGACTTTGTCTTCGATGACGGGCATATCCAGAACATCTATCTTGTTGACAAGAAAAACATTGCACGAAACACCTGTCAGGTAATCCGGCAGTTTGAACAAACTGGCACCCATGCTAACCGCTACGATGTGACGATCCTGATCAACGGTTTGCCCTTAGTACAGATCGAGCTGAAAAAACGCGGCGTGGCGATTCGTGAAGCCTTCAATCAGGTGCACCGTTACAGTAAGGAGAGCTTTAACAGCGAGCATTCCTTGTACAAATACCTGCAACTGTTCGTCATCTCAAACGGAACGGACAGCCGTTATTTCGCCAATACCACCCAGCGCAACAAAAACAGTTTCGATTTTACCATGAACTGGGCGAAGGCTGATAACAGCCTGATTAAAGACCTGAAAGATTTCACTGCCACCTTTTTCCAGAAAAACACCCTCCTCAAAGTGCTGCTGCATTATTCGGTATTTGATGTCAGTGATACCCTGTTGGTGATGCGTCCATACCAGATTGCCGCGACAGAACGCATGTTGTGGAAGGTGAAAAGCTCCCATGAAGCAAAAAACTGGAGCAAACCCGAAAGCGGTGGCTACATCTGGCACACCACCGGCTCCGGCAAAACCCTTACCAGTTTTAAAGCTGCGCGTTTGGCTACTGAGCCGGAGTTTATTGACAAGGTGTTTTTTGTAGTCGATCGAAAAGACCTGGATTACCAGACCATGAAAGAATACCAGCGCTTTTCGCCGGACAGCGTCAATGGCTCCGACAGCACCGCCGGCCTCAAACGCAATCTGGATAAAGATGACAATAAGATCATTGTGACTACCATCCAGAAGCTCAATAACCTGATGAAAGGTGAAAGCGACCTGCCGATCTACGATAAGCAAGTTGTGTTTATTTTTGATGAGGCACACCGCAGTCAGTTTGGTGAAGCACAGAAAAACCTGAAGAAAAAGTTCAAAAAGTTTTATCAGTTCGGTTTTACCGGCACACCAATCTTTCCGGAAAATGCCCTCGGTGCGGAGACCACGGCAAGTGTGTTTGGCCGCGAGCTGCATTCGTATGTCATCACTGACGCCATTCGTGATGAAAAGGTGCTCAAGTTCAAAGTGGATTACAACGATGTTCGCCCGAAGTTTAAGGCGATTGAAAGCGAGCTTGATGAGAAAAAGCTCAATGCTGCGGAAAACAAACAGGCCCTGCTGCACCCTGACCGCATCAAGGAGGTCACGCAGTATATCCTGAATAACTTCCGGCAGAAAACACATCGCCTGCAAACCGCTGCGAACGGCTTTAATGCCATGTTTGCCGTGAGCAGCGTGGATGCGGCCAAGCTCTATTACGAGTCCTTCAAACAGTTACAGGAAGGAAGAGAAAAGCCGCTGAACGTGGCCACGATCTTCTCGTTTGCGACCAATGAGGAACAGGATGCCGTAGGCGACATTCCGGACGAAAGCTTTGAAGTGTCCGCCATGAGCAGCAGCGCCAAGGAGTTTTTGACCGCGGCCATTGCAGACTACAACGCGCTGTTTAAAACCAATTTCGGCGTGGATAGAAACGGCTTTCAAAACTACTACCGTGACCTTGCCAAGCGCGTAAAAAGCCAGGAAATCGACTTGCTGATCGTTGTGGGGATGTTTCTGACCGGCTTTGATGCCCCTACGCTGAACACCTTGTTTGTCGATAAAAATTTGCGCTACCACGGCCTGCTGCAAGCCTATTCTCGCACCAACCGAATTTTTGATGCGACCAAGACCTTCGGTAATATTGTCACCTTTCGCAATCTAGAGCAGGCCACGGTCGATGCCATTACTCTCTTTGGTGATAAAAACACCCGAAACATAGTATTGGAGAAAAGCTACAAAGAGTACATGGAAGGCTTTACCGATAGGGTAACCGGTGAAGCACGCCGCGGTTATATGGAGGTAGTAACGGAATTACTGCAGCGCTTCCCCAATCCGGATGAGATGGAGAAGGAGTCCGACAAAAAAGCTTTCGTGAAACTGTTTGGCGAATATTTGCGAGTTGAGAATGTGCTGCAAAACTATGATGAATTTACCAGCCTGAAGGCCTTGCAAAATGTTGATATGACCGATCCTGAAGCGGTTGAGACATTTCAAGCCCTGTATTATGTAAACGATGAAGATTTGCAAGTTATGCAGGCAATAGAGATTCCTGCTGAACGCAAAATTCAGGATTATCGCTCTACGTACAACGACATTCGCGATTGGTTGCGTCAGCAAAAAGCTGCTGATCAAAAAGATTCGGCCGACATTGATTGGGATGACGTGATTTTTGAAGTGGACCTGCTTAAGTCCCAGGAGATCAATCTGGACTATATCCTGGAATTGATTTTCGAGCACAATAAGAAAAGCAAAAGTAAATCAGATTTGGTTGACGAAATACGCCGGGTGATTCGCACCAGCCTTGGTAACCGCGCCAAAGAAAGCCTAATCGTTGATTTTATTCATCAAACCGACCTTGACCGGATTGGTGACAAAGCCAATGTGATCGATGCCTTTTTTACCTTTGCCCAGGTAGCGCAAAAACGAGAAGCAGAAGAATTAATCGGTTCAGAAGGGTTAAATGAAGATACTGCAAAGCGTTATATCTCCACCTCGTTAAAACGGGAATTTGCCAGTGACAATGGCACGGAGCTCAATACCATTCTGCCTAGGATGAGCCCGTTAAACCCGCAATATCTCCCCAAAAAACAGAGCGTTTTCCAAAAGATAGCCGCTTTTGTTGAGAAGTTTAAGGGAGTTGGTGGCGAGGTTTAGTCAGAGCTCTCATCGAAAAAAAGATGATGAAATCGTTATCGATCGTCAACACATGCCTTGATTTACAAAACATTAAATCTCATTACCACCAAACAATTAAATCCCAAAATTATCACCTCCCTCTCCGCAAAATGAAAAGCCATCATCCCAACAGGGATGGTTGCAACAACTGTTTCCCAGGTTTTTCCCGAGGATCTATCGTTCACTGAAAGTCCCTATGGATGCCGGATCAAGTCCGGCATGACTTTGGAGGAGAGATAACAGGGTTGCTTTGGCCAAAACCAACTTTTCACTGACTGTTTTCAACCGATATTTCGTAATATCCATACCTGTATGAAGGCATACGAATGACGTACTCGAGTATTTGATGAATCCGAAGAAGTAAACGCAGGTATACATTTATGGCCCGGATTAAAGACGTAAGCCCTAAAAACGCCTATGCAATGATGAAAAAAGGTGCACTGCTTGTCGACGTTCGTACACCGCACGAAATTGCCAGAAAGTCATTCGATGTTCAGGATATCATGGAGATTCCTCTCAGCGGATTCCAGCAAAGAATGGAGGAAATACCGGCAACACGCAAGGTGATAATCGCTTGCAGGAGGGGTAATCGCAGCCTGTTCGCTGCGCGCCTTCTCGTCAACCATGGACACCGCA
>JADMLA020000014.1 GCA_015482705.2 Prosthecochloris sp. | reverse complement strand
GGCGACGATATTTCATCTTCCGGAAACAAAAGTAGCGCTGATGAACCCCTGGATAGAGTTGCTAACCGCACTCGACCTGACGGCATTCGGTTTTTATTTTGGTTCACGAGGTATCGAAAAAGCTGTACAGATGATCGGCAATGCATTGAGTAAGACAAAACAATCGTCGGTATAGGCTATTATGAGGGTAAAGGAAAAAAATATTATAATAATAAGGCTTCAGAATAGAGAGAATAGAGGTCAAGAAAAAAGGATGGGTATATAATTAGGTATATGTTTTTGCTTGTGTCCTTGTGAATTGCTTTGATGGCAAGCTTTATGATTCCCTCTCTGTCCACCAGGCAATTTTAGCTGATACTCGTATCGGTTGGAACCGCATCCTTTTCATATCTTCTTTTTTTTCAGCACAATACAATACTGGTAAAGCAGACTGGTTAAATTCTCCATGTTTTTCCAATCCTGAATTTGAACCATTGTTCGCGCTTTCTTGCGAATCGGGATTACAAATTGTGCGTATTTTTTGTTTTGTTCAATACAGATAAGTATACTTTCGACCCATGATCCCCATGGCTGCCAGAGCAACACGGTATTCAGGCTGTAAACAAGGTAGTCGGTACAATTTGAAACGCTCAATCCAGGTATGAATATTTCCACGGAATTAGATCGGGATATCTGGCATAATCTTCAGGAACCCGGTTCTTATGAGTGGTGGTATTTCGATGCCGAAGACCGGGAGCAAGGCCTTTCGGTTGTTTGTATCTGGTTTGCCGGCTTTGCTTTTTCGCCCTATTACATGGATCACTATCTGAACTGGAGAAAAACCGGTTCGGATCCACCAAAGGCACTCGATTACGCAGCGTTCAGTTTTCAGGTCTATGAAAACGGGCGCGAGTCGGTAAATTTTATCAAGGAAGGGCACGCTTCGCTTTTTGAGAGCTCTGGAAACGATATAGTGGGAAGATTTGAGGATAATCGTTTTTATTATGACACGCTCAAGGAGGCTTATGTTCTCGAGATAGCGTTTGATTTTCCTGCAAGACGCCAGAAAGTTACGGCTGAACTGATTTTTTCTGTCAGACATAACTACTCGTACCGGAAAAGTGATGCGAACAATAACGGAAAAGTGCCGCATCATGAATGGTTGCTTACCCTTCCGAGAGCGGATGTTTCCGGTTCTCTGACTCTGGAAGATACCCTTAAAAAAAAGAGCCGTACAATGACTATTCGTGGGCAGGGGTACCATGACCATAATCTCGGGCTTATGCCCATGCACGAGTATATCAATACATGGTACTGGGGGCGTGCTTTTTCAGATACGTACGATCTTATCTACTATGTGATTTTTTTCAAAAACTCTGGATACAAACCCCTCGCTCTCTGTATGCTGCGGGATAATGTTACCAGCGAGCTAACGGTACATGATGGGCTCGGTGTCGAGACATCCGGGTTACGACGGGGTCTGTTCGCTCCACTTTACAGCCGGAACCTGAGGTTTTCCCGCGAAAATTTCTTTATGGATATCGAGCAGAAGCAGGTGCTTGATTCAGGTCCTTTTTATCTGCGCTATGGTTCCGATATTGTTTTTCATAAAGATGGTCGAGGTCCTGTCGAGCTCAGAGGGATATCTGAATTTCTCAATCCCGGACGCCTCAAATTTCCTGTACTGAGATTTTTTACCCGTTGCAGAGTCTGGCGGCATGGGGTCGGTTCTCGGATGTACGATAGCTATAATTTTTTTAAGACTTGTTGGGATTGGTTTAAACGCTAAAAATAGTTAAATTCGTCCTCGTTTCCATTAGGTTGGGCTTTTTCCGTATGGCTTTATGTGCGTAACAGAAAAAAGCGATTGCCGATTAGCCCGGCAAATCGAAACCTCGAACGACGAGAGTCTTTCTATGGGTTTTTCGCCTCTTTTGCTTGTACCTAATGGGGTTTGAGAAATTTTGCATCGAACATGGCGCATAACAAGGTTGCTCCTGCATTCGTTATGCTTGTCAGTCATGTGCTGATATGTTCAGAGAAAGGGAGTATGTTTGCATACTAATACAAGGGTATCCTTTTGGGAATTATTTTTCAAGGTGCCTGTAAGTCATAAAAAAGGAGATAGATAGTAATGGCTGAAAACAGTAATTTCAAAAGCCCCAAAAGGCTGAGTTCGCTTCAGGGCGGTCCTTCCGATCAATCTTCCGGAGCTGTTCCTGGTGAGAAAACAAGGGACGCTTCACTTGAAGGAATCGATTTCGAACGCCGCAATTTTCTTGGCAAGGCTGTTGGCGGAATCGGGGCTGTTGTAGCGGCAGGAACTCTTTATCCTGTTGTAAAATATATTACACCGCCGGCAGAAAAAGAAGTCAAGGATGTAGACGAAAAAGTTGTTGGAAAAGCTTCCGAAGTGCCGCCGGATTCCGGAAAGATTTATCAGTTCAACAAGGATAAAGTCATCGTTGTCAATAATGGCGGTCAGCTGACAGCTTGCAGCGCCGTCTGTACACATCTCGGTTGTCTTGTACAGTGGAAAGAGGATGAAGAACTCATCTATTGTGCCTGTCATGGTGCCCGTTACGAACAGGATGGTAAAATCATCTCCGGCCCGCAGCCTTTGCCTTTGGCTCCTTACAATGTCAGGGTAGATGGTGATGATCTGGTAATTTCAAAAGCATAATTTAACTACTTGAACAACAAGGGAGTCAAGAAATATGGCTGAAGAAAACAACAATAAGCAAACGGCGGCATCGAAACCGTCTCCGGCAGGCAAGCCAAAACCGCCGGCTGCCAAACCGTCAGTCCCAGGCAAAGCAAAGCCGCCAGCGGCAAAAGCCGGTGCTCCTGCACAATCAAAGCCTGCTCCAGCGAAAGTAAGCCCATCGAAAAAAGGTGTCTACAAACCTGCGGAAGTCAGAGCCGAAGCTAACCCTTTCAAAGACAGTAAGACCGGTGCCGGTACAAGCTGGTTTCAGGAACGTTTCAATGTGTTGGGTCCGATTATCGATTACATGAAGAAAAAAGAGGTTCCGCAACACCGCCTTTCGATTTGGTATTATTTCGGCGGTTTGACACTATTCTTCTTTGCCATTCAGATCATCACCGGGCTTCTTTTGCTTCTCTACTATCGCCCAACCGAAGCGGAAGCATTTGCACGTTTCGTATACATCCAGACCGAAGTTCCATACGGCTGGCTCATTCGCCAGGTACATGCGTGGTCGGCCAACCTCATGGTGCTCATGGCATTTATCCATATGTTCAGCACCTTTTTCATGAAAGCCTATCGTAAACCCCGTGAACTCATGTGGGTCAGTGGGTTTGTGCTTCTGGTGCTCACCCTGGGTTTCGGATTTACCGGTTACCTGCTTCCATGGAACGAACTTGCCTACTTCGCGACACAGATCGGTACGGAAGTGCCGAAAGTTGCTCCAGGCGGAGAGTTCATCGTTCAGCTCCTTCGCGGTGGCGAAGAAGTCGGTGCTGAAACGCTTACCCGCATGTTTGCCATGCATGTCGTGTTGCTGCCAGGTCTTGTCATGCTTTTCCTTACAGGACATCTCATGCTCGTTCAGGTACTCGGCGCTTCTACTCCTATAGGCTACAAGGAAGCTGGACTTGTCAAAGGTTACGAAAAGTTTTTCCCGACCTTCATCGCTAAAGACGGGATCGCCTGGATGCTGGGTTTTGCTCTCCTGATTTACCTTGCTGTTATATTCCCTTGGGAAATTGGTGTGAAAGCCGATCCTCTTGCTGCAGCACCTGATGGAATCAAGCCCGAATGGTATTTCTGGGCCCAGTTCCAGCTGCTCAAAGATTTCAAATTTGAAGGTGGCGAACTGCTTGCCATTATTCTCTTCACGGTTGTCGCAATAGTCTGGGCGCTGGTGCCATTCATGGATAAAAAGGCGGCAAGAGAGGAGAAAAGCCCACTTTTCACCTTTTTGGGATTGATCGTACTCGCTTCACTGCTTATCGGAACATACAGGGTTTACCTGGAATACGGCTGGTAGGAATCAAATTGGCATAAATACAAAAAAGCGCCCGGCAACCCCGGGCGTTTTTCGTTTTCAACATCCCCGTGTCAAGCCCGAGGATGACGGAGGAGAGAGAAGTCATGCTGCCCCGTGAAATAGGTATTCGGCATTCGCACAGGAGCATCAGAGTAACCAAGGCTTTTCCGATGATCCTATCGTTGGCTAACAATGGCGTTCTTTAAAAACGTCTCGGCTTCATATCCGGCAATGAAGGCGTTTTCTTTTATTTTTTCAAGGGCTTCGATCCAGATGTCCACTTCTTTTATTGCGATACCCGGTTTCTGCTTTTTCGTTTGTTGGGCATGAAGCATGGTAACCGCGAAGATCCAGGAGGTGAGCAAATCGAATCGCGACGCACTGAACCAGCGTTTGTTGTGTTTTGTCTGAATGGACAGAAAGGTTTCGGCATTCGATATGCCGTTTTCCGCAAGAAAAGGACCGAGTTTTTCAAAAAGATATCTTTCGGGATTCTGTACAGACGTTTTTGGCATTTTTATTGTAAGAAGGCAGATGAACAGATCGACCAACTGTTGAACCGGGGTGTTTTTCAGCCGGACATTTTCCTGGAAAGCTCGTGTCAATGGCTCTGCAAGCAACAAATCCTCGATTACTCCCTGTTGTAACATACCGTTTTGCTCAAAAAGCTGTTCGATAGCCTCTACCGTTATCCATATCAGTACAAAATGGCTGAAACCGTTTTTCCGTGAACCTTCTATTCCGAGGCTTTTTCTCAGTTCTGCCGGGATGCAGGAGCCGGTTTGGAGTATGGATGCCAGTGTGGAGGCTTGATCGAAAAAGTCGTATCCACGGGCAACAGCATTTTCAGGGACTGTTACCGGTGTATCAGTCAGGTTTGTGTATTCTTCTGCAACAAAGTCAAGGAGAGCGGAGAGGGGCTCTTCGAGCGAGGTCCGTTGTTTTTCCGTAAGGGAAGTTTCAGCGAGCAGCAGGTCGAGACTTTTCTGAGAGCAAAAGCCGGTTACTCGATTGTGAATCGGTGCAAGGCTCATTGTAAGTACAGCCTTGTCGATGGATGGTAGACCTCGTCCATCCAGATCGCTGTGTAGTCGGTCGTAAGGCATCAGTTTCGATGGACGGACTTCCCTGAAATCCAGAAAGACGTTGTACTGATAGCCTCCCAGAACAATGTACAGTCCGTGTTCACGCAGCTCTCGAATTTGCCGGATAAACTCGATGTTTGAAACATGGTCCCGGAAAACAACATATGCCGTATCGTCCTGGCTCAGCGCGAGTCCATCGCATAAAGAGCGTTGTTCGATACCATTTGCTGTTTTAAAGCCAACCGAAGTTGTAACATAACCGGTGGCTTGTTCCCAAGCGTTGTTGTATGCTACAAGCGCAAGCTCATTTCCCTGTCGGTTAGAGTAGCAGAAGACGTTCTCGTTGACATGACCTTCCGGGTTGTAGACATCGTAGAGAAAAAAGTTTTCCGCTCCGGCAAAAAGTGCACGCTTTTTGAGGAGAGGAAAAATCTCCCGTTCATGTCTTGTAATCAGTTCCTCGTCAGGATGCTCTTCAAGGTACGCGCGGGCGTATTCCATTCCGTATTTTTCACTGAATCCTTCAATTTGCCCATGGCCGAACATCGGTAATCCGGGCATGGTGGCCATCATTGCACATACTCCAAAATATTTATCTCCTTTACCGAACTGCTCGATCGCCGTATCCTCATCCGGGTTATTCATGAAATTCACATATCGCTGCAGAATTCCGGCATCAAATTCCAGAGTGTTTTTTATCAGGTACCGGTATCCGGCATTGTCCTCTTTCTTCAGCATATGCATGAACGCACTGTTGTACACCCTGTGCATGCCGAGCGTACGGACAAAAAATCCCTCGAGCATCCAGAACGCTTCCGCGAGCAGGAGCGTATCGGGAGCTTCGGCATGAATACGGTCAACCACTTCACGCCAAAATTCCTCGGGGATGAGCTTGTTGAACTCTTCCATGCTCATTGCATAAGCGCTTCGAGATGGAATGCCGGCGTTGTGATCCGGCTGAGGGTACCATAAACGTTGGATATGTCGTTTAACCAGAACCATTGCCGCATCGAAGCGGATAACCGGAAACATCTTTGCGACATGGAGAATCTGCTGGATAACCGCTTCGCGCACCTCGGAGTTCAGGAAGTTGAGCTGCGCCGTATCGTTCCATGGCATTGTGGTGCCGTCGTTCCCATGATAGACATATCTGGTCTCGCCATTCTGGTAGTCTACCCGCTTGAAGGTAACAGCAGCATCGGAGCGGTCCCAGTAGCCATCTTCGATAAAGATGCCGAAACGGGAATCGGTGCTGAGATTCGGGCCGTTATAGGAGTAGGAAGGGTAAGGAGGGTCGATAGCGTTGATGAACCATTCCGGTTTATCCTTTACCAGAGAGGAGTCCAGACCGGTGTGGTTGGGTACCATGTCGCTTGCAAGCCGTATGCCTCGCTGCAAGGTTCTGTGGCGAAGGTTCAGATACCCTTCGTAACCGCCGAGCTCATCGGCGATTGTATAGCTCTCGAGTGCATATGCAGAGGATTTGGCTTCAGGATTACCATGAAGCTGCTTGATTTTCTGCGAGGCGGGGCTTCTTTCCCAAAGGCCGATGAGCCAGAGTGCTGTAAACCCGCGCTCTGCAAGAGAGTCGAGTTCCTTATCGGGGATGTCTTGCAGCCGGTGTATTGGGCGGCGATAGGTATTACTCAACTGGTCCAGCCACACGAAGGTGCTTTTTGCAAGCATGACAACTTCGGGCATCCATGAAGAATCAACAGAATAGTTTTCAGGCTCGTCTTCAAGGTCGGTGAACGAAGGGGCATGTGCCTGTTTTTCAAAAAAACCACCATGATTCGCATGGTTTTCCTGACCGGTTTTTTCAAAGAACAGCCATGCATCTTCATCCTGAATAAGCGTGATGCTGTTGTCGAGCATATCGAGCAATGGTGTTCCATCGAGGAATTCTCCCCAGTGCATCTTTATATAGCGTAACTGTTCAAGCAGGGAGTTTGGTGCATGGCGTATCGGTCTTGTCAACAGCTCCGCCGGATCGATATTTTCAGGGCCAACAGGGCCTATTTCTTTGAGAGAGTGGAGAAACGTGTTCACGACTGTGCGGTATGACGGCTCGTTTCGGAGTGTATCGTCGGTTAACAGGAATCCGAACTGGTCAAGTGCCGGATTTTGATTCTGGAGCCATACAAAAAGTGATTCTTCCAGAACGGTCTGGCGGTTGGATGTCGATACAAGAAACTCCTGGCTCGTTTGATAGCCTCTGAATACACTCGAGGGGGGGAACTGCGAGATGAATGCGTCCAGGTAGTCCGAAAAACCTTTTTCCTCGAGTTCCTGCAGCGTAAAAGCTTCGATTTTACCCAGAAATGCCGGGTTTCGCTGCACGACCAGGCGGCTCATTATAAGATGAGCCGCTGCATGGAGGAGTTTCATACCATGAAACTGAGCGGGGAGTAACTGCTTCGCCGTGTCGCCAAAGCGTTGTTTCATGCGGCGATTGATGTTCTTCGTTTGCAATTCAGCCTGTTCAAGGGCGGATTGACGGTTGGACGGAAGGTCGGGGAGCCAGCTTTCAGAAAGATCGAGCTCGACAAGAGCTTGACGGGTAATATAAAAATGTTCCTTCTGCAATGGATTGCTGATGGAGGAGTGATTGTTCTGGTTTGTCATGGAAAGTGAAAAAATATACTTGTGCCATCCGGCAAATTATCATGTGCCTGTGAAATCAATGTCTAAGGTACGCATTTTCCTTGAAAGGATATTGAGTGAATAGGGGGCAGGTGGCCAGCGAAGAAGCTATTTCCCGACTTGTTAAGTACTCGGTAGCGATTGTCTTATGCTGTGAACAATTGGTAATCACTGCTCGGCTTTTTTGTTTTTTCGGTAATTGTTTCAGCAGTGTGAAATTTAGTCCTGTATTATTACATCTTAACGATTGTTTTTTTGTTTTGTGATGTTTTTATAAATTAACTATGACGATTCAATAAAATTTATCGTTCTTTCTCCCTTATTACATCATTCAATTGCAGTGCAAAACAACCTAACAGGAGGAATTTTATGAAAAAAATCATTTCACTTCTGGCAGCCGTTGCATTATTCGGTATGGGATCAGTCGCCATGGCTGATCTTCCACAGCACAATGGCGTAGATCCTACCAGCGGTGTTGTCGGTGGTTTTTATGCATTCACCACTATCGAAGATCAGTGTGTTGAATACGGTGAAGACCTAGGGGGCGGTATTTATGGTGATTTCTTTATGGAGGCATATAGTGGAGCCGATGATGTTGTCGGCGCCAATCAGGATGTTGGATCGGGCGCAGTTCTTTTTGGAGAAGCAGATCTTGATCTTGACGGAGTTGAAGATGAAGCGGCCTGCCCGGGTTGTGCTCCATGTGATGACGTTACCGGTATGGTCGGTGGTGCTTTGAGTGCGGATCTCAGTGGCGCAGCGCTTGCAGGCTACGGTGAAGATACTGCATGGGCCAGTACCAGTGCGTTGTCAATTGTGACCGGAAGCGGTGATACTAATGGACAAGCTGGTATAGGTGGTTACTCGAGTGCTTCCAATGGTTTTGTTGGTGCATGGTCTGGTAGTGGATTTTAGTTTCAATTCTTTTGAAAAAATGGGCTGAAGGCGTTCTCTTCGGTCTTAAAAAAACAGGAGAAATTTCATGAAAAAAATCATTTCACTTCTGGCAGCCGTTGCACTATTCGGCATGGGATCGGTCGCTATGGCTGATCTTCCACAGTATAATGGCGTCGATGCTACTAGCGGTGTGGTAGGTGGCTTTTATGCATTCACCACCATCGAAGATCAGTGTGTCGAATACGGTGAAGACATGTTACAAGGCAGCATCGAAG
Organism: Prosthecochloris sp.; assembly: GCA_015482705.2. Taxonomy (GTDB): domain Bacteria; phylum Bacteroidota; class Chlorobiia; order Chlorobiales; family Chlorobiaceae; genus Prosthecochloris. Next base: position 10,325 of record JADMLA020000014.1, on the reverse strand, counting down.
GTGATTTCAATATGGAGGCATATAGTGATGCCGATTATGTTGTCGGCGCCAATCAGTGGGTTGGATCAGGTTCTGGGCTTTATGGCGGAGCAGATCTTGATCTTGACGGAGTTGAAGATGAGGGTGCCTGCCCGGGTTGTGCTCCGTGTGATGATGTTACCGGTATGGTGGGAGGTGCTTTGAGTGCTGATCTCAGCGGTGCATCGTTTGCCGGCTACGGCGAAGATACGGCATGGGCAAGTACCAACACGTTGTCTATTGTAACCGGAAGCGGCGATACTAACGGAGGCGCTGGTATAGGCGGTTACTCGAGTGCTTCCAATGGTTTTGTCGGAGCATGGTCAGGCGGTTTTGATTGACGTTAACTCTGTCAACAGAGAAAGAAATGCAAGACTGGAAAATAGCTCCGGTCTTGCATATGCTTTTATTAAAACAACAACATTAGATATAGATGCACGATGAAAAAAGGACTACAGGTAACCTTTGTGCTCGTTTTGTTTTTTTCGGCAACTACCGGCCTGGCAGATACAACTATCGATAACCAGGCTGTTTCTCAGTCTCAGTCTACAAGTGTCGCTGAAAACAACAATGGTGGTGATGGTGGAGAAGGCGGGGCTGCGTCGGCGTCTATCAGTTTTAAAGGGTCGTCGTCATCACCAGCTCCTTATATGCCAGGGACTGTAACCGGTCCTGTAGGGCTGCCCAGTCTTTTCAATTTAATCGGACGGCCAGCTCAGTTGACCGGACTTGCCTTGCAATCGAAGCATTTTTTCGCTCCGACATGTCATCGCGTTGAAACGGGTGAAAGTGGTGGTACCAAAATTGTGTATACCGGTGCAAAACCCGCTTCGAGAAAAGAGATAAAAGAGCGCGATGTTTATTTTGATTTTTCCGGTGTCGGTCAGGGAGAACTTGTTGGTTCGATTACGATCCAGAGTAAAAAAACAAAAGCGGATGAGGTTGATTTGCACACACTGATCTTCGATGCGACTCAGTTTGCAGCAGGGATCAAGGAGTTGAGAGGGTATGACATTACACTGCTGTCCATTCCTCAGGCAATTTCATGGGGAGTAGGTGTTGACGCCAAAGGTGACGGCCTTTCCATATCTCCTGTATTGTCAAGTTTACTTAACGGTCCTTCAGGTGTGTTGACAGGGCTTGCTTCAGGATTTTCACAAACAGGCGGTGTGTCAGTGCCGACTGGTATTGTGGGTTGCACGTTTCTTGTTCTGATCGATAATGAAAAAACACAAACCATTGACATTCGTCATGCATATGTAAACAACGGCAACGGTAACGGTAAAGAAAACGGTAGTGGAAATGGTAAGAAACTGGAGGCTATCGAGGCACAAGAGACGAAGTAAAGACGGTTAATTTCATTTGGTGGTATAATCACATCCTCGTGATTGTATTCTTTTTTGTTAGTTAACTTTATGCGATACTGATTATTTCAGATGCGTCGATTTTTCGACGCATCTTTGTTTTCCTTCATTTCTCGTTTTTCACAGCGGTGCTATCTGTAACACCTGTCTTGTTTTCCTCCATTAGTCCATCACTATTTTTCTCCTTTGTATTTGATTATGATTTCGTATTTTTAGCGAGGAGATGTTTTCCGTTTCCCCCCTTCCAGCGGAACGTTGAACATCGTCCCCCTTTGTCAGCTGAGCACTTTTTTTTCATTATTTCAGTACCGCTATGGGGCTGACGTGGCGGAGCTATGTATAAAGTTTCTTTTTTGTCGAAAAGCCGTATTTTTTATGTGGAAAAAGTATAACTTCTTTGCTGAAAAGACCTTCTTCCCTTGAACATAACTATTCATAGTAACCGGGGTACACTGTCATGAAAAAAACATTGAAACGTTTCATCGTCTTTGTTCTTGCTCTACAGGTTTTTGTTTCGCCGCTTGTAACGGTGTGCGCTTTGGCGCAGCAGCCTTACGGTTCGTCCGGTCTGTTATACTCATCACCTTCAAGGGGATACCAACAAAACAGTTACGGTCAGCAGCCACAAGTCATGCCGGGATATGGTATGCCGCAGGATACCTATTTCACCGACAGCATGGGTAATATACTCATGTACGTCAATGTCCTTGGCGAGGTATACAAGCCCGGTCAGCATATCGTTCGTCAGGATTCCGATATCTCGTCGGTGCTTTCGCTTGTAGGGGGGCCGAAGGAAGATGCAAATCTTGAAAAAGCCAAGCTACTCCGCCACAAGCCCGATGAAGACGGTAAACAGACGTATCCGATCAATCTCGAATCATATTTTGAAGAAGGCGACCGTTCAGGGTTTGTCGAGCTCAAGCCAAACGACACCATTGTCATTCCGGAGGACAAAGGCCTCGATACCAACATGGCGCTTCGTATCGCTGCTCTTATCGTTTCAGCGGCAAGTGTTGTCGCCATCGCGACAAGGTAGAGTGTTGGGGGATAGGTGGCAGGGATTTGGTTATATAGGTAATAGGGATTAGGGGAATAGGAGGTCTGGGTTTTGGGCCTGAATCGGCATTCATACAGATCAGCAAGGTTGCTCATGGATCCCCGGGTCGAGCCCGAGGATGACAAGAAGAGAATTGTCATATCGTTTTGTGAAGCAGACTTTCGGGTATTATGGGTGATGTGATGTACAATCTCCACGAAAGTCATACTGCACTCGATGCGGCATCCATGGTGACGTTCATTGGAAGATGGATCCCCGGGTCAAGCCCGAGGATGACAATTTTTATCTTCTACTTAGCACTTAGCACTTAGCACTTAGCACTTAGCACTTAGCACTTAAGATTAACATAATCCATTAAATGGCAGACAACGAAAATCAGTTAGAGCAAGAGATAAACATTCAGGAGCTGCTTCAGGTTCTCTGGAGTAATAGAATCCTGATCAGTGCGGTGACCGTTGTAGCTCTTGTGTTGGTGTTCTTGTTCCATTTCTCCGCAACTCCTGAATATCGCTCTACCTCTGTTGTGCTTATCAAGACTGACAAGGGTGGCGTAGGTGAGATGATAAATCCGTTCGAGTCGATGACTGGGTTCGAGCTCCAGAACGATATCGAACTGATCAAGTCGTTTCCGCTCGCTGAGGAAGTGGTAAGAGACCTTGCTTCTCAGAATGATCGTGATTCGTTGCAGCTGTTTGGAGAGCGGCATTATGTTTCTCCCATCGGTGTGTTGTTTAGCGGTTTGCGTTTCGGAGGGGGAGAAGATGAAGAAGTGGATTATGATCTGTTGATGCGCAAATACGCTAAAGTGTTACAAAAGCGGGTATCGGTGAGTAATGCCCGGGATACCGATATCCTGAAAGTATCGGTGTCGAGTCCCTTCCCCGATGAAGCTGCTCTGCTGACCAATGCGATCTGCAGGTCCTACATGCGTAAAGACATCGAATGGAATGCCGATCAGGCGATGTCGGTAAAAGAGTTTGTCAGTGAACAGCTGGCAAGTCAGCAGCGGGAGATCGCCGAAGTCGAAGATCAGTTGTCATCCTACATGAAACAGCAGAACATTTACGAGCTGACCGGCAACGCCGAAAAGCTGCTGGAAAAGCTGGTCGAGGCCGAATCCCGCTTCAATGATGCCCAGGCTGAATACAATATTCTTAAAAACCGCCAGGACTTTCTGATACAAAAACTCTCCGAAGAAGAAAAGGCCCTGAGTGCGAAAATTGCCAAGAACGTCGATCAGCAGTCAAAAGAACTTAAAAGCCGTATCAAGCAGGAAGAAAAAGCATTGATCGCCCTGGCAGGGGAATCAGGGGCGGAAAACAGCTCCTATATCGCTAAAAAACAGCAGCTCGATGTGCTCAAACAGCGGCTCCAGGAACTGACCCGAAACATGATCGCAGGAGAGTTGGCATTTACGAGCAAAGCTCGTCAATACCAGTTCGACCTGATTTCCGAACAGCTGCAAACCGATGTACGCCTTGCAGAGCTGAGCTATATAGCCCAGGAGTATCAGCGATCCAAGAACTATTATGAAAGCCAGCTGAACCGGCTTCCTCAGAAACAGCTCAACTATGCCCGTCTGCAGCGAGATCGCGAAGTACTCAACAACACGTATACCTTCCTTAAAGAAAAGTTGGAAGAGTCGCGTATCAAGATCGCCTCGGAGGTCGGTAAGGTGGTGATCGTTGGTGCAGCGTTTCCACCTGTCGATCCCGTAGCACCGGATTTAAAGAAAAATCTGTTGATCGGCCTTATACTTGGTTTTGGGCTTGGCGGGGCTATCGTCTTTGTGCGGGAAATGCTCGATCATTCCCTGAAGGACGATTCTTTTCTTGAAGATCATGGTTATACTCCGTTGGCGGCTATACCGAATGTTGGGAATGGAAATAGTAAAGGTTTGCAGGAAGCCGTGAAAGAATCATTGGAGCAGCTCTCCACTTATCTGCCAAAATATGGAGGCAACGGCAAGAATGGAAAGTATGCTAAAACCAACAGTCAAGGTAAGACCGTGCCGTCGACCCATGATCGGAAGCCGTTATTGATGGCTGATAGTTTATCGTCACCGTTTGCAGAGTCGTTTCGCGATCTGCGCACCAATATCGTGTTTTCTCAAACCGATGACCAACCGCTCAAGTCGATTCTTGTGACCGGAACAGAGATCAGCGAAGGTAAATCAACGGTTTGCGGGAATCTTGCTTATGCTTTTGCTCTTAACGGCAGTCGGGTGCTTCTCATCGATTGTGATTTGCGCCGTCCGAGCCAGCACCGGCTCTACAGCTGTAAGAAAGTCCCCGGACTGTCGGACTATCTAGCCGGGATGGAAGCTGACGTCGAGGCATTGATCCAGCCGACCATGCATGAGAAGCTCCATGTTCTGCCGGCTGGTAACAAGACGCCAAGTCCCAATGAGCTATTGGGCTCGAACAAGATGACCGAGCTGATCAAGCGATTAGAAGAAGAGTGGGATTATGTGATTCTCGATACACCGCCACTACTGTTACTCAGTGACACAACGCTTATATCACGTGCAGCTGACGGGATACTTATGGTTGTACGAATGGGTTACACCAACAAGAACCTGCTCAAGGAAGTGCAGAAACTCGATTACCTCAAACATCGGCTGCTCGGTGTTGCGATTGTCGGACCATCGGAAAAAATCGGCTACGGCAACTACGGCCGCTACTACGGCAGGTACGGATACAAAGGCTACTATAGCTACAAATCCTACAGCACCTATCTCGATGAGCAGAAGAATTAGTTTGGTCCACGAATTGGCACCAATTATCACGAATTGAAAAGATGAAGAATAGGTGATTTTTTTTGTGGCCAAGAAGAGGTTTGAGCAAGCGCGGGGTTACTGAAGAACAATAAGCTGTTCCCATATCGATGGGTTTACTATACAAAGATGAGGCATTTCAGATAATCGGTGCGGCTCAGGAAGTGCATAGACAGCTTGGTCATGGTTTTCTGGAATCAATTTATCAAGAAGCATTAGCAGTTGAATTTTCGTTGAGGAATATTCCTTACGAAAAGGAAAAGCCACTTCCGGTTTGCTACAAAAATCAGGTTCTCAATAAGTATTATCAGGCTGATTTTTATTGTTATGGAAAAATCATCGTTGAGCTTAAAGCTCTTGTTCAGATTACAAGTGACCATGAAGCACAAGTCCTCAATTACCTGAAAATCACAAAATCGAAGCTTGGTATTCTTATAAATTTCGGCCAGAAATCATTGGTTTTTCGGAGGCTATTATGGTAAATCGGTTTTTTAGTATGGTGTTAAAGTATAATTCTTGATGTAATCAGCTGCAAAGCTGATTACATCAGTTCGTGATAATTCGTGTTAATTAGTGGACTGTTAATGTTCCAAATGTGTTGAATCAATCAAGTTGGACGGTTGCTGACGGGTATCTACAGGAAATGGAACAACTAATGATGTCCATTCCCTATTACCCTATTATCTAATGCCCCCTAATACCCATTACCCATTCCTAATCAATCACTATCTATCTTCTAATCCTAAATACCAGAAACCATGAAAAGAATCCTGACCCTTGTTTTTGCGGCACTTGTTTGTTTGCCGGCAGTGTCCCATGCTGACGAGCCGAGCGGTATTCCATCGACTATTTTGCCGAACATTCATGGTAAATCTCTTACAACTCCCGTTGCCTGGGGTGCTGCCAATGGTGTTGTATTCGCCGGTGTCGGCGGTACGGTCAATGCTCCGTACAGAGATGAGGCCGATGGAGCTGCGGTGCTCGGTATCGGTGTCGGTGATCCGATCAAGAATCTCGGGGCCCAGATATCGTTTATTTCCCTTGACCTCGACGAATGGGAGGAGTATTCCATGAGTCTTCACCTCCATCATGATTTCGGCGGTGGAACGGCTGTCGGTGCAGGTATTGAAAATGTCATGCTCACTGATGGTGGGGATACGGGAGAGAGCTATTATGTCGTTGTCAGTCATGGTCTTCAGGGTGACATGTTCACAACCGAAACCGGATCTTCAAAACTTCACTTCAGTGTCGGCGTTGGTTCCGATCGTTTTGGCGAAAAGAGCGATGAAGATATTGCGGACGGGAAAGGCGATGACGGTACGTACGTTTTCGGCAATGTAGCCTATGAGCTGTTCAACGAGTTCAATGCCATCGTCGACTGGAACGGTATCAACCTCAACGCCGGTCTTTCGAAAACTTTCTGGGTCGATCGCTTTCCGGTTGCCATTACACTGGGTGCAGCTGACCTGACAGATAATTCCGGTGATGATGTACGGTTTATCTTTTCTGTAGGAACTGGTTTCAAAATCTGACCCTATATCAAGATTTTCTCTATCCTGATTGCTTTTGGTTTGGTACTGATAATTCGTGAACGTATAATCCTAAACTCAAATATCATGAAAAAGATATTCTTGCTTTGTTTTGCATTGCTTTTTGTTGCCATGAGCTTTTCTGTATCAACAATGAAAGCTCAAAGCAATAATTCCGATGGAGCTGTTATCGGTAATTTTTCCGATGCTGCGGCTGCAACAGCCCTTGAGGCAAGTTCTACAGCAGGGCAGTCCGCTGCCGGTGCTCCCGGACCTGAAGATGATGATGAGGAAGATAGAAGCAAGGAAAAGGGAGAACTTCTACAGAATGCCCCAAGCCAATCCGAAGATGGTGCATTCGGACCCTTGGATGATGGTGAATCTGCTGAAGGCGCAGGAGCGATGCCTGACGAAAATATCAGTTCACCTAATGGAATGGTTCCCAGAGGCTAAGTTTAACTGCTGTGCTCGAGTTTATTTTCCAGATTGATAAAAGAGATATAACAAGTATGACTCCTTTCTTTATGTCATTCTCTGGCAAGCGCAAAGAACAATCTGGGGATCAATCTTTTGCTTTCAGTGCCTATTGATATCGCATCAAGTGTGCGGTATGATTTCTCTCTCTTTTTGTCATCCTCGGGCTCGACCCGAGGATCCATCCTATGTCGAGAGTATTTAAGAATTCCGTATCGCCCTGTGAAATAAACAAAGAGTATTATTACAGGGAAGTATCACATTTTGATGATTGCCGTTATGTGTGTCACTGGCATAAGATGCTATCTGTTCACTATTTCGTGACAGAGTTTTCTGTCATTAATTCCATGAGAAATGCTACATTGCAGTGCATGAACATACTCCATACCCCACTTCAGAATATAACGCATGAAGCATTGTGACTGAAGAATGTGGTGCTGTTGTTCATCGTGCCGGTCAATCCCCTTTCAACTCGTAATACCGGTACTTTTTTTACAAAAATTATACGCAAATTTCTTAGATCTTTTTATTTAATTTCTTATAATGTACGCTCGTAAAGATGCTGTTTTATTCTTAATGTGTAATCATAGAGTGTAACTGAAAGTAGCGAAGCTTTTGGATAGTTTCTCTTCCCCCACTAACACATTATAACGGAGAAAATCATGTCTCCTTTTTATCTGATTCCGGTCCCGCTGTTCGCTCTTCTTTCCTTCGAAGTTTTATCCGCAAAAACAACTGCCGAAGAGGCAGCCCTCACGATCCCATTCACACACTATACAGGTGTTTACCTTGTTGCGCTGGCAGTATCCTACGTGATGATCATGTTTCTTGCGTCACATGCAGAAAAGCTCGGGTTTATCGACCATCCTGACGGCAAGCGTAAAATTCATACCGTTGCAAAACCTCTCATTGGCGGTATCGGCATTATAACAGGGGCACTTATCGCGATGCTGCTGTTTACGCCGCTCTGGCAGAACATAGGGTTGATCATTGCCGTGCTCATGATAGTTGTCATGGGGGCAATTGACGATAGGCATGATGTCAGTTTCAAAATCCGTTTCATGGTACAGACCGGGGCGACGGTCTCTATCATGTACTTTAGTGGCACTGTTCTTCACTCATTCGGCGATCTTATGGGTTGGGGAGTAATTCGGACAGGTTTTCTCGCTGTCCCTGTAACCATATTCTGCATTATAGGGGTGATCAATGCCGTCAACATGACCGATGGTCTCGATGGATTGGCTGGTGGATCCTCACTGGTGGCTTTCATCGCTTTCGGAATGCTCGCCTGGCTGAACAATCAGCCAGAGCTTACCTTTATCAGTGTCGCTTTTGTCGGCGGGCTTGCGGCATTTCTGCGTTTCAATTGGCATCCGTCAAAGCTTTTCATGGGTGATGCCGGAAGTATGAGTCTGGGGTTCGTCCTCGCGTTTTTTGCCATAGAAGTGACTCAAAAGGCAGGAGGTGTTGTTTCTCCGGCTGCAGCACTGTTAGTGTTGGCGCTGCCGGTTACCGACACCATTACCGTCATGGTCAAGCGAGTACTGAAAGGGCAGAGCCCTTTTTATCCGGACAAAACCCATCTGCATCACATCATCAAAGCAATGGGCTTCAATCATCGCAAAGTAGTTATAGTGATCATAGCTGCAACGGCAATTTCATCGAGCGTTGCCGTTCTCGGAACTCTCATGCACTTTCCCGATTATGTCTTATTCACGATCTACCTTTTTTGCTTCACCCTATACTTTGCTGCATCCTACAAACTCAGAGCAATCTACAGGCTCCTCATCTGGCTCAGACAGCAGCGAGTATTTAATATTGAGTTGGGGGATGTTCTGCGATAGTAGAACGGTGCTTAGTTCTCAGTTCTTGGTCCTTAGTAAGGGATTGTAGAGGGGTGTGCTAGATTGAATAAGAGTGCTAAACGTTATTACTATCAGCTATTGCCTGAAATGACACTAACGCACATAGGGTAAAAACTCGAAACGTTGTAGGGCATGATTGGGTGTTTGAGGAAAAGTTATATGACTCTTCAGTTAGTCTGCTCATTGCTTAGCTTTAATATATTTTGCTCTTCGCAGAATTTAGTGGAAAGCGGTAGAAAAAGTTAGCTTATTGGTATTGATCCGTGGTGAAGCAGAACCCTTTTCTGATCATGCAAAGCTTGGCTCCTCATTACCAACAACCCTTAGGTATACAGCAATATGGGACGTAAATGACGAGGCCCTCCTGATGAGCAGCAAAACGGTAGAGATGCGTCTTGAGTACATCGGCAAAAAAGCGCACTGTCCCGAATGGGGGAACTTCTGTACAATCTATGACCATGCTCCTGAACAAAATGGAGGCATCTTGATACGATGCAGTTTGAGACGGTTCTCATAGGTCATACAGTATATTACGATGTTCAATGACCTTCATGAAGGCCGTGTTCGTGATGTTGTTGAGGCCCAGCCCAAGATAACAGAAAAGCTTTTAGAAACGTTGACGGCACCTTGTATAGGAGCATGCAGTTAGTCTTTCTTGACATGTGGAAGCCGGTTTACCAAAACAACGTTGAAATTGTTGTCGCATGTCTATATTGTCTACGATCAGTTTCATATCAATAAGTATTTGAGTGAAGTAGTCGATAAAATATGCTATTAGGAATCCCATATTGGTCGGCCAAGAAGAAGACCGAGCATTGATCAACTCGAGGTTCAGTTGGTTGCGCAATCCAGAAAATATGACGGTAGTACAACGAAAGCGCTTTGCATCAATTGATGGCCTGTGAACTCAAAACGGGAGAAGTGTGGTCGCTCAAGAACATGTTGAGGATCATGTGGAAATTCACGTCACGAGACAGTGTCAAGGTATTTTTCGACTACTGGAGTCAGATAGTAGAACGATCAGGGTTACCGCCAATAATCAGAGTGAAAGAGCTCCTTGAACGGCACCGGAACAATATTCAGAATTATTTCAAGCCCTGAATCATCAATGCGATGTCCAAAGGAGGTGAATAGCAAGATTTAACTCTACAAAGCCGTGGTAAAAGATTTCATGGTTTCAGCAGTTACCGGACAAGAATCTGTTTAATTGTGGGAAATTTAACATGGCTATCGGGTAAGGCG
>JADMLA020000039.1 GCA_015482705.2 Prosthecochloris sp. | reverse complement strand
CCTTTTGACCTTTGACTTTCAACCCCAGCCTTTTTCCCCACGAATGAATTTTCTAAGCTTTTTATCGGTTTGCTCTTGTACTTCCGTTTGGTTTGTCAGTGAACCTTCATGGATATGAACATAATTTTTCTGATATTTGGCTGACTTCAAGGCCAACAATCGGGAGCACTGAGCTTTCAATCAAAAGCTCGGATTTAGTTATTGTTATCGTGGATACAACATCAGTGAGAGAAATACCATATAATTATACATCTGCAACGGACCGACAGCTTCTTTCCTATCTTCTTGGAGAGGATAGCGTCAGAATGCTCGATGAACTCAAAGGTCTCCGGGTTACCGGACGTTCGGCAAGGCTTCTGATGCGCATTATCGGTGGAGTGCTTATCCATCGGAGGAATCCATATCTCTTTCAGGAGCTTGTCAATTCTCCGGCGCGCAGAACCAGACTGTTACATCATGCTTTCAAGGATCTTGATACCATCGAGAGTTCTGCAAACGGAGAGCAGCGGGTATTGTCGATCGTGGCGACTCTAAGAGCTCTTTTTGATGAATTCCGGGCTGAGGTTGAGCGGGTTCCGGAGTTCAGAAGACGTCTGAAGAGAGAGTTCGGAGCGATTGTCGGAGCGAAAAACGTTCTGTTCGATCCTTTTTCGCTTGTTGCCCATGCAACCGATGCTACCGACTGGCGTTTACACCTCCCGGTTGCCGTTGTCACTCCCGATGACGAAGCGCAGGTCGCTCCATTGCTACAGGTGACGAGGAAACTGGGGCTCAAGGTTATTCCCCGCGGTGCCGGAACAGGGTTGACCGGTGGTGCGGTTCCGCTTCGGCCCGATTGTGTGATCATCAATACTGAAAAGCTTGACAGAGTAAGGGGGATTGGCCAACGTCAATTCGAGCTCGACGGCGGGGAGCGTGTTTCCGCTCCCGTTATAGAGGTTGAGGCTGGTGTCGTTACCGAAAAAGCCATGGATTATGCCGCTGAGAAAGGCCTTGTTTTTGCTACGGATCCGACGAGCGAATGGTCTTGTACAGTCGGCGGAAACATCGCGGAAAATGCGGGTGGGAAAAAAGCGGTTCGTTGGGGAACATGCATCGACAATCTTCTTGAGTGGGAGATGGCAATGCCTTCTGGGGAACGCTGGAGAGTTCGCAGAACCGATCACAGGCTTCGCAAAATTCTGCCTGACGATACCGTTACCTATGAGGTTCTTGATGGTACGGCGAAGCCAATCAAACAGATACAGCTTCGGGGTACCGATATCCGTAAAAAGGGACTTTGGAAGGATATTACCAACAAGACACTGGGTGGAGTTCCGGGTTTGCAGAAAGAAGGGACCGATGGCGTGATTACTTCGGCGCTGTTTGTTCTCTACCCGAAATATGAGGAAACAACGACACTCTGCCTTGAATTTTTTGGCCCTGACATGGATGAGGCGAGCCGAGTTATCGTTGAATTGTCGCGTATTTTCCCACTTCCCAAAGATGATTCCGAGGCATTGCTCGCTCTGGAACATTTCGATGATGAATATATAAAGGCCATTGATTACAAGGTCAAGGCCGCTCGGACAAGCACGCCGAAAGCGGTGCTTCTGATCGATATCGCCGGACATGATCGGGATTCGGTGCAGGAGGGGGTGACAAAAGTTGAACAACTGCTCGAAAAGCATCCCAATACCTTGCTTTTTATTGCCCGTGACGCTGAAGAAGCGAGGCGTTTCTGGTCCGACAGGAAAAAGCTCAGTGCGATTGCAAGGAGAACCAACGCATTCAAGCTGAATGAAGATATCGTCATTCCTCTCGATGCCCTTGCTGAATTCGCCCGCTTCGTCGATGCTTTGAATATCGAAGAAGAACGGTACTCCCAGCTTGGTTTCATTGACAGTGCTCTTACGTTGCTTCATGATACTACCGTTGAAGAAGATGGCGAACAGTTTGCGGCGAAGATGTCTCCCGCGGATGAATTGTGTGACGTGACGAGGGAAAAGCTGAAGACGGCTGATGAAAACGCTCTTCGTTCTCTTTCGGAAATACAGGAGTTCAGAAACAAGCTCAATGAGCTTTTTCACGGTTATCCCCATATCGTATCGGCGCTTGACGATTCGTTTCAGTATGTCAGGGACCGGCGCATTGTCATTGCGACACACATGCATGCCGGTGATGGCAACGTTCACGTCAATATTCCGGTTCTGTCGAACGATCAACCGATGCTTCGACGTGCCGATCACGTTGTCGACAAGGTGATGGAAAAAGTTGTTTCGCTCGGTGGTGTTGTCTCCGGTGAACACGGTATCGGTGTTACAAAGCTCAAGTATATGGATAGGGAGCGGATCGATGAGCTTTCTGCATACAGAAAAACGATCGATCCCGACCGGATGATGAATCCTGGAAAACTCGATGATCTCGAGGTCCTCGATCATATCTTCACACCTTCTTTCAATCTCCTTGAACTCGAAGCTCAGATTCTCAAAAGGGCCAAGATCGAGGAGTTGTCGAAGCATGTAGATTTCTGTATTCGTTGTGGCAAGTGCAAAACAGATTGTTGTGTTTTTTATCCTGCACGAGGGATGTTTTACCACCCGAGAAACAAGAACCTTGCAATCGGTTCGCTCATCGAAGCCTTGCTCTATGTGGCTCAGCGTGAACGGTCGACTGAATTTGAGCTGCTTCAATGGCTGGAAGATGTTGCAGATCATTGCACCATATGCCATAAATGCCTGAAACCCTGTCCTGTCGATATCGATACAGGTGAGGTATCCGTACTCGAGCGGGATATTCTTGAATCGAGGGGATACAAGCATTTTTCAGCTGTTACGCAGATGACGTTGAAATACCTTGAAAGCCGCTCTTCACTTGTCAACAAGGTGTTTCGCAAAGGTGTTTTACGTGCCGGCAGTGCTGCATTACGTGCTGGTAACAGGATTACACAGCCTCTGCAATCGATGGAAGCCCTGTCTTCTTTTTACCCACTGAAGATGGTGAGTTCGGCGGTACCTCAGGTACCCGATGAAACATTGCGTGATCTCATTCCACATTGCGATCCTGATCAGGCGCTGGTTTTCGAGCCGGAGAAGAATGCAGTTGCAACGGTTTTTTATTTTCCCGGTTGTGGATCGGAAAGACTGCATTCATCCATTGCAATGGCGTCGATTCACTTGCTGCTCGAAACAGCGGTAAGGGTGGTGCTTCCACCTCCTTTTCTGTGTTGCGGGTTTCCAGCCCATGTTAATGCCCAGAACGAACAGCATTCAAAAATTGTGCTACGCAATACGGTTATCTTTACCCAGATTCAGGAAATGCTGGCTTATCTGGATTTTGATGCATGCGTGGTTTCCTGCGGGACGTGTATGGAGGCTCTGGATGGCATGGAGACAAGGAAGTTGTTCGGTGGAACCATCGTAGATGTTACGAGCTATGCGGTGACCCGAGGGCTCAGGCTGAATGGTGACCACCATTGCATGTACCATGCACCGTGCCATGATTCCCTTGGAGGGAAAGCCTTGGGGACGTTGAAAGAATTAGGCGGGTTCGGAAAAGTGACTCCTGTCGATCATTGCTGTTCGGAGGCAGGAACACTTGCTCTTTCTAGGCCTGACATTACCGATTCAATGCTTCAGCGTAAAAGAAACGCAATCAGTGAGGTACAAGAAGAGACTGGAGAGAACGTTATTCTGACCAATTGTCCTTCATGTGTTCAGGGACTTGGAAGAAACGGGGATTTGGGTGTGGAGCCGCGTCATATTACTGTTGCAATCGCCGAAATGATATCCGGTTCAGCATGGAAAACCCGTTTTAAGGAACAGGCACTGAAAGCCACGGCCATAAGGTTTTAAAATGTGTAATCCGTTTGCGGATGTTTCAGTTGAGGTCTGATCTCTATCGGAAGAGGGGTGGTCGGCAATCGAGATTTTGTTCATTCCTGTTTCATTTGTGTATATTGTATGTATGAGTGTGTATGCCTCTGATATGGTGTTAACAGTTCTCATCAACCAAAAACAGAGGAGTGAGACCTATGGACAAAAGCGCAATGAAAAAAGTTCTCGCCGGTTTGAGTATTGCCGGTCTTGTGACAAGCGTAACCCTCACAGGTTGTCAAAAGGCAAATGGTAGTTGCGGTGCAGGAAGTTGCAGTAAAACCGAGAAGGTTGAAGGCGGAGACGCCTCCAAAGGGACCGGTTCATGCTCGGGGATGGAAGATACTTCAGCTCATGGTACAGGGTCGTGTGCCGGTATGAAAGATGATGCAGCGGCTGGTGAGGGCTCGAGCGAGTAGCATTCATATCGAAGATCAGAGTTCTGAACACTTTTTTATCGACTCCCACGAAGGCTGTCTCAATTTTGCTACTGAGACAGCCTTATGGCTATCAATCAGAAGTACATCAGTCATCGGAAGAGAGTCCATGCCACACCTTGTCAATCGAAAAGACAAAAGGTAAAGGGGTAAATGGCAAAGGTTATACGTTAGATGGCTTTTCAGTATAGGCCAAAGGATGACTGGAAAGAGAACTCTTACAATCCTTTTCGAGAAAGCATCGTTCCTCTTTTTCTCTCTCTGACGTGTTTTTTCCATTTTGTATATCGATGGATTCTTCATCCATGATAAAGTAACGTTATTATTGATCTTGACGCGAGAGTCAATCTATGGCTACAGCAGCTCCTGTTGAAAAGATTTTTCCCCTGACTCTGATGTACGGGGAAGTGAATGGCATACAATCCGGCAGTCAAATACGGCAACCATCTGGAGCAAGTCCAGAAATTTTCCTTGATTATTTACGCTGTAATTTTTCTTGTTCTTCGAGTCTTGCTTTTCTTATCGATCTGGCCAGTGTCGAATATGCCTGCTGGAACGTAGAACACATGGAGAAAGAGTTCGGCCGTCCGTCTCATGGTGCAATAATCAATCCCTTATTGCAGATTGTTCCGGTAAAGAACGATGTAACCCCGTTTTTCAAAGAGCAGATATCATTACAATCCGGTTCTATCGAGAAAGAAGAAGGCTGGATACTTGTATGGAAAGGACCGGAGTCGGGAAAACTCTATGTTGAGAAGGCAGACGAGCAGATGCTGCTCGCACTGAAATTTCTCTCGGAGGATGAACCCGAACTACAAGGATATCGTCTGAGAGTCGTCAATCAGGCCGTTGATTACGCTGCACGTAAAGGTGTGGTTCTCAAAGCACCTTATCTTGTTTCACGTACACTGCAGGGATTTCCTGAAGGAGAAAATATCCCCAAACGGTATTGTACCGCATCTGCTTTTACCCTGCAGTGGCACATTACCAATGCGTGTGATTTACATTGCAAGCATTGTTATGACAGAGAGAAACGTTCACCACTGACAGTTGATCAGGGATTATGGATCATCGATGACTTTGAACGTTTTTGCCGGGAAAAGAATGTGCGGGGCCACATTTGCTTTTCTGGTGGAAATCCTTTCATGTCACCTCATTTTTTCAGTTTGTACGCATCTACAATAGATAAAGGATTTCAAACCTCTTTGCTCGGTAACGCCGTTGCTGCCGATGCGTTGCAGTATCTTTGTGATATCGGTTCACCTGAATATTTTCAGGTTAGTTTGGAGGGACTGGAGTCACACAACGATTGTATCAGAGGACAAGGGTACTACCGTAAAGTGATGGGGTTTCTCGATCTTCTTCGGGAAAAAGAGATCTCTTCAGCCGTCATGCTCACTCTTACCGATGCGAACATCGATCAGGTGCTTCCTCTTGCAGAGATATTGCGGCACAAGGCTGATTATTTCACGTTCAACCGTCTTTCCCAAGTTGGTGAAGGAGCGGGTCTTTCACTTCCTGACAGGGATGCCTACAGGCGGTTTCTGGAAAAGTATGTTACTGCGGCTGTTGACAATCCGGTAATGGGTCTGAAAGATAACCTTATCAATATACTTCGTGAACAACGAGGTTTATCACCTTTCGGGGGGTGTACAGGTTTCGGGTGCGGTGCCGCGTTCAATTTCGTAGCCCTTCTGCCTGACGGAGAGGTGCACGCTTGCAGGAAGTTTCCTTCATTTATCGGTAATATTCTTCAAAAAGATTTTTTGACTATTTACGAGTCATCGGAAGCGCAACGGTATAGAAATGGGCCTGAAACCTGCCGGGCATGCAGGCTTCGCCCGGTTTGTGGCGGATGTATGGCTGTTGTTCACGGTATGGGGCTCGATCCTTTCAAAGAAAAAGATCCATTTTGCTTTATCGGTGCATAATGTAAGAGATTCGGATTGAATCGGGACAAGCGGAGCGTTGTTATGGGCGTTGTTATGAGCAGCAGCAACTGCGCTGTTTCCGCGTGTAAAATGAGCAAGAGCGGATCATCGGTGGTATTGTTTGCCTTTCAATTTTTGATTGCAGTGGACGGCAATAATCTATTTGTCGTGTCATTCTTTTTCTTTAAGATTAGTTTTTGTTTTTCTATGAATTTGTTACTGAACAAGACATGTTTGATGAAATCGAGTTTGAAAAGATAAAGCGGCTTCCAAAATACATTTTTGCTGCGGTTGATGAGCTGAAAATGGCCGAAAGGCGTGCTGGAGAGGATGTTATAGATTTTTCAATGGGAAATCCCGACGGTCAAACACCCCAACACATAATTGACAAGCTTGTTGACAGTGTACAGAAACCAAGGACACATGGATATTCTGTTTCAAAGGGTATTTATAAACTTCGCCTGGCAATCTGTAGCTGGTATCTCCAAAAATACGGAGTCGAGCTCGACCCGGATAGCGAAGTTGTCGCATCGATGGGGTCGAAAGAAGGATATGTAAACCTTGTACAGGCAATTATCAATCCCGGTGATGTCGCCATGGTTCCCGATCCATGTTATCCCATTCATTCCCAGGCCTTTATTCTTGCCGGTGGAAATGTTCACCGTTTCCGTTTGGTGCTGAACGATGGTTATACGCTTGACGAGGATGCTTTTTTTCGCAATATCGAGACAGCCATGCGTGAATCATCTCCCAAACCAAAATATCTGGTTGTCAATTTCCCGAACAACCCTACAACGGCGACAGTCGAGCTTGATTTTTATAAAAAACTTGTTGCTATAGCACGTAAAGAACGATTCTATATCATAAGTGACATTGCGTATGCTGAGATAACCTTTGACGGATATTCAGCGCCTTCGATTCTTCAGGTTCCAGGAGCGAAGGATGTCGCTGTTGAAAGCTATACGCTTTCGAAGACCTATAACATGGCCGGTTGGCGGGTAGGGTTTCTTGTCGGTAATCCGAAACTTGTCGGGGCTCTTACACGAATCAAGAGTTGGCTTGACTATGGAATGTTCACTCCGATACAGGTTGCTTCAACCATAGCGTTGAACGAAGATCAGAACTGCGTTGACGAAATACGAGAAACGTACCGAAAACGCAGGGATGTCCTTGTGAGAAGCTTTACAAATGCGGGTTGGCATATCGAAAAGCCGAGGGCCTCGATGTTCGTGTGGGCGAGAATTCCGGAACCGTTCCGTGAATTCGGCAGCCTGGAGTTCAGTAAAGAGCTGCTGAAGAAAGCGAAGATAGCAGTCAGTCCCGGTGTAGGATTCGGGCCTTACGGTGATGAATATGTCAGGATAGCGTTGATTGAAAACGAGGAAAGAATCCGCCAGGCTGCACGGAATGTCAGGAAGTTTCTGAGATCACAAGACGATTAGGCGGGTTTCAAAAAACCGGAATGCTGTATGACTGTATGTTGCAGCTCGACAGCCAATCATTCCGGTAGTTCTTCGATATCGAACGCTTCACTGATAGCTGCTGGGATGGAGTCGAGGACATCTTCGGACGATACAAGGCTTGAAATATCGCTTGCAAGATCGCCAGCACGACCGTGAAACCATGCAGCAGCAGCACCTGCATGAAAAGTGGTTACACCTTTGGCTGCAAATGCGCCGATCATACCGGACAGTACATCTCCCGTTCCGGCTGTCGATAAGGCTTCTGTTCCGGTATTGTTGATCAGAGTGTCTCCCGAAGGTCGGGCTATACAGGTGGGATTGCCTTTTAGCAGCAGGTTAACTTTGTTTTTCGCAGCAAACCCGCGAGCGGTTTCCATAGGAGCGGTTAGTATTTCATCGACACTAAGTCCGGTGAGTCTACTGAATTCACCGGCATGGGGAGTGATCAGAATATCTTGAAAATGCTGTTTGTCGAAAGAGAAATCGTTTTGCGAAAGAGCAAAGAGGGCATCTGCATCGAGGACAAGCTTTTTCGATGCAACTACCGGGTCCGCAAGGAGTTTCTGTACCAGTGAAACGGTGTCGTTTTCCCTGCCAAGTCCGCATCCCATGACGATCGCGTCCGCCCAGAAGGCTTTTTCGCGAAGAGAATCGAAGTCTCTGCCGATTACTGTTGCAGAAGGAACGTACGTGTGTAATGGCCCTGTCTGTTCCACTGGCAGTGAGACGCAGACATAGCCCGCGCCACTGGTGACAGCAGCTTTCGTGGCGAGCAGGCAAGCCCCGAGCATGGAACTGTTGTTGTGCTGCGAGCCGGCTATGACGAGCAGTTTACCGTTATTGTGCTTTGCTTCTCCCGGATCACGGAGAAGGAAGTTATCAGAGGCAAATTCTTTGTCGACAAGATGACACTGTGATTGCCTGACAAGAAATTCCGGGATCGAAATTTCGGCAGTGTGTATATCTCCGCAAACTCCAGGTCCTGAATTGAAGAAAAAGCCGGTTTTCAAGTAACCCATGCAGACGGTAATATCAGCCTGTACCACTGGAGAGGATGCAACGCCGCTGGTGGCGTCGAGTCCGCTGGGAAGGTCAAGGGAAACGGTAACGGCCTGGCTTCGTTCACGGATGCTGTTGATGAGCTCCGCGGCCTGTTTGACAGGGTTTTTGAGTGCATCACCTTCTTTTTTCAGGTTCAGGCCCGTTCCGAGAATAGCGTCGACAACGCAGCTGTAATGGCGTTCTGCCACGAATGGCAATGCTTCTTCGTGACTTTTGAAAATCCGGATGTTTTCGGTGTTGGAGGAATAGGCTTCCAGAATTGCAAGGCCATGCCGGTTCAGCGCTGAAAGAGCAGCGACAGGGTAAACGACGATAAGGTCGACAACTGCCCCGAGATTGAGCAGATGCCTCGCAAGAACAAAACCGTCTCCGCCGTTGTTACCCTTTCCGCAGACAATCAAAAATACGAACCCATCGAGGCCGGTTTCTTCGGGGGCAAAGGATTTATAGACGATCCGGGATGCTTCACGCCCGGCAAGTTCCATAAGTCTCGATTCGTCCGTATGCAACTGTTCAATAGCAGCCTTGTCGGCCCGGCTCATTTCTTTCGCTGTCAGAATAGGCTGCATGTGCTGTCAGATGATTTCAAGTTCATCGAGATGTAACGCTTCCTCGAGCGCCTGGTAATAGACCCTTGAAAGCTCTTCAGTGGTGAATGAAAGTGTTTGTCTGCCGTTGATCTCTATCGATGCGTTTTTTTCTCTGACCTGGCCGATGACTTTTGCTGCAATACCGTGATTGTTTGCCATATCGATCACTTTAACGGCATTTTCAGGTGCTAGGCTCAGGAGCACACGTCCCTGGGCTTCGGAAAAAAGGAGCTCCTGAATGAATGAACTGCTTTGTTCACTCGATTCAAGGTCGACTGCAAACCCGAGAGGATTGTGT
Organism: Prosthecochloris sp.; assembly: GCA_015482705.2. Lineage (GTDB taxonomy): Bacteria > Bacteroidota > Chlorobiia > Chlorobiales > Chlorobiaceae > Prosthecochloris. Next base: position 135,142 of record JADMLA020000039.1, on the reverse strand, counting down.
TGTTCGAGCACGGCTTTTTCGACAAGTGCTGTGAACAATCCACCATCCGAAATGTCATGTGCGGAATGCAAAAGTCCTGTTTTCGCAAGAGAAACAAGCAGATTTTGGAGCTTGTGCTCATGATTCAGGTCGAAGGAAGGCGCATCTTGACCAGGAGTTTCATACTGCATGACAAGATATTCGGAACCATCGAGAGTCAGTTCCGGGTCTCCAAGCAGAAGGATTGCGTCACCAGGATTTTTGAACGCTGAACCGGTAAGGTGATCGATGTTGTCGAGCAGTCCGATCATTCCGATAACGGGAGTGGGATAGATCGCCGTACCGGTGAGAGACGATTCATTGTAGAAGCTTACATTACCGCCGGTAACCGGAGTGTTGAACTCCCTACAGGCTTCTCCCATTCCTTCGACAGATGCCTTGAACTGATAATAGACATCGGGTTTGTATGGATTTCCGAAATTCAGGCAGTTGGTTATGGCAAGCGGGGTCGCTCCTGAGCATGCTATGTTTCTCGCACATTCGGCGACTGCGATCATCCCTCCTTTTTTCGGATTGAGATAGACGTAGCGGGCGTTACAGTCCGTTTTCATCGCTATCGCTTTTTGTGTTCCCTTGATGCGGATGACTGCTGCGTCGGTTTGACCGGTGGAAGTGACGGTATTCGTCTGAACCATGGAGTCATATTGCTGGTACACCCACTGTTTACTTGCGATATTCGGTCTGGAGAGGAGCTTGAGACTCACCGAGCGAAGATCGAGTGAGCTGTCCGGAACGAAATCGGCTTGGGGAGTGTCAGGTTTTTTTTCGAGGGTTTCCCGAATATATACTGGAGCTCCGCCTCCAAGTACGAGTGATTCAGCAGGTATTTCAGCAACGACAGAGCCATGATGACGGACTCTGAGGAGGTTGTCCGCGGTTACTTTGCCTATCATGACCGCATGAATATCCCATTTTTTGTATACGTCGATGATTTCCTGTTCAAACCCTCTTGCTGCCACGACAAGCATCCGCTCCTGAGACTCGGAAAGCATGATTTCGTAAGCACTCATATCGTTTTCACGGACTGGAACGAAATCCAGGTCTATTTCTATCCCGCCGGTGCCGTTTTTTCCGATACCTCTTGCACTCATTTCCGAGGTGGAGCTGGTGATTCCCGCAGCGCCCATATCCTGAAGGCCGACAACATGTCCGGTGGCAATTGCTTCAAGTGTTGCCTCGAGCAGGAGTTTTTCTGCGAAAGGATCCCCCACTTGAACGCTGGGCCTCTTGTCCTCGGATGCTTCACTCAGATCTTCGGAAGCGAAGGTCGCTCCGTGAATGCCGTCTTTTCCTGTAGCCGAACCGACAATCAGTACCGGGTTTCCTTCTCCTTCGGCAGTTGCACTGACAGTGTTGTCGTGCTCCACAACACCGACAGACATAGCGTTGACAAGAGGATTGCCTGTGTAACCGTCTTCGAAATAAATTTCTCCGCCGACAGTAGGTACGCCGAACGAATTACCGTAATCACCAATGCCTCTGACAACACCGTCGACAAGGTAACGCACTCTCGGATCTTTAGGTGAGCCGAACCGAAGTGAATTCAGTGCGGCTACCGGTCTTGCTCCCATGGTGAAGATATCGCGATGTATACCACCGACACCGGTTGCCGCACCCTGATAAGGTTCGACCGCAGAAGGGTGGTTGTGCGACTCGATTTTAAATGCAACGGCAAGGTTGTCACCAATGTCGACAAGTCCTGCATTTTCCTCTCCCGCTGAAGTGAGCAGAGCACCACCCTCTCTGGGAAGCGTTTTCAAAACAGCGATAGAGTTTTTGTAGCTGCAATGTTCCGACCACATCACAGAGAAAATACCCAGTTCGGTAAACGTAGGGACGCGCCCCAGTATATCGAGAATAGTATGGTATTCCTCTTCATTGAGTCCGTGTTCTTTTGCAAGATCGAGCGTTACTTCAGGTTCCGTGTACATGATGTTTATAAATGTTGTTTTCTGCCAAAAACCTTACTTGCCACAGCAATTTTTATATTTTCTTCCGCTTCCGCACGGGCAGGGATCATTTCTGCCGGGTGTTTTTTCTGCCCTGACAGGTTGCAATGGTTGTTCGGCATTTTCCCTGGTGTTGCGGTTTTGTGCCTTTCTTTCCGGTTTCCCTTCTCCCTGTGTATTTCCGGGAATGTCATAAGCGGTTTTCGCTTCTTCGTGACGAGCGACAAGGCGGTCTTGCCGTAATTGTGACTTTTGGCGTTCAGCTTCGATCTGCTGCTGCGCTTCTTCAGTTACAGGGAAAAGCTTGAATGCAAGAGAAAGGGTTTCATGCTCGATTTCATCAAGCATACCGACAAAGAGTTTGTAGGCTTCCTGTTTATATTCGAGAAGAGGATCTTTCTGGCCGTAGGCCCTCAGGTTGATTCCTTCCTTGAGTGTATCTATTTCCCTAAGGTGTTCTCTCCATTTCAGATCGATGACGTTGAGAACAGCGTATTTCTCGATCTGCCGCATAATCTCTTCAGGGATGGCGGCTTCCTTGCGTTTATAGAAATCAAGAGCGGCGGTGTAAAGGGCTTCTGCGTTTTTTTCTACGCCGTCGGATTCATAGGTTGCTTTTTCTATCCGGAACTCCACCGATAGATCTTTGAGAACCTGTTCCTCGAGACCCTGGACATCGTAGTCTCTTGAGTACTTGTTGACGATATTTTCCGAATAATCATGAAGCAGGTCGAATATATCGGCAGTCAAGCGTGTTTTGATCAGTGCGCCGCGCCGCCGTTTGTAAATAACGTCACGCTGCTGGTTGAGAACATCATCGTACTCGAGAAGTCGTTTTCGAATCGAGAAGTTTTGCTCTTCCACCTTTTTTTGTGCCCGTTCAATCGATTTTGTCACCATGGAATGTTCTATGACATCCCCTTCTTCATGACCGAGTTTATCCATGACGGAAATAACCCTGTCCGAACCGAAAAGCCGCATCAGGTTATCTTCGAGAGAGACATAAAATATCGATTCGCCGGGATCTCCCTGCCGGCCCGATCGGCCTCGGAGCTGACGGTCGATTCTTCTTGACTCATGCCTTTCCGATCCGAGGATAAAAAGGCCGCCCATTTCTTTTATCCCTTTACCGAGCTTGATGTCGGTTCCTCGTCCTGCCATGTTTGTTGCAATGGTAACGGCTCCTTTCTGGCCTGCGGAAGCGACAATCTCTGCTTCCCGGTCGTGCTGTTTCGCATTGAGAACATTATGCATCACTTTTTTTGCACGCAGCATTCGCGAAAGGGTTTCGGACACTTCGACGCTGGCGGTACCGACAAGCACCGGCTGGCCTTTTTTCTGCAGTTCCATAATTTTGCCGGTAATGGCTGCGTATTTTTCACGGCGTGTCTTGAAAACAAAATCATCCTGATCTTTTCGGATAATCGGTCTGTTCGTCGGAATGACGACCACATCCAGCTTATAAATATCATAGAATTCAGCCGATTCCGTCTCGGCCGTTCCGGTCATACCGGCAAGCTTTTTATAGAGTCGGAAAAAATTTTGAATGGTGATTGTGGCGAGGGTTTGTGTTTCGCCTTCTATCTTGACGTTTTCCTTTGCCTCTATTGCTTGGTGGAGTCCGTCACTGTAACGTCTTCCAGGAAGAATACGGCCGGTAAACTCGTCGACAATCATAACCTGACCGTTCTGCACGACATACTCGTCATCTTTTTCGAAAAGCGAATATGCCTTGAGTAGCTGGCTGATGTTGTGAAGCTTTTCCGAACGTTCGGAAAAAAGCCGGTACACTTCGTCTTTTTTACTGATTCTCTGCTGGGTATCGAGTGACGGGTCGCTTTCTATCGCCGCTACTTCAGCGCCTACATCAGGCACGAGAAAAAGGTCACTGTCCTGTTGGCTGAGCTTGCTGAGAAAGTCACGTCCCTTGTCGGTCAAATCAATCGATCCTGATTTTTCATCGATGGAAAAATACAGCTCGTCATCGACTTCATGCATCCGTCTTGCATTGTCCTTGAGGTATTCATTTTCAACACTTTGCATGAGTTTGGCCATGCCTGTTTGAGACAATACTTTTATGAGGCGGCTGTTCTTGGGTTGGCCGCGTTTTGCCCGAAGAAGATCAAGGCCTGCATCGAAGCTGCTTTGATCTTCTCTGACAATTTTTTCTGCTTCAGTGAGATATCCCGCCACCAGGTTCTGCTGGGTTTTGACCAGACGCTCGATCCATGGTTTGATTTCTGTGAATTTTCCTGTATCGGAGTTCGGAACAGGGCCCGAGATGATCAAAGGGGTTCGTGCTTCATCGATAAGTACGCTGTCAACTTCATCGACAATCGCGTAGTAATAATCCCGTTGGACCAAATCATCAGGCGAGCCGGCCATATTATCACGGAGATAATCGAAACCGAATTCGTTGTTTGTACCATAGGTCAAATCGCATCGATATTCTTTTTTCCTCTCATCCGGACGCATGCCCGCAAGGATGACTCCTGTTGTCAATCCGTGAAATTGAAATATAGGGTTCATCCACTCCCGGTCACGCTGGGCGAGATAATCATTCACAGTGACGATGTGGACTCCTCTTCCTGTAAGGGCATTGAGAAATGCAGGCAGCGTGGACACCAGAGTTTTTCCTTCTCCTGTTGCCATTTCCGATATTTTCCCCTGGTGTAGAACGATTCCGCCTATCAGCTGAACATCGTAGGGAACCATGTTCCAGGTTATGGGGTGTCCCATGATCTCATAACTATGCCCTTCGAGTCTTCGGCAGGTATCTTTTACGATCGCAAAAGCTTCGGGCAGGATTTCTTCGAGCGAGGTTTTTGTTTTGTTTTCATACATTGCCTCGAGTTCATCGAGCTCCCTGTTTATGTTTTCAACCTGGTCAGGGGTGATGTCAGGATTTTCAAGCTTGTTTTGAAGATCTTTTTTCCGGTCTTCGATCTCACTCAGCTTTTTTTGCAGGCCGGATTTGAGGGCTTGGCTTTTTTCGCGTAGCTTGTCGTCACTAAGCGTTTGAAGTGTTATATATATTTCGTTGATCCGGTCGACGAGAGGCTGTATTTTTTTTATGTCCTTATCGTGTTTCGAACCAAATATTTTTTCAAAAATTTTAAGCATCCGATACAGTCAGTATATGTTTATATTCCAGTAATAAAAGAACTTGCAGAAGTCTTGGGGATCTCTTTCCCGGGAGATTTTCCAAGTATAATCGTTTTATAAGGTATTGAATTACCCATTGAGAAAAAAACAGCATTTTGGCGTTTTTCTTAAAGGTTTGTCAACGGGCTAATTTAGCAGTAAATTAAATATTCCGATAAATTGAACTACGAGCTGATGATTATACCTGAATATGGACGAAGACTCGATGAAAAAGAATGGGCTCCATGTATCGATATGCTGCTTGCCAGTGAGCATATCGTACTTACAACCCACATGAATTCTGATGGAGACGGTCTGGGCAGCGAGGTAGCCCTTGCTGTTGTTTTGAAAGCACTTGGTAAACATGTTTCGATCGTCAATCCTACGGAAGTCCCAACCAACTACCACTTTTTACGAAATATCGCCGATATAAACGTATTCGACGAACAGGGAGAAGACCTGATCGAAGAAATTTCACTTGCCGATCTTGTTGTGCTATTGGATGCAAATCTGAGCGAGCGCATGGGTGGTATCTGGAACCATGTGAGTTTTGCACGCGAACTTGGCAAGCTGGAGGTGCTTTGCATCGATCATCACCTCGACCCTGAAGACTTTGCTGATCTGATGGTCTGTGAGACCTATGCATCGTCGACAGGAGAACTGATGTACGACCTCATAACCGCAATGGAAGCGCGTGTTGGGGAAAAACTGATCACTCCGGGTGTTGCCGAAGGTCTGTATGTTGCTGTCATGACCGATACAGGATCTTTTCGATTTCCTAAAACAACCCCTTATGTATACGCTCTTGCCGGTGACCTCGTTGCGAAAGGTGCGGATCCAAACGAAATCTACGACAGAGTCTACAATTCTCTCAAACCTCAGGCGCTCAGACTTCTTGGAGCAGCACTTTCCGAAATCAGGCTGATTGATGGAGACAGGATTTCCTGGCTGTTCATCTCTCAGGAAATGCTCGATGAAACAGGCAGTAAGCTTTTTGATACCGATCTCATCATCAAATATCTGCTGAGCGTTCGGAGCGTTCTGATTGCCGTGCTCATGGTGGAAATGCAAGATGGAAGAACAAAAGTGAGTTTCAGGTCGAGAGGAGATGTTTACGTGAACAGGATAGCTAAAATGTATGGAGGAGGAGGGCACAAGAATGCCGCGGGATGTCTCCTTCGTTACGCACCAGAAAAAGCAACGCAGATGGTTCTTTCCGAGGTGAGAAGTTTTCTGAAAAATTCAGATATCGTTCATAATAAATGATACAGACCCTTACAGTGACGTGAAAGGCCCGTTGCTTTTATGTTTATGCACAAATAAAGAAAATGCTATGCTGAAAATAACAGTTACAAAAAGTTCGCTCAAGAATCTCAAAAGTGATCTGCTCGTGATGCCCTTTGCGGTAAAAGAGCTTAAGAAAGATGTGGAGAAAGCGCTTGAGGCTTTTGGACTGGATAAAGGAGCCTTGAAAGATTTCAAGGGTAAGTCTGGTGATTCGCTTCTCTTGTATTCAGGCGGATCCAAGCTGAAGACGCCAAGGGTTCTGTTGTTGGGTCTTGGAGAGGTTGGGGAGGTTGATGATCTGCGTAAATCGGCTGCAGCTATCGCTCATCATGTGAAGACATTGCAAGTCAAAAACCTTGTGTTGGATTGTTCATCGATTAGTTCCTGGGCGCATTCTATCAAAGAATCAAACAGTATACTGGCAGAACTATTCGTCGACTCGATTCTTTACGGTTTGTACAGTTTCGATCGTCTGAAGAGCGGTAAACTCGAAAAGAAGAAAGGAAAAGACAAAGAAGAAAAAGCCCGAATCGGAGAGCTGAAGATCCGTGTCAATGCAGGGAGTGTGAAAGAGGCGGAGGAGGGTGTTCGTTCCGGTCAAATTATTGCGGATGCCAGATGTTTGGCTCGTGACCTTGTCAACCTGCCGGGCAACCTGCTCAATGCTGAAGGTATCGCTGAGGCTGCCAGGAATTCAGCTGAGAAATCCGGTTGTAGCGTTACGGTTTTTAATAAAGAGGAAATAGAAGAGCTCGGCATGGGGGGGCTTCAGGCCGTCAACAAGGGAAGCTATGCTCCTCCGACATTTACGGTTCTGGATTATGAACCGGCCGATAAGCCGGTTGCAACCGTCGCCCTTGTCGGCAAGGGTGTTACCTTTGATTCAGGTGGTATATCTCTCAAGCCTTCGAACGCGATGGATGAGATGAAGTGTGATATGGCTGGAGCGGCATCAGTCATCGGGACGCTCGAAGCGGTTGCTTTGCTGGGCTTGCCTCTCCGTGTCATAGGCTTTATTCCTGCTACGGACAACATGCCGGGGGGAGCGGCGCAAACCCCAGGTGATGTTATTACGACATATTCAGGCATTACGGTGGAGGTGGGCAATACCGATGCCGAAGGCCGGCTTATACTCGCTGACGCATTGTCCTATGCGATCCAAAAGTATAAACCTGATGCTGTTATCGATCTTGCAACGCTGACCGGTGCGTGTATCGTGTCTCTTGGCTATTCTGTGGCCGGCCTTTTCAGCAATAACGACAACTTTGCAGGAAAGATATACGAGGCGGGCAGGCAATCAGGTGAAAAGGTATGGCGTATGCCCATCTGGGAAGAGTATGACGAGCTCATCAAATCGGAAGTGGCGGATGTTCACAATGCAGGCGCAAAAGGTGCCGGATCGATCACGGCCGCAAAGTTTCTTGAAAAATTCATTGACGGTCACGATACTTGGGCACATCTCGATATTGCGGGTCCAGCGTTTTCAGCCAAGAAAGTGAAAACAGCTCCTGGAGGAACAGGTTTTGGAGTTCGATTGCTTGTAGACCTTCTCAGAGGCTGGGAGTAGTTGTAGAGGATGAGCCAAACATCTCAAAAACCGGTTGTCATTCTTCCCGGTGTTCTTTTTTGGGACAACCTTTACACAGGGATGAAAAAGTCGCTCACAGCGTATGTCCCTGAAGAAAAAATTGCTATAGTACCGGTCAATATTCTCGATTGGATTGGTTTTCCTCCTTCTCCTGAACAATCAACCAACCGTGTAATGACTTCTCTTGACCGAACTATTGCTTCGGTACAAAAGCGCTATCCCGATGAAAAAATAACGATCGTTGCACACAGCGGCGGGGGAACGGTTGCCTTGGTTTACCTTCTTGAGCGACCCTTTCAGGGAGATGTTTACAATCGGAGCACTTCAGTTGGCAAACTGATTACATTGGGAACACCCTTTCAGACAACGGAGTATTATGCAAGGATTAAAACCGATTTTATAAACAAACATCTTTCACAAAGCTTTTTCGATAGATGCAAGGTTATATCCGTTGTCAGCGATCGGTACACCGGTTCATTGGAGAAAGGGATGGTAGAAAGGATGTGTTATATGTTTTATAAAAATGTTTCGGAGAAAGGGGACATTGCCGGTGACGGAATTGTACCGGTTAAAAGCTGTTTTTTGAAAGGAGCGAAAAATGTCACAATTTCGGGAATAGAGCATCTACCCACTCCCCATACAACCTGGTATGGCACCAAAGAGGGTATCGAACAATGGATACAATGGTTGTAAGAAAAAATTACGGTCGTTTTTTTATCGTATTATTCTTGCTGTTCATTCAGCTTTTTACGGGGTGCGGCAAGTCCGAGGAAGAGACGCAATCCCAGCAGCAGCATATTGATTCCATGATGACCATTCTGACACAGGTTCAGAAAAATCTCGGCAGGATTCAGCAAAAAGAGGCTGTTGTCGAAAAGCTTTCGTCAAACATCGAAAAACAGCAGGGAAACAGTGTCGATCAACTCGGTAAGGATATTTATGCAAGTATTCGTTTTATCGATTCTACCCTTGCCGCCAGCAGAAATCTGATTCAGAAGCTCGAAGAGGAAAACATGAGCTCGGCTTATCGTATTGAATCTCTCGATAATCTGGTTGTCGAGATGCGCAACACACTCGAAGATAAAGACAGAGAGATACGAGAACTCAAGGTGGAGGTACAGCAACTCGATGCGAGGGTTTCTGAGCTGCTGGAAACAGTCGAAGTTCTTGATGAATTCATTCTCGAACAGGAAGACATTCTTTCCTATGCATACTACATATCAGGGAGTTATGATGAGCTGACAGAAAAAGGGATTTTGTCAAAACCGGGTAGTCCTTTATCGACAATTTTCGACACCGATTACTATCTTGCACAGGATTTCGATGTTTCGCTTTTCAAAAGGATCGATATCACAGAGACAAGAGACCTTTATTTCGATACGCCGGTAAAAAACCTGAGAATCATAACACCTCATACAAAAGGTTCTTATGAGCTTGTCGGGGGAAGAACATCTTCATTGCTTCTTATCACGGATGAATCTGAATTCTGGAAAAAGTCTCGCTGTCTTGTCATCGTGATGGATGATTAGCTCGCAAAACGTATCTGTCGATAACCTTTGCCCCGATGCTGTCACCCCATACATTGACTGTTGTTCGGCAACGGTCGAGGAACCAGTCGATGGCAAGGATAAGCGATATTCCCTCGATAGGCAGGTCGACCGCTTTCAGCACGAGTACCATCGTTACCAGCCCTGCTTCGGGAATTCCCGCCGCACCGACAGCTGCGAGCGTTGCTGTAAGAAAAACGATAGTGAGCTCAGGCGGTCCCAGAGTGATTCCGTTGATCTGCGCTATGAATATAACAGCTACGGCTTCATAAAGCGCTGTTCCATCCATATTGATCGTTGCTCCGAGTGGAAGAACAAATCCTGCGGTTCGGGGTGAAACACCGTTTTTCTCTTCTGCACATTCCACGGTTAGTGGCAGGGTCGCTGAGCTCGAGGCGGTAGAAAAAGCGGTTAAAAGTGCAGGGGTGGTGTTATAAGCAAACCGTCCCACACCGGTGTTACCGAAAAACTTCAGAATAAACGGTAGAATGATCATACTGTGAATCATCAATCCCGCGATAACGGTAAATGCATATTTTCCAAGCTGGAGCAATTCTGGCAGGAAGCCGGTAAAACCGCCCGCTTCGCCAAGTCTGCCGGCGATAAGGGCTCCAATGCCGACAGGTGCTGCATACATGGCGAGGTGAATGATTTTCATGATCGCCTCGTTGAGACCATTGAAAAAATCGATCACCGGTTTACCTCGTTCACCAAGCGTCGATAACACTGCACCAAGAAGAAGTGAAAAGGTTATGACAGGAAGGATATCATTTTCCGCCATGGCTTTGAAGAGGTTGGCCGGAATCAAACCGGTCAGCACTTCCTTCAAAATATCGGTTATGCCTCTTTGTTCTTGTAGAAACCTTTCTGCCGGAAGCTTGTCGATGGCGATTCCTTTCCCCTTTACCGTTAACGAAACAAGATTGTCGTTGTTTTTTCTCCACCTTGAAACCTCTATGATGTTCCCTTCATGCTGTGATGTGATGTTTCCTGAGATATCGCGGTCGAGAAGGATTATGGAATGGGTTGACGTGTATTCTTTCGAAAATGAAACACCATCGATGACGATGGTGTTTCCTGTGACGGTGTATGAGGCATCCTGTTCGACGATGCCTCCACGTGTTTGAATTTGCTGGGTTACCGATGCGAATTGTCCCGGATGAATAACAATGACCAGCAAGATACCCGTCAGGACGGAAAGAGCGGTTGTTCCCAGATAGTAGAAAATCGTTCTGAATCCAAGAGGACCGAGTTTTCTTACATCTCCGAACCTGCAAATACCGCTAATCATGGCTGCAATTATAAGCGGCATAACAATCATCATCAGGAATTTGATGAACAGGTGGCCGATAAAATGAACCGATAAACCTGCTTCCGGATAGAGCCCGCCAAGAAGAGAGCCTGCAACAATTCCGGCGACGATGCCCGCAAGCAGTTTATTGTTGTTATTGTTTCGCAACCTCTTGTATTATTATGACTTTTTTGTTGTAACCCTATACAATGAAAGTACCGTTTTTCTTATAATTTTTTATATAATGTGCCGGCACTGGTAGTTTACCAGGGTCACGTTGTAAACATGTTGTAGAGAAAATGGACTTGGAAAATTGGCGATAGATCGATCACTGGAAAAGATTATCTTTGTCTATCAGCTGTTTCCGTTTAACTAATCACTACTTGTAAACTATGAAGATAACCATATTCGGATCGGGCTACGTTGGATTGGTGACCGGCGCATGTTTTGCAGAAGTTGGTAACGATGTGTTGTGCGTCGATATCGACGAAGAAAAAATCAGTCGTTTGAAACAGGGTGAAATACCGATATACGAGCCTGGTCTTGAGGATATGGTGGTTGACAATGCACGGGAAGGTCGTCTGCGGTTCACTTCCGATCCGGCTGAAGGTGTTGCTTTCGGGCTGTTTCAGTTTATCGCCGTGGGGACTCCGCCCGACGAAGATGGCTCGGCCGATCTTCGTCATGTACTCAGTGTTGCCAAAACCATCGGCAGCAATATGGAAGACTACCGAATCATTGTCGATAAATCGACAGTACCGGTAGGAACGGCCGATTTGGTCAGTGAGCAGGTGAGATCAGCGATGGAAGAACGGGGTGTTTCGATCGATTATGATGTTGTTTCGAACCCAGAGTTTCTCAAAGAAGGCGATGCCATAAGTGATTTCATGAAACCCGAGCGAATTATCGTCGGTGTGGATAATCCGCGAACAAAAGAGTTGTTGCGCAGTCTCTATGCACCGTTCAATCGAAGTCACGAGAGGTTTATCGCTATGGACGTGCGTTCGGCAGAGCTTACGAAGTATGCTGCTAATGCAATGCTGGCGACGAAAATCAGCTTCATGAATGAAATCGCGAATATTGCCGAACGTGTCGGAGCTGATGTCGAAGCGGTTCGTCACGGCATTGGATCTGATTCAAGGATTGGGTTTTCATTTATATATCCCGGTGTCGGTTACGGTGGCTCCTGTTTCCCGAAAGATGTACAGGCGCTGGAAAAAACAGCGGTGAAATACGGCTATGATGCCAGAATACTGCAGGCGGTAGAAGCTGTCAACAATGATCAGAAAGTTTCGCTGGTAGAAAAGATGAAAGGCCATTTCGGGAGTGAGTTGGAAGGTAAGACCATAGCTTTGTGGGGGCTGGCGTTCAAACCGAACACCGATGACATGCGTGAAGCTCCAAGCCGTAGAGTTCTTGAAGAGCTCTGGGCGGCCGGTGCGTCGGTTCGGGCATATGATCCGGTTGCAATGGATGAGGCGCAGAGGATTTACGGAGAGCGTGCCGACCTGAAGTTGGTTGAAACGTTGGAAGATGCTCTGAAGGGTGCAGATGCCCTTGCAGTGGTCACCGAGTGGAGGGTGTTCCGGAGCCCGGATTTCGAGGTTATCAAACAGGAGTTGACCAATCCGGTGATTTTTGACGGAAGGAATATTTACAATCCTGATTTGATGGAACAGCTCGGGATTACCTACTATTCGATTGGGCGTATACCGCGAGGTGAAGGATTCTCCCAACAGCGATAAAGGTGGTGAAGAGGTCCTGCGCCGTTACCCAGGAAAAAGCTGGCCCCGGCTTGCAAAGCTTCCTGGGTAAACTGCTTTCCCTTTTTTACAGCTTCGGCAAGGCCAAAGCCTTTTGCTGAATATGCTGCTATAGCCGAAGAGAGGGTGCAGCCGGTGCCATGGTTGTTTATTGACGATATCTTGGGTGAAGAGAACCATTCACCTCCTTTTGCCGTCAGTAAATAGTCATTACAGTGCTTACCGGTCATATGTCCTCCTTTTACAAGAACTGCGGAAGTTCCTTTGTTCTTCAACATTTCAGCTGTTTTTTCGATATCGCTTTTTGTCGTTGGGATACTTCCTGTGCCGGATAGCCTTGCGGCTTCGCCAAGATTAGGCGTGACAAGTGTTGCCAAAGGAAAAAGCTCTTCGATCATCGTGTTTTTCGCTTCTTCAGAAACAAGTCCGGTTCCGTCAGAAGATTTCAGTACCGTATCGAGAATGACTGGTGTCGAAGGAAGGTTCCGAAGCGTGTCGGCAACGGTTCGGACCGTAGCGGCTGAAGAAATCATGCCAATTTTGATTGCATCTATCGTTATGTCATCAATGAGTACCTCGATCTGTTCTTTCACGAAAGATGAGGGAAGTGCTAACGAGTCAAATACACCACATGTATTTTGTGCGGTGACATCGGTTATAACACTTAGACCATAGCAGCCAAGAGCGGCAAAAGTTTTAAGATCCGCCTGTATCCCTGCTCCACCACTGCCGTCGGAACCCGCTATGGATAGGACTGTGGTATAGTTTGTCATTGTTATTGGAGGCATGACCGCATGTTTTGAATGAGATCCGAAGTCGCTTTTCTGGGATCTGGCGCTTCCGCCACAGTGGAGATGACCGCTATTCCTGTCGCTCCAGCCCTGATTACATCACCGGCATTTGACGCTGTGATGCCCCCGATGGCTATGACCGGGACTGAAAGGTTTTGTGACACCTCGGTTATGCAGGCTGTCCCAAGAGGCCGACCGGTTTTTTGTTTCGAGAAAGTCGGATAGATGTGCCCTAATCCTACATAGTCGCATCCTGCCCGGACTGCTATTTCGGCCTCTGCGAGAGAGGATACCGATATTCCAAGGATTTTTTCTTTACCAAGAAGTGTTCTGGCAAGATGGGCGGGAAGGTCTCGCTGACCGAGATGAACACCATCGGCATTGGCGGTAAGAGCAACGTCGAGCCGGTCGTTGACAATGAATATGGCTTCATGGATACGGCAAAGTTTTCGTATGCGTACCGCCCAGTCATAAAGATCCGATCCAGATGCACCTTTATTGCGGAGCTGAATCATGCGTGCACCGCCTTCAAGCGCTTTTTCCGATTGTTCTACCGGGCATAGGTTGTCTGCTGTTATATAGCAAAGGATAGGGCGTTTTATCTGCATTTACTGGTCAAGTGCATTTTTAAAGTTTTCGAGCGTGACGGCAAGGTTTGTCGTGACATGAAAAATCGACAGGGCGGCAATCCCGTAAGCGCCATGATCCATACATTGCCGGGTGTTTTCCGGGGTGATACCTCCGATAGCGAAAACCGGAATTGAGACGTTTCGAGATACTTTTTCGAGTTTTTCGAGTCCCATGGGAGAACCGTACCGTCTTTTCAGGGGAGTGTCGAATATCGGACCGAAAATGAGATAATCGGCCCCTTCTTCTTCTGCAGAAAGGGCGCTTTGCAAGGAGTGGGTGCTTTTGCCTAAAAGCATACCAGGAGCAACGGTACGGATCTTTTCGATGGGGCAGCTCTTTTCGGGGAAATGCGTTCCGTCAGCACCTGCTGCAAGGGTTATGTCGAGTCGTTCATTAAGGAAAAGCAGGGAATCACTGTCGTGCATGAGACTTTGCAGGTACAGGGTCAACTCATAAAGCGTTCTCGCATCCAGGTGTTTTTCTCTGAGTTGAACGATAACCGGTAGCTGTGCTGTCAGCTGTCGGACAAGTTCTGGAAGCTCTTTTGCTGGGTAAGGACGCTCAAGGCTGTTGCTTACCATGTAAAGCCGGGGAAGAGTTCGTTTTGTCATACCCGGTTATTCTGTTTCATGTATTACGTTCTCACAATAATGATTTTTCGCTTATTATAAAAAGCCTTCCAAAATGCATTACATTAATGGAAGAAAAGTTCATAAAATACTGTACATCATGTCAGAAACCGAAGAAAGACTTCGTAAGGCAGGACTGGCATTGCCTGATATAGCCAATCCGGCAGGCATTTATGTGCCGGCTTTGCGATTCGATAACCTTGTCTTCACTTCAGGGCAACTTCCTTTTGTTGGCGGTGTTCTGATCGAGCAGGGTGGCAGGGGGAAGGTCAATGAGATCAATCAGGCTCAGGCTGCAATTGCAGCTCGTGTAGCAGCGCTCAATGCTCTTGCTGCTGTGAAAAGCGTTGTGCATGACCTCGATAACGTTGAAAAGATCCTGAAACTGTCCGTGTTTGTGGCAAGTGAGTCATTTTTCACTAATCAACATATTGTGGCGAACGGTGCATCTGCAGTATTGTACGAAGCTTTCGGTGCAAACGGAAAGCATACTCGTAGTGCTATCGGTGTTTCCGAGCTTCCTCTTGATGCCAGTCTCGAGCTCGAGCTTGTCGTTGGTTGTTCTTCTTGACGCTTCATTTACTCTTTGGGATAATACTTCTGTCGAATAGAACAGTGTCACCCAAACTGACGCCATGCTCTTCAAACCAGCCACTGTTAACCTCGAGAACATATTTTACGGGTACATAAGAACTGTAAAACATGGTTGAATCATTCAAAGTGTTAGCGGTGTGGATGGTTCGAATAACCATATTGCTGTCGATAAATGCCATGTCGAGTGCAAGAAAAGTGTTTTTCATCCAAAAATACCGTGTTGCACTATCGTTATAGATGAACAGCATTCCTTCGTTTTTTCCGAGTTGATGTCGCCACATCATTCCTTTTTTTCTGGTTTTTTCTGTGTCCGCAACCTCAACGGTAATTTTGCTTCCCTTGATTATAATCGATGGTTTTAATTTTTCTGCATCTTGAGGATATAGGTCGTTAAAAAAAAATATTTGAGACCATATAATTAGTATCATTGATAGAATGAATGTGTTGTTATTATTGTTTATTTTTTTTCTTTTTTTCATGTTTTAGTGATTTTTAATATGATTAAATTGTTTTGCGGTAAAAAATTATAATTACTTGTATTAAAAGTAATAAGAGTATTTTATTTATAGAAATATTTGTGTTGTTATGATGTTTTTTTATTCATTATTCAATTGGTGTAATTTATTTACTTTTTGTTTTCTGTATTGTGTTTTTTTTGTGTTGGTTATTGTTGTGATTTTTTTTGAATATTGTTTTTTTATTTTTGTCTCTGATGTTTGTTTTTTTTGGTTTTATTGTAGTCGATTATTTCTGAAAAAGGGATTGCTATGCAGTGGTGGGGGGTGTTCTGGTGAGTTTGATGTTCTTTTTTTGGGTTTTTCCTTGTCGATAGGTAAAATAATGAAGGATGAGGTTGCCTGCTTCTTTTCTCTTCACAATAGACTGATATAACAAGTTATTATGCCCCGTGTTTTACAGGTGATATTGATAATAGCAATACTGTTTTTCTGTGTTCTGGTCGGTGGTTTTTTCGGTGTCCAGTTCAGCCAAAGGCATCATGGAGGTTCCTCTGGTGCTATTTTCAATCAGCAGCAGAAAAAAATTCATGAAGTTTTCAGCATAATTTCCGCACTTTATGTAGACGAGGTCGATAGTGGGGATTTGGTTGACTCAGGGATTGAGGGGATGACGCAAGCCCTTGATCCGCATACGACATACTTGAAGGCTGACCAGGTCAGAGTTTCAAATTCAGAGTTTCAAGGTAACTTCGAGGGGATAGGTATCGAGTTTGATATTGTGCACGACACTCTCCTCGTTGTCACCCCGCTTGCAGGTGGTCCTAGTGAAACTGCAGGAATAAAAGCGGGTGACAGGATAGTCGCTATCGATACGCTTTCTGCGATAGGCCTTTCTCCAACTGATGTGTTCGACAGACTGCGGGGGAAAAAAGGTTCGGTTGTAACGCTCACAATTTACAGGCCTTATACCTCTCGAAACTTCACGGTAGACATTGTGCGTGACAAGATTCCGACGTACAGTGTCGATGCATTTTTTATGCTCGACGATTTCACTGGATATATACGGATGAGCAGATTTGTGGCAACCACAGCTCATGAATTCAGGGTTGCAATGAAAAAACTGCTTGAGCAGGGTATGCAAAAACTCATTATCGATGTGCGGGGAAATCCTGGTGGCTATCTTGACCAGGCAGTCGAGGTCGCCGATGAATTTCTCGGAGAAGGACAACTGATAGTCTATACGAAAAGCCGCAACGGAGGGCCTGATGAAATGCGTTACACAGCAACTTCGGGAGGGCTCTTCGAGGGGCGTGAAGTTGTGGTTCTTGCGGATAGAGGTAGTGCATCTGCTGCAGAAATCCTTGCAGGTGCTCTTCAGGATAACGAAAGAGCTGTCATCGTCGGCGAGCTGACTTTTGGCAAAGGCTTGGTTCAACGACAGTTCGACCTTGATGATGGTTCTGCTGTACGTTTGACAATTGCACGGTATTTTACGCCTTCCGGCAGAAGGATACAGCGCGACTTCAGCCCTGGAAGTGAAGGCCGGGAGCAATATTACCTCGAAAGCCACGAAAACAGGGAGGGGGAGAAACTCTTTAGTGGGATGGGAAGTTTAGAGATTGATAGTGATATTGACGGCATAACTGTTTTCAGGCCTTCTCAGGAGTTGTTCGAGTCTTCGGGGGGGATCGTGCCAGACTTCTGGATAGTAGAGCCTTCAATAAATGAATTTTACAGCACACTACTGACCATGGGGGTTTTGGACGAGGCGGCATTGAAAATTATCGATGATCCATCAAGCTCTGTGCGGGGTTTTGATGAAGACATCGACGGTTTCATCGATACCTACTCAGAGGATGAACGTGCTGAAAAATACCTTCGAACAATTTGTGAAGAAAAAGAGATCGACTTTGACGAAAAACTTTTCGGTGATGAGAAAGAGAGCATTCTCAGTGCGATAAAATCACGAATTGCCCGACAGCTGTTCGGGATCGATGCTCAGATCAGGGTTCTTGCAGAAGAGTCGGACAAAATGCTTCATTTTGCCCATGACTATATTCGTCGTGACGCTGCATAAGAAGGATTGTCAGTAAATTATCAGGTATACGTTTGAGATAAATCAAAAACTTTTGCCTATGTCTTTACTTGAGAAAATCCAGAGCAATACCTGTTCATTGCGTTTGCAGAAAGACTGGTTGAAAATCTATACATGCCCTGTGCCTACATCCGATTTTCTTTCTTTTGTCGGTATTGCTACGATGGATGTGCCACAGCACAGTGTGTTGCATCTACTCTATGATGTCGATGCGGCTACAGAGTGGGTGTGGAAGACCGATGAGATGAAGATTCTCGAGGAACTACCCGACAATCAGGGGAGAATCGTCTACCAGAAGGTCACGGCTCCATGGCCGATATCCGATCGTGAAATCATCAGTCATTCACGTGGGTACAAGGATGCCGAGACATCCGAAATTTTTATTAAAATGACAGCCGAGCCGGATATTCTTCCGGAGCACGCAAATTATGTTCGAGTTCGTCAGCTTGAAGGGGCCTGGAACATTATGCCGATTTCGGAAAACCGGTGCAGGGTTGTTTTTCGGCTGCACATTGAACCCGGAGGAGAAATACCATCCTGGCTGGCGAATATAGCCGTGATCGATACACCGTACAATACCTTGAACAATATGCGTGAAATGGTCAAGCGCGAAAAGTACAAAACACCGATTGATGCACCGTTTGTGAATTCTCCGGAAGATATCGATCAAAACTATAAAGATTTTATTGTTGAATAGGTTTTTATTATGCTATTCAACAGTGTTCGTGTTTGGAGAAAAGGTTTGTCAATTTTACAAGATTTGAAGTGCCATGGATATTGAGGGGGCAAGGGAGAGTGACTGGGAGTTTCGGATTGAGCACAAGGATATTTTTGTGTATTCGGCCAAGATAAGGGACTCTCATATCCTTGGTTTCAAGGGCGTGGTGGAATTTCCTGTATCGTTGAGGAGGCTCATAAGCCTTTTTCATGATACAGAAAATTATATACGGTGGATTCATCAGCTTTCAAGTATAGAGGTACTTGAAAAGGGGGAGAATCTCGAATATGTTATTTATCAGGCTATCAATACGCCATGGCCCTTTCCGAAACGGGAAATGGTTGTCCGCACGGGTCTTGATACGGAAGGGGATAACGGCATTGCGGTAACGATGAAGTCAGATCCTGATTATATACCGGCAAGGCCTGGAAATTACAGGATCAGAGAGACTTATGGTCGTTGGGTTTTCGAGCCAAAGGAAAATGATGTCGTTCGAATATCGTTCATCATGTATGTCGATCCAGGCAATGATATACCTCCGCCAATGAGCAATACAGCAATGTTCGAAGTGCCGTTTTATACGTTGCAAGGCCTGAGGAATCTTGCTTGTGACAGGGTTTATAATCCTCCATATCCTGAAGAGGTCAACGAGTATATCTCTATTGGGGAGGGCTGAGAAAACGCTGTCTGCGGTAGAAATCTTTTTCAGTTTCACACTTGGTACTGATCCGTACAGAAGTACGAGGGCCGGGTTTTCGTTTTTTTGAGCTCATTCATGACTTGAAATACTCATGACAGGCCTTGAGGAGCTTCGCTGGACTGACGGGAACCGCTCCTACTTCCTGGCAAACCGTTCCCGCTGCGATATTCGCTATTTCGGCGCTCGTTTCGATATCGAGTCCGGCAGCGAAGCTCAGTGAGAGGATGGCGATAACGGTATCACCGGCACCCGATACATCAGCGACATCGAGTAATGCAGCGGGAATATGGGTAAATCGGTCATTGCATATCGTTAAACCTTTTTCGCTTCTGGTTACTACAAGATGCTGGCAGTGTATCTTTGTCATCAGTTGTCTGCAGGCCTGCTCGATGTCATCGTCGGTATTCTTCAACGCGATACCAAGGGAAGATGCAACTTCCGAAAGGTTGGGTTTGAAAACAGTGCAGCCACTGTAGTTGAAAAAACCCTTTAGTTTGGGGTCTACGAAAACCGGCACGGAATGAGAAGATGCTAACGTTATGATTTTCTTGATCAAAGAAGGGGTGAGCGCTCCCTTGTTGTAATCCTGAAGCACGATGGCATCGAACGACTCGATGGATGCCTTGAAATGCCGGTCGATGAACGCTTCTGCAGCTGCCGTGGCTTCGTCACGGCTTTCATAATCGACTCGGGCAATATGATGGTTCTGGGAAAGAATTCTTGTTTTACATGTTGTCGGCCTTTCGGGATCACGATAAAGATGTTCTGATGAGAGCCCGTGGTTTTGCATGAGCGTTTTCAACGTTCTTGCATTCTCGTCGTTACCGATTATGCCAAGCAAAACGGTGTTTGCTCCCATGGTATGGATGTTTACGGCAACATTGGCAGCACCTCCCAGTCGGAGCGTTTCATGAGAGACATCGACGACCGGGACTGGATATTCGGGAGAAATTCGTGAAACATGACCGAAAATATACCTGTCGAGCATAATATCGCCGACTACAGCTATTTTCTTTTTATTGAATGATGTAAATAATTCTTCGATATCCATGGAATGCAGAGATGGATGGTTGTGGCGATTACGTCATAGGATGATTCCTTATGGTGCAGTGTCTATGTAAAAAAGTTCACTGTATTTAAATATATAAAAGCAGGTGGGATATAAAAGTATGGGGGCTTTGATTTGTGGTTATAAGCTTTGAATTTTTACTTTTTTTTGCTATAATTAAAGCTATCCATTTTTGGGTTGTATAAGAGAAAAAAGTCATCAGCGATGTTTGATAGTTTAAGCGACAAGTTAGAGGTTACTTTTAAGAAGCTTGCCGGTCAGGCAACGATCAATGAGGTGAATATCGGCATAGCGATGCGCGATATCAAGCGGGCTTTGTTGAGCGCCGATGTCAACTACAAGGTTGCCAAAAAATTTGTTGAAGAAGTTAGGGAAAAGGCTCTGGGTCAGGATGTCGTCAAAAGCGTTTCTCCTGCTCAGATGATCGTGAAAATCGTCAGCGACGAGTTGACAGAAATCATGGGAGGGGAAAACAAACCTCTTAACCTCGATACTAACAAACTTCCGGCGATTATCATGGTTGCTGGTTTGCAGGGTTCGGGTAAAACCACCTTTTGTGCCAAGCTGGCAAAGCGTTTGAAGAAAAACGGCAAGCATCCGTTACTTATTGCGGCTGACGTTTACCGTCCTGCTGCTGTCGATCAGCTGAAAACACTCGGAGAGCAGATCGATGTTCCGGTTTTCGCTTTGAGTGAACCGGATGCATTGAAAACCGCACATGAAGGCGTTGATTCGGCAAGAAAGAATGGTAATGATATCGTGATTGTCGACACTGCCGGGCGTTTACAGGTGGACGAGGGCATGATGGCTGAAGCTGAAACGCTCAAGGATCAGTTGAAGCCGGAAGAATTACTGTTCGTTGTCGATGCGATGATCGGACAGGAAGCGGTCAATACGGCGAAAGTTTTCAATGATCGGCTCGATTTCGATGGTGTTGTGCTGACGAAGCTTGACGGTGATGCCAGAGGGGGATCGGCGCTTTCGATCAAACAAGTCGTTGACAAACCGATCAAATTCATGAGTGTCGGTGAAAAAGTCGATGACCTTGACATTTTCTATCCTGATCGCATGGCCCAGCGTATTCTTGGTATGGGTGATATTGTCAGTTTCGTAGAAAAGGCGCAGGAAACACTCGATCTTGAAAAAACGCGGAAGATGCAGTCGCGTCTTCTGAAGAATGAGTTTGATCTCGATGATTTTTTTGATCAGCTTCAGCAGCTTAAAAAAATGGGATCTATCCAAGGGCTTGTTGAAATGGTGCCGGGTCTCAACAAAATGATTCCGAAACAGGATCTCGATGGTCTGGACTTCAAGCCTATCGAAGCTATAATCTCTTCCATGACGAAGCAGGAAAGAGCGACGCCTGAAATCATCAACGGCAGTCGACGTCAGAGGATAGCAAAAGGCAGCGGTACTCGTGTTCAGGATGTCAATATGCTGCTCAAGCAGTTCAAAGAGATGAAGAAAATGATGAGTTCTGTAACAAAGATGACAAATTCGGGCCGCAAAATATTGCCGCAGAATTTACCACTCGAAAAGCTTTTAAAACGTTAACTTTTTGTTTCGTATACAATTATAACTTAAATCCATATTAGCATTGGTTAAAATCAGACTTAGAAGAGCAGGAAGAAAGAAGTTGCCTTATTACCAGATCGTTGCTGCTGATGCGCGTGCTCCGAGAGATGGTAAATTTCTTGAAGTGATCGGTAATTATCAGCCGACAGCGAAGCCTCATGCAATTTCAATAGATAAGGAGCGAGCAGCTTACTGGCTCGGGGTTGGTGCTCAGCCGACAACAACAGTCCGCAGTCTGATCCGTGCAACAGGTCTGCTCCATGAATTGAATATGAAGCGAAGAGGACAGAGCGACGAAGAGATTGCAGCTGAAATGGAGAATTGGCAGGCTCGCGAGACCGAAAGAAAACAAAAAAGGCTTGCGGTAAAAACTCGTCGTCGTCATGCAAAAAAAGCTGCAGAAGCAGAAGCTCAGATAGCTCAAGGGGAATAATAAGCAATTCTTCTCAATAGCTTCAAGGATATTCCGAGGGCACTTGCAGGATGAAAATTGTGGTAATTACAATCATTGTTGAGGTGCCTGTATAATGAAAGAGCTATACCTTGTCGGCAAGATTCTCAAGGCAAAAGGCTTGAAAGGTGAGGTTAAAATTTTACCGATTACGGATTATCCTGAGAGTTTTCTTGAGCGAGAGGTGTTTTATATAGGGGAAAATGAGCGCGATGCGGGTCGTCAGGTTGTTCGTCAGGGAACATTGCGAAAAGGTTTCGCCTATCTTTTGTTCTTTGGTATCGATACCAGGGAGAAAGCTGAAGCAGTTGCCGGGAAAAAAGTCTATGTGTCTGTTGATGACTTGATTCCCCTTCCTCCCGACAGGGCGTACTTGCATGAACTGAAAGGGCTGAAGGTACTCGACGAGTCTTTTAAAGAGGTTGGCATTGTTCATGATGTGTTGGAAATGCCGGCACATGAAGTCTATGAGGTTCAATGTGGTGAACAGGTTGTTCTTGTTCCTGCTGTCGAAGAGTTTGTAGAAGAGATTGTCATTGAAAAAGGATACATGGTGCTGAAACGGCTTGAAGAGTTTCTGTAAGGCTCCGGCAGTTTCTTTACAATTTGTTGAAAGCCTGGGCGAGCCGGTGCGAACAAAGGTTGAATTCATGAAAAGTCTCTTTAGATGGTGTCATTGCGGATAGATGTCATTTCCGTTATTCCCGGTTTTTTTGAGTCACCCCTTGATAAGGGGCTGCTTGGTATAGCCAGAAAAAAGGAACATGTCCAGGTGCTTGTTCATAACCTTCATGATTATGGATTGGGAAAGTACAAGCAAGTCGACGATACTCCTTTTGGGGGCGGGGCCGGAATGGTGATCAAACCCGAGCCGGTTTTTGCGTGTATTGAAGCTTTGATGGCCGAGCGTTCGTATGATGCTGTTATCTTTATGACTCCGGACGGAAAACGGCTAGATCAGCAAACCGCAAACCGGCTTTCAAGAGTGAAAAATCTGATTATATTGTGCGGTCATTATAAAGCCGTCGATGAAAGGATCAGGAAAAAGCTCGTTACCATGGAGATCTCTGTTGGTGATATTGTGCTTTCAGGCGGAGAAATTCCTGCGTTGTTATTGATGGATGCCGTGGCAAGGCTTATTCCTGGTGTTTTAGGGGACAGCGAGTCGGCGTTGACCGATTCTTTTCAGGCAGGTATGCTGGATTGTGAGTACTATACGCGGCCTGCGGAATTCAGGGGAATGCGTGTTCCTGAGATCTTGTTGTCCGGGCATCACAAAAAAATAGAAGAGTGGAGGAGTGACAACGCCTTGAAACGTACACAACAGAGGCGACCGGATCTACTCGATAGTGACAGTATTGAAGAGTTGAGGAAAAAATAACGTTAACATATTTATCATGGATCAGTTAATTAAGTTGGTTGAAACAGCACAGCAGAGAAACGACCTGCCGGAGATTCATCCGGGAGATACAGTGAGAATGCAACTAAAAGTTATTGAGGGTGAAAAAGAGCGTTTACAGGCTTTTGAAGGCGTTGTGATCAGTGAAAGAGGGGCCGGTGCGTCGAAAACCGTCACAGTTCGTAAGATTTCCAGTGGTATAGGGGTTGAGCGTATCATTCCTTTGAACTCACCGAACATCGAGAGCATCAAGGTTCTGAAAAACGGCAAAACGCGTCGTGCAAAACTGTTCTACCTCAGAAAGCGTACCGGAAAGGCTGCTCTGAAAGTCAAAGAGCGCAAAGCGGTTACCTCGTAAATCGTTTTTTCAATGGTATACCATTTGTTGTTGCCGAGTATCGGTAATTTGATTAGTATGAAAAAGCCTGACATTCGTCAGGCTTTTTCATGTTATATCCAGGTATGGAGGCAGTGTTTTTTACTGCTTTCGCTTTTTTTCAATTATGTCTTCTTTCTGTTCTATGCTTGCTGTCGGTGATTATACATTGCAAACACTCAATGTGCAGGAGTTCAGCCTTGATGGTGGTTCGGTTTTCGGTGTAGTCCCAAGAGTGCTCTGGGAGAAAGTCATTCCTCCAGACCATCTCAACCGGGTACGATTGCCTATGCGGATTCTACTGATCAGAGGCAGGAATAGGAACATACTCGTCGATGCGGCGATGGGGACGGCTTGGAGTGGTAAGATGAAGGCCATGTACGATCTTTCCGAATGGCGTCTCGATGAAGAACTGCAGAAAGCAGGTTTGAACCGGGAAGAGATTACCGATGTTATTTTCACACACCTGCATTTCGATCATGTAGGTGGTGCTTTCGAGGAAAAAGGAGGCGCGCTTGTAGCGGTTTTCCCAAATGCCCGCTACTACGTTCAAAAAGAAAATTTTGAAACGGCATTTCAGCCGAATATGAAGGAAAAACCCAGCTATACCACTTCTTTCATAAATGCATTGGGGCAGTCTGGATCGATGGAGCTTGTTGACGGAACTGTTCAGTTGTTACCTGGAATAGAGATGATATCGATGGGCCAGGGGCACACGGCAGGACATCAGCTGGTGAAAATCAGTGGAGAAGGTGCAACCGTTGTTCATGGTGGTGATTTGATTCCTTCGTCTGCACATCTGGGGGTAACACGGGGGCTGGCATATGATATTGCTCCTCTCGAGGTGATTCGTGAAAAAACCATCCTTTTGGATATACTGCTTTCGAATCGCTGGATATTGCACTTCGCTCATGACCCGTTCATTACAGCCGCTATACTTCGTAAAGGCGACAAACATGTCGTTGTCGATAGAGAAGTGGCGGTGTAAAGGCTTCAGCTTACTTGTTGATAAAGGAGATCGATTGTGGAGCTCGAGCAGAAAAAAATATGCGGATTACAGGAAAAAGTTTTTTCTTTTTACAAAAACAGCAAAAGAACGTTTCCCTGGCGTGAGACAACTGACCGTTATGCGGTTCTTGTGAGTGAGGTAATGCTTCAACAGACTCAGGCGGAGAGGGTTGTCGAGAAATATCATGCATGGCTTGAACGCTTTCCCGATATCTCTTCGCTTGCCTCCGCATCGCTGAAAGAAGTGCTGTTTTACTGGAGTGGGCTTGGTTATAATGCAAGAGGACAACGTTTGTACCGTTGTGCGAAAGTTATCGACAGCGAATATGCCGGTGTTGTGCCATCGGAACCCGAAAAGCTGATCGACCTTCCTGGAATCGGGATCTACTCTTCTCGATCCATTCCGATTTTTGCTGATAATCTCGATATTGCAACTGTCGATACCAATATAAGAAGAATATTGATCCATGAGCTTGGCTTGGTTGAAACTGCCGGGTCGGCTGAGTTTCTCTCAGCCGCAGAAGCGGTTCTGCCCCGAGGGAAAAGCCGTGATTGGCATAATGCTCTTATGGACTACGGCGCACTCTACCTGACGGGGGAAAAAACCGGGATACGACCACTTACCAGGCAATCGAAATTCAAGGGATCGACGCGCTGGTACAGGGGGAGAATTGTCAAGGATCTTATCGGGGTTAACATGATGCTTCTCGAGGAGTTGACCGAACGGTACGGAAAAAGGATTGTCGATGTTCTCGATCAGCTTGAAGAGGAAGGTCTTGTCGAACGCTTTTCAGCAGGGGCAACAGGTACCTGTTACAGAATTCCGGATTGATGTGAATCGGCGTTCAAAAGCTTTTGAGCGGTTGAGCCATGGTGGATAACTTTATCGTTTATGTTGATTTCTGCCCAAGTTTGAGGTTTTTCCTAAAGGAAGGCAAAGATGGAAAAACAATACACAAACGCTTGTGTCATGCAACGACCGTAAAAGATGTCGTCGAATCGTTCGGCGTTCCTCATACGGAGGTTGGCCGGATAGTGGTGAACGGTAAAGCGGTTGAGTTCAATTATCATATGTTTCCGGAGGACAGAGTGATAATCGGCGATGTCAATCCGGATGTAGCTGAAGGTTTCGGTTTGCAGCCTATACCTGACAAGAGTGCGGCATTCATCGCTGATGAGCATCTTTCCAAACTGGTACGGAGGCTCAGGGTGCTCGGCATTGACACGTTCCTTTTTTCAGGAGGTAGTGATAATGAACTACTGGTTGCGATGCGGCGCCACGGCCGTATTTTACTGACAAGAGACAGGCGCCTTCTCATGCACCGTATTGTTCGTTCAGGTTACTGTATACGTTCGGAAAACGCTCTTCAACAGGTGTACGAGGTTATTCGACGATTTTCATTGAGTGGCAGCCTTGATCCTTTTACCAGGTGCCCTTCCTGCAACGGTTTGCTTGAAAAAGTGGACAAGCGGATGCTATTGAATCGGCTCGAACCGAAAACACGCCGTTACTACATGGATTTTCTGATGTGTACTTCATGCGGGAAAATATACTGGCGCGGTTCACATGCCGAAAAACTGGAAGCCTTTGTGTCTGATGTTATGAAAAGATTTGGCTAGTCGGAGTTATAGAGGGTGTTCATCGTACTGTAAAGAGAATCGATCTCTTTCTGGAACGCCATGCTTATTGACTTCCGTTTCAGTTTCAACGTTGGAGTCATATAGCCGTTTTCAATGGTGAAGGGATCCTGCATCAACAGGAACTTCCTTACCTTTTCATGGGCAGCGAGCTGCCTCGAAATGTTACGGAGAAGAGATTCATAAATTTGACGGACCTGTTTGAGCTCGACAAGATCACTCTTTGTTGTCCAGTTCAACTGTCTTTCGTCTGCAAACGATTCCAGTTCAGAAAAGTTGGGAACGATAAGGGCGACAAGAAACGGTTTTTTTTCTCCGGCAACCATGACCTGCTCAACATAGTTGTTTTCAGCAATCAATTGCTCGATAGGGAGAGGTGCAATGTTTTTTCCACCGGAGGTTACGATGATATGTTTCTTTCGGTCGGTTATTTTCAAATAACCGTCTTCATCGAGTTCGCCGATATCGCCGGTGTGGAACCATCCATCGTAGATGACCTCTTTAGTCGCTTCTTCGTCATTCCAGTAACCCTTCATAATGTTCGGCCCCTTGAAGAGTATCTCTCCATCGGTGTCGATTGTAACCTCAACATTGTCAACAACCGGCCCCACGGTACCGAATTTTACCTTTTCAGGACGGTTGACATTGGTCACTGGCGATGTTTCCGTCAATCCATAGCCTTCGAGAATGACGATGCCAAGTGCCTGAAAGAATTCACCGACTTTAATTGGAAGAGCAGCTCCGCCTGAAACAAAATAGCGTAGGTGTCCCCCAAATTTTTCCTGGATCTTGGAGTAGACAAGTTTGTTTGCAAGGCTGTGCTGCACGGCAAGCAGAACGCCCGGTTTGCCTGCTCGATCCTGTTTGTGGTATGCTATTCCGGCATCGTATGCCCACTTGAATATTTTTTGTTTGACCGGGCTTTGATTTTCAATCTGTTTCAAAATATTGGCCTTGATCCGGTCGAAAAGCCGTGGAACTGTAAAAATAATCGTGGGTCGTGCCTCTGCAATGTTCAACGAGACGGTTTCGATACTTTCTGCGAGATAGATTTGGGCACCGCATGCAAAAAGCAGATAGTAGCCACCGGTTCTCTCGTACGAATGAGAGAGTGGAAGAAAAGAAAGACTCCGATCCGACTCGTCAAGTCGAATAATCGAAGAGCAGGACTTGACGTTTTCACAGATATTTCGATGGGTCAGCATAACGCCTTTTGGCAGTCCGGTTGTTCCTGAGGTATAGATGATGGTTGCTATATCATCAGGCTTCAGCATCGTGTAGCTTATGTAATCAGGTGTACTGTCAAGGAGGGCAAGACCGGTTTTTTTTGCTTCCGAAAGCTCCGTAACGCTATCGACCTTTTCGTCAAGTCGGTTCATGACGATAATAAATTCGAGATCAGGAAGGTTTTGCCAGATGGAAAGGACTTTTCCAAGCTGGAGCATATTGGAGACAATTATGGCCTTGGAACCGGAATCTTTGAGGATGTATTCTATCTGAACAGGGGGAAGTGACGGATACAGCGGAACATCGGCTGCTCCTATGCTAAGGATAGCCATGTCGGCAAGATACCAGCCTGGACGGTTTTCCGATAAAATGGCGACACGGTCTTTTCTTTCAATGCCCTTGTGCTTCAAAAACGCGGCGAGAGCGGAAACGTCTTCACTGAGTGAGTCATATGAGATCGTTTCATAGGTGCCATTAACTTTTCTGGCAAGAGGGAATTTTTTCTGTTGTTTTTTGTAATGGCGGAAAACGCTTGTGAAAAGTTCTGGGAGTGTCTGGAAATCAGGATATATAAGACCCATAAAGTAACCTGGTTTTGATATGTCGAGTTTACTGCTTCAGCGTGACCAACCGCATTTCCCGAGACTTCGGGCCGTCAGGCGGGGGGAACCAGGCGCGGCAGCGTGTCACTAGGCCGGACAGGAAATTTGTCCTAAAAAAATATGTAACATTAGTTTACAACCTTTGCAAATGATTGTCGCTGAACAAGCGGTTTTGGTATCGAAAAAGTATGTTTGTTGAGGTCTGAGGTTTGCTTTACATTTCTGCATGTAAGAATACTTATCTGAGAGAAGGCAACATGCTGGTGTTTGGAATCAAAGATGAATTATGGGACAGGATTTGAACAAGGTAGAACGTCTGTACGATACGGTGGCTAGGGAGTATGCAGAGGCATTCTGTGGCGAGCATGAAGAGAAGCCGAAAGACCGGGAAATACTCTACAGATTTTCGCAAGAGATCGGAGGCAACGAGCCGGTCTGGGATTTCGGCTGTGGTCCGGGTCAAACTACGGCATACCTGAAAAACCTTGGTGTTGAAATCTCTGGGCTGGATCTGTCGGAGGAAATACTGAAGCAGGCCAAGGCAATTCATCCGGAGATACATTTCCGGAAGGGAAATATTCTCGAACTCGAATTTGAATCCAACTCAATAGCCGGTATTGTAGCTTTTTACGCTATAGTGCATTTGACAGAAAAGCAGGTAGGAACTGTATTCCGTGAAGTGTTTCGTGTATTGCTGCCAGGCGGAACATTTCTTTTAACCTATCACATTGGTGATGAAACAATCCACCTGGATGAATTTCTCGGCATGAAAGTCGATGGAGACTTCATGTTTTTCAAGACGGATTTCATTTTCGGCTGCTTAAAGGGCAGGGGATTTGAGGAAATAGAGATAATCGAAAGAGAGCCGTATTCCGGAGTGGAGTACGAAAGCCGAAGAGCTTATGTGTTTGCGAAAAAGCCTGCGGCACCAAAATCTCCCTGACATTTTGGCCCGCCTTGAGCTCAAGTCGTTCGCCGGACGCCGTTTTTTTTAACTCACCTAAAGAAACAAAGAACATGGTGCAATCTAAAGGTAGTGTCGAAGCGCACATGCATGATATACAAAAGCATTCTTTTGAGTTTCACGACATTGTGGCCGGAGTTCGATCCCTTTTTCTGAAAACATGTCCGGATCTTTCGGAAGCAGTTAAATACGGAGGGATAGTTTTTCTGAAAGACAGGGAACTGACAGGGGGTATTTTTGTCTACAAGGAGCATGTCTCCGTAGAATTTAGTCACGGAGCATCATTTCACGATCCGGATGCAATCCTGGAAGGAAAGGGCAAATACAGGAGGCATATCAAGCTGCGCGGCGGTCTTGAAGAGGTGAGCGAAAAACGTGTGACGGTCATGATTGCACAGGCTTGCCCATAAACAGTTCTTTGCTATTTATGTTTTATAAAGCGGAATTGTCGGGTGATAAAAATGCATTTTCAGGGTAAAAAAGTTAAGCCTCACTAAAAATGAAAAATTCAAAAATTATTACCGCGGTTGTTGCTGTCCTTGTTTTTCTGCTGCTGTATCTGTTCGCTACACCCTATATCACTGTCAACCAGATAGAGGCAGCCGTAAAGAGCAATGATGCTGATGCGTTATCCGAACATGTCGATTTTCCTGTTTTACGGCAGAACCTGAAAGACCGTCTCAATGCGGACATCTTGAATGGCATGTTGTCGGAAGATATGGATGAAGATGACCAGTTCGCTGCTTTTGGGGCGGCTTTGGGCGGTATGGTGGTGGAAAGAATGATTGACGCTATTGTTACTCCGGCCGGTATTACGCGGATGATGGAGAGTCAACAGTTCGTGATTGAGGAAGATGGTCGTTCTTCTACGAATCAACAATCGCAGGAGCCTTTTACCGATGCTGTCATGTCTTATGAATCGTTCGATGAATTTGTGGTTACTCTTCCGGAGAATGAGTTGGGAAAGGAGGTGAAATTTGTTTTCAGCCGCAGGGGGATGGGATGGAAGCTTTCGGACATACTGTTTCCGATGTTATGAAAGAGCGGAGGATGAACATGGAGGTATAGAATAAGAAACAGGCTGTCTCAGAAACAGATGTGAGAAAGCCTCATGATTGTCAGTCAGTACCCAAAATTCCCCGATGTCATACCCGAGGATAACGGAGAGAAAGAGGGCAAACCATCCTCTTGAATCGATGCTTTGAAAACGAATGTCCCCAAAAAAATACAAGAGGCTGTCTCAAAAGGACAGCCTCTTTCATGTTTGAGGCGAAGAGCGGATTCGAACCGCTGTAAAAGGTTTTGCAGACCTCTGCCTAGCCACTCGGCCACTTCGCCTTGTTCATAGGGAAGATAATGTATAGAAAAAGATCAATGATTACAAATGATGGATTGGCCTATAGTTGTCGTTATGATGCATTACCGGTCAATTTCGTTCGATAACTCTTCCCATAACTCTTTATAGGCTATTGCCGCCGGAGCATTCGGCCTGACAGCGTTGAGAGGTGCTCGATAGATGCCCATTTTCTCAACTTCCGAGTTGTATGGAATGATCCGATTGAGGAAACGCTTTTTTCCACAGTATTCCTCGACAATATCCCGGTGCATGGCCTTACGGCGTTCGAACATGGTGAAAAAACCTCTGATTTTCGAGGTGTCGAGTTTGTTTGTTTTAAAGAAAGCAAGCAACTGTTCAAAAGTTCTCAGCGAAAGGGTTGTCGGGATGAGCGGAACGAGAATGAAGTCCGAAGCTGTAAAGACGCTTTCAGATAAAAGGGTGAGGTTCGGCGGGCAATCGAAAAAGATGTAAGGGTATTCGGTGTTGAGTTCCTGGATGTTACTTTTCAGTTTCTTTTGAGGTTTTTTTTCCTCCTGCAGTTCAATGTCCAGATTCCGGTATGAAAAATCTGCTGGTAAAAGGTCGAGATTGTCGTAGTCCGTACCTTTGATGTTATCATAGATTTTTTTATTTCCCTTGAGAAATTTTTTGCTCGAGTATTTTTTGTTCGGAACGATTCGGAAGTAGAATGAACTCGCCCCTTGCGGATCAAGATCGCAGATAAGCGTTGGGGGGGCGGCAAGAGAAGAAAGATACGCCAGATTGACTGCAGATGCGGTTTTTCCTACACCTCCCTTGATGCTGTAGAGTGCAATGGTTTTCATGTCAGCGGTATTTGTTGAGCAACTGGTTGAAAAGGGCTTCGGTTTCAGGTTTGTCAAAAACGTCGAAAGCACTATGAAAATGTGAACGAACATTTTCTCGTTCGTGATGCAATGCAGTTACCAGTCCGCCGAGCGAAGCGGCAAAAGGAATGTTGTGGGTTGTGGACTCGAGGTGTGAAAGATAGTCGTTGAGATAGTTTTGTTGTACTGACAGGTCGACAAACGTTCCAAGATTGTCCTGTAGTGTTTTTAGCTGACGAACAATGTTCAAAAGCGTCTTGGCAGGAAAGAGAGACGCATAAAATTCCAGTAGATAACGCAGCTTTTTACAGTCGAGGCGTAAAGCGTGAAGTTCTGTATCGGTTGCGATCCGGCTGACGCTCCTGCCGTGACGGATGACTTTTTTCCATGCCTTTTGTATTGTCGACACGGCAACTTCCGAAGTTTTCTTTTCTGCATCAGGGGTGGTTTTTGAATCCGGTAATGTTTCATTTTTTAGAAACGATTCCCATTCCTTCATAAAATGCCGGTACTTTTCGGAACCAAGATATCGTGAGAAATTTCTCAACTCTTTTCTGTGACGATTCCGAAGGTCTGCGAAAAATGGATCGAGGGAGTCACGCATGGTGACAGGGAGAAGGTCTTTGAACTTTTTGGCCTGAATCAGGTAAACGTCCTGGTCTCGAAGATTGTTGGTTCTTTTTCCGAGTTCTCGGAATGCCTGCTTGTAACGATAAAGCTCTTCATGTGGAAAAATTCCTTTTAACTGAGCAAGGATCGAACGTGTTCTGCGGATGGCGACACGGTAGTCGTGCAAAAATTCTGTGTCGATGTTTTGGGGGATCCATTGCTCGTTGATATGAATGACCTCGAGCGTTGAAAGCAGTAATTGTCTCGCTGACTCATGGATGGTGTTGCCGGGTTTTAGCTTGAGAGAGGGCTTGGGCGAATAGTATGCCGGGGTAGTTCCCGTTGCAGCAAGTACCGCTGTGTAAAAGTCGAGAAAATTGGATTTTTCTTTATAATCGGAACTTTGTTGAAGCCGCTCTGCGATAGTTTCAAGTTCTTTCCCATAACCTCTTATCGGGGAAAGCTTGAGAGCGATTGTTGCAGGCTCTTCGGAGTTCGACTGTATCGAGCGCAGTTCGATTGATGCGACGGTTTTCTGGTTTTCATCGAGAACCCGCCATCTCTTCACTTCGGTTTCGACCGTTCCGAAGCAGATGAAAGCTCTGAGCTTTGAAATATCGAGTAGTCTCGAGGCTATTGTCTTTTCAGCGATATTTCCAGCAAAAAAATTCTGCGGTTTTTTTCTTAGTGAAGCAGAACCCAATTCCCTGCCATTTTTTATTTCCACAATACGAAGTCGGGAACCGTAGTGAACGATTGCTTTTTTTTGGCTCCAACCTTTCCAATCGAAAGTGTCGAAAAAACGAATCGTTTCGTTTTTTTGGGGGGCTGCCTGTAAAGAGAACGGAATATGTTTGCCTTTGAAGAGCAGAGGAAGGTCAAAGGTATCTGAAACGAAGAAAAAAAGAGGGTCAAGGCTTGTATTCATAAGAAAGGAGTAAAGAGTATCAACCGATATTTTTCAATATACTAATTACTTCATTGATTACTTGGATAGAGTGCTTCCATAATCGTAACATATCGGGTTTATTTTTTCCATAGCGAGCCTCTTTTGTCTGTGGCTGGTAATTGTTTCAACTTGTGTTATCACTTTTAAAAAGGCCAAGTTTTTCTTATGTTAAGCCTCTGTAATTTCTACCTGAACCGGGCATTGAATGTTTCAAATCGACCTGACTTTTTTGGACGTTTAGGGTAGTTTCTCTATTTGGGTTATACCTTTAATTATTTCTATTCACACAAGCGTTAAACATTGCCATATGAAATATTCGTTCTCGTTACTCGGCATGGTGATAATGCTTCTTGCGGGTTGCTCATCGCAAGCTCCTCCTCATGATGTTTCCGGCAACATGACCGTCGGTATGGTTTTTGACGTTGGTGGGAGAGGCGATAAATCTTTTAACGATGTAGCATATAATGGTCTTGAAATGTCAAGGGATTCACTCGGTGTGGATATTGTTTTTATAGAGCCTTCGGGCGAAGGTGCTGACAGGGAAGCTGCATTGAGGCAACTGGCAGCCGATCCTTCGGTCAAGGTGATTTTTGGCGTGGGACTTCTTTTCAGTGAAGATATCTCTGAGATGGCTGAAGAGTTTCCTGATAAGTATTTTGCCTGTATCGACTATCAGCCGAAAAAAGGTGCGATGATTCCTCAGAATCTTTCCGGGATTGCATTTGAAGATAAACGAGGATCTTTTCTGGCCGGGGCACTTGCCGGTTTGTCAACGAAAACCGGGTCAATAGGATTCATCGGAGGGATGGAGTCGAATATCATCAAACGGTTTGAAAATGGCTACGCAGCCGGTGCGAAATATGTGAACCCTGATATTATTGTCATTTCTGGGTATATCGGTATGACGGGCAGTGCCTTTGCGAATCCGGCCAAAGGCAAGGAATTGGCGCTCGGTCAGTATGCCAGGGGGGTCGATATCATCTATCAGGCTGCAGGTTTGAGTGGCGTCGGCGTAGTTGAAGCTGCCCGTGAGACAGGTAATCTGGTTATCGGGACGGATCGGGATCAGGGTGATCTCGCTCCAGGATATGTTCTGACCAGTATCACGAAAGCGATCGATCGAACCGTCTTTACGACAATTGAGCAGGTCCAGTCGGGAACGTTTCGAGGAGGACGGATGAATGTTTATGGATTGAATGGTCGTTACACCGATTATGTGTACAATGAAAACAATGCGCAATTGATCGGAGATGATGTTCACGTGAGAGTCGAGGGAATCCGCAAGCAGATCATCGATGGTGAGCTGAGCGCCGATTGACCCCGTAGAAAAAGCAAGTTACTTTGTCATAATCATGGGTGCGGAACAGCTCGTGCAAGTACCCTTAACATAAAAAAACAGGTGAAATATGAAGCAGTCTATCACATTTCTAAAACAGGTATGCGTTCTCCTTCTGTTCGTCAGTCTCGCAGCCTGCGGAAGCGGGGAAAAAGAGGGGTTGAGGAGTGAAATCGAGCAAACCATGGCAGAAATAAGCGATGAGTTAACGGCTCTGAAAGCTGTAACAATGGAGCAGCAAGGTGTTCTTGACGGATTGAAGGAAGATCTGAAATGGGAGTACAGCGAGGGACTCGATAAGCTGGTAAGTCAATACGGAAGTGAATTTTCAATGCTGAAAGAGAATATTGACGAGATGAATGGCATATACGATGCTGTTGCGGGTTATCAGGAAAAACTCGGTGGAGCTCCTCTTGAGTACAGCATGAGCCTTATCAAAGAACTTCTGGAAGAAAATCGTGAACGTTTCGAAGAGCTTGCAGGAGAAAACGAGGCTATTCAAGAAAAATTCTACGATCTTGCCGATCAGCTTGACGAATTAGGAGCTGAAGAAGCCCCGGTAGTTTCTGCTCAGGCTGAGGAAGATACTGTTTCTCAAACAGCCGATGTATCTGAAGAGACTGTGCTTTCTGAAACAACGGAGTCTGCCGAGTAAGTGTCACGAAAAATATTGGTGACCGGTGCTACCGGTTTTATTGGTTCACGTCTTGTACGAAAGCTGCTTTCTGGCGGTGATGAAGTATATGCCCTCGTTCGGAAGGGTTCAAATCTTGAACTCTTTTCGGACGTTGCAGGCAAGGTTCATATAGTGGAAGGCGACATTACGAATGTGGATTCCCTTCAAGATGCATTTGAAGGTATGGATCAGGTGTATCATTCGGCGGGATATACCTATATGGGCGGGTCAAACGGTAAAGTAGGCCTTCTCCGTTCCATTAATGTCGATGGAACCCGCAATGTCATGCAGGCCGCTCTCAACAAGCAGGTCGGCAGAGTCGTTCATGTCAGTTCCATAACCGCTGTCGGGATTTCCAAAAAGAACGATCCTCCCTGCAATGAATCATCGGAGTGGAATTTCGATAAGGTTGGCTTGTACTATGCTGAAACAAAAAGGCAAGCTGAAATCGAGGTCAAAAAAGCCGTAGAAAAAGGGCTCGATTGTGTTATCGTCAATCCGGCTTATGTATTCGGGGCGGGCGATGTCAACTTCAATGCCGGTCGCCTCATAAAAGACGCGTATCATAAAAAAATGCCGTTCTACCCTCTTGGGGGCGTTTGTGTCGTCGACGTTGAGATTGTTGTCGAGGCAGTAGTTCGTGCAATGGAGGTAGGTCGTACCGGAGAGCGTTACATCCTCGGCGGGGATAATGTTACGTACAAGGAGCTGGCGAATATAATCTCTCGGGTTACCGGTAGACCGATGTTCATGGTACCCCTTCCGTTTTTCGTTACAAAATTCCTGCATGCTTTACTGGTAATGCTGCACTTCAAAAACCGAGTTTCCAAGCTTTTTAACCCCACAATGTTCAGAGTGGCTTCAGAGTTCTTATATTTCTCTTCAGAGAAGGCCATTCGTGAGCTCGATATGAGAACAGAACCTATCGAGCAGAGTATACGGCGTGCTTTCAATTGGTATAAAGAAGAAGGGTTGCTTTAAACATACCGGTATATGCCTTCAAATACCATAGTTGAAAGGGTAGTTGCGGATCTACAAAAATATCCTCCTTTTGACGAACTCGCTCCTGATATTTTGCAGGAGCTGGCAGAGTCGGTTTCCCTTACCTACCATGAAGAAGGGGAAATTCTTTTTAGAAAGGGTGATACTTTAAAAAAGCATGCCTTCATGGTGATGAAGGGTGC
Source organism: Prosthecochloris sp. (assembly GCA_015482705.2). Lineage (GTDB taxonomy): Bacteria > Bacteroidota > Chlorobiia > Chlorobiales > Chlorobiaceae > Prosthecochloris. The sequence continues at coordinate 98,672 of JADMLA020000039.1, read as the reverse complement.
AGTACGCCTGTTCGACAATGTTGACGGCAAGGAGGTGCTTGTTGATCTTTGCGACGAGGGGGATATTTTCGGTGTAAGAGCCATCTTCGCCCATCAGGACTATGTGTTGACTGCGCAGGTTGCTGAAGAAAGTCTGCTGTTCGAGCTTCCCGTCGATAAAATCAGGCATCTTCTCGAGACAAATCCCAGAGTATCCCTTTTCTTTGCCGGTGCTTTCGCAAAAAGTGTCGAAGAGATCGAACACACGCTGACCGAAGCTTTCGGTATCGGGCAGCATCTCTACAGGGAGCAGTCATGTAACAGTTTTCTGCAGAATGAGACACTCGAGGTAAAGCCCGTTACGGACGTAATCACGTGTTCACCGGATATTACCATCCGTGAAGCGGCAAGGATAATGTCAGAACGAAATATCGGTTCCATTATCATTGTTTCTCCTCAAAAACATCCCCTCGGTATCATTACCGACACCGATCTTACTAAAAAAGTTGTTTCGAGGCCTGGTTCGATCAAGGAAGAGCCGGTAAGCAGTATCATGAGCAGCCCGGTCTATACGATCAGCGGTGGTAAGACCATTGCAGATATGGTGATGCTCATGGTGAAAACGAAGTTGCGTCATTTCTGCATGACAGAGGACGGTTCACCTGACAGTGCTGTTACAGGGATTATATCAGAGCACGATATCATCACTTCTGAAGGGAATAATCCCGCCGTTATCATGAAAGCGATCATGCAGGCTTCGGATCGTGATCAGCTCAAGGAACAAAGAGACATAACGGAGAATCTTCTCCAAGTCTACATGGAGCAAGAAGTGGCCGTGCATTTCATTTCCAATATCGTGACGGAGATCAATGATGCAATCATCACAAGAGCGATTGACTTTTCCTTGAAAGAGCTTGAAAGGGAAATGGAATTCGTACGCCCTGATGTGGATTTCTGCTGGTTGTCGCTTGGGAGCGAAGGTCGCAAGGAACAGCTATTGCGCACCGATCAGGATAATGCAATTCTTTATGCAGAACCAGCAGCAGGAGACAAAGAAGAGGTTCATGAGTATTTTCTGGCTCTCGGCGGAAAAGTGACCGGTATCCTTCAGCATTGTGGTTTTGTAGCGTGTCCGGCAGACGTCATGGCAAGCAATCCGATGTGGTGTCAGCCGTTGTCCGTGTGGAAAAGTTATTTTTCCAGATGGATCGTAACGCCTGAACCGAAAGCGGTCATGCATTCGACAATTTTTTTTGATTTCAGGCCTGTTTTCGGCCAGGCAAAGCTCGCTGCTGAGCTGAAGCAGGAAATTTTCAATCTTATAGCGAAAAACCGGGGGTTTCTTGGTTTTTTCGCTAAAAATGCCTTGCAGAATCCTCCTCCTCTCGGTTTTTTTCGCAATTTTCTGGTTGAAAAAAGCCGTGATCATGCAAATGAATTCGATATCAAGGCTCGTGCTATGATGCCTCTTTCCGATGCCGCCAGGGTTCTTGCCTACGAACAGAAGATTCCTGAATATTTCAGCACTGTCGAGCGTTTCAAGCGTCTTCAGGTTCTTGTGCCTGGTATGAAAGAGCTTGGGGCGGAAGCAGCGGCAGGATACGAATTTCTGATGCGTTTACGGGCTGTCAACGGTCTTGTCAATGTTTCCTCGGGCCGTTATATAAAACCGGAAACCCTTAACAAAATTGAACGGCAGAACCTCAGAAACGTTTTTTCAACCATCGAAAAAGTACAAAAAGCGCTGAACCTGAGATTCCAGCTTGATTATATTCGTGATTAGCTTTTTTGCAAAATCAATTGCATTGCGCCGTTGTCGACATGGGGAACTTCCTGCAAGTATTTGCGACTATGTGAATGGCTTTGCAGGACCTTCACATTTTGATCTATCCCTGGAAAAGGTTCGTTTTGTTGTTTTCGATACTGAAACAACAGGATTCGATTGTGGAAAAGATCTGGTTATTTCAATCGGCGCGATTGCTCTCGACGGTCTCCAGATCAATGTGGAAGACTCATTCGAAGTGCTTGTTCGCAGAGAAAGTGTCGGTGACTGTGAAGCAGTGACCACTCACGGGCTTCTCTTGCGGGATCTTCATGAGGGAAGCGATGAAAATGATGCGGTAACCGGTTTTCTGCAATACATAAGGAACAGTGTTCTTGTGGCACAACATGCCGATTTCGATGTTGCCATGATAAACCGAATATTGAAACAACGGTATCGAATCGAGCTTTTCAATCAGGTTATCGATACGGCGAGTCTTGCCAAAAGGCTTGAAAAGGGGCCCTACTACAATCTTGCACACAAAGGAGGGGAGTATAGGCTGGATGTTTTATTGGAACGCTATAATATTCGCCTCTACGACAGGCATACTGCAGCAGGTGATGCATTTCTCACCGCTCAGCTTTTTCAGATGTTGCTCATGAAAGCCAGACATGCCGGAATTAAAACATTGCGAGAGATGCTTTTGAAGTAGCGCAAAGGAGCGCTGATCTTACTGTTTGAAGCTACAATCTCGATACCGAGCTTTTTGCTTCCAGATATTACAGCTATGTTCTGATGAACAATGAAATAACCTGGATCATTGTTCACTTTGGACGCAATTTCTTTTCGATTCCTTTTTCTTTGCGAAAATCATCATTCTCGGTGACGTTTCCGTATGGTACGCCGACCCCGTGTAATCCCCGATAATACGATCAATTATAAAACCGGTCGATTGGAGCATGTCTTTCATTGTTTTCAATGAGTACAGCGTGACTGATTCTTCAAAAGAGATCGATTCGTCTGAAGAGCGTATCGTTATTTGCTTGATAACGCGGTTGGATTCGATGCTGCGTTGTTCGGAAACGTTCAGGCCTTCAATGTTTCGGGAAGAAGTGGGGATGAGGTTTTTTTTCAGGTAGACGGGATTCATCAGATCGAGGATGTACCAGCCGCCTTTTTTCAGAGACCTGTAAACATTTTCCAAGACCTGAAGGTCTTCCCCTTTCGTTTTGAAATAACCAAAACTCGAGAACAGTTGCACGACGAGATCGTAACGGTTTACCGCGGTAATATGCCGCATGTCCTCTCTGGTGCACTCGATCGAGATGTTTTCCCGATCGGCTTGCGAACGTGTACATTCAAGTAGAAACGGGGAGAGATCGTTTGCCGTTGTTTTGAAGCCTTGACGGGCAAGTTCCAATGCATGTCGTCCTGCACCGCAGGCGATATCCATGACGGTGATATCTGACGGTTCAAAGCTTTCCAGTCCTGTTTTGCTGATAATGGTTTCAAGACAAGATTTTGCCTCGTCATCGTTCCTATGGCTGTATACTTTCAGATACAGGGGATGATTGAACCACTCGGCAAACCATTCTTTTTCAGGTTTATCGGTCATAAGTATAGATGTTTATCATCTCTTCCGGTTTTCCTCTGTGTTATATGGACAAAACGAGAAAAACGAAACGTTATTTTTCTGAAACATGAGGTTTTCTGTTCGTAGAGCTCGAGACCGGCACAGAAATCATCTTATCGGATAATATCCTCGAACCATATCGTTTCGTGAAAGAGGGGCTCGGGATTCATTGTGATCCAATATCCATTGAGATAAACGGAAGAACTACCAGGTTTTCTGGTTAGGACTGCGGGTTGCTTGAAAAGAGACATCAGCCATGAGCGGATCGCATACTCATAATACAAGAGGCTGCCCTTTGAGACAGCCTCTTCATCGCAAAAAAGCTAAGCTCATTTTGTCGCTTTACTGACAAAGTCAGTAAGGACTTTCTGGTCGTTCTCGCCGTTCGGAATGCGAACGTTTTTTTCCATGAATTTCCAGGCGTTTGTTTTCTCGGACTTTACCGAGTAAACAAGTTTCGCAACCTTGAAATCATTTCCACCTTTCTTTGCTGTCTTGTCGCCGAATGTTTGTTTCTTGGCCATAACTCAGAAATCGGTTACATGTGATCGTACAGCAGGATCAATCCTGCAAAAAATTGAGAGGTAATGTAATAATAAAACTGTTGAATGACAAGTGTGCGGAGATGCTTATAGCCGGGCTTGCAGATATGCGTTTTCGTTTGTCAGGAGGTGCATTGGGCGCTATGGTTGAGCGGCATTAGCGAACGTTTTATAGCGGTTTTCTTCTGTTTTTTGTTGTTTATACGTCTTAAATACTTGCAGTATGCTCTATTATTTCATATATAATTTCATAGTTATATGGTTTCCCTGACTTTTCCGAGACATAATTTCTGTAATCGGTAAAAAGCTGGAGTGGTGCTGAAAGTATCGTACAGCACTGATGCGGTAACGATTACTTCACATGCCGTGAAGAATTCTGCGGGCATTGACAGTAGGGAATTGTAATAGTATCATTTTTAACTGTTTATGCCATGAAGAATTTTATCACGTTGCTCGTCTTTTTTGTATTTGCCGGCGTCGTGAGCGATGCCTTTGCTGTTGAGTGGAACTGGAAAGGGGATGTCATGTATCGTTATCAGATTGACAATCCCGAAACGAAGGATAATAACCGTGACAGCCATCGTCTGCGCGTTCGTATAGGAGGTTTTCCTGAAATCAGCGAAGAATTGAACGCTGGTATAGAGCTTTCGACGGGAGGGAGCAACCCTGTTTCTCGAATGCAGGTTCTTGGTGAGGGTTTTACCGCAAAATCGTTCAAACTCAATCAGGCCTATATTGATTTTCATCCTATGTCATATGGACTCGACGGGCGTGTGGATATCGTCCTCGGGAAGCGTGCCGTGAGTGAGTCCATTGTTCGAGTCAACGATCTTTTATGGGATACCGACCTGACCATCGAAGGTCTGTCTCTGCATTACGGTAAGGACGGCAGGAAACATTCTGCAGGTCTGAATGCGGTTCTTGGTTACTATTTCATCGATGAGGCGGGTGATGGTGAAAACGATCCTGCATTCTGGGTGTCACAATTGGCCTGGAATGGAAAAGTCGACAATAGCAGTTTTATGATTGGCGCGGGGTTTTACAACTACCTCAATATTGCTGATACCAATGTTGCTGGCTGGGCATATAAAGACAAGTTATTCAATAACAGTGGTACTGGTAGCGGCACCCCTGCAGCTACGCTGAAGTACGATTATGATGTGCTCGAAATCTTCATGTATTTCGATACGGGCTTGACTGGAAAGGTTCCCTTGAAAGTTTACAGTCAATATGCCATCAATGTAGCCGAAGACGTTGATGAGGAAAACAAGGCTTACTTGTTTGGAGCAAAACTTGGTAAGGCAGCAAAGCCGGGGCGATGGGAAATCGATGCCAATTATTGCTATATCGAGAAAGATGCTTTGCTCGGAGCGTTCACCGACGGTACTCGTTTTGGAGGAGGGACTGACGGCAAAGGTTTCGAGGTGGGAGGTAAATATCTGCTCGTGCAAAACATGATGCTAAGTCTCAAGTACTATAACCATGATCAGGGCGTTGGTTCAGAAGATGCCGGTGAAGGGCTCGATATCTGGCAGGCCGATGTTGTGGTCAAGTTTTAAAAAAATACTTGTAAGTTTCTTCAATTATTACTATATAATTACATAGTTGTAATATGTTCAGAGTTCGATGCTATGCTCGGCAGAAAAAAAGAAATGATTTATGGCGGCAATGATTACGCGTAGAGATTTCAGCAGACTTTTCATTGCAGGTATTGCCGGGTCGGTAATGGGGCCTCTTGGTATACCGAAAAAGGCTTATTCCTCGACAAGGAGCGTCGTGGTTATTGGTGGTGGGTTCGGAGGTGCGGCCGCCGCAAGACATATCAAGGAAATCGATCCATCTGTTGCGGTAACGCTTGTCGAACCGAAGGTGGTGTATTACACCTGTCCCTTGAGTAACTGGGTTTTCTGCGGGTTGCAAAATATCCAAGAGTTAGCACAAACATACAGGCTATTGACAGAGCGGTACGGGGTCGATGTCATTGCAGACAGGGCGTTTGCAATCGATCCGATTACCTATAAAGTCAGGCTGGAGAAAGGCAAGGTTCTTGAATATGATCGCCTTGTCGTCTCTCCCGGCGTAAGTTTCGACTGGAATGCCATTGACGGTTACAGCGAAGAAGTTGCAACAGGCGTAATGCCACACGCGTATGAGGCCGGACCGCAGACGTTGTTGTTACAAAAACAACTAACATCAATGAAGGATGGAGGAACCGTGATCATCTGTCCGCCCGGTGGAGAGTACCGTTGTCCCGTAGCTCCATATGAACGGGCAAGTTTAATTGCTCATTATCTCAAAAAGTACAAGTCGAAATCGCGTGTTCTCGTACTGGACGGCAAGGATGGATTTTCAGATCAAGATCAGTTCATGAAAGGATGGGAGCGCTTTTATCCCGGGATGATCGAATGGCGCGGGGCATTTGCCGGTGGGAAGGTGGAGAGTGTCAATTCAGAGCAAATGAGTGTTGCCACCGAGTTCGGTGATGAGTTCGCCGATGTAATCAATGTCATCCCTCCTCAGAAGGCGGGTAAAATCGCCCTCGATACAGGGCTTGCCGATGCTTCCGGATGGTGTCCGGTGAACCCTCTGACGTTGGAGTCGACCATTCATCCGGGAATTCACGTGATAGGTGATGCATGTAAGGCTGCACCTATGCCGAAATCAGGATTTGCCGCAGGAAGCCAGGGAAAAGTTGCTGCTTCGGCAGTGTTACGTCTTTTCAACGGTGAACTGCCACGGTCACCTTCATTCGGCAGCATCTGCTACAGTCTTGTCACTCAGGGATATGGTTTTTCGGCGAAAGGTAGCTTTTCGGTCGATTCAGGTCGGATAACGGTTGTAAAGGGCGAGGGTGGGATGACACCGATCGATGCTTCTGATGCGCGTTATCGTGAAGAGGCTGACCAGGCTGTGACATGGTATCGGGACATTACAACAAATACCTGGGGATGAGTTGTGCCATAAGCGGCTGTTGTTGGGAGATGTTTTTCTGTAAACAAATGTAAGATGACTATGATGCATATCTACATGATTGCTGCTGCTGTTTTTTTTCTGTTTCCCTCGTCTCTCGTGGCCGATGAGCCTGGTGAAGAACAGATCGAGCTTGGCCGGAAGGTGTCCTTCGACAGCATGAAAGGGAACTGTCTGGCCTGTCACATGATGCCGGGAGGAGAACAGCCGGGTAATTTCGGCCCGCCTCTTATTCAGATGAAAGCGAGGTTTCCGGAAAGGTCCGTCCTTCGGCGTCAGATTTGGGACGCTACGGAAAAAAATCCCAAAAGCATCATGCCTCCCTTCGGTAAACATGGTATTCTGAGCGAGGAGGAGGTAGATGCCGTAGTCGATTACATGTACGCTCTATGATTGTTCTTTTTTCAGAAACCAATTTCATTGATAACAGGAGGTAAACATGACCATTACCCGCCGTCGTTTTTTAAGGACACTCGGAGGAACTCTGGCCAGCGCCGCACTTGCTGTCACGATTCCCCTACAGGTGTTCGCAAAAAGAAGTGACGAGGCTTTCCTCTCGGGGAGTCTCGAGGAAGCAATCAATGCGAAATACGGTTCTCTGCCGATAGAGGATTCAGGCCAGATACAGATAAAGGCTCCTCAAATTGCTGAAAACGGGGCATTTGTACCTGTGACGATTTCAACTGATATACCGGGTGCTACCAGCATTAGCATTTTCGCAGAAGCAAATTTTTCGCCTCTTGTTGCATCGTTCGACGTTTTGCCTCGTATGCATCCTGATGTCTCCTTGAGGATTCGTATGGCAAAAACATCGGATATCACTGTTCTCGTAAGGGCAGGAGATAAGCTCTACAGGGCAACGCGTGAGGTCAAGGTCACCATCGGCGGCTGTGGCGGATAACAACTATAATAATAGAGAAGGAGGTAGAATGAAAGTAAAAGCTGTTGCCAAAGGAGACGCAGTGTCTGTAAAAATGCTGATCAAGCATCCTATGGAAATGGGGCGTCGTAAGGATGCGGAAGGAAATCTGATACCGGCGCACTATATCACCGAGGTGACCGTGAAATACAACGGGGAGATCGTTTTCCATTCCGAACTCGGCCCGGGTGTTTCGATGGATCCTTATCTGGCCTTTACTTTTGACGGTGCAAAAGCAGGGGAGTCGATATCACTGAGCTGGATGGATAACAAGGGGCAAAGTGAGCGTGTCGATGCGATCATCGGCGGGACCTAATTAAACATCATTTACCGGAACGTCATGAAGAAGATATCACAGAGTCGAATGTTTCTGCTGCTGCTACCGATTACTATGCTGTGGTCATGTCAGACAAAAGATTACAGTGCCCTTGTCAATAAGGACATCGAGGAATTCAGGGCGTATTTCACCGAAAGGTTTCCCGAAGTTGAGCTCGATGATTTCGCGGACGGTGTCTATGCCATAGACGATAATGCAAGGGAGCAATGGCTGGCAATGGAAGATTTTCCTCCATACTCAATCGCAGTTGAAGAGGGCCAGGCATTGTTCGAGAATTCATTCTCGAACGGGAAGACATATACTGACTGTTTTCCTGAAGGAGGTGCCGTTCGCCACAATTATCCCTATTTCGACGAACAACGCAACATGGTCGTTACCCTCGAGATGGCCATCAACGAGTGCCGGTCGGCAAACGGAGAGCCCCCCCTCGAGTACAAAAAAGGGGATATTGCCAAAATTTCAAGCTACATGGCTTATATCAGTAGGGGTAAACCCGTTGAGGTGAAGGTTTCGAGTCAAGGTGCTTACGAGGCATATCTCAAAGGGAAGGAGTTTTTCTATGCGAAACGAGGACAGCTCAACATGTCGTGTGCAGGGTGTCATATGCGCTACTCCGGCAGGCGTCTACGGTCAGAGGTCATAAGCCCTGCATTGGGTCACCCTGTCCATTTCCCTGTATTTCGGTTGAAATGGGGAGAGATCGGAACACTTCAGAGACGTTACGCAGGATGTAACAGGAATATCGGGGCTAAACCTCTTGCTATACAGGGGGAGGAATACCGCAACCTTGAATTTTTCCAAACCGTGATGTCGAATGGCATGCACTTCAATGGTCCGGCTTCACGTAAATAAGGAGAAACGAGTGATGAAGAAACTGATTCCATGGTACTGCTTATTGATATTGTTGCTGTCTGGTCCTACGCTGTATGCCGCTCCTTCTGCAGAGCAACTTATCCTGAAGGCAGAGGAGGCCAGGAAAGGAGCGGCAGATCTGGGTTTTGAATGGAGAGATACGGCCACCCTTATAGCCGAGGCCCGTGAGGCACTGGAAAAAGGTCATGAAAAGCAGGCTGCTATGCTTGCAGGGGAGGCATTGCGCCAGGGAGAGCTGGCTGTCGGGCAAGGGACTTTCATGCACAACCATTGGCAGGAATTTATTCCAGTACATTGAGCTGCTGTTTTGCCTCTCAGAGAAAAGACTTTCATTCAAAAAGAAAGAACTATGCAAATTTCACGCCGTGAATTTCTTCGTATTCTTGGTATAGCCGGTGTTGCCGGCATGTTGCCGGCAGGTATTCAAGGTTGTAATTCGGCTGCTGATATGTACAGTTTTCCGGAGTTTGGAGATATACGACTACTGCATATTACCGATACCCATGCACAGCTGATGCCTGTTTATTATCGTGAGCCAAGTCTGAATCTGGGTTTCGGGGAGGCTTTCGGGCGTCCTCCTCATCTGGTTGGTCAGGCTTTTCTTGAATATTACAAAATCTCCGCCGGCAGTCCTTTTGCTTATGCATACACTTCTCTTGATTATGTCGATGCGGCTCAGCGGTTCGGAAAGCTTGGAGGGTTTGCACATCTGAAGACCTTGGTCGACAAAATGAGGGGCGTGTTCGGAAGGGATAAAACACTTCTGTTCGACACCGGTGATACGTGGCAGGGTTCGGGGACGGCATTGTGGACAAAGGGAACCGATATGGTCGATGCCTGTAACCTTCTCGGTGTTGATGTGATGACTGGCCATTGGGAGTTCACCTATGGGGCTGAGGTTGTTCGCAGCAACCTCGAGAGGTTCAAGGGAGATTTTGTCGCCCAGAACGTTAAAGTCAAGGAAGAGGCGCTTTTCGAAGGAGTCGAGGCATTCGATGAAATGACAGGGCATGCATTCAGGCCACATGTCATGAAAGAACTCGGCAGGAAGAGGATCGCCGTTATCGGCCAGGCCTTTCCCTACACACCGATTGCGAATCCGCAACGATTCATTCCCGACTGGACGTTCGGTATCAACAGCATGGAGCTTCAGGAGCTGGTTGACAAGATCCGTCGAGATGAACGGCCCGATGCCGTGATACTGATCTCTCACAATGGTATGGATGTCGATATCAAACTGGCAGGAGAGGTCAGCGGTATCGATGTGATTTTCGGTGGGCATACCCATGATGCGATTCCTCGACCTTTCGAAGTTCGAAATGCAAGGGGTCGTACTCTTGTAACCAATGCCGGGTCGAACGGCAAGTTTCTGGGAGTGATGGATCTCGAGCTCGGAAACGGAAGAGTACAAGATTATCGTTACCGGCTTTTACCCGTTTTTTCGAACGAACTCGGAGAAGACCGGAAAATGAAAGCGATGATCGACGATATCCGCAAGCCTTACTTCGACAAGCTTCATCAACCGCTTGCTACAACAGATTCGTTGCTTTACCGAAGAGGTAATTTCGACGGTCCGTTCGACAGGGTTATCTGTGATGCGCTTATTGCCCGCAACGACGCCCAAATTGCCCTTTCACCCGGGTTTCGATGGGGAACGACGCTTCTGCCCGGGCAAACCGTCACCATGGAGCATGTGCTCGATCAAACCTGTATGACCTATCCTGAAACGTATGTCCGTGACATGACCGGTACCCAGATCAGGGCTATCCTGGAAGATGTCGCGGACAATCTTTTCAATGCCGATCCCTACTACCAGCAGGGGGGGGATATGGTACGTGTCGGAGGTATACAGTACACTATAAACCCCTCAGCGGTATTTGGAAAACGTATAGGCAATATGCGGTTTTCCGATGGTAAACCCCTCGATGTTTCGGCCAAGTACCGGGTAGCGGGCTGGGCTACGGTTGGAGCTCAGTCTCCCGGAGAGCCGGTTTGGGAGAGCGTTGCCGAATATTTGAAGGATGTCAAGACCGTTGAAGTAAACAGTTCCGGATCACCGGTTGTAAAAAATGCCGAATCCAACCCGGGTGCCGATTTTTCCTGATGAATTTTTTCTATAAGGTCAATGAAAATATACGAATGAACGACGGTATGAGCATGAACAAGCTGAGCAAGTCATTTTCAGGACTTGGTATCTCCATGATGCTTCTGGCGGTCATGATGATAAACCCGCAAACTTCGGTTTCCGGTCCTCTGATAAACGCTAAAGCCCTTGATGGAACTGAAATCTCGAGCCGGACCCTGGCGGGTAAAGCCTATATTGTTAACTTTTTCGCTTCATGGTGCCCCCCATGCCGCCAGGAAATTCCGGATATGGTTGAACTTCAGGAGAAATACGGTAAGGATGGATTCACCTTCATCGGCATTGGATTCAGGGATGAAGAACAGAGTATCAATGATTTTATTTGGGAGTATGGCATCAATTATCCCGTTATGATCGGTGATCAGGCGATGATTTCCACCTTTGGCGATTATATCCCAGGTGGACTTCGTGCGATTCCCGTATCATTTGTCATTGGCCGGGACGGCTCTCTAATCACGGTCGCTAAGGGTTTTCAGAGCAGGGAAGCCCTGGAGCAGCTGATTTTGCGAGCCCTTGAAACTGATGAACAGAGAGCGGGTGCTGTTCGGTAATACATACGGTTGTCGATTCAAATCAATCTTATTTTACAAAACGGTGATTTTCTCTCTTGCTTCTCGTTTCAAACGCACGATTTTTCTTGCCTGGATAGTTTTGTTATCGCTTCCTGCTCTTTATGAGATCGATGCTTCGGAATTTCTTGAACCTGAAAAAGCATTCAGACTCGAGGCAGAGCTTCGTGGTTCCGGTTCGATTGCATTACGTTGGACAATAGCCGAAGGCTGTAAGCTGTATCGCGAACAGGTCGATGTGTCGGTTGAAGATGGTGCTCAGAGGCTTGGAACGCTTGTTTTCCCGAAAGGAACAATGTTTGTCGACCCCCTGACAGGAGACGAATCGGAAATATACCACGATACTCTTTCGCTTTCCCTTCCGCTTGTTTCGGCATCGGAGCCTTTTACTTTGAAGGTCACCTATCAGGGATGTGCTGAAGGGGGGCTCTGTTATCCCCCGGTAACGGACAAATTTCTGGTCGATCCTGAACGGCCCGGCCTTCTTGTTCCGGAAAAAACCGGTGGTGTTTTTTCAAAAACAGTGTCGTCGAATACAGCAACGGAGTCTTCCCGCAACCTTTCTTCCTCTGAACAGGAAAGCTTTTTCAGTTCGACGCTCGAAGAGGGGAGCTTCTGGAAAATATCTCTGATGTTCCTTTTTTTCGGGCTTTTGCTGTCGTTCACACCTTGTATCCTTCCGATGGTTCCGATCCTGTCATCGATCATTGTCGGTGAAGGATCTGTTACCCGTCTGCGAGGTTTTCTCCTTGCGCTTGTCTACAGTCTCGGAATGGCGACTGTCTATACTATGCTGGGAGTGCTGGCCGGACTTGCAGGAGAGGGACTTGCCGGTTTTCTGCAGAGGCCTGAAGTGCTTGGGATTTTTTCTGCGCTGCTTGTTCTCCTTGCGCTTTCGATGTTCGATGTCTATCAAATCCAGATACCCTCGGCGCTGCAGACAAGATTGACCGGAACGTCGAGGATCATGAAAGGAGGGCGTTTTCCGGCGGTTTTTGTCATGGGGGCCATTTCGGCACTCGTTGTCGGTCCATGTGTCGCCGCTCCTTTGGCAGGAACGCTGGTTTATATCAGCCAGACAAAAAATGTCGTTACAGGAGGACTTGCATTGTTTTCCATGGCATCGGGTATGAGTGTTCCGCTTCTTCTTGTAGGACTGTCGGCAGGCTATCTCCTGCCACGTGCAGGAGCATGGATGACAGGAGTGAAACACTTATTCGGTTTTCTTCTGATAGCTGTTGCTATCTGGATCGTCACTCCTGTATTGCCTGCATGGGCGGTGTTGCTGGCATGGGGGTCCTTTGCCATACTTTGTTCGGTATTTCTTGGGGTCTTTGAATGCATAGCCGGGCAGCCTACGGTCGGTGAACGTTTCAGAAAAGCTTTTGGGGTTCTCTTGCTCATAGTCGGTGTTGTGGAACTCACTGGTGCTGCTTCCGGAGGCGACAGTGTGTTCGAACCTTTATCCGGTATATCAGGAGGTTCAGAAAGGCGTGCAGAGGCAGAAAAATCGCTTCGTTTTACCATGATTCATTCGGTTGAAGAACTGGACAGGGCTTTAGAATCTGCTCAACGTCCAGTCATGCTTGACTTTTATGCCGATTGGTGTGTTTCTTGCAAAGAGCTCGAACATCTCACGTTCAGTGATTCGCGCGTGGTTGAAAAACTCGAGAGTATCTCACTTCTCAAGGCCGATGTTACTGCAAATACCGAGGAAGAACGTGCACTGATGAAACGATTCTCCATTTTCGGGCCACCCGGTATCGTTTTTTTCGACAGTTCCGGCAGGGAGATCCCCGAAAGCAGGATCGCCGGATTTATTAATCCTGCCAATTTTATCGAACATATCGAGCGTTTTATAGGACAATAGACCATGGAAAAAGCCTGAATGCACGGTATCGGGTGTGTTGCTGGCAGAACGTATTGCGTTTCAGGAAAAAACAGCCATGTCTCGTTGAAAATGAGTGAATATATCCACTCTTTTCTTGACTGTTTCAAGAGGAATAGCGAAATTACACATAAGCTTTTCTCGTTTTACCCCCTTGTTTTTATCACAGCTGGTCATAATAGTGGTTTAAAAAAAGGTGTTTTTCTCCGATCAACACAAAATTGAAATCCATGCCAGGGCAACTGCACAGTATACCCAAGCTAAAAAAGTATCCATCAGGTAAACTTGGCTCAAAGATAGTTCATAGCGTTGACGAAAACCCTTTTCCTCTCATCTATGTCGATCTGACGCACCGCTGCAACTACAACTGCAACTACTGTTACAATCCCGTCAGATCATTACCGGACATGTCTTTGGATTACTTTCGAGAGGTATGCAGGCGATTGCCGAGCCGAGTGGCTTTCAGGTTCATGGGGGGTGAACCAACCCTCCATCCGCAATTTTTGGAATTCATTGTAACGGCTAACGAGTATAACCATATGGTTTCGTTTGTTTCAAATGGAACAATGCTGGCCGACACTTCTTTCGTCCGGTCTATAAAAAACACAGGCGTCCCTGTTATCGCGACGTTATCGATGAATGGAGGAAAAAACAATGAATGGTATCGGTTTATAGATAATGGCGATGTGGCTGAAGAAAAACTGACTGCTCTGAAGAACCTCGATGATGCGTGTATTGGTCGTATAGCGATTACAGCTATCATTGTCCGCGACGTCAACGAGGGGGTTGTCACGCAATTGATGGATTTATCGAGAGCGTATAAAAACGTCAGATATGTCCATTACCGGTCTGTCGGGAAGGTCGGCAGATTCATCGATTCAGAACCATATTCATTACAGGGGCTCAAACGTGTCGTCGATGAGCAGATTCCGAGAGATGAAAACTTTGAGCGTAAGGTAAAATTCGATGGTCTGGATACTACACCGGGTAATCGTTGTTTCGGATGTATGGGTTGTTATGAATATCACCAGAATCATAAAATCGAAATATGTTTGATCGATTTTGCCAAGCCGGACACGTTCAGCTGTTGGAAGCGTGGAAAACTTATCGAAGAGACGTTTCAGATCGAGACTTTTTTCGAAAACATGGTTCAATTTTCAACCTTTCTGGATAACAACTTTCCGGAACACAATCTGAAGTTGGAAGCAGGAAGTTTTTAAACGTTCAGGTCATGCGAGCAGTCGTTCGAGAAAAATGCCGGCCGATTCGAGGTATCGATCGTCAGCTTGATGACCGCCGGGAAAACAGCAATGTTCAAAAGGTATCCCTGATTCATGTAATCTTTTTTTATCCCGCTCAAATTCATTTTGTGTATAAAGCCGATCGGTGTTACCCCTTGCGATATGCGCTCTTTTCATTTTTCCGAGTTTCTCGTGTTCCGGTGGAATATTGCCGCCAAGGAACATGACTGCAGCCGATTCACTGTTTCCGAGAAGTGCTGAACGGGCAGCCATTGCTGTCCCCATAGAAAAACCGTGATATACGAGAGTTCCGCTTAAAGGATATCGTTTCTCCAATTCGGTTATCACGGCGTTGACGTAGCTGATGTTTTCTTGTATCATCAATTCACGATTGCGACTGGTCATCCAGTTTGCGCCAACCATACCCTTCTGTTTGTAAAATGGATGAAGCGCCTCGACAGCACAGCAGAGCCAAGCCGAATTTCCGGTCATGCCTTTCAGGAGCGCAAGTTCGTCTTCAGCAAGCTGACCGTATCCGTGAAAGCCAACAATGAGGTGGAAGGGATCTGCTCCCGAAGGTTTTTGTAGAAGGTAGCGGCCCGAGATTTCGGTTTTTATAAAGTAGTGTTCAGGCATCGAGGGAGATTGATGATCATTGCATATTGGGCAGGGAAGCCTTGTGTACATTTCTTGCTTGTTAATATATCCCAGAAAATCAGTGAGTCAAAACTATCGATTTATTATCACTGTTTCAGGGGTGAAGAGGGAGTTCGGTACGAGCAGTGAGACGCTTATGAAATTCTTTTTGGTTTTTGGACGATACTGTACAATTACTCAAATTGAATGAGAGGTTGTTATAATCAGAAAGGTAAATCAAGCAGAAAAACGTGTTCAGGAGAGTCGACAAATGGGGAAAAAAGAAATTACGATTGCGCCTTCGCCAAACGGTCCGTTGATTGTAGAAAACATTGAAAGCATTACAGAGTCGAATGGAGATATTTTTCCTCTTCGTACTTCTGTCATTGCTCTATGCCGTTGCGGTGGGTCTGAGCACAAGCCTTTTTGTGACGGTACGCATGCGAAGATCGGGTGGACAGATGAGAAACAGGATGGAAGGCCGCCTAGGCGAAGTGATAGTTACAAAGGAGAGAACATAACCATCCACGATGATCGTGGAATCTGTTCTCACGCAGGGTTTTGCACGGATGGTCTACCTAAAGTGTTTTTCAGGAAATATGAGCCCTGGATCGATCCCGATGGGGAACGTGTCGAGAAAATTATCGAGACAATAAAGAAGTGTCCTTCCGGTGCGTTAAGTTATTCCATTGGAGCGCGGTTACACGATAACTTTTCTGAAAACCCTGAAATACGTATCACTGAAAACGGGCCGTATTACGTAAAGGGCAGCATTTCTCTTCATGATGCTGATAAGCCTGAATCCAATGAACACTATACATTGTGTCGGTGTGGCCAATCCAAAAACAAGCCTTTTTGTGACGGTCAGCATTGGTTCAAACGATTCAGGGAAAATGGCAGGGTGACATCGATTGAATAAAGAGCATCACTGAATGATGAAGTACCGGTAGTTGGTCGTTACCGAGATGATGACGATAACCTGTCATCCGCTGCAACCGAATTGAAACAAAATACCATGCCTGAATCAAAAGAAATGACGACAGAAGCATTGCAGGAGCTTCTGGAAAATGATGATGTAGCAGTCATCGACGTGCGTTCAATAGATGCTTATAACGGTTGGCGGATGCAGAACGAGGCTCGGGGCGGGCATATCAAGGGGGCAAAAACATTGCCTGAAAAGTGGCTTCCTTACTCTGACTGGCTCAGGATTCTGCAGTTCAAGAACATCTTGCCGGACCATCCTGTTGTGATATACGGATATACTCCGGAACAAAGCGATAAAACGGCAGCAAAGTTCAGGGAAAACGGTTATGACAAGGTTTCTGTGTACAATCGGTTTATATCGGAATGGTCGGTGAACGATATGTTGCCGATGCAGAAACTCGTCAACTATCACCGGCTTGTTTCACCTGAATGGGTGAAGATGCTTATAGCAGGTGCAGCTCCCGAGGGGTACGGCAGCGATCGATTTGTTGTTTGTCATGCTCACTACCGGAACCGTGATGCTTATTTGAGCGGGCATATACCGGGGGCCGTCGATATGGATACACTGGCGCTCGAATCACCAGAAACATGGAACCGGCGCAGTCCGGAGGAGTTGAAAGCCGCTCTCGAACAGCACGGGATAACCGCTGATACAACAGTCGTTCTTTATGGCAAGTTCATGCAGCCTGATAACGCCGATGATTTTCCCGGCAGCGCGGCAGGGCATATAGGAGCTATCCGTCTTGCTTTCATCATGATGTATGCCGGTGTAAAGGATGTGCGTGTTTTGAATGGTGGCTATCGTTCCTGGGTGGATGCCGGATATGAAATCAGTATGGACGATGTGCCGAAACAACCGGCTGAATCGTTCGGTTCTATGATACCGGTCAGGCCGGAACTCGCGGTCGATACGCCTGAAGCGAAACAGATGCTTCTGTCGAAAGATGCCGATCTGGTCTGCGTTAGAAGCTACCCTGAGTATATAGGTGAGGTAAGCGGATACAACTATATCAAAAAGAAAGGACGCATCCCGGGGGCGGTGTTCGCCGATTGCGGCAGCGATGCCTATCACATGGAAAATTATCGTAATCTCGACCACACCACGCGTGAGTACCATGAGATTGACGCCGTTTGGAAACGATCCGGGATCGTTTCCGAAAAGCACCTTGCATTTTATTGCGGTACCGGTTGGCGGGGAAGTGAAGCATGGTTCAACGCGTTATTGATGGGGTGGCCGCGAGTGTCGGTCTACGACGGTGGGTGGTTCGAGTGGAGCAGCGATCCTGCGAATCCTTATGCAACAGGTATGCCGAAATGATGTTTATACTGCGGCTATCAAGAATCAACGACGATCCCCCATGGATTATACTACCAGAAATGTTTTCGAATGTGGTTCTGCGACCATCGTCAACCATCTTCCGGAAATCGGTCTCGAAGCGGCAATCCAAGAAATAATCACCGGTTTGCATGCCCGGCCGAAACGGATAGCAAGCAAATACTTTTACGATAAAAAAGGATCGGAGCTTTTCGAAAACATTACCACTCTCGATGAATATTACCCTTCACGAACAGAAAAGAGCATTCTTCGGGTGTTGCCGTTTCGTGCGATTACCGATTGTTCCGAGGTCGATATAGTAGAGCTTGGCAGTGGCGACCACAGCAAGATCTCCCTTTTTCTGGAAAAAATTCCGGTGAAACAATTGTTGGGTATTCGATACTTTCCAGTCGATATCAGCCATCCGGCCCTCGAAGCATCAGTAAAAGAACTGATCTGCATGTTTCCTGAGCTTGCTGTTCAGGGGATCGTCGCCGATTATATACATCAGATGCATCTTGTATCCGGAGAGAGAAAGAAACTGTACTGTTTTCTCGGAAGCACCATAGGCAATCTCGACAGAGGAGATGCGGTGCAGTTTGTCCGTAATATAAGCGAGACGATGAATCCCGGAGACAGCTTTCTGATAGGATTCGATCGAGTAAAGGAGGTGTCGGTTCTTGAAAGTGCCTATAACGATGTTCAGGGCCTGACAGCACGATTCAACAAAAATATTCTCAACGTTATAAACAGGCTGATCAAATCGGATTTTGATACCGAAGATTTCGAGCACAGGGCATTTTACAATCAGGAAGAAATGCGTATTGAAATGCATCTCGAAGCGAAGAAAGATATACGGATCAAAAGTCCGTATTTAAAAGAGGATAGTGGGATCAAAAAAGGGGAAACCATCCACACCGAGAACTCGCACAAATTCGAGGAAAAGGATATTCGGCTGTTGGGAGAACATGCAGAGCTTGCAGTCAAAAGGATCTTTTCCGACGAAAACCAGTGGTTCAGTCTGGTGCATTTCTGGAAAATCTGATAAAAGGGTTCTGAGATTCAGTTTTTTTTAAGATTTTCAAATCAGTCAGGTTTCAATCGCATTGCCGTAAAAAGTGTGAGCACATGATCTCGGACAACACATATGCAGACAAGCTCATAACGATAGCCGATAAGGAAATCATCTTCCGTAACTACTATTTTCCAACCGGTAAAAAAAAGGTGGTGCCGTTTGATGACATCGAGATGATGATTGTCGTAGAGCCGTCACTTCGGCGGGGAAAGTGGCGATTGCACGGGACAGGGGGGTTCAAGACGTGGTTTCCGCTGGATGTGAACCGACCCATGCGTGACAGAATTTTCATCATGTCGTTGAAGAACCAGAGGATGGATATCGGTTTTACGGTCGAGAACGGTGAAAAAGCCGAAGAGATATTACTTTCGAAAGGGTTGATAGAAAAGCGATAGGTGCGTTTTAAACCTTTTTTCCTTCGTCTGTATAGAACAAATGAACAGTGTTTCTGGAACCTGTCGGAAGAGAAAGGAATATGAAGGTAGAATGTTATCGGTATTGTTGTTGCTGGTTTTTTTTACTTCCTTTGGAATCTTGTGTAGCGACAAGGCCGCAACGGCCTGGTCCGGAATTCGTGTGGGTAGAGCGTTATACCATGCCTGCGGGTGTGGTTTTCTTACCCCAAACCATGCAACATCCCCTTGTGGTAGATGCCTAAAGCTCGTCCTTTCATGGTTCGGTTGAGAAAAGGGGTATTTCTTGATTTGGAGTGAACGAGATCTTCAGTGTAGGTCCAGGTTTCTTCGGGATCGATGAAGGTGAAATTCGCCGGACTGCCGGGTTCGAAGAGGATGGGGGTGAGTCCCATGATCTTTCTCGGATTGGAAGAGAGGAGTTCGATAGCCCTGTAGAGCGTTATTTTTCCGGTATGTACCAGTTCTGAAAGTGTCAGGCCGACTGATGTTTCAAGGCCAATGATGCCGAACGCCGCCTGATCTGCAGGACACTCTTTTTCATGGCGTGCATGCGGCGCATGGTCGCAGGCTATTGCATCGATCGTGCCGTCGGAGAGCCCTTCGAGAATGGCTTCATGATTTTCCTTGCTGCACAGCGGTGGTTTCATAATGAAATTGCCCTTGTCTTCGGCATCGTAAAGGTCCTGTTCGGTGAGTGTGAAGTGATGAGGGGTTACCTCACAGGTAACCTGCATGCCTTTGGCTTTTGCCTGACGGACCAAGTCGAGAGTTCCAGCAGTGCTGATATGAGCCACATGGTATCTCGGGGATGCAACCGGTGGATTGAGCTTGTGTTTCTGGAGATATTCCATGAGATTGATATCCCGAGCCAGCGTGATGATTTCAGCCACATCCGGTATTCCTTTCAACCCGAGAAGAGCAGAGTGGCCGCCTTCGTTCATGATACCTTCCGAAGAGAGGGAGGTATCTTCACAGTGCTGTATCATAAGCAGACCGAAGCTTGCGGCATATTCGAAGATCAACCGCATCATCCGGCTGGTCTGAACGGCGGTACCGTCATCCGATATCGCTCTGACACCATATGAACAAAGTTTTCCATATGGCGAAAGTTTTTCCCCTGCGCTTCCTTCGGTCATCGCAGCGATGATTTCTATATCGATCGGCAGGTCTTTTGCGTTGTGTTTGATGAAAGCGGCGCCAAGAGGGCTATCGATTACCGGCTTTGTGTTAGGCATGACGGCCACCCCTGTAAACCCTCCTGCAACCGCCGCTCTGGAACCTGTTTCGAGTGTTTCCTTGTATTCCTGACCGGGTTCTCTGAAGTGGCAGTGCATATCGAATAGTCCTGATGCGATAATCTTGCCGCTCATATCGATGGTGCTGTCATTCGGTTCCGAAGAGATGGATTCATCTCCAAATGTAATCGTTTCTATCATCCCTGTTTCCGAAACCTTTATCGATCCCTGCATGTCAAGGTTCTGGGCAGGGTTTATAAGTCTTGCGTTCTTGAAAAGTATGCTCATGATTACTTTAGCCTGTATGAATGAAAGTTAAACTGTTTCCACTATAGCGTCGAGCGTGGTCAGAAGGGCTGAACTTTTACAGCAGTCATTCTGTAGGAGTTCAGCGTGCAGTACATCGCCGTTGTTTGCTTTTCCTACCCCTTCAGGGGTTCCTGTGAATAGAAGGTCGCCCGCGCGCAACCCGTAAATATACGATAAATAAGAGATCAGCTCAGCGATATTGAACAGCATCTTTTCAACCTTACCCTCCTGGACAACAACACCGTTGAGAGAAAGGTCGAATACAAGCGTTTCAGGGTTGATAACGCGAGTTACCGGGACCATATCCGATACTAGAGCGCTGCTTGTGAAACCTTTACATTTCAACCAGGGTTCTCCTTTTGCTTTTGCATCCATCTGAACATCCCGTAATGTCATATCGAGTCCGACGCCATAACCATCAATAAAGGACATGGCGTTTTCTGTAGTGACGTTTTTTGCATCTTTACCGATAAGTACCACTAACTCCGTTTCGTAATGCAGGTTTTTCGATATCGGTTTTCCATGAAAATGAGGAACCTTTACTCTACCATTGCGGGACAGAGCGGCAGCTGGTTTCAGGAATATGATCGGTTCTTCGGGTTTTTCAGCATTTCTTCTGGCATTATCGTTGTTCGTTTCCCATTGCAGCATTTCTTCTGCATGTCGCTGATAGTTTTTGCCGACACAGAAAATTGAAGAAGGTTCAAGAGAGGAGGCTGATATGAAGTTCATGCGAATGACAATATTGATCGTAGAGTAAACGTGTTGCTCGCAGTTTCTGAGAATACTGGAAATGTAGGAATTATTCCAATAATCGGGAGTTTCGTTTTCGTATGATGATTGTCTGTTTACCCGGTGTTCGCTCCATGGAGCGAGTCATGCTTCGATGATTGAGTGTCCGTTAATCCATTTCGTGGCCGCCTGGTTCCAAAAATGTCACGCCTTTGTTACAGTGGGCTCGAACAAAGAAGTAAATTAGTATCTTATAAGTTTATGCTTAAAGCGTTGAAATCCTGAATGGACGTCTATTGTATGTCGAGTCGTAAAGATGCAATCAGAAATGAGTTGAGGAATGTTCGAGCGTCGATGAACGTTAATGAATGGAGGTCAGGAAGTCTTCTCATTGCTGAAATGGCTTTTCAGGTTCCGGAACTTCGTCGTGCAGATAGCGTTATGTTTTACCTTTCGATGAACGACCGGCGTGAAGTTGATACAGCCCCTCTTATTGATCTTGTTGCAGCTGAAGATGCTGCCAGCATATTTGTTCCCGTTTCCTGTGACAAGACCCTCTGTGCTGTGCCTTTCAACAATGGCGATCCGGTAGTTACCGGAAAGTTCGGTCAGCCTGAACCTCTCGATGCAAGAGCCGGTATCGAGAAGTCGCCGGATGTTGTTATTGTTCCTGCTGTTGCCGTGGATAGGGAAGGGAGACGTCTCGGATATGGAAAGGGGTATTACGATCGTTTCATTTCTGGGCTCCGGGAAAAAGGAAAGAGCCCTTTCGTCATCGCTCTTGCCTTTTCATTTCAACTGCGCGATAAAATACCCGATGACCCCTGGGATGAGGGGCTTGATTGTATTGTTACCGAAGCTGAGGTGATAAGAATTTATAAACAGTGAAAACAGTTTTCACAATGGATCAGAATGTAGAATCGATAAAGACTCCCATAACACCGCATGATTTCGAGAGTACCGCTTATTATGTGAACCGCGAATTGAGTTGGGTATCCTTCAACCAGAGGGTACTTGAAGAAGCATTGTCTCCGGATGCTCATCCCTTGCTTGAAAGGGTGAAATTCATTTCGATTTTCAGTTCGAATCTCGACGAGTTTTTTATGATTAGGGTCGCGGGGCTTCAAGACCAGTACGAGGCCGGCATACAGGACCGTTCGATCGATGGACTGACACCTCAGGAACAAATAGAGAAAATCCGCGAGAAAGTAATCGAACAGTTCCGACAAAGAAACGACTGCCTATATAACGATATTTGTCCGAGGCTGAAGAAGAACGGTATCGAGTTTGTCCAATACAAAACGCTCGATGAAAACAAGAAAAAGGGGCTGCAAAGATATTTTCGCAACGAAATTTTTCCTGTTCTTACCCCCCTTGCGGTTGATCCCGGTCATCCCTTTCCTTTCGTTTCGAATCTCTCCCTCAATCTCGCTGTTGAACTGGAGGACCTTGAAACCCAAGTGATGAAGTTCGCAAGAGTGAAGGTCCCGAGTATTTTGCCGCGGATACTCCGTCTCGATACAATTGAAGGGCTTGATTTCAAGGATGATACAATACGGTTACTCTGGCTGGAGGATCTTATTCAGAACAACCTCGAACAATTGTTTCCCCACATGCGGGTTGTACAGAGCCATCCGTTCAGGGTTATCCGTGATGCCGATATCGAGATTGAAGAAGACGAGGCTGGAGATCTACTCGAAACCATAGAAAAGGGTATACGTTCTAGAAGATACGGTAAGGTCGTTCGTTTGGACGTAACGCCGACAATGCCTGAATCGGTGAGGAACATTCTGATAAAAAATCTTGAAGTCAATACCCAAAGCCTCTATGAAATTTCCGGTGTTCTTGGTGTGAGCGATCTGATGGAGATGATGAAGATTGAAAAACCCGAACTCAAAGATGAGCCTTTTGCTCCTCATAACCCTATAGAGGAGAAAGTAGGCGGGGATGTTTTCAGTGCGATTCGACAAGGGGATCACCTGCTCTACCATCCGTATGATTCATTCCAGCCTGTTGTCGATTTTATCAATCAGGCGGCTAATGATCCGCAAGTGCTTTCCATCAAACAAACTCTCTATAGGGTCGGTAACAATTCGCCGGTGGTCAAAGCATTGATGAATGCAGTCGAACAGCGCAAGCAGGTAGCGGTTCTTGTTGAACTGAAAGCACGTTTTGATGAAGAAAACAATATCGGTTGGGCGCGGGCGCTCGAGGATGTCGGGGCACATGTCGTCTACGGTCTTGTGGGGCTAAAAACACATGCAAAACTGACGCTTATCGTTCGCAAAGAGCATGATAAGCTAAAGCGTTATCTTCATCTCGGAACCGGAAATTATAACCCGTTTACAGCAAAGATTTATACGGATTACAGTTATCTGACGTCTAACGATATGCTTGCAAATGACGTGTCCGAACTTTTCAACGCTTTGACCGGGTACTCCAAGCATACAACCTACAGGAAACTGATTGTTTCTCCGGTCAACACCCGACAGAGGATTATCGAGATGATCGATCGTGAGGTTGAATGGCATAAAAAAGAAGGGAATGGAAAGATTATCATGAAAATGAATGCTCTCGTTGATAGAAAAACCATCAAGGCACTCTACAGGGCATCATGCGCGGGGGTTTCGATTGACTTGGTCATCAGGGGAATATGCTGTCTCATTCCCGGAATCAAAGGAGTTAGTGAGCATATTCGTGTTATAAGTGTTATCGGAAGATTTTTAGAACACAGCAGAGCGTATTATTTTCGGAACGGCGGTATGGATGAGCTGTATCTCGGAAGTGCCGATGTCATGCCGAGAAACCTTGACCATAGAGTGGAGGCATTGTTTCCGATTATGGACAAGGAGCTGATAGAAGTTGCAAAATCGGAGCTTGAACTTATCCTCGGTGATAATGTCAAGGCTTGGGAAATGAATGCTGAAGGAGCTTATTCCAGAGTCAAGAATGACGAACCTGAGATAAACAGCCAGAAAATTTTTCTCAACCAGGCGTCGAAGAAAAAATCAATCAGTAAATTTAAAGTCAACGGATTATGAAATTAGCTATTGGAAGCGATCACGCAGGTTATGAACTAAAGAAAACCGTTTATTCGTGGCTCGAAAAGAATGGCCATGAGGTAAACGACATGGGGACGTATTCAGATGATTCTGTCGATTATCCGGATTATGCCCGAAAGGTTGCAGAAGCAGTTGCAGACGGTCTATACGAACAGGGGGTATTGCTTTGTGGTAGTGGTGTAGGGGTATCGATCACAGCCAACAAGGTGAAGGGGATTCGTGCGGCACTGGCCTTCAACCCCGAAATAGCAAGTCTTGCGAGGCAGCACAACAATGCGAATGTTCTGTGTTTTCCTGCCCGTTACAGTGATTCGGAAACCATAGAAAAAAGCCTTGAAAACTGGTTTGCGGCTGAGTTTGAAGGAGGACGCCATCAACGTCGAGTCGCAAAAATCGAGCCTTAGGAATTTTACCGGTTGAGAGATTGTTTGTATGCTGGGTAGTAAACGGTATTGGAAATGATCCTGGTAAGGGTGAGCTTGTTTCCTGTTGTAATTATAAGGGAAAGGAGAGTATGAATTCGTTGAAAAAAATGAACCGTAGATTGTACGGCAGGATTTAGGCTTATTTACAATTTTAAGTTTTATACTTTTGACTTTTTTTGATGAGCGTTATACAACGATATATAGATGAACGTTACCCGGTACTTCAGGCATCGGAAAAGGTTCGTAACGCACTTGCACAGCTACAGGAGCAAGGGCTTCACGAGGCACCGGTTTTGAAAGACGGTAAGCTTATCGCGCAGGTCTCTGTTGATGAATTACACGAGGCGGCAAAAGCTTATGAAGAGGATGAACCCGGGATGAGGCTTGAAGACCTTTCATTCGATGAGCCTGAGGCAGTGCATGGAGATCAACATTTGCTCGACCTGTTCGAGCAAATGGGCGATAACCGTTTGTCCAATATTCTTCCGGTAAAAGGAGACGATGGCGACTATGAAGGCGTTGTCACGAAATCCGGACTTCTTCGGGAAATCGCCCTGTTATTTCATTTTTCAGAAGCAGGATCTACTCTTGAGATTGAAGCGCCTGCTCTGGGGGTTAAAATTTCTGAAGTCATCAGCGTCATAGAAAAAAACGATGCGATGGTGCTCAGTTTCGGTGTGGCCGAGCCTGAACCCGGAGCGCAGACTATGGCAATGACTTTCAGAATTCAGTGCCAGGATATCTACCGACTGGTTACCAATCTTGAAAAGTACGGTTACCTTATTCGTTACGCGAAGCCTTCTGCAGGCACAGGAGCTGACGCACTCCGCGAAAAAGCCCTTGAATTCATGCGTTACATCGACATGTAACGTCGTTTCCTTACAATCCTTCCTACATCCGATGTATGTCTGAAAATCCCTTGTCCATTATTGAAAAAATCAAGGAAAAGGTTGATGAAGTGTATCCCGAGATTGTTGGGATACGGCGTGAGATTCACCGTCATCCCGAACTTTCGTTTCAGGAATTTCGCACAACGGCTTTGATTCGTGACTATCTCCTGAAGCTCGGGCTTACAATAGAGCATGATTTTCTCGATACCGGCGTTGTCGCTCTTCTTGAAGGTGGGGGAAGCGATAAGGCAAGCTCACTTGTTGCGCTTCGGGCAGATATCGACGCTCTTCCGCTGCAGGAAGAAAATACCCATGATTTTTGTTCTCGAGAACAAGGCCGGATGCATGCCTGCGGGCATGACATGCACACAGCTATTTTGCTCGGTACCGCTGCGGTACTGTCGGAAATACGGGAAAAACTTCCAGGTGCCGTGCTTTTCATTTTTCAGCCAGCCGAGGAAAAGGCACCGGGGGGAGCGAAAATGCTGATAGATGCCGGTCTTTTTCAAGAATACGATCCCTCTGCAATTTATGCTCTTCACTGTTTTCCGGATATTCCAGCAGGAAAGGTGGCTCTGCATGAAGGTGGGGTCATGGCAGCTGCAGATGAGCTCTACATTACGGTTTTCGGTGAAGGTGGTCATGCATCGGCTCCACACAAGGCTGCGGATCCCATCCTTGCCGCAGCACATATCATCACTGCCGTGCAGCATCTCGTCAGTAGGGTGGCATCGCCTTATGAGCCGGTTGTTGTCTCACTATGCTCTATCAAAGGCGGAAACGCCACAAATGTCATCCCTGGAAAAGTGGTTATATCGGGAACTCTGCGTGCGATGAACGAGGATGTGCGGGCACAGGTACAGGAGCGTCTCAGAGAAACGGTTGAACATGTCGCAAAAGGGCTCGGGGTCAAGGCTGAACTTGAAATTGTCAAAGGTTATCCAGTCGTTTTCAATGATCCCGAAACAACCCGCGCACTTCGAAAGTCTTTGGTTGGTTACTTCGGAACGGAAAATGTTGTACAATGTGAACCGTCGATGACCGCGGAAGATTTTTCGAATTACCTTCAACATTGTCCTGGGGTTTTCATCAAACTTGGGACTGGAAGAAATGTTGCAGGTAAAAAAGACATGTTTTTGCATTCGCCCTTGTTCGATCCTGAGGAATCATCGATCGCAACGGGTATGGGAGCGATGAGCTATGCCGCATTCGGTTGGCTGATGTCAATCAATGATCGAAAATGATTTAAAACGTAGAAGCCGGTAGGAAAGAGGCTGTCTCGAAAGAACAGCCTCTTTGAAGTGAACGTGTTACTACACCTTGTCATCCGACCCGAGGACGTTGATGATCTTGTGTTTGTAAAGTTCTTTCAATGAATCTCTTGCAGGACCGAGGTATTTTCTCGGATCGAATTCTTCAGGTTTTTCGTCGAGTACTTTTCGGACTGCAGCGGTCATGGCGAGGCGACCGTCGGAATCGATATTGATTTTGCACACGGCTGATTTCGATGCCTCTCTGAGCTGGTCTTCACTGATACCTATGGCATCTTTCAATTTGCCACCATGTGCATTGATCGTTGCAACCAGATCCTGAGGTACGGAGGATGAACCGTGTAAAACGATTGGAAAGCCAGGAATGCGTTTTTCTATTTCTTCGAGGATGTCGAGGCGTATTTTCGGGTCCTCTCCTGGCTTGAACTTATAAGCGCCATGCGATGTTCCTATAGCGATTGCAAGACTGTCGACTCCGGTTTTGGTGACGAAATCTTCTACTTCTTCAGGTTGTGTGTATGTGTGTGTTTCAGAAGCAACTTCATCCTCAACACCTGCAAGAACACCAAGTTCTCCTTCAACGGTGACATCGTGTTGGTGAGCGTATTCAACAACTTTACAGGTCAAGGCCACGTTGTCTTCGTAGCTGAGGTGAGAACCGTCGATCATTACGGATGAAAAACCGGTTTCAATGCAGTCTTTGCAAAGCTCGAAGCTATCTCCGTGGTCGAGGTGGAGTACAATGGGAATAGGGGTTCCCAGTTCTTCGGCGTATTCAACAGCGCCCCGGGCGAGGTTTCGAAGCAGTGTCTGGTTGGCGTAGTTGCGTGCGCCTTTTGAAACCTGGAGAATCACTGGCGATTTTGTCTCAACGCAAGCCATGATAATCGCCTGAAGCTGTTCGAGATTGTTGAAGTTGTAAGCAGGGATAGCATAACCGCCTTTCACGGCTTTGGCGAACAGATCTCTGCTGTTAACGAGGCCTAGCTCTTTATAGCTGGTGGGTTGCTTTTGCATCAAAAGGTCTCCATTGATTAATGTGGTGCCAACGATTGCTGAAAAATAGAGAGATATCGGCGAATAAGTGGTCATAAATATAATATATTTGCATTCGCATTCAACATGTGTTTGTTACTCAAAGTCAGCTAAAAGTTGTTCATGTCAAGACGTTTAAACAGATATATGATTTTTGGTGCTGTTTTTCTGATTTCCTCAGCACTTCTGGTCACGGAGGTGCAATCAAAGACAGCGGCCATACCACAGGCTGAAGTTGCACTCAAAGCTTCTCCGGTTCAGGAAGAAGCGGAGAGATATCTCAGCCGTTATCTCATGCAGTATCATTTCCGCCGGGTGCCGATTAACGATTCTCTCTCTCAGGAGGTGCTTTCGCGTTTTCTCGATCAGCTCGATGAAACCAGAAGTTACTTTTTGGCATCTCAGGTCGAGTCATTTCAGAAAGAGATCGGCAATTCTATAGATGATGAATTCCTTGCCGGTAAGGTGGATGCCGGATTTTTGGTCTATGGCACGTTTCTCGATCAGGCGAAACAGAAAATGCAGTTCATGATCGACCTGCTCGATACCGCCCGTTTCGATTTCACCGTGAACGAATCTTTCAATCTCAAAAGTGAAGATGTTGCATGGCCTTCGGATCAGGCCGAGCTTCAGGACCGCTGGAGAAAGGAGGCTAAGTATCAGATACTGAACCTGAAATATTCCGGAGAAGATCCGGATGGGGAGCCTCGTGATGTGCTTGTCAAGCGTTATAAGAATCGTCTTTCTTTGCTTGAGCAACAGAACGATGAAGATGCTTTTCGGGCATTCAACTATGCTCTGACAACATCATTCGACCCGCATACCAACTATTTTTCGCCGTTAGATTATGAGAACTTTCAGATCGATATGAGCCATTCATTCGAAGGGATCGGTGCGAAACTTCAAAATGAAAACGAATACACGGTTGTCAATGAAGTGATTCCCGGTGGTCCTGCATTCAGAGGTGATTTGCTCAAGAAAGGTGACAGGATTATTGGTGTAGGTCAGGGGATAAAAGGTAATGTTGTCGATATTGTCGGGTGGCGGGTTAACGATGTCGTCCGGATTATCCGTGGTAAGAAAGGATCGGTTGTACGCCTGAAAATTCTTCCTGCCAGTCAGGGAAACAAGGGACCCGCTAAGATTATTCAGATTGTCAGAGACGAGGTCAAGCTTGAAGAGCAGTCGGCACAAAAGGAAATTATCATTTCCAACGGTCGAAAAATAGGAGTGATTACCGTACCGGCTTTTTATCTGGATTTCGAAGGCCAGAAACAAAAAAAGCCTGATTATAGCAGCACAAGCAGGGATGTCAGAAAAATTCTTGTCGAATTAAAAAAAGAAGGCGTTGAAGGAATTGTTCTGGATCTAAGGAATAACGGTGGCGGAGCTCTTGAAGAAGCAGTTAAGCTTACAGGTCTTTTTATTCCTGAAGGTCCGGTTGTGCAGATCAAGAACTCGCATGGAGGGTTGACGGTTCTGCGTGATAAAGAAGTCGATGTTGCATATGATGGTCCTCTTGCTGTTCTTGTGAATCGTTACAGTGCTTCAGCATCGGAAATCCTTGCCGCAGCTATTCAGGACTATGGAAGAGGGGTGGTTATAGGAGGAAGGACATTTGGAAAAGGGACGGTACAGAGTATACTCAAGATCAACCGGCCATTCAATTTTTTCTACAAGAAAAATGATGATCTTGGGCAAGTCAAACTGACCATTGCCAAGTTTTATCGTGTTTCCGGAGAAAGCACTCAAAATCTCGGTGTTACACCCGATATCGATATTCCTTCATTTATCGACACTGAAGTTGTCGGTGAAGACGCTTATCCAAGCAGTCTTCAATGGGATGTTGTATCCGCTACCGATCATTTTGAAACAGGTAGGCTTTCGGATGAGGATATCCGGGTTCTCAGAAAAAAGTATCTTCAAAGGATCGATAATGATTCTCTTTATGTTCGTTACCTAGAAGACCTGGATCTTCTGAGCAGTTTCAGGAAAAAAGAGTTCATCTCACTCTATGAACCGGATTTCAAGATGGAAATGGATCGAATTCAGGGATTCGATGCCCAATGGAACGAGGAGGACGATCCCGATATTCTGCTTACCCAGTCAGCGGCAGTTGTCGCGGATATGGCTGATTTAAGAAGAAAGAGTCTCGCAGAAAGAGATATCGTTCCTTTGCAGGTAAACGGAAAGTGAACTTACCGAGCTAACGGTTTGCTGTCTTTATTGAAATACGACCATCTATTTCACCTGTCGGCATCTGTCTTTTTTCACCTGTTGATTTTTTTCCTGGCATTGTTTATCTGTTCGTCGACAGATGCAAAAGAGGTGCTCCCATATGATTGTTTCGTGTTGACGCTCGCTCCGGGTTGAAGCGCATCATAGAGGTCACTATCGAACAGTTCGGAAAAGCTGCGGTAGGTTTCAAGAGGGATATTCGGTAAAGATGTAGTCGATTCAATTGCATGGCTGACGATTTTCCCCGTTATCCTGTGTGCATCGCGGAAGGGCAGGTTTTTTCTCACAAGATATTCGGCGATTTCCGTTGAAAGGCTGAGATCTTCGGCTGTGAGTTTTGTGAGTCTTTCTTCATTCAGCCTGGTGTGTGCCAGCATTTTTGAAAAAATCCTTACGCTTGAAATAGTCGATTTCGCAGCATCGAATAGCGGTGGCTTGTCCTCCTGCATATCACGGTTATAAGAGAGGGGAAGCCCTTTCATGATGGTAAGGATGTTTATCAGGTCGCCGTACACCCTGCCTGTCTTCCCTCTGACCAACTCGGCAATATCTGCGTTTTTCTTCTGGGGCATAATTGAAGAACCGGTCGCGAACGCGTCACTGATTTCGAGGTAATTGAACTCCGAACTGCTCCAAAGTATGAGGTCCTCACAGAATCTCGAAAGATGCATCATGATAATGGAGCAGGCCGATATGAACTCGATGATGATGTCCCTGTCACTGACAGCGTCTATACTGTTTTCGAACAGTGTGCCGAAGTCAAGCAGCTCCATGCTTCTTTGGGCATTGAGCGGCAGTGTGCTTCCTGCGAATGCGGCAGCACCGAGCGGGGAAATATCAACACGTTTGAAGAGGTCGTCGAGCCGTTGGTTGTCTCGGAGAAACATGTTGAAGAACGAGAGGTAGTAATGTCCTGCGGATATCGGCTGTGCTCGTTGCAGATGGGTATAACCGAAAATGATCGTGTGGCGGTAGGTTTCTGCTTTTTCAAGAAGCAGGCTGTTCAGTGCGCCGAGTGCCGAGCGAAGTTCATCTATGGTACGTTTCATGTATAACCTCGTATCGGTTGCTACCTGGTCGTTGCGGCTTCTTCCCGAGTGCATTTTACCTGCTATCGGTCCGATTTTTTCTTTCAAACGGTTCTCTATAACCGTGTGGATATCTTCATCTTCCCAGTCGGGTACAAGTGCGCCGGAACTGATTTCCTGCTCGATCTCTTCAAGCCCCTCGATAATCAATCTCGCTTCTTCAACCGGTAGTATAGCTTCTTCCGAAAGCATTGTCACATGAGCTATGGAACCCTTGATATCTTCCTGATACAGCACCTTGTCCACATCGACGGAGGAAGAGAACAGAAGGGCTTCCCGATCGAAAGGTTCGCTGAATCTGCTTTGCCATAAGAGTTCTTTTTCGCTGCCTTTTTTTGTGCTCATCGGTTTTAAGATCAAGTTGGTTGAGTATATAAGGCGGAAGATAAGAAATATTGTTCCGTCCGAAAAGTTGGTCTGTTTTTTGTTCTTTTTTTATAAAGAACTTTAAATAATAAAGCATAATGCTCTCGAAAAAAAGTTATACTGGGAATCGGTTGTTTCATGAATAAAGGGGAGTGAGTGAATGAACTGGTAAATGAAGAAGAAAAAAAGCCTTCTGGTCTCTTCACAAGGACCGGAAGGCTTATGCTTATGGGCATCTCTATTAATTTGCTTATAGAGGAGCCCTTATGTGATAATGCGGGCTGCTATTTTCTCAGGTACTGGAAACTTGCATTAGGTCTTCCGACATAGCATGTGCGGTTGAAACCGTATTTTTTAATGATGGCAAAGGCTTTTTCAGCTTCTGCTTTCTTATTGCCGAAGTCGAACATCCAATGATTACCGTCGACAATTTTCCAGCGTCCATTGATATTTTTCACCTCTATGGTATCGGGATTGAAACCTATACAATCTTCACCGGGGATTCCGCCTTGCGGAGCTTGTCCTGAAACCAGCATATACTGGAAACTCGGATCGGGTCGACCGACAAAACACGACCGGTTCATCCCGTAGTGCTTGATGATTGTAAGCGACCTATAGGCTTCGTTTTTCTTGTTGCCGAAGTCGAACATCCAGTGATTACCGTCGACAATTTTCCAGCTTCCATTGATTTTTTTAACGGTTGCCGTCTGCGGGTTGAAGGAAATGCAATCTTCCTGAATTATAGGAACCGGCAGTGTGGGGATCGGTAGAGGCGTGAGCTGGAGCATCCTCTTGAACGTGTAAGAGTTGGTGTAGTTGGAACGGTTGCTGCCATCGGTGAAACGGGTAAACGTTTCTGCTTTAAGGCGGTTTTTGCCGGCAGGTTTGACGACAATGAGCGTCTGGTTGAAGCCGGTTGTGTAAATTGCCGACATGACTTTCCCTGTCTGCATCATGTTACCCGAAACGCTGGAAGCGTAAATTGCGGCTGCGACTTCACCCCAGTCGCAATCGTCAGGGTGACATTTGCCCCAGGCATGCATTCTGAGGGCTGAGCCCTGTTGCGCTATTTCGAGTTTGGTGATTCCACGGGTGTTCGTGTCCGAATTGATCCATGTGCCGGTGAACTGGTTGACCGATGCCCAACTGACAGACTGGAGCAGCAACAAGAGCACAAACGACGATGCGGCTACAATGATCTTTTTCATGAAAAACCTCCTGGGATACGGATTGGTGAAGAGGGCGGAACTATTTTAAAGAGAGATAGTTAAAGTTACTGCTCCTCAGAATGAAAAGCAATCAGGGGCGACAAAAACCCCGGCCGAAGAAGGGCCGGGGTAGTGATAGTCGTCGTACTGGTCGGTTTTTTGTGTTCTTGATCGCTTGTTTCAAGATCTGTTTTTCTCCTGAACCTCGCTGTAGGTTTTCAGGCTAAGGCCGTAAAGATGGATGAATCCTTCTGCAGCCTTGTGATTGAATGTGTCGGCTTCGGTATAGGTTGCAAGCTCTTCGTTGTAGAGCGACCATGGTGAGGTTCTGCCGAGCAGTGTGACCGAGCCTTTGAACAATTTGACGCGTACAACACCGGTAACGTTTTTCTGGGTGGCTTCGACAAATCCGTCCAGGGCTTCTCGCATAGGAGAGAACCATCTTCCGTTGTAGATCAGGTTCGCATAATCCTGGCCTATGTTTTTCTTGTATTGAAAAACGTTTTTTTCCTGCGTCAGCCTTTCGAGCTCGCGGTGGGCGAAGTGCAGGATGGTTGCTGCGGGAGCCTCGTATATTTCCCGCGATTTAATGCCTACTACGCGATTTTCAATCATGTCGAGACGACCGATTCCATGTGCTGCACCTACTTTGTTGAGTTCCAGGATGAGATCGAGACCCTCCATTTTTTTGCCGTCGAGCGCAACGGGAACGCCCTGTTCGAATTCGATGTCGATGACTGCAGCCTTGTCAGGCGCTTTTTCAGGTGATGTCGTGATTTGATAAGCATCTTCAGGTGGTGCGACCATTGGGTCTTCGAGCACGCCGCATTCAATGCTGATGCCCCAGATGTTTTCATCGATGGAGTAAGGACTTTTCTTTGTTGCAGATACCGGGATATTGTGTTCCTCTGCGTAAGCGATTTCCGCTTCTCGTGATGTGAACTCCCATTCACGGAGAGGGGCGAGCACCTTGAGGTGGGGTGCAAGAGAGGCAAAGGTTACTTCAAATCGAACCTGGTCGTTTCCTTTACCGGTACAGCCATGTGCAAGCATGGTGCAGTTTTCGGAAAGCGCTACATCTACAAGGGCTTTGGCAAGCAGTGGGCGTCCAAGAGCCGTTGCGAGTGGATACACGTCTTCATACAGGGCTCCTGCTTTGAGCGCAGGCCAGATATATTCTTCAACGAACGGTTTTCTGAGATCTAAAAAAGAAAAGCTCGAGGCTCCTGTTGCGATGGCCTTTTCTTCAAGATTTTCGATCTCTTTCTGTTGTCCGAGATTACCGGTGACAGCAACGATATCGGCATCGTATTTATCTTTCAGCCATTTAATCATGACGGAGGTGTCGAGTCCGCCTGAATAGGCAATAGCAATTTTTTCCTTTTTCATATGCTCTTTAATCAGGTTTTAAAAAGATTGGATTGAATATAGTCGAGAATTGAACGTATGTCGTTAACAGATGCCGGAATGACGAGAACCGTGTCGTCTCCTGCGAGTGTTCCCAGAATTTTCGGATGTTTGAAGTGATCGATGAAAGAACCGACACCATGTGCTCTACCGGGAAGCGTCTTGATGACTATCGTTGTTTCATTTGCATCGATGGTCTGTATCTCCATTTCCACGAGACCTTTGATCATCTGCCCGGGAGTGTCTTCAGGAAACTCGAGACGGTATCCTTTCGTTGTCCTTGAACGAATGACTCCAAGTTCCGAACAGTCTCTCGACAATGTTGCCTGAGCGACATCGATGCCAGCGTTCAGCAGAAGATGCAGGAGCTCATGTTGATTTCCTACCTCATTGTTCTGAAGGAGCTCCTTGATTTTTCGTTGCCGGTTTTGTTTGCCCATGTCTTTTCCCGGATCAGGAGGTGAGTTTGCTTGCGACGTTTTGAAGCCTGTGAGTCAAATGAAACCTTCTGTATTCTTCATGGTTGAGGAGTTTTACAAGAATCGCCTTCTGGACATGTAGGCGATTTTCCGCTTCGTCCATGATAATGGACTGCGGGCCATCCATTACTTCCGCGGTTATTTCCTGACCACGATGAGCCGGCATACAGTGCATGACCACTGCAGAAGGCTTCGCAGCTCCGAGCAGTTCGGAGTTTATCTGGTATTTGCTGAAGGTTTCAAGCCGTTTATCGGTTTCCTTTTCCTGTCCCATGCTGGTCCAGACATCGGTGTAAAGAACGTCGGCGTCGCGTGCCGCTTCCATTGGGTCATGAATGATCTCTATGGTGCTTGCACCGTTTTTTCTTGCTGTTTCAAGAATGAATGCATCAGGTTGATGCTCCTCCTCTTCAGGACACGCAAGAACGAAGTGGAAAGGAAGCCGCCCGGCAAGTTCTATCCAGGAATTCGCTACGTTGTTGCCGTCGCCGACGAAGACCACTTTGATATTGTCGTTCCACAATCCTTTTTCGTAGAGCGTAAAGGCATCGGCAAGGATCTGACACGGGTGCGAAAGATCGGTAAGTGCATTGATGACAGGTATTGCTGCATTTTCGGCAAGCGCTTCGATAACGCTGTGTTCATGAAGCCTTGCGACGATCGCATCATTGTAACGAGAGAGGAGCTGGGCAATGTCTTCGACAGCTTCCCGTGAGTTGACTCCAATCGATTTACCCTCGAGGTTCACTGCATAGCCGCCAAGCTCGTGTATACCTATTTCAAAAGAAACCCTTGTCCTGAGTGAGGGCTTGTTGAATATCATGGCCACTGTTTTCCCTGATAAGGGTTTGTAGGACTCTGAGGCAGAAGTTGTGCCGCGCTGTTTTTTTATAAACAGGGAAAAGTCAAAGAGTTCTATGATTTTTCCGGTATCCAGATGGGAAAAGCCGAGAAAATCCCTTTTGCTGCTATGAGTTTTCAATAGATATCTCCATGAATGTGGTTAAAGGTCTGAATCTTTTTCCGTAACGAACTGTGTGCCTACACCCTGATCGGTGAAAATTTCCAGTAGTAGGGAGTGAATGAGTCTGCCGTCGATAAGGTGAATTTTATTGACACCTCCATCGAGTGTTTTATATGCCGAAAGTGCTTTCGGTATCATTCCTCCTGAAATCACTCCGTCTTCGATAAGGTCTGCGGCTTCTGCCTTGCAGACGCTTTTCAGGATTGCTTCACCATGGTAAACTCCTGCGACATCGCTGATATAAATTAGTTTCTCAGCCTTGAGCGCAATCGCTATTGCGCTTGCAGCATCGTCTGCATTGATGTTGTAAACGTTGCCTTCGTCATCGAACCCGATTGGTGCTATGACCGGAATGAGTCTTGCATGGCAGAGAAGGTCGAGATAACCGGTGTTTATTCGGGTGATTTCACCAACAAGACCGAGAGATGCCGATTCCTTGCAGGGGACAGCTTTGATGGTATTTGCGTCGAGACCGCTTACACCGACGGCTTTCGCTCCATGTTCGCTGATGAGACGGACGATATCCTGGTTGACTTTTCCAGCGAGGGTCATTTGCACGATCGAGATCATTTCCTTGTCAGTGACCCTTTTTCCATGGATGAACTGTGTAGAAACATCGAGCTTTTCCGCTGTTCTTGTAATTGCATCACCCCCTCCATGGACTAAAACGACATTGATACCTACCTTGCGTAAAAGAGTGATGTTCTGCGCAAAGGCGTCTTTGAGTACCTCATCCTTCATGGCGGCACCGCCGTACTTGATGACAAACGTTTTATCCTCGAATTTCCGGATATAGGGCAGTGCTTCGATGAGTACCTGGCCGATGGTGGATTGAGGAAGGTTTTCAGGAGATTCTTTCATGTAACGCCTGCTGAATTAAATGGTTTTCATGTTCTGTAACTGCCGTTTATCTCTATGTATTCTTTACTTAAATCGCAAGTATGAACCACAGCGCTACCCTCTCCGTCACCCAGGGAAACGATAATGGTATAGCTGTTGCGGCAAAGAATTTTTTTTGCGTCATCTTCCGAAAAGTCCGAAAGATATCCTGGTTGGAGAATGACGAGATCCTCAAATTGTATTGAAACATTTTCCGGATTGAAAACAGCTCCTGATCTTCCGGCAGCAGCGATGATTCTGCCCCAGTTCGCATCTTCACCGTGAAGGGCTGTTTTGACCAGGCTCGAGTTTGCAATGGTTCGAGCCGCTTTTCGTGCATCGAGATCTGTTGCAGCTCCTTCCACTTGTATCTTCACCAGTTTGGACGCACCTTCGCCGTCCATGACGATCAGTCTTGCGAGAAACGTCATGAGACCTTCCAATGCATCATAGAATATTCGAGCATCACGGCTACCGGGTAGAATCCTGTTGTTCGATGACGATCCGGACAACAAGACCGCCATATCGTTCGTGCTTGTATCTCCATCGACTGTAATGGTGTTGAAGCTTTTTTCATTCGCTTTCGAGAGCATTTCCTGAAGTAGCTTCTGTTCTATTCTCGCATCGGTTACAAGAAAAGCGAGCATGGTCGCCATGTCGGGACAGATCATTCCCGATCCTTTTGCTATGCCTGAGAGACGAACGATGCCGGTGGAAAGTGCTATGTCAAGACCGAAATATTTCGGAAAGGTGTCGGTTGTCATGATTGCTTCGGCGGCTTTTCTACATGAGGTTTCAAACAAAACCGCTGAAAGTGAGTCGATCGCGCTGTTTATCTTGCCCATCGGAAGGAGAGTGCCGATAACGCCGGTTGATGCGACAAGAACTTCCTGAGGAGCTATGCCAAGGATACAGGCTGTTTTTTCTACAGTTGTTCTTGCATCGATCAATCCTTTTTCTCCGGTTGCGGCATTTGCATTGCCGCTGTTACAGATTATGGCACGTATCGAAGACCCAGATTGCTCGAGGTGTTCTTTCGATACGACAACAGGTGCTGCGCAACAGAGGTTTTTGGTGAAAACGGCAGCAGCTTGTGAAGGCTCGTCAGATTTGATGATCAATAGATCTTTCTTGCCTTGCTTGATACCTGCGTGCGCAGTACCCGCAGAAAATCCTTTGGGCCAAAACTGCTTTTTTTCAGCTTCCCTGATATTGAGAGGTGTCGTGTGCTCTGGCCAGACTGTTTCAGCGGCAAGCGTATTGATAGCCGAAACAGCTTTATGTCCTTTAGAGTAATCCGTGAGTTTCATCATAACCGAGCATTATGTTCATGTTTTGTACCGCCTGGCCTGCAGCACCCTTTACGAGGTTGTCGATTGCCGTTACAATCACCGCTGAACCTTTATCGGTACATTCTGCAATATGGATATCGCAATAGTTGGTATAAGCTACATGTTGTATTTCAGGCATGGTCGATCTGACCCGGGTAAAAGGCGCTGAACGGTAAAATTCCTTGAAATGCTCCTCAATTTGTGAAACCGGAAGATGTTTGTCAAGCTGAATATTCAAAACCGAATAAATTCCTCTGACAAGCGGGGCAATCATCGGTGTAAAGAGAAAACCAAAACTGGGTTCGATGGTATCTGTATCGAGTGCCTGTAGAATTTCAGGAGTATGTTGGTGTTTACCAACCTTGTAGGCACGTATATTTCCGCTCATTTCTGAAAATGAAAGTTCCACTTTGCTTGATCTGCCGGCACCCGATATTCCGGATATTGCGGAACAGTTGATGCTTTTGACCCGTGTCCCGTCCAGTGGCTTTTTGACAAGCGGGGCAATTCCAAGAATGATGCTCGTTGCATAGCATCCGGGATTGCTTACCGCTGTGGCCTGTTTTATCTCGTCATGAAAAAGCTCGGGCATCGCATAGGTTAGAACGGCATCGGGATTTTTACTTTTCAGGTAATATTTCAAGTGCTCTTCAGGATTTTTCAGACGGAAGTCACCCGAAAGGTCGATTACCAGTTTTCCTGCATCGACAAGCTTCGGAACTATTGATGATGCCTCTCCGTGAGGAAGGGCAAGAAAATATATATCTGTGTCTTTTTCTCCTTCATAGGATTCGAAAACAGCATCGGTATCGAGAAAAGGGTATACATCTTGAACCTTTTTTCCTGCTTGTGTATGCGCGTAAAGCTTTTCAAGCTTTACCGAAGGGTGTCTGAGAAGAATTTTCGTCAGTTCAGCACCCGAATAACCTGAAGCACCGATAACCGACACTGTGGGTTTTTTGTAGCCTCTCATAATTTTGCTATTGCATTGAATACCTATTCATCGTTTGCGATATTATCCATCGATATGGATGAATTTTAGGTGATTTATTGAAATAGAGTGAATTGCGTGAATGAATATATATTCTTATTGTGAATTAATATTCAATAATATGGATAAAATAGCGAATTCTGTGTTGATTGCAAGGTTTTGGGAGGGAGGTTTTTTCTCTATCTTTGCTCAGATATTGTGAACGGAACAGATAAGAGACAGGATTGTGGTATGTACGGCAGAAAGAGATTCGGTTTTATCTTTGTCGTGGTGCTGGTTGTCATATGTGTTGCTGTGGTTGCTGTTTTCAGGATAGCGAGCAATCGGCTTGACAGTGCTGTTACAATTGAAACTGCGAAAAGCGGTTTGCTTCGCTTTGGTGTCGAACAAGCTCTTGGCGTGACTGCTGAAGATATTGTTCCCGTTTTCAGTCGTTACTATTCAGACGCTTCAATAGAGCTTGAAACTGGGTTCTTTCCTGATCTTTTCAACAGGTTTCTACAGGAAGAAATCGAGGCGATGTTATGGCGCGGTAAGCCGGGGAAATATGATGTTTCTCTTCTCGAGAGAGAAAAAATGAATTATCGCTTGGAACCTGTCGCCAGAAGTGCGATTGTCTGCATTGTCAATCAAGCCAATCCGGTTCCGTTTCTGTGTGTAGAGGATCTTGCCAAAATCTACACAGCAAGAAAAATCAGCTGGGATAACGGCAATGACATCGAGGTATATCTCAATGGTAAAGATCTCAGGCTTCAAGAGCAGTTTCTCGCTCTGGCAGTTCCAGGTGACAACAGACTGACGGCTTGGCATGCCGGAAGTGACGAGGATGTCATGAGGATTGTTGCAGAAAATACCAGAGCTATAGGCATCCTGCCTTTCTCAAGATTGGGGGAACTGAAGAGTGCTGAGCGGTCGTCA
Source organism: Prosthecochloris sp. (assembly GCA_015482705.2). GTDB lineage: Bacteria > Bacteroidota > Chlorobiia > Chlorobiales > Chlorobiaceae > Prosthecochloris. The sequence goes on along the minus strand of JADMLA020000039.1, from coordinate 58,502 downwards.
TCGACATTCAGAGTAGTGCCTCTCTGCCAAAAAAAAGGAGGTGCTCCAGTTATGCCTTCGCAAAACACGATCTACCAGGAAAAATATCCTCTTGGCTATATTGTTTATTATATGTATCGAAAGGAAAAAGCCTTGGCAGCAGGTTTCGGTGCCTGGTTGGCGAAAGAGGGGCAGAAAGGATTTGTAAGGAGTTCACTGGTTCCCTATAGAAATCCTACATACCTCATCCAGCTTCAATGAATCAAGATATTCAACCGCAAGCAGTTGAGACTATCAAAAGTAAGCAGTGCCATACATGCCTGAATCCACAAAAACATCGTTTCAACCTATTTCGTTAAAGCCGACGATCTATGCTGGGGTACTCTTTGCTTTTCTGCTGTTCGGCGGGACTGCGGGCTTCATTGTTTATGAGGGAAAGCTGCAGAAAAGGGCTGACGAGGTACAAATGATTTACAAGGATCTTCTCGATTTTCGATCAACCCTGACGCTTATAGATCAGCAGTTGAGTGTTACGCATGAGCGCCCCGAGGTTCTGAATGAAATTATCCGGAATACCAAACTGCTTCAGTTTCGTTCGATCAATTTCCAGGATCGAGCTGAAAAAAATCGTATGCATGATCTTGCTTCCTGGATGAAATCGAACCAGTTGGTCCTGGAAAAAATGATTGTCGATATCGAAATGAAAAGAGTGGAGGCAGGAAACCGTATTTCTCTGATGATTCTTGAACTCGATGATATTATTCTGAATACCGCTATCGATGTAAGACTGTCCAGCGGAAAAGTTTACGATACGGTTCAGCTCTTTTTTTTCATTGTGCTCGCAGTTCTTGTGGTTATCATTATTTCTGCAGGATGGGTGATTGTCAGCAACTATCGACAGACGGTCATGCCGCTCAATCAGTTGGCCGAAAAACTGCGAATGCTCAACGAGGAGCTTCCGGAAAGTTTCCATGATACCGCTGAAGAGGTAAAGAAAAGCATACGGCCTGAAGAGTTCTCGAACGATGTCAACGAGATAACTGATTCAATCGTAAGGTTTTGTCAGAATATTGAATTGAAAAACAAGAAGCTTGACGAACTCTTCATAAAAGATGAAAAAACAAATTTATACAATTATCGGCATTTCAAGGATCATCTCATCGTTGATGTCGCAAGGGCGAAACGCTATAATGAGAGTATTTCCATGACAATGATCGATATCGATCGATTCAAGGCATACAACGATGCGAATGGTCACGTTGCCGGTGATATCGTCCTGGAACGAATGGCAAGAATCATTCGTGAGGAGTGTAGAGAAGCCGATATTCCCGCTCGGTTTGGTGGGGAAGAGTTTGCGATATTGTTTCCCCGTACAAACAGTAGAAAGGCTATTGAAATTGTCGACAGGTTAAGGAAAATAATAGCGGCAGAGCCATTTTATCATGAAAAAGCGTTGCCCGGCGGACAATTGACGATTAGTGCGGGAATTGCCACCTACCCTGATGATGCAGTTGATTGGTATTCTCTTATAAACAAGGCGGATAAAGCACTATATCGGGCCAAGCAGACAGGTCGGAACAAGGTTGTTCATTTCAGAGAGGTTGAAAGAGAAGAAGAAGGGGAGAGTGTGCAAAAGAATGGAGAAGAGTGAAAAGTGGGTGAGTAATGAAAAGAGGTTGGGTAATGGAGGATAGATACCAGGGATGAAATCAGAGTTATACATCGCACGGAGATTTGCATTCAAGCCCCGTTCAGCATCGAAGCCGACGTTTATCGTGTTTTTAGCGGTTGCAGGAATTGCGTTGGGGACAGCTGCGCTCATTCTTACCCTCTCTATTGTCAAGGGTTTTTCGACACAGATTGAAAGTAAGCTGATCGGCTTCAGCTCACATTTTCAAATCAGACAGGCTCAGGGAAATCTTTTTTACCCTCTACCTGTCGATACCCTGCGTCTGAACAACATTGAAAATATCGCTTCCATTACTCCTTTCATGGAAAAAAGCATCATACTTCAGAGTAAAGGAGTGGAGAATGAACTGATCAAACCAGCCATGCTCAAAGGTGTTTCAAAAGAAAATCCTCCGGTTTTTTTGCAGAAGAACATCGTCGAGGGTACCTGGTTTCCCGAAGGAACGTTGTCGTCGTTACATATCCTTGTGGGAAAACCCCTCGCTGAATCTCTTCGGCTGTCACCGGGTAGCAGCGTCATGATGATCAGCAGTGCGAGAGGGACTTCAGGAAAGCTGATAGAAGCCGGCGACAATATTGTCGATCTTCTTTCCTCATTGGAACTCGAGTTGGCAACAGTCAGTGGAATATATGAAACAGGGCTCAACGAAGGGTTTGATGATTACATGGTCATCACAGACCTTGAAGCGATGCAGCGTTTTTTCAATGCAGAAAAAGCTCTTCTCAGCGGTTATGAGATTATGGTGAACGACATAGAGCGGCTGAATGCCACAGCCATCGAGTCCGTTGATGCGCTGGGTTATCCCTTCTATGGTTACACGGTTTTTGAGCGCTATGCCAACCTTTTCGAGTGGTTGAAATTGCAGCGGAACATCACACCGCTTCTGATCATAACCATCACGGTCGTGGCGGTTTTCAACATTATTTCCACGCTGCTCGTGCTGATCATTGAAAAGACAAAGGAGATCGGCATGTTGAGTGCATTAGGACTTGTTCCGGGAAAAATCAGCGGAATATTTCTTGTCCAGGCATTTTTGATCGCTCTTATAGGCATTCTTTTAGGAAACATGCTTGCTTTGGGCTTTTCGATATTCGAACTTCATTTTCACCTGATAACATTGCCTCAAAAAAATTATTTCATCAAACATGTTCCAATCCAGATAGAGTTGTTCGATTACCTCTTGGTTTCTTGTATTGTCGGCCTGTTGACACTTGTTTTTGCCTTCATACCAGCGAGGGTGGCTGCAGCCTTGAAGCCTGGCACAGCACTGTTGAGCTGATGAAAGTCTTCCAATAAAAATTCAACACGTATCCATGCGTTTCGGTCCGGGTTTATGGATAGCACTGCGTTACAGCTTCGCAAGAAAGCGGTTCAGGGTTATCAATATCATATCTGCAATCAGTCTGTCGGGAATTATTCTCGGGGTCAGCACTCTGCTTGTCGTCATGAGTGTTTTGAATGGTTTTCAACAAATTGCATGGGATCTTTTCGTTACGGTTGAAAGCCCCGCACAGGTATTGCCGGCAGAAGGAAAACATATGAAGGTTCCCGATTCACTTCTTGTGCAGATTGGAGAGATCGAGGGTGTTGTATCGACGGAACCGTTTGCAGAAGGCTCTGCGATTCTTTCTGGTAAAGAAAACAGTGAACTTGTCATGGTGAAGGGAATTTCCCGGAATGCGCATGAACGTTTGATGAAGCAAACAGACAGGGAAGTTCCCTATTTCAGTACGGAAACCGTTTCAGTTGGAGAGGTGCTGGCATACAAGGCTAAACTTGCTCCGGCTGCAGAAGTGAAAATCTTCAGCCCGGAGCTTATAGCTCTCGGATTGCAGTCACTAACTCAACCATATCTTCTTCCTGCCCTGACATTTCCCGTCGTGCAGGTCGAGTCGGTTTTTTCCCTGCAGCGTATCTTCAATGATCACTACGTATTGACATCGAGAGAAATGGCGAGAGGGATTCTTCTTCAGGAAGAAGACCTTTACTCGGGTATCGATGTAAGAGGAAGTGATGACCGTGCGACGCATGCAGTACTTGTTCGTAATCTCCGTTCCTGGGTTCAGGAAAAAGGTCTTGAAGGTTCCTATGTGATTCGGCCTCTTGAAGAAAAATACCGGGATATTTTCGGGGTGATGGAGATTGAAAAATGGGTGAGTTTCAGCGTACTGATGCTTGTTATCGTTGTTGCCGCACTGAGCCTTACCGGGTCTCTCACCATGACGGCTATAGACAAGCGTCAAGAACTGTTTTATTTACGGTGTCTCGGGCTCGAAAAACCTCAATTCATCATGATTTTCATCATGGAAGGCGGGATGATCGGGTTTGCGGGGACAGTTGTCGGTGCAGCTGTTGCCTGGGTGATTTGTTTGGTACAAAAGACTTTCGGATTGATCGAACTTCCATCGAAAAGTGCTTTTATCATCGAAGCCTACCCGGTTAGCATGCAGACTTCCGATTTTGTGGTTGTTTCCGGGACAACCATTGCCGTATCGCTGCTGGTAAGTCTCTATCCGGCGATCAAGGCTGCAGGAATAGCGGGTAGTAAAAGCCTTTCGGACTAGGCTGAAAAACATGGGGGACGGTTTCCACCGAAAAACCGGGCCGGGCCTGTCATGAAGGTTTTGACCAGAGACCCGGTGCGGTGTGATGAGATTTCAACCGAGAAGTATCGACTTCGCCAAATCATTCTGGGCATCGGTCAAGTAAGGGATTCCGGTTGCCTCTGCGGTTTCGAGGTTCGCCGACATTAAATCGTCACGGTGGATCGATGGAACCGAGAATTTTCTCGCTCCCGCCATGAATTGCTGTAATCCGCAGGAAAGCTTGTCAACATAACCGTAAAGAGCAATGGCTCCGAACGGTATGGCATCCATCTCGTCAGTACCGACTTTTTCCTTTACGGCTTCCCATCCGGCAAAGATTTCTTCCGGGCACGTACCGTTTTCTTTCACCGAGGCAGGTAGTTTATCCCACTGGCCGAAGAGCTCCGCTTTTTTGTCCGGTTTGAACACTCCTTCAACGTTGCAGCCGAGAAAGCCGGGAATCATTGGGGCCCTGCCCATACAGACAAGCTTTGCATACGGTGAGCAGAGTGCGAGAGCTTTGAAAATATGATCTTCGCGAGCAAAACCGCCAGCAAGAGAAATGTGCGGGACGCTTGCTCCGTTTTTCTCGAGTATGCTACAGTATTCCCACGTTTTTGCGTGTAGTTGCAAGGAAGGGATTCCCCAGTGCTCCATCATATTCCATGGGCTCATGCCGGTACCTCCTCCCGCTCCGTCTATGGTAAGCAGGTCGAGGTTGTTTTCCGATGCACATTTGATTGCCAGGGCAAGTGCTTCCATTCCATAGGCCCCGGTTTTGAGGGTGATGCGTTTAAAACCAAGTTCCCGTAATTCTCGAACGCTTTCTCTGAAGGTCTCACGTAATTCATCGGAGGTTAGTATGCCCGTTGCCCCCAGGCGGCTGTGCCGTGCAAAGGAGGTCAGCGATTTATTCTCGAACGAGGCTACCGAGAGTTGGTTGAACGGGTCGGGATCGACGACATAACCTCGCTGGTTGAGAAACCTTGCGTATTGCAGGTCGCTTACTTGTATTTCACCGCCGATATCTTTCGCTCCCTGTCCCCATTTCAGTTCGATGATTACATCATCACAATATTTTTCAGCGAGGTAACGGGCAACACCGTTGCGACTGTCTTCAACGTTCATTTGTATGATAATTCCACCGTAACCGTCATAGTAGCGTTGGAAAATGTCTATTCTTCGCTCCAGTTCAGGTGCCGTGCTTATGGTGCCGTTATCGAGCACCGAATTCCTGTCGACACCGACAACGTTTTCACCGATAACAATCGGAAAACCACAAATAGCCGCCCCAACGGCAAAGCTGTTCCAATATTTTTCTGCGATGAATGTCGATCCCAGGGCACCTGTCATTATTGGTACGCGGCATTTGGTTTCGGTCTCGGTTCCAAATGAGGTTTCAATGGATACGTTTGGAAAAATACAGTCATCGGGATCGTTGGAAAGCCCTTTTGCAAGGCCTTCGGCTCCGTATGCATAACCCTGGATTCTAAGGGCATGATATCCGGCGCCATCGGCAGTTACCGAAGCTGAACCGGAGGTCGTCTCTCCGAACTGTAAGGGATAAAGCAGTTTTCTGCCCAAAAGCGAGCTGAGCCAGGTTTCACATTTACCTTTGCAGTCGGACGTACAGAGTGTGCAAAGCCCAGATTCACAGGGATCTCCCCGGTTGACTGTTCCAAGAGCGTCATTTCTTTTGCGCCATTGTTTCATGATTTTTCTACTTAAAGTTACTGGCAGGTCTAAGAAAAGCGGTTTCTCCATGAAAAGCATGCTGCGCAGGTATGATCAAGAATTGCATAAGCTGTGGTAATGCGTGCAGTGAAAAAAAACATAGTCCAAAATAGTTATTTCACGGTAGATCGTGAAATTGACTGCATTTTTTGCATAGCTTATCGGCGCGGGTTTGTCAATGCTGAAGCATGAAATCGGATGGACAGAGATGACTGTTGAGCGGAAAGGATGAAAAAAAGCGGCGTTTTTGGTGAATAACGCCGCAAAATACATCGTGCGATAACTCTTTTGGCTGACTTATGCTTCTTCTTTAACGAAAAAGCTTTTTTCAACACCACAAACGGGACATACCCAATCGTCAGGAATATCCTCGAAAGCGGTTCCGGGCTCTATGCCATTATCAGGATCTCCGTAATCAGGGTCGTAAACGTAACCGCAAGGTTCACATATCCATTTATCCATAGCTGTTTCTCCTTTGATTTATGCATTACAAAAAAAGGAACAAAAAGAACATTTGTTATTCCGGATTGGCGATGAATCAGAATCATCTTCTTCTAAAGATATTCATCTAAAATAGTTTCAAGGGTAAAAAGTTCATCGCACGAGTGAATTTATTCTTCTGAAAACAATCATATCGGATCTGCTGAATCCTTGCTTTTGATAAAAATGGTGAGCCGTTCCATTATCTTCATCTGTCAAGAGGGTGATGCGAGCGAACCCCTCGTTTTCAGCGAAACGGATTGCATAGTTGATCAGTTGCGTTCCAATGCCTTGTGAACGGTATCCCGGATCAATGACAAGATCTTCGAGAAGTGCGACTTTGCTGCCGAGAGCTGTACTTACCGTATAGAGCAGTACGGCCATACCTGTAATAACCTTCCTTTTTTGGTCTTCGACGACAAAGACGTTTCCACGGGAGGGATCCTGAACGATCATAAGCAGTCCTTTTCTCTGGCGTACAGGGTCAGGAGAAAATTCAGCTTCCTGGCCGAACAGGCAGGTGAGGAGTTCAATACAACGATCGATATCATCGAGGGTTGCGGATCGAATAACCATGCGCTATCGTTTAGAGATTGGGAATGCACGAATGTTTCCGAACGTGATATACTTGCATAACAATTAATAATAAACAAACAATGGGTACGTGAGGGACGTCGAGGATTTGCGGGAAAAAAGATATATGGCCTCGTTATTCTAACTGATTACAGTGTGTTATGTTAAAAAAAATTTTCCGAAAAAAAGCTTCTCCCAGAGAACCGTCGACAGTACCGTCGGTCGATGTCGTCCGATATTGCGGGACCTGGTATGAGATAGCTTCTTTCGCCCCGAAAGAAGAGAGGGGTTGCATAAAAACAAAAGCCGAGTACACACTCAACAAGGAAGGATACGTCGATATTCGCAATTCGTGTCAGCGAAAAGGACGTGAGAAATCTATCAGGGCAAAAGCATATTCCGTTCCTGAAAGCGGCAATGCCAAACTCAAGATTCAGTTTTTCAGGTTTTTCAAGGGTGACTACTGGGTCGTTGATCTTGCTGATGATTATTCCTGGGCGGTTGTATCGACGCCTACATCCCGAAGTCTCTGGATTCTGAGTCGGACTCCCTATATGGGAGAAACAGTCTATGATGAAATCATAGGTCGATTGAGAGATCGCGGTTTCGATACGGCTCGTCTTGTGAAAACCAATCAACGGGGTTGAGCGGTTCGCTTGTTTAACTCATTTTTTTTCAATAACATTGTTCCCGTCATTAGGGAATATTGCCTTGTTCGTACCTCTCATGGATGCATTCTGGTTGTCTCTTGCTCTCATATTTATTGCTGAACTTGGTGACAAGTCACAGCTTCTTGCTCTGACGCTCGCCACTTGCTTCAATGCAAAAGTCGTTTTATGGGGAATATTCTGCTCAACTATTGTTGTGCATGTTTTCTCGACAGCAGCCGGAAATATTTTAGGAGGGCTGCTACCTGTCGACTTGGTATTGTTCATCGCCGGAATATCATTTGTCGCTTATGGTTTCTGGACATTGAGAGGGGACAGTCTCGATGATGGAAACGGATCATGCAAAACGGCGGTTCATCCATTCTGGCTTGTATTCAGTACATTTTTCATTGCCGAACTTGGCGATAAAACCATGTTGAGTACTCTTTCTCTTGCTACGACGAATCCTTTTTTACCGGTCTGGATCGGCTCGACACTCGGCATGGTACTTGCCGATGCTCTGGCGATTGTGGTTGGCAAAAGCCTTGGCGAAAGGTTATCGGAAAACGTCATCAAGATTGGTGCGGCAAGTATTTTCTTTGTTTTTGGCGCTTTCAACATGTATGAGGGTGGTGCTGACTTTTCTTTCGGCATATGGTTCGTTGCCCTGTGTGCTATTGTGTTGACCGGTTATTTTTTTCTCAGGAAAAAAGCTGCGTAACCTATATCTGCCAAAAGCTGCTTTATTGTGCCCATGGGTGCTTGCCGTTCATACCGAGAAAATGGCGTGTTATGCGTTCCATTCTCTTTTTTCATTCCAGAATGAACTGTGATCGGTGATTCTGATAAGTGTATCGTCTTTTTCACATTTGCCATCTTTTCCTTTCTTCAAGAAAAAAAACATAGTTTCGCAGCAAGCTGAGTGTCTTTGTGGTAGTTTCGGGTTTTTTCGTAATTATTGCCGCAGGTGCTGAAATGTGTTTCATTATTGCGATATTGTTAGAAGTATCCTTGAGTATACGATGCTTGTTTTCAATGTGAAATCCTTTCCTTTCTGTTGTCAACGAAGAAATGTTCAATCCTTAAAACATCTTTTTCGGTTGTGTTTTTACATACTCACCGTGATGCTTTTGAGAAAAAGCTTCATTTCAGATGTAGTTGATTATCACCACCCTTTCCAGGTTTCTTGACGCTTTAGCTGGTGGTGTTTATTTCACGGCGTTCGTTGTCAGACTTGTGAGACCCATATGTAGTAGACTACAATCAGGCGGATGTCTGTTGGCTCTCTGATTGTTCGGAACTGAAAATGATTGACAACTACATATGGAGCTGTGTAGGATTTGAAAAGCATGAAAAGATTTAGGATACCGACACTGATAGCGTTAACCGCTTTTCTTTCCAATTGTACTACAGTGCAAAGGGAGTCTCCTTCAACTACTCCTGAATTCGATATTCCCGCAGATTTTGGAAACATTGCTGCACAGGAGGCTCCTCGCTCGGGTCTTCAACCCGGCTGGCTTGAGATATTTAACGATACCAAGCTGAATGCCTTGGTGAAAGAAGTTCTTGTAATGAATTTCGACCTTCGCATCGCTGCAGCCAAGATTGAAGCGGCAGCTGCTTTAGCAAAGCAAGCCGGAGCGGATTTAAGTCCTGCCGTGACACTTGCCTTGCAGGGAACCAATCAGGGCAATATGGACAGTGCCTTGTCTGAAGATATTTCTTCGGTGGGAGTTTCTCTGGATATAGCCTGGGAACTGGATGTCTGGGGTCGAATTCGTAGCGGACAGAGAGCTGCGATAGAAGAGTTTGTTGCTGCAAAAATGGATTATGCGTATGCGAGACTCTCATTGGTAGCGCAAACAACGAAAGCTTACTTTCTGGCAATTGAAACCTTACGGCAGCAGCAACTGGCCGAAAACAACGTAGCTAATTATGTCAAAACGCTTGAAATAGTAAAAGCTTTTTTCGATGAGGGTATGGTTTCTGTTCAGGATGTTTATCTCGTCAGATCGGAAAAAGCCGTTGCGGAAGATGCTTTAGGGAATGCTCAAAGTGCTCATTTACAAGCTCTTCGCAGTCTGGAGACATTGTTGGGCCGTTATCCATCAGCGGCTGTTGATATTGCAGGTGATCTTCCGGGTCTTCCTGCCCCGGTTCCTGCCGGCATTCCATCAGAAGTTCTTGAGCGTCGCCCGGATATCATTGCTGCTGAACGTCGTGTAGCGGCAGCTTTTGATGAAACCAGAGAAGCTAAAGCGGCAAGATTGCCACGCATTGACCTGACCGGGAGTTTGGGAAGTGTAAGCGATGGATTATCAGATTTAACCAATCCCGCAAATATCGCTTGGAATGTTGTTTCAAGTTTGATGTTCCCGTTTTTTGATGCAGGCAGGCTGGAGGGCAGGGTCGAAGCAGCTGAGGCATTCCAAAAACAAGCACTGGCTGATTATCAAAAAACAGCGTTAGCAGCTTTCGGCGAGATTGAAACTGCGCTGTCGAATGAGGCAATATTCAGAAGACGAGCTGAAAGTCTGAAAATCGCTTATAAACATGCCAGGTTGGCAGAAGAGATAAGCATTGAAAAATATACAATGGGAGAAGGGGAGCTTCTGGATGTTCTTCAATTGCAACGTTCCACGATTTCAACGCAAAGTGCTTATCTAAGAATGGAATATGATCTGCTTGTCCAGCGTGTGAACCTGTATCTTGGTCTTGGAGGAGGTTTTTAAGACAAGCCGAAAATTTAAAAAGATCTGGTCAAAAGGGGGGATAATGAAGACACTTTTTTTGTTCGTGATCCCAATGTTGCTGCTAACTGCTTGTATGGGGGAAGAAGCTGTTGAAGAACCGGTGCGTGCTGTTAAAACTCTTACCGTGTCAGAAGCAAGTGATGCAAACACCCGGCAGATCGCAGGGGTTGTCAAAGCGGTAAATGAGTCCGAGTTGAGTTTCCAGGTTGGTGGCCGTATTGCGAAAGTCGATGTTAAGGCAGGAGATAGCGTCGTAAAGGATCAGGTTCTTTCTGCGCTGGAACAAAAAAATTATACACTGGCTCTGGAAGAAGCTCAGGCAAATCTTGCTAAAGCAAAAGCTGACTTGGTTGAAAAGAAGAATATGCTGCAGCGCCAGAAAAACCTGAAGAAAAAAGATTTTGTTTCTCAAGCTGCGGTAGATCAGGCTCAGGCGGCTTATCAAGCTGCTGAAAGCAGTTATGCTGTTGCACAAACACGGCTCAAAACCGCCCGGAATGATCTTGACGAAACGGTACTTCGGGCACCTTTTTCCGGCAGGATCGCAAAACGTCTGATCGACCCTTTCGTTGAAATAGCTGCAGGAAAAACAGCGTTTGAACTGCAAGGAGAAGGGGGATATGAAGTTGAGGTTTTAGTGCCCGAAACGTTTATTCGTGATATCAACTACGGCGATCCTGTCAAAGTCAGGTTTCCGACGTTAAAAAAAGCTGTTGTGAGCGGGAGGATTTCGCAGATAGGGGCACAGGCTGAAACAGGCAACGCGTTTATTGTGACTGCAGAACTGGCTCGAACTTTTTACGATATTTTTGCCGGCATGACGGCACAGGTCACTTTCAGTCTTGGTGAAGCTGGCGATGCGCCGGTTTATTTGATACCCGTTTCTGCGCTCGATGTTCGAATTCCTGTAGAGGGAGAAAAAAGTGTCAAAAAACAGGCAACGGTTTATGTCTTTAAACCGGATCTACAGGTTGTCGAAAAGCGTAAAGTCAGTATTCGTGATATCTTCGGCAACAAACTGGAAGTAGAAGAAGGTCTCGAGCCTGGAGATATGGTCATTGTTGCAGGAGTGCCGTTCCTGACAGACGGTCAGAAAGTCAAAGAGTGGAAACCTGCTTATAACGTTCCTGCGACAATTAATCTTTCACAGTAATTCTGAACGGGTATGGGTCGCATCACACAGTTTGCTATCGAGAATTCCCGCGTCACGATTGTAGTGCTTGCTTGTATCGTTATAGTCGGTATCCAAGCTTTTCTGACAATGCCTTCTCGGGAGGATCCGGAAATTACTGTCCGGGATGCACAGGTCAGTGTTTATTTTCCCGGCATGCCCGTAGACCAGGTTGAAAACCTCATCGCAAAGCCTTTAGAGAAAAAAATCAATGAAATCCCGGAAATAGTCGAGATCAATACCACGGTCAAAACCGGGGAGGTCTTGATAAAGCCAAAAGTCGGCGACTCCTATTTTGATTTGGCTCCGATCTGGCAAGACCTGCGCAACAAAATGGATGACGTAGTAAAAGACCTTCCGGAAGGGTCGATCGGGCCTATTGTCAATGATGATTTCGGCCGCGTTTCTTCAGCAACGGTCTCTATGACTGGGGACGGCTTTTCCATGAAGGAACTGCGCGAAATCGCCTTGTATATGCAGGATAGGATCAACGCGATGGATTGCGTCGATAAAGTCGATGTGATGGGTATACAGGAAGAGCGTATCTATCTCGAAATCAATGCTGCAAGGTTGGCATATTACGGTTTTTCATTTGGCAGTATCGTTCAGGAACTGAACGATCAAAATGTAGTTCTGCCGGGTGGTAGCATCAACGCTGAAGGGCGCATTATCGTGATCGAACCGTCCGGTAACTTTCGGACAATCGAAGATATAAAGAACATTCAGGTACAGGTTCCGGACACTGAACAGGTTGTTTATCTGCAGGATATCGCCGATGTCAGGCGCAGCTATGTAGAGCCATCCGAATACGCGGCTTTTTTCAACGATAGGCCCGCTGTGATTTTGGCTGTCTCTATGGTGCCTCGATACAACATTGAAGATTTTGGCCAACAAGTCACGACTGAAATTCATCAGCTGGAGAAAGAGTTACCTGTTGGAATCGAACTTGACTATGCCACCTATCAACCCTCGTTGGTAAAAAAAGCGGTCGATAGTGCTGTAAACAATCTTTTCCAGACGGTGGTGGTAGTACTGATTGTGGTAATTGCATTCCTGGGGGTTCGTACAGGGATTCTCGTCAGCACGATCGTTCCTCTGACCGTTCTGCTGTCTTTTATTGTTATGGGTATCTGGGGCATAGATTTACAACGCATGTCCATAGCTGCCATCATCATATCGCTGGGTCTTCTGGTTGATAACGGTATTGTCATTACTGAAGATATGCAGCGCAGGCTGGATATGGGAGTAAATAAAAAAGAAGCCGCTGTATACGCGGCTCAAAGTCTCGGTGTACCGCTATTGACTTCTTCTCTGACCACCATCTTTGCCTTCATGCCGCTCATGCTGGCCGATGATGTTTCCGGTGAATATTTGCGTTCACTTTCCCAGGTGGTAATTATCGCGTTGCTGTCGTCATGGATTTTAGCGATGTTTGCGGCTCCGACGTTCTGTTACTGGTTTCTCGACGAGAAAACACAAGTGAAAGCCGCAGAGCAAAAACCTTCTTCTTATAACAGCCGCATGTATGTGGTATACAGGGGAATTCTTGAAATGCTGATGCGTTATAGAGTCAGGTTCATCGGTGTTCTCGCTGCCGCCCTCATTGTAGCCATCAATGGTTTTTCGCTCATTCCCAAGCAGATGATGCCCTATTCGGACCGCAATCAGTTTTTAGTATACATCGACATGCCCGCCGGAACGCATATCGATGAAACGACCAAGGTCACGAGGCGCTTGACACGTTGGCTATCCGATTCCCAAGTAAACCCCGATATTCAAAGTAATATCGCCTATATGGGTTATGGCGGACCCCGCTTTTTTCTTACACTCAGTCCACCCAATCCAGGCAGCAATGTAGCTTTTCTAGTTGTCAACACAAACGTTACCGAAGAGGTCGTCCCTGCTATGGCAAAGGTCGATAACTTTATTCTCGAGAATCTTCCCGAGGCTAGAGGGCGGTCGAAAAGAATGTCATTGGGGGCAGGGGAGATCGGCATAGTGGAATACGAGATCACCGGTCAAGATGTTACGGAACTCTACCGCATTGCCCGCTCTATAGAAAATGAGATGAACGGCATCAGTGGAACGGTTGATGTCAAGAATGATTGGAGTGAACCGGTGATTCGCACAAGAGTTGAAGTCGACCAGGACCGCGCCCGGCGTGCAGGAGTGACCAGCAAATCTATCGCCAATGCTTTGAATGCATATTTCGAAGGAGTTCAGATAAGTGATTTTCGAGAAGGTGACAAGATAATTCCGATTGTTGTTCAAGGAGATGAAACCCGTGATGATTGGAGTGGATTGAGGACTTTGCCGATTAGAGCTGAAAACGGCGAGTCTGTAACCCTAATGCAGATCGCGGATTTTAAAGGCTATATCGCACCCGGAAAACTAATCAGACAAGATCAGGAGCGCACCCTTACGGTTTCCTGTTTACACACGACTATGCAAGCTGCAGAATTGCATACGTTATTGTGGCCGTTTATTCAGACTTTGACTCTTCCCGACGGATATGACATAGACGTTGGTGGAGAAATAGAAAGTTCAGAAAAAGGCAACAGCGCTCTCGCTGCAAACCTGCCGTATGCTCTTTTGGGTATGATCGTATTACTCGTTATACAGTTCAACTCTTTCCGTCGCCCGACCATCATAATGCTAACCATTCCGCTGGTGATTATAGGTGCGGTTCTGGGTTTACTGGCAAGCAATGCTTTTTTAAGCTTTACGGCGATTCTGGGAATATACAGTCTTGTCGGCATCATTATGAACAATGGCATTGTGCTCATCGACCGCATCGATCTCGAGCGTACCCGGGGATTACGTGTTCGGGAAGCCATTTTCGAAGCGTGTCAGGCTCGTTTACGTCCCATTTTGATTACAACATTGACCACAATTTTAGGGCTTGTTCCTTTGGCCCTTTTTGGAGGAGCAATGTGGTATCCGATGGCTTGGGCCATTATGGGCGGTCTGGCAGTGGGAACGATCCTGACGCTTGGGTTCGTTCCAGTTCTCTATAGTTTGTTTTTCAGAGAGACGTAAGACTGCCGTTGATTTAACGAGCAATCAGGAAACCGCTCAGCTGGTTGACTGCCGGAAAGCCTCTATCGTTTTCTTTTTTTCAACTACGCCGTCATCACATGCGATCGACCAGAAGGGTAGCCACGAAAGGCTGACTGAATGGATGACAATATCGGTTCTGCGCGGTGCAAGTTCGTCTTTGCCGACAGTATCCCGGATGTTGTCCCATTTATTGGTGATTGCTTCGACTCTTGCTTTCAGCTCCTCTTCAAGCTCCTCTATTTCTTCCCGGAGTTCTTCGATTTCTTCATGTGATTCCTCGATATCGGCCTTCGCTTTGGCAGTCATACGGCGTTTGTTCAAGGCTGTTCCGATTTTGCTGGTGCTGCGCTTGCCCATGAAAAAACCCAATACGGTTTCTCCGATACTGAACAACTCCTGTCTTTTGCGGTTTTCGTGTTCCAATTCATCCTCGGCAAGCTCACGTTGTTCTTTGCGAAGTTTCTTTTCCAGCCGTTCCACCTGTTTTTCAAATGTAGCCTCGAGTGCATCTGTTTCCTCATCTCTTTTTTCCCTCGCCGCTTGCGAAATGCGAATCATGAAATCCCTGAAGGGTTCGGCCGGGTGCTGAAAAAGCTTCAAACCATCATGGACGGCAATGGATTTTCGTTCGTTGTAATAAAGCTGGTTTTCGAGTTGCTTGGACAGTGTACGGATCTTTTTCTCACTGTTCACCGTAACTTTAACGGGGCTGAAGAAAGGGCCGAGAGCGTTGTCCGGCCTCTCAGGGTTACGGTTCATCAGTTTGGTATCGATCATCAACTCTTCGGCATCGTTCCAGTCGGGAACGATGCTGTTTTCAGTAAGTCGAAGCAGCAGTTTTTTTTCGGTTTTTTCCTTGATATTTCTTCGTTTGTCGACGAAATACACATCAGCAAGACCGAACAGCGCAGCTCGATATATCAATCCAATGGAATACGAGTTACTGAAAGACCCTTCTTCGAGTGACTGCAGTGCTTCATGAGGGCTAACCATCAACGGCAGAAAGATCTGGCGAATGGATGGATCGAGTGATGGCTTTTGGGGTAGATAACCTTCAGGGGCCGCAGGCTCGAGATCGGGGATGCTGGATCGCTCGGGCATTTTCGATACAAGATGTGGTTCGACAAAGGGATTTATCGACGGCTTTTTTTGCTGCATGAGTTTCCGGACCTGTGGCTTTGTCAAGGGGCCCCGCAAATAACTCATCGCCCACCGGGTATGGAACACGATGGGTTTATCGTCATGAACGTTATGTAAAAGAAAGACACGGCTGCTGAGTTGAGCGATCATACTATCATAATCGACTGCCTCGCTGTTTCCTCCAGCTTCGTTTATGGCATTTTTCAATCCTTCCAGTACACGTTCCTTATCGCGTTCGGCCTGCAGCTTTCCTATGAACCACGTGCCTGCATTCGTGAGACCTTTGTAGTCGATATCGACAGGGTTTTGCGTGACGAGAACACAGCCAAGCCCGAAGGCCCGAGCTTGTTTGAGCATCGTCATTAGCGGGCGCTTGGATGAAGGCTCTGAAACAGGCGGAATGAATCCATAGACTTCATCGAAATAAAGCAGTGCTCTGAGACTTGTCGTACCAGGTTGAGTCCGCATCCAGGTGAGCATGTTTTCCAGTAGCAGAGTGACAAAAAACATTCGTTCACTCTCCGGCAGGTGAGCCAGGTAGAAAATGCTGTGCCTCGGTTTACCGTCGGCTGTATACATCATTTCGTCAATATCCAGCGCATTTCCCTGAAGCCAGCTTTGAAATCCGGATGAAGCCATAAGGTTGTTGAACGACATGGAAAGCTGGAAACGTTCTTTTTTGGGGAAAAAGGTGTCGATGTCGAACACACCGACCTGCTGCATAGGTGGTTCCTGTATCGAAAGAACGAGTTTACCAAGGTCGAGGTCTTGTCCCTGTTTCCAAAAATGTTCAAAAATGCCTGCCAGTAGAATACCTTCACGGCTTCTGAGCGGGTCTACGTTCAGGCCGGCAAGACCCAGAAGAGCGGTGACAGTGCCGGCAATGCGCTCCAGAATGGATTCCTTGTTGGTTTCGAAATCAAGCTTTGGCGCAGCGAGGCTGCCGAGAATGTTGACCGGTATGCCCGAATCGGAGCCCGGTGTGAAGATTGTATAATCGGCAGAATCCTTGAGAGCGCTGATGCGTTCCGGACCGATACCCCAGTCGGCAAGGCCTGTTTTCCATTTTTCAGATGTTGCTTTGGCAAAGGCTTCGATGCTCATGTTCTTTCTTCGTGCATCATCAGCATTTATCCATGGTTTGAAATCTTCAGGTGCCAGCTCGGGAAATTGCAGGAGAAGGTTGGTTATATCCCCTTTTGGATCGATCATGATCGTGGGGATCTTGTCAAGTGCCGCTTCTTCGAGAAGCCCGATACATAATCCGGTTTTACCGCTTCCGGTCATACCCACACATACAGCATGGGTTGTGAGATCACGTGAATCGTAGTGTACGGGGACATCGAGGCGCTTTTTACCTGTCAGATCATATTGATTGCCGAGGAAAAAAGAACCGAGCTTTTCGGTGGATATAGTCATAGGGTACTACCCCTTTCATTGTAAATGATGAAATGATTGCATTTTTTACCTGAATCGAGTGATCGGAATGTTTGCCAAGGTACAATATGTCTCAAGAGATGCCTATTTTTCAAGAAGGTCGATGTTTTCCAACACTATTTCGAATGAACATTCAACAACATTTGAGCTTGGAACAAGCACAGTTCGAGATAATCCAGAGATAATACAATATGCGATTGAACACCTCTTTCTGGGAACGGAATATTTTTTTCGCTCTATTAATCTGTATTGTATTCACTTTTGCGATTTCACCATTTCTTCAGGAAGAAGGTGCAGCTTCCCGACTGTTGAATGTCTTTCTCGTTCTGATGCTGGTTTTTTCGTTGATCATTGTCGGTGATACCAAAATGAGTTTTTTCATCGCTCTACTCCTTGGTGCGCCGATGCTTATCTCCAATGCTACGGCTTTTGTATATACAAGGGAGGGCTTTTCGGTTTTGGTGGCGCTTAGTTCCGCCCTTTTTTTTATATATGTCATCGTTATGCTTTTGAAAAAAGTATTCGCGTCCAGAGTGATCGATATAAATATCATTCTCGGAGCTGTTTGTGTCTATTTTCTGATTGGCGTGGTATGGGCATTACTGTATGGGTTGGTGGAGGCATACGTGCCGGGTTCTTACGATGTTGCGGGCGAACAGGCCTCATCGGTCGATATGAATGTTTTCATCTATTACAGCATGGTCACATTGACGACGCTTGGCTATGGCGACATCACGCCGCTGTCTGCTTCGGCCAGATCACTTGCGGCAATGGAGGCTCTGGTAGGCCAGATTTATCTGACTGTTATCATCGCAAGGCTTGTTGGGCTGCATATGCAGCAGAAAACATAAGGGAGAGCTGTCTTGTATGAGCGCTATTTTTTAGGAGTCTGTTTATAGATGGATGACTCACTTTGCTATTCAATAACATGTTATGCCGGTTTTGCTGGAAATAGAATCCCTTGGATTTTCCTATGAAAACGCTTACTCGCCTGTTTTCAGTGAGCTGAACCTTTCTGTGGAACAGGGGGAGTTTGTCGTTGTAAAAGGCGCTTCAGGAACAGGAAAGTCTACGTTGTTGCGCCTTGTCTGCAGGCTTCAAGCTTATGAAGAAGGGCGTATTCTTTTCAAACAGCGACGTATCGAGTCTTATAAGCCTGCCGAGCTTCGCCGGTCTATCATCTATGTGGCGCAAATTCCTTCGATGATAGATACAAATGTGAAAGAAAACCTTCTTTTTCCTTTCTCTTTCGCCGTTAACGGCAGTAAGGTGGAGCCTCGCGACGCTAGGCTTACCGAAATGCTCGAACAGTTTTATTTACAGGATATCAGCCTGCTTCATCAGGCACGAAACCTTTCAGTCGGTCAACAACAGCGCATTGCTCTCATGAGAGCCCTTTTACTTGACCCGGAAATACTACTTCTTGACGAACCAACATCGGCGCTCGACGCTAAAAGTGCATCGATGGTTTTTTCGATCGTCGAGCATTTGAATGTAAAACAGGGAAAAACAATCATTATGGTGACGCACAGCAGCCGTAAACCAAGCACGATATCTCCGGTCGAATACCTGCTTGAAGACAGTAAACTCCGAAAACTATGAACCAGATCGTCGAAATCAGTCTCTGGCAGCTTTTTTTGGGTCTGTTTTTTATTCTCATTGCTCAGATAGCTTCTTTTGTCCACCATCTCGGCCTGAATCGTGATATAACCGTCGGCACAGTAAGAACGTTTGCCCAGCTTTTTCTCATGGGCTATGCGCTTACGTTTATTTTTCAACTGGAAAACCTATGGCTTACTCTTGGTATTTTCGTCATTATGGCGGTTTCGGCCTCTTTCATTGTACGGGGAAGGGTAAAAGAAAAACAGGTTTCCTACATGCTGCCGACCTTTGTGACGATGTTTATCAGCTATTTCGTTACAGCACTGTTTGTTACCAGCCTTGTTATCGGCATTGCACCATGGTGGGAGCCCCGTTATTTTTTACCGATAGGAGGAATGGTTATCGGTAACTCTATGTCGGCCCTGGCAA
Organism: Prosthecochloris sp.; assembly: GCA_015482705.2. GTDB lineage: Bacteria > Bacteroidota > Chlorobiia > Chlorobiales > Chlorobiaceae > Prosthecochloris. The sequence goes on along the minus strand of JADMLA020000039.1, from coordinate 39,222 downwards.
TAGCGCTTGAGCGTCTTTTCAGGGAGATGCGCCAGCAGAAGGGGTTAATTGAAACCAGGCTTTGTCTGGGAGCCAATTACAAGGAAGCAAGCTCGGAGATGTTTAAAAATGCAGTTACTGCCGGAATGATTCCTTCAATCAATGCTATGATGGGGGTGGGGCTTGTGTTTATTCCAGGTATGATGTCCGGTCAGATTCTTGCCGGTGCGGATCCGCTCCAGGCAATACGTTATCAAATCATCATTATGCTCATGCTGGTAGGTTCAACCGCAATGACGTCGATTATTTCCATTCTGATTGTCAGAAAGCGCTGTTTCGGCAGAGGAGAGGAACTGCTGCTGTCGATAAGTGACAAGTAAATAACGATGGGCGGCTTGTTAGCTTACGGTTGTTAAGTAACTATTCTCGTTCTAGCGGCTACTGGCTACTTTGTCGCTGAGCCCTTTGCACAGGATCATAACGCCGATACCACCGGCTATCATGGCAAGACAAAGCAGTTGGCCCATGGAGAACTGCATGAAAACAAAGCCCATATGCGCATCCGGTTCGCGATAAAATTCAATAAAGAAACGGACAAAGCCGTAACCGAATAGATAGAGTCCGGAAAGAAAGCCGGGGTATGGGGATTTTTTTCGCAATGTCCAGAGTATGATAAAAAGAAATATCCCTTCGAAGAAGGCTTCGTAGAGCTGCGAAGGATGACGCAGCTCATTACCGGGGGCCATAGGAAAATACATACCGATCGCTGCTTCGGTTACCCGGCCGTAAAGTTCTCCATTTATGAAGTTACCGAGTCTGCCAAAAGTGTAACCAAGGGGAAGAGACACAATGAAGAGATCGATAGTTGTCAGGAATGGTAGTTTTTGGTTTTTGGTGAAAAGCCATACGGCTATGATCACACCGATAGCCCCTCCGTGGTAGGACATCCCTGCAATACCGGAAAAACTGCAGCTACCGCCTGAAAGACTGAATGGAATGATCGAGCCGAGTGGATTTGCCATGAATTCCGAAAAACTGTAAAACAACAAATAGCCCAATCGACCCCCCAGTAGAACTCCTATGATTGCCCATGTAAGTACGTCACCGGTGAAAGCAGGTGGATAAGAAAGTTTTTCATTTTTTATTCTGTATTGCGTAAGCAGGTAGACTGTTCCGAACGCAATGATGTACATCATGCCATACCAGCGAACCGGAAAATTTCCTACGGTGAAGATAACGGGATCCATACGCGAGGGAAGTGTTTGCCACCAGAAAACAATATTATCCATAGCCTTGCGTTTATATCACAGTTTTGACACTACAACGTTGGGTAGCAGCTGTTTGTTTGAGCAGGAAAATCTAAAAAAGGCCGTTCTAAGGGAACTTAGGCATAAAAAAGCTACAAGTATGTTCATTTGCAAGGTAAAAATGCTTGAAACGAGAAGAAATATAGCTATATTAATGTTTTGCGTTTTTTTACTTTTCTCAATTTCGTACTGTTCAACAAAAAAATACGAATAGAATGGCAAAGATACTTGAAGGTTCGGCTATGAAGTTTTTCGACAAGTGGGGCATTCCGGTGCCGAACTATGTTGTTGTCATGGATCCGGACAGGCTCGCTCAGCTCGGCGAGGCGAACAAATGGCTCAGGGAATCCAAACTCGTTGTCAAAGCTCATGAAGCTATCGGCGGAAGGTATAAACTGGGCCTTGTCAAGCTTGGCCTTAACCTTGAAGAAGCTGTTGCTGCAGCTCGCGAAATGATCGGCAAAAAAGTTGGTACGGCCGAGATTCGCCAGGTAATCGTTGCCGAGATGCTCGATCACGATGCCGAGTATTATATGTCCATGAGCGGGAACAAGGATGGGGCTGAACTGCTCGTTTCAAACAAAGGTGGTGTGGATATCGAGGATAACTGGGATACCGTGAAGCGTATCCATATCCCCGTAGGCGAAGCTCCTTCAATCGAGAGTTTGACTACTCTTGCACAAGAGGCGGGCTTTGAGGGTGAAATTGCAGAGCGTGTTGGCAAGATCGCTTCAAGGCTGGTTCTCTGCTTTGACAATGAAGACGCTCAGTCCATCGAGATCAATCCTCTTGTGATTCGTAAAAGTGATATGAGATTTGCGGCACTCGACGCGGTCATGAACGTGGACTGGGATGCCAGGTTCCGTCATCCTGACTGGGATTTCAAACCGGTATCTGAGATCGGACGTCCGTATACAGAAGCCGAGCAGCAGATGATGGAGCTTGACTCTCGGATCAAGGGTTCCGTGAAATTCGTTGAAGTTCCAGGTGGGGAAGTGGCTCTGCTGACTGCTGGTGGAGGTGCTTCGGTCTTTTATGCAGATGCGGTTGTTGCTCGTGGCGGTACAATTGCCAACTATGCCGAGTATTCCGGTGCGCCTCCGGACTGGGCTGTTGAAGCTCTGACAGAGACGCTATCCAGACTTCCGAACATCAAACATATCATTGTTGGCGGTGCTATCGCAAACTTTACCGATGTGAAGGCGACATTCGGCGGTATTATCAACGGGTTACGTGAGAGCAAGGCGAACGGTTATCTGAAAGGGGTTAAAATATGGGTTCGTCGCGGAGGCCCTAACGAGGCCGAGGGACTTGCTGCAATCAGCAAACTCAAGGATGAAGGATTCGACATCCATGTTTATGACCGTAACATGCCGATGACCGATATCGTCGATCTGGCTCTGAATTCCTGATACGAGACATCGTATAAAGAAAGAATAGCATTGAAAAAACTCATTAAACCGGATAATAACTGTGAGCATTGTAATCAATAAAGAAACACGCGCTGTAATCATTGGTGGAGCTGCAGGCGTGAATGCGGCAAAGAAAATGGCCGAATTCGATTTCCTTGTCAAACGTCCTTTGACTATACAGGCTTTTGTCTATCCACCTGAAGAAGGCCAGCAGAAAGAGATTTTCCTTGGCGGTGAACTGAAAAACATCAAAGTATATTCAACGCTTGAAGAGGCTCTCGCTCATAACCCGCAGATCAACACTGCTTTGGTCTATCTTGGGGCATCTCGTGCAACCAAGGCTACACAGGAAGCCCTCGAGTCGGAAAACATCACGCTTGTGTCGGTCATTACCGAAGGGGTTCCTGAAAAAGATGCTAAAAAACTGCGTATTCTTGCCGAGAAAAAAGGGAAAATCCTCAACGGACCGTCATCTATCGGTGTCATGTCAGCAGGCCAGTGCCGTCTGGGCGTGATCGGCGGGGAGTACAAGAATCTCAAACTGTGCAATCTCTACAGGCCGGGTTCTTTCGGTGTTCTTACCAAATCAGGCGGTCTTTCCAACGAGGCAATGTGGTTGTGTGCCCAGAATGGAGACGGTGTTACATCTGCAGTAGCAATCGGCGGTGACGCCTACCCCGGTACCGATTTTGTCACCTATCTCGAGATGTTCGAAAATGATCCCGATACCAAAGCGGTTGTCATCATCGGTGAGGTCGGTGGATCACTCGAAGAAGAGGCGGCAGAGTGGCTTGCTGCCGAAAAACGCCGCATCAAGGTTATCGCTGCTATCGGTGGAACCTGTCAGGAGGTGCTTCCTCAAGGTATGAAATTCGGGCATGCCGGTGCGAAAGAAGGGAAAAAAGGGGCAGGCTCGGCACGTTCGAAGATGAATGCACTCAGAGAAGCAGGAGCACTTGTTCCCGATACGTTTGGCGGATTGAGCAAAGCCATCAAACAGGTTTATGACGAACTTCTTGCAGACGGCACTATTGCGCCTGAAGAACCGATTTCCGATGACCTGCTACCGGATCTGCCGCCAAAAGTTCAGAAAGTTATAAAAGAAGGTGAAGTCATCGTCGAGCCTCTTGTCAGGACAACCATTTCCGACGACCGAGGCGAAGAGCCACGTTACAGAGGCTATGCGGCTTCAGAGCTTTGTGAAAAAGGCTACGGCATGGAAGATGTCATCGGCCTTCTCTGGAACAAGAAACTTCCGACAAAGGAAGAATCCGAGATCATCAAACGAATCATCATGATTTCCGCTGATCACGGTCCTGCGGTATCCGGAGCATTCGGTACCATTCTTGGAGCTTGTGCCGGAATCGACATGCCCCAGGCTGTTTCAGCCGGTATGACCATGATCGGTCCGCGCTTCGGCGGTGCGGTGACCAACGCAGGAAAGTACTTCCAGAAAGGTGTCCAGGACTTCCCGAACGACATCCCCGGCTTTCTTGCCTGGATGAAGAAAAATGTCGGTCCTGTTCCGGGTATCGGTCATCGTGTCAAGAGTCTCAAGAATCCTGACAAGCGTGTAAAATACCTGGTGTCTTACGTTAAAAACGAAACATCACTGCATACACCATGTCTCGACTTTGCACTCGAGGTTGAGAAGGTGACGACAGCGAAAAAGGATAACCTTATTCTGAACGTCGACGGAACCATGGGTGCCATACTGATGGACCTCGGTTTCCCGATTCATTCGCTGAACGGCTTCTTCGTTCTTGCCCGTACGATCGGTATGATAGGCCACTGGATCGATCAGAACGAACAGAACTCACGCCTGATAAGGCTCTACGACTATCTCATCAACTACGCGGTTGAAGATGAAAGGGAAGTGCCTGACAAAAAGTAAATGCTTTTTAAATAAAGCGTTATTCTGTTTTGCAAAGCATGGCCACCAGAAGTTGGCCATGCTTTTTTTATGAGAAACTCTATCCATTCTCCCCACACAAAAAGAGCGCTAAACATACCCAGAAGGGTAGCTGTCAACGCATTGGTGGTAATCATTCCCGCCAACAGCAAACCGGTTCCGAGGCAGCCCGGCAATACCGCTGCATAATAGACATTCTCGAGGCCCAGCCCCTTTTCGATCAAAATTACAGCGGCATGCCCGAGAGACAATGTCAACAGAACGATAAAGAAAGCAGTGGTGCCGATAACGGTTTTTTCATTTTCATAATGCTCGTGTTTCTATCGAAAACAATAACAACACGGTTTTTTTCTCGCTCACCACTGCGCTTCATAAACGATGTTGCGGGGGTAAAAACGGCGGAAAGGGAAAAGAGGTTAACGTTCTTTTAAAAAAAACGCTTGAAAAAGACAGGACTTTTTTTAATTTTTATTGACCGACCGGTCAGTCAATAAAGGCCATACATAAGAAAGGAAAAATGACTAAAGGAAATATGCATGTGTCCAAAAATCGTGGATAAAAAGCTCAAGCGTCAACAGTTGGTCAAGGCTGCCGTTAGTGTTTTTTCGGAAAGAGGTTTCAAGGGGACTTCAATGGAAGAAGTTTCCCTGCGTGCGGGTATCGGCAAGGGCACTATATATGAGTATTTCGGAAGCAAAGAAGATCTTTTTTATGCCTGCTTCGACTGGTTCATGAAGATGACAATAGATCAAGCTGCCGAAGCCTTGAAAGAGTGTGCCGGTTCGGAGGAGAAGCTGCGGACAGCTGCTCGCGTCTGGACGGAGGTGGTGATTCGTTATATCGATTTTTGTCCGATCCCGCTCGAAGTATGGGCTATGGCAAGTACCGGATCGGATAATGAACGTTTCTCTACGAGCTTGAAAGAAATGTATGCGTCTTTCAGAACCTCTATCGAGGAGATGCTTCGGGAAGGGCAGTCAAGCGGAGAATTTCGTAGGGATATGGATGTAACGGCAATAGCTATAATGCTGGTCAGTGCATTCGATGGGGTATTGCTGCAGTCGTTGTTCGATCGTTCTATACATATCTCGAGTTACATGAACAGCTTTCTCGATGTTCTTGTTCGAGGCATGAAGCCAGATTTATTCGAGGGATAGCAATAATGGAAGCGAGTTTTTTTTCATTGGAGACCGGAGCAGATAATGCGTTTTAACACTACCACGACTTTCAAACGGTATGTATTGCCGGGAGCGATCATCATCATTGTTGTGTCAAGTCTGTGGCTCATCAGCAAGGATTCCCTGCCTGAAGGGCTTATCCAGGTAAACGGCAGGCTCGAAGGAGATCGGATTACCGTTTCAACTGAATATTCCGGGAAGATTTGGAGGCTCGATGCTAAAGAAGGTGACCTGGTTGAGGCTGGACAGATAATGGCGCGTTTGGATAATGAGCGACTGCAGAAGCAATTTTCACAGGCAAAAGATGCTTTCGAGGTCTTTCAGAAGCAAGTTAGAGCCGATGAAGTAAACCTGCGTATTCAGAAAAAGGAAATGCCTTTAACCATAGGGCAGGCGGAAGCAGGTGTCTTGCAAGCTTCAGAAGCTCTCGAGAAGGCTGAAGCAAAGGAAAAAAAGGCACTGCGTGATGCAAAGCGTGCCCGTGAACTTCGCCCGAGCGGGGCGGTATCCGAAGATTACCTTGAAAAAGTCGAGTTGTTATTGGATACTGCTGGCAGGGATGCCGCTATTGCGCGAGCTTCCTTGAATCAAGCGCAAGCGGCACTGACTTCAGCGGAACTGGAGGAAGAACGCATTCTGGCACAGCAATCGAGACTCGAAGCATTATATGCCGAACGGGACAAGGCACAAAATGCTGTAGAAGAAATTCGCTGTGTGCTTGATAAATATATCATCAGGGCACCTGCTTCCGGTACCGTGACCGCAAAGCTTGTTTCGCTTGGCGAGACCCTTGCGCCAGGCTCACCACTGTTCGACATGGTCGATCTCGATCAGTTGTATTTGAAAGCGTACTTGCCCGAACCGCATCTTGGTAAAATAAGACGCGGTTTGGAAGCTCATGTGTTTACCGATGCATTTCCGGACCAACCATTTAATGCTGAAGTCGACTACATAGCTTCGCGATCTCAATTCACTCCCAAAGAGGTGCAAACCAAGGAGGAGCGTGTCAAACAGGTTTTCGCCCTGAAATTGTATCTGAATGAAAATCCCGAACATAGTTTGTCGCCGGGTATGCCGGCAGATGCCCTTATTCGCTGGAAAGATGATGTTTCATGGAGGTTACCGGTACAATGAGTACGATCATTGATGTTGAGAATTTTGGTAAGCGGTACAGGCGACTCGATGTCATCAGCAATGTAAGCGTAACGGTTCAAAGGGGAGAAATCCATGGGCTGATCGGGCCGGACGGTAGCGGGAAAAGCAGCCTTTTGAAAGCGATTGCCGGTGTGCTTGACTTCGAGCACGGTATTATCCGGGTGTTCGGTCAACGAGTGAATTCAGAGGAAGAAGCGGAACGGATCAAAGGGCGTATCGGATTTATGCCACAAGGGTTGGGGCAGAACCTGTATGCGGAGCTGTCTGTGGAGGAAAACATCGACTTTTTTGCCCGACTGCGTATGGTTGCTCCGGCGGATCTTGAGACGAGAAAAACCCGCCTGCTCGAAATGACTCACTTGGAGCGGTTCAGGGAGCGTCCCATGAAGCATCTTTCGGGAGGAATGAAACAGAAATTAGGCCTTGTCTGCAGCTTGATACATCAGCCCGAACTGATTATTCTCGATGAACCGACAACCGGTGTCGATCCGGTATCGAGACGTGACTTCTGGGTAATCCTTTCTCAGTTGCTCGAAGAATACGGTACTACGGCCATCGTTTCGACGGCATATATGGACGAGGCCTCTCGATTTCATCGTGTCTCTCTTATGTACAAAGGTGAGATGCTTGCGCAGGGTAAACCGCAAGAAATACGTGCTTTAGTGTCCGGCACTGTCGTTGTTGTCAAGGCATCTTCCCAGATCGAGGCGTTTGCAATTCTGAAATCCCAATACCTGCAAGTACAACCGATAGGGCATCATCTTCGTGTCTTTGTTGGAAAACAAAGTTCCGAACAGGCTGAAAGTGCTGTGAAAGGCAGCTTGTCCCACTTGGAAATTGCAGAATGTTATTCGTTGAGGCCGGAACTTGAGGATGTCCTTGTCACTCTGCTTATCGACCGGAATGAGCATAAAAATGTCGGTTCGGGTCCAGTTTTCAAGACAATGGGCAGAAAAAACGGAAAAAGAAATGGTCCTGCAATTGTGGCGAGAGATCTGGTACAGAATTTCGGTGCTTTTCGGGCAGTCGACCATCTGAGCTTTGAAGTTTCACAGGGTGAAATATTCGGTTTGTTGGGTGCCAACGGCGCAGGAAAAACAACGGCTATAAAGATGCTGACAGGAATTCTCCCATCCAGTAGCGGTAACGGTCAGGTTGCGGGCGTCGATATGCAGAAAGCGGCGCAAACTATCAAGTCGCGTGTGGGATACATGTCGCAGGCATTTTCCCTTTATGAAGATCTGAGCGCTCTCGAGAACCTCAAACTCTATGGAGGTATCTATGGTTTGTCCGGTACTGGACTGAAAGAAAGGATCGAACAAACTCTGGCTCTTACCGGTTTGCAGGGGTATGAAAGTGAAATGACTCAAGGGTTACCGATGGGGGTTCGGCAACGGCTTGCTCTTTCCTGTGCTCTGCTTCATCGTCCATCTATCCTTTTCCTCGATGAGCCTACCTCGGGAGTCGATCCTCTTGGTCGCAGGCGATTTTGGGAAATTTTGTTTCAATTGTCCCGTGAGGAAGGGGTGAGCATATTGGTAACGACTCATTACATGAACGAAGCCGAGCATTGCGATCATCTGGTTCTCATGTATGCCGGCCGGAGTGTTGCCGATGAAACACCGGCAGGGATGAAGCTGGCACTACGAAAGGAGGCTGGAGAGCTTTTGGAATTGACTGTGGACCGACCGGTGCGGGTTCTTGAAGTACTTGAAGAGAATGGATTGAGTGATGCTGCGATTTTCGGGAATTGTATCCACTTGCTAACCAAAAATATCAGTGATACCGTGTTGAAAATTCGGTTCCTTTTGGAGTCCAACAACCTCTCTTTACACAAGGTCGACGAGATACCTATCAGTATGGAAGATGTTTTTGTACACAGGGTAATGGCTCTGGAGAAACACGCATCGCAGAGGCAGCAAGCATGAACTATCAACGTATCCTTGCCGTCGCGAAGCGTGAATGGCAAGAAATTTACCGGGATCGTCTGTTTCTTTCGTTGGCTTTTGTTTTTCCTATCACGATGATGATCGCGTTTGCCTATGGCTTGTCGCTGGATGTGGAAGATATTCCAATTGCCGTTCTTGACCAGGATCGGAGTGAACTGAGCCGTGAATACATCCACTGTTTCAAAGATTCGAGGTATTTCAAGTTCAAGGGATATCTCGAGCATCCCGATGAAATCGACGAACTGTTGATAACTCAACACATTCGCGCGGCAATTGTGATTCCAGAACATTTTCAGAGCAACCTTCTTGAAGGACGGCCTTCGCCGGTGCAGCATCTGCTGGACGGTACATTCACCACTCGCGCGAGGACCGTAAAGGGGTATATGACGGCCATTACCCGTGCTTTTGAAAAAGACATCCTCATCAATTTTTTTACAAAATCCTTTGGAGTACCCCCTCAGCGAGTTACCGAACAGCTTACGCCAATCAAGGTCCAAATCCGTTATCTCTATAGTCAGGCGGTAGAAAGTTCTCAGTCTCTTCCGCCGAGACTCATGGTACTTGTACTCCTGGTTGCTTCTCCTTTTCTCACCGTTGTCGGTATCGTGCGCGAAAAGGAAAATGGTTCCATATACAATATGTACGCGTCCGATGTTTCACGATCGGAGTATCTGATCGGGAAATTAATGCCTTATATGATCATTGCAACCATCAACGCTTTTATACTTTGGGCTATTGCCATAGTGATGTTTCAGGCACCTTTCAAGGGAAGTGCCGTACTCTTCATCGCAGCTACGCTGCTGTATGTTCTGTGTACGACCCTGATTGGTTTGGTCATCTCAGTTTTTGTGAGAACGCAGGTGGCCGGAGTATTGATTACGGCAATTTTGACCATCGTCGGCGGGACGCTTTACTCCGGGGTTCTTACACCGGTGAGTATGTTATCGGAAGACAATCAGCTTTTTTGTCATCTCCTGCCGGCCATGTATTACACTGAAATTGTTGACGGTGTGTTTCTGAGGAATATCGGATTGACTGTTCTATGGCCTAACCTGCTTGTTTTAGCGGTTTATTCAGCTCTTTTGCTGGTTGTGGGATACACTAAATTCACAAAGAGGCCAAAAGCATGACACGGTTTCTCTGGTTCAATCGGTTACGGGTCATGATCCGTAAAGAGCTGTTGCAACTTGGCAGAGATACAGCGTTGCTGCTGTTTATTGTTTATGGATTTGTCTTCGATGTGTACCTGGCTGGAGCTGGATTTACCTTCGAACTTCGTAACGCTCCTTTTGTTCTGCTGGACAACGATCGTTCCGAATTTTCCAGGGAGTTGACAGGACGCTTCAATGAACCGATCTTTCGATTCGTAGCTGACGTTCAAGGGGCGGAAGAAGCAATGGGTTTTCTTGACCGTGGAAAAGCATTGGCCGGACTTGAAATCCCTCAGGATTTTTACGAGTCCCTCCGTGAAGGTCGGCAAACGGAAGTTCAGATAAATATCGATGCAACCAACAACGTGCCGGCGTTACTCTTTTCAAGCTATGCAGAGCAGATAATTTCCGACTACGGTTTCGAGGCAGCAGGTATGTATCCTAAAGGATTTTCGGAATCGGATATATTTACCCTTCCACAGGTTGACGATCAGGTACGTGTATGGTTCAATTCGAACCTCAAGGATTCCTGGTTCATGGCCGTCATCGAGCTTTTCACCATTATATCGATACTATCCATCATGTTGCCGGCAGCGGCGTTCGTACGTGAAAAGGAAAAGGGTACTATCGAGCAGCTTCGAGTTTCTCCGCTCTCCCCGATGCTCATCATCATGCCTAAAATATTGTCCATGACTTTGGTGATTCTTGGAGGAACTTTTGTCAGCATCTTTTTCGTGATCCATCCGTTTTTCGATATGCCGCTTCATGGAAATTTACCGGTTTTTTTCCTTGTCACCGCGCTCTATGCATTTGCGACGGCGGGAATTGGTATCGCAGCGGCATCCATAGTTCGTACCCAGGGCCAGGTTGCCATGCTGGTGGTTTTGCTGGTCATGCCCATGCTTCTGTTGTCGGGTTCCTGGACACCGCCGGAAGCAATGCCTGATATAGCTCGTAAAATCATGATCGTTTCACCGCTTTATCATTACTTCGAAGCAGGCTTGGGGATCATATTCAGAGATGCTGGTTTAGGGCAAATATGGCATTCCATTCTTGGTTTGTCCGCTATAGGGGCTATAGCTTTTGGATTTGGTTTGTGGCATGTTAAACGCTAACAGAAGGGGAGTTATGATAATGGAAAAAACGAAAAAATTTTGCTGTATCGACGGTTCGAATATTAATTCCAAAAAGTCCTTCTATGTGTTTGTCTTTATTATATCCATGGGGTTTTCAGGCTGTATGGTTGGGCCGAAATATACAAAGCCTACGGTTGAAACGCCCGTTGGCTGGGCAACACTCCAGAATCCGGTGACTGATGATAAGCCGGAAGTCCCCATCGAAATCAGGGGATCGAAACAGGTCGATCTGGTCTCATGGTGGGATTGTTTCAACGATCCGATGTTGGGGGAACTCATTGAGAAAGCAGTCGATTCGAATCACGATCTTCGATTGGCCGAAGCGAGGCTGCGTGAAGTCAGAGCCGCTTATGGGGTTTCCAGGGCCGCGCTTTATCCTCAGTTGAAGGGACGTGCGGGTTACAAGCGTCAGCATGAGAGTGAAAACGGTCCTTTCGGCTATTTGTCCGATCTCGACTATAACGAGTACAGGGTGGGTTTCGATGCGTCGTGGGAGATTGATTTGTGGGGGCGTGCTCGTCATGAAAAGCAAGCAAAAAAAGCCGAAGAAGGCGCTGCCCTTGAAGATCTGCGCAATGTTCTTGTCTCGGTCATTGGCGAAGTTTCCTGCAGCTATATCGAGTTGCGGGGATTCCAGAGAAGAGTGGCATTGATCGAGAAGAATAGGGCTACCGTACAGAAAAGATTGATGCTGACAGAAAAAAGATTTCAGGCAGGTTTGGCGTCGGAAGTCGAGGTGAATGAAGTGTCTGCAAACTTGGCTGGGCTGACTGCTGAAATACCGGTTCTCGAAGGAGAGGTTCGTCAAAGAATACATGCGATTTCAACGTTACTCGGAGAATTGCCAGGAAAGTATGTTGAACGGCTTTCATTGGAGAAACCATTGCCAGATTTACCTGCAAATGTTGAAGTAGGTTTGCCTGTTGAACTGCTGGATCGCCGCCCGGATATCAGGGAGGCGGAAAGGCGGCTGGCAGCAGCTACAGAACGTGTAGGCGTTGCCAAGGCTGATTTGCTGCCCAGATTGAGTCTCAGTGCTTTGTTTGCTTATGAAGCTCTCGACTTTGATCGGATTACAGATTCAGACAGCCGAGCTTCGAGCTTCGGGCCAAGCTTTATTTTGCCTATTTTCAATGCCGGCCGTATTCGCTCAAACATCAATGTAAAAACGGTACAACAGGAGCAGGCATTGATCAAGTACGAAAGAGTCGTGCTCGCTGCTTATAAAGAGGTTGAAGATAACCTTGCGACGTACAGTGCTCAGCAACTTCGCCATGAAAAGCTCTATCGTAGAGTAAGAAAGCTGCAGAGTACCGCGGACCTGTCGCAAGAGCTGTATGACAAAGGGAAATTCAATCTTCTGGAAGTTCTTGAAGCACAGCGTACGCTTCTTGTTGCACAGGATGAGCTTGTGCAAAACGAGATTACTTTATCGGTTCAGCTGGTTTCTCTCTATAAAGCGCTTGGCGGCGGCTGGGGGAGTGGTAGCAAAAAAATGAGGATATGATAAAACTGCTTGAAATATTGCGTTTTACCGGTTGTGGCATCGGTGTTTTTCTCGCTTATTATTATGGCGAAAATCCCGAAGAGATACTACGTATTATGACTCCATGGTTCGTGGGTTCGGTTGCCGGACTCTCAGCTGTAGAGAGATTTTTCTTCTCAAAAGAGGCTGCTACCGAAAAGGGCTTTGAAAAGGGCAGCAACTACCAGCGACAGAATGCGTTCTGGTTTCTCGCCGTTGCAGTTACCTCACTGACTATCTTTATTGCCGGCTGGAATGAGTATGCCAATCTCAGCTTGGTATGTGTTTTTTGCACCTTTCTGTTGCTTTCTGCAGCAAATCATCTCTATTCGATGATAGCTGATAGGAACACACGATGGCAAAACGTCATACGACCACTCTTAACAGTACTGCTTACGCTTGTTTTCTGGGGACCAGTATCGGCTATTTTATTTAAAATAAAATAAATAGGGCAGAAAGAAGGGGGTGTGCTCGATGAGCAGAGACTTTTTTTCCATGGGAATCGGCATATCGCTCAGAATTGAACCATAACGAATTTCTATGTTTTTTTTCAAGAGTATTTTTCATTGAATAAAGGCTTGGGAGCGCTAAAAGAGAACTTTTTGGGAGGATGTGGCTTGTGAAAAAAGATGGATTGGAAGAATTAACCGTAAGTGGTTATCAGGAGCTTGTAGATGAGTGGATAAAAACAACGGGGGTTCGTTATTTCAGTGAGCTGACCAATCTCGGCATACTGATGGAAGAAGTCGGGGAGGTGGCTCGGATCATGACACGGAACTATGGGGATCAGAGTTACAAACCCGGGGATGATACATCTGACTTGGGTGATGAATTAGCTGATGTCTTTTTTGTTGTCTGCTGCCTTGCCAACCAAACTGGGGTGGACTTGACACAGGCCATTAAGAGAAACCTCGAGAAAAAAACTCTGCGTGATAAAGACCGCCATAAAAACAACCCTAAACTATTATAAAATTCTATTGTTTTTCCGCTTGATCGATAGCATTTCTCGAGTCTTTGGCAAGATTCGCTTCAAGAAAATCTTTTTTACGGGGGAGTTCCATATGAAAGTTCGAGGTGTGATCGATGAAGAGTTTTCCTCTCATTATGGTGCAATCGAGAATATGACCACCTGATAGATGGTCGTGTGAAAGAAAGTGAAGATGATAACCCGGTACATTCAACCCTTGGGTAAAATCGGGAAAGCAAAAGCCAGCAATCGTTCCTTCGACATTTTCGAATTCGAACTCCTTTTGAAGGAGGGTTACCTCGTTGAGCGGTTTGTATGGCCGGATCTGTCGATGAACGCTCCGTGTTTTCATGAAACTGAAAAAACCGTCGATCCTGATGGTATAAAAACAGTTTTTTCCCGATGACACCGAGTCGCACTTCTGGGCCAATTCTTCAAACGTCTTGCATTCGTTGATTTCAAGAGAAAGATTCGGCTTGAAGAACTGAACAACGGCGAATGGTGTTTTCATTCGATCATCAACGCTGTTTACACGGCCGTCACCTTTTATCTGACGAAAATTCCCGTCGAAAGCTATCATCTCGCCATCGAGAGCATTGAACGTACCGATTCCGAAGTCTCCATGTTTTCTAAGATCACCATAAGTCATTTCTCCATCGTATAGGCCTTCGACCAATGCGTTGACGGTAGAGACCTGAAAGATTTCATAGGCTCCATGATGATCATTTTCATCTATACGTGTATGTCCGCCATGTGATTGATCTCGATGGAGATGCAGCGTGTGAAGAAAATGAACAAAAGCGCTTTCGTTCTTCATGTGTGTTATTTTCATTACCACTCAAAAGAACAAGGAAGAGGGGTTTGATAAGAAGTACATATCCCAAACTTCTTTCGGTTGTGGTTTTGTTGTATAATATAAATTATGTAAACTATACGATAGCTTTACATAATTAAGTGTTATAAGACAGATTTTTCCGGCATGTTTGAGTGGGTGTCCTCAATGATCTTTTCCTTGGTAGATCCACATTGATTCAGTTTTACCGGCTTTTTCGAATCCACATTTTTTGTAAAACTCGATTGCTTTTTCATCTGCCGTCAACATTTGCTGGTGAAAGTTGCCATAAATGTGTTGCATGGCTTCCATTATTTGTGTGCCTATGCCTTTGCCTTGGTAATCCGGGTGTATAAGTAAATGTGGGTAGTAAACGACAAGATAGCCATCGGTGATTGCGTTCGCGATGCCTACCAGTTTTTTGTCTACCCAGGCAGAAATGAGTGTATCTGAATGGATCAAGGCTTGATAGAGAGTGTTTGGTTTCTTCGCTGAGGACCATTTGTTGAGTGTATAGAGTTCAAGAATGGACTCCAGAGGTATATCTTTAATTTCTTTAATTGTAACGTTCATTCGAAGCGTATTTTTACTTTAAATTATATAAAAATAATGATATAGTTCATTTTCTCGCTCCCCTTTTGAACCGATGAGCCTCTCGTTCCACGGATGTTTTGAAAAACATCGATGGCTGTAACAAAAATATCAGAAATCCTGATAAAAACAGCTTTGACCGAAGCAGAGCCTGATATGATACACTCTAGTTAAAAAATGAGGTCAGCTACTTTCCTGTTTTCCTGATATTTTCATCACCTCTACTTCTCTCTTTTATCCCGGCAACACCCCTTGGTTATTCCAACGAACAATCTTTCCTATTGATGACGTCTAAAGTCTCGAAGGTGCTTTTAATGATTTGTGTATCTGGATTCATTGTTCAGTAGCATGGAAATTGATAGACGGAGCCTTGAAAAAAAATTGAAACCTTTCTGTGTCCTCGTGCATAGAAACTATAAAAGAGCCGATGACAGGAATCGATCGAGACACCACACAGAGATTTCATGACGGAGACCTGGAGGCTCTTGAAGAAATTATCGAGAATTACCAGGGTTCTGTATTCGGGATTGGTCTCAAGCTTATGGGTACAGTTGAGGATGCAAAGGATTACAGTCAGGATGTGTTTGTACACGCGTATGAAAAACGACAGAAGTATGATCCCGAAAGGCCCTTTGAACCCTGGTTTTATAAACTTGCTTTGAATCTCGGTAGGCAGCGTTTAAGAAAGAGGCGTGAAGTGCCGAGGAGTGAATCCATGCCGGTAGAAATGGTCGAGGAAACAGCTGAACGGAGTTTCATGCAGAGTGAAAAAGAGGATCTGGTCAGGTATGCACTGCAGAAGTTGAAACCAAAGTATCGAGAGTGTCTTGCGTTACGCTTTGAAGCCGATATGCAGCTTCATGAAATTGCACAAACGTTGGGTATTTCACTTGGAACTGTGAAGACCCGTTTACGAAGAGGATTGATGGCTTTTAAAGAAGCCTATGTAAAAGTAGGAGGGCTCAATGAAGTGTACTGAGGCGGAACATGTAATTGCTGAAATGGCTCTTGGTTTTGTTTCCGAAAACAAGAGAAAAGAACTGGAGGATCATCTTTCGGGATGTGCTCATTGTCGACAGGAAGCCGAGCATTATTCGGTTGCAGTGGAGGCACTGAAGGCTGGAGCTTCTGAAAGGTTGACCGCTGGAGAACTGGTTGAACGTGTTGTTTCTTCTGGTTTAGACGGAAAAAGCGGCAATAATCTCAAGGTAATGAAAATAGGGGTACCGGTTTTGGCGGCAGCAGCGGTATTTCTAGCCGTTGTCATCAGCCCCATGTTTTTTTCGGGTACCGGCAGCGATATGACGCGACTTGAAGTTCTCGAAGCATATGCAGAGGATCTCGAAGCCGCGGGTTTGGAAAACGACTATAATTATACCATGTACAACGCTGAATTCAATTATGAACATTACGGAGTATCAGATGCGGTAAGCGAGTATCTCATTGAGTAAAGAGACCAGGATATTTTTAATCACAACTGTCTGCGTATTTTGATAAATCTGAAAAAAGGAGGGAAACGGTGTTTCATGTTAGGAAAATTCTATTCACGGCAGTTCTTGTCGCTATTGTTTTACCATTATCGGTTGTTCAGGCTAAACCATATGGCGCTCCTCCTAAAGGAGGGCCCGGTTTGATGGCTGCCGGACCGCAAGTCATGAATGACCTGAATCTGTCTGCCAAGCAGATTGACCTGCTCGAGAAGAAAAAGGTTGAGAAGCGAAAAACCATGATCAATCTGCAATCACAGCTGCAGTTGCTGCAGGTTGATCTTGCGGAGGCAGCTAACCGTAACAATCCCGATATGCAGTCGATAGAAGCAATGTCAAGAAAAGTCGGGGATATTCATGGACAAATGACGGCCGAACGGATAAAATCGATTGTTTACCTGCGAAGTGTTTTGAACGATGATCAAAGAAAGATTATGGATGCTCATCGTTTGGAATTCGGCATGATGCGGGGAATGAAACCGGGAGGTAAAAGACGATAGAACGGAAACGGTGTAATCCCCATTCGATAGAATGATCGAATGGGGATTTATTTTAACCGTTGTTACCGGGAATTTCTTCGAGACCGGTAACACAGATATCCAGATCTTGCAGAATTCCGTCTTCAATACCGTATATCCATCCATGAACTGCCAATTCCTGCCCTGATTTCCACGCGTTTCGAACCGTAGTCGTGTTACAGACGTTGATTACCTGTTCGATAACGTTAAGCTCACACATCTTGTCCAGCTTTTTGTTTTCATCATCGATTGCATCTATTTTTTCGCTGTGTGTTCGATAGACGTCCCTGATATGTTCGAGCCAGTTGTCGATCAGTCCGTGTTCCCTGTTTTCCATAGCAGCCTTCACGCCACCGCACCCATAGTGTCCACAAACAATGATATGTTTTATCTTCAACACTTCTACCGCATATTGAATAACGGAGAGACAATTCAGATCCGAGGGAACCACAACGTTGGCGATGTTGCGATGAACGAAGATTTCTCCTGGCAGCATGCCGACAATCTGGTTTGAAGGGACACGACTGTCCGAACAGCCTATCCACAAATATTCCGGACTTTGCTGTTTTGAAAGCTTCATAAAAAAATCGGGATCTGATTCTTTGACTTTTTCCGCCCATTCCCTGTTTTGTTCGAAAAGATTTTTCAGAACTCTCATAGTATGTATGGCTTGGTAATGATTTTTTGTCAAAAAGTGCACAAAACTTTCCCTGAAAAGTACGGAAAAACGGCGGTATCTTTCATATATTCTGGTTTTTAAGGATGTTCTGTAACGTATGTTTTGGTATGAAAATTCTGAAAAAACCGGAGTGGTTGAAGGTAAGGCTTTCGGGGACTGAGCATTTTGCTGCAACGAAAAAGCTGATTGGAGAGTACGGGCTCAATACGGTCTGTCGATCGGCGTTGTGTCCGAACCTGCAGGAATGTTGGTCGTCAGGTACGGCTACGTTTCTGTTGTTGGGGGATACCTGTACCAGAAGTTGTCGTTTTTGTGCAATAACCACGACGACAGCACAACTTCCCTTCCCTTCGATCGATGAGCCTCGAAAAATAGCTCGTGCAGTAACGAAAATGCAGTTGAACCATGTTGTTTTGACAAGTGTTACCCGTGATGATCTTCCTGATGGAGGTTCTTCTGCTTGGGCGGAAACCATCAAGGCTGTCAGAGAGGAAAATCCGAATGTAACCATCGAATGCCTTATTCCTGATTTTGAGGGTATCAGCGAGGATCTTGACAGGGTTATGAGGTTGAAGCCTGATGTTCTGAACCACAATGTCGAAACAGTTCCCGACTTATATGATTCGGTAAGGCCGCAGGCCGACTATTTTCGATCCCTGGAAGTACTGAGAATTGCAAAACAAGCATATGATCTCAGAACCAAATCGGGACTGATGGTTGGAATGGGGGAAACGGAACAACAGGTTAAAAAAGTATTGGATGATCTTGTCGGGATAGGATGCAATCATCTTACCATCGGGCAGTATCTCCAGCCTTCTTTACGTCACTTCCCTGTTCATTCGTACATAACGCCAGAGAAATTCGATAATTACAGGAAATATGCGCTGAATGCTGGATTCACAAACGTACAGTCGGGGCCATATGTAAGGAGTTCTTACCATGCTGCAGACAGTGTTTGAGACAAATTCGGCACGGCTTGTGAAACGCGCCTTAAACCTTGAAGAAGATTTTCTTTCTTGTAACCTTATTTGTTATTTGATAATCAATTAAATCCAAAGACGTTATGGAATGGTCTGTACCTATGAAAATTTTCACCTACTGGTTCATTGCCATTATTATAGGACTGGCTTTCTTTCGAAAAGAAACCTTTACTTTCAATAGAGATTTCGATACGCGACGCATTCTCCTGCTCGGGGCTTCGTTGTTGATTGTCGGATTTAACGCATATGTTTATTCCAACTCGACATTTGACGGGGGACGTTCACTGGATATTGCCTCGGTTATACTGTTCACCGTAGGTAATGGTATCGCTGAAACGTTTATGTTCTATGCTGTGTTTGTCGTCGGTGAAAGGCTTGTCGGTTTTGCAACCAAAAATTCTTTGGCGCTTTTCATCGGAGGTTTTGTTTTTTTTATGGTTTACAGCGGGCTGATTCACGGATTGTTCTGGATTGAATTGTTGCCCGAGCATGTCAACCAGGCGAGTCCCTTCAAACCCTTGTTCATGCCGACCCAGATTTTGATTGCAGGGAGCTGGGCCTTGAGTTTTTTCTGGTACCGTGATTTACCGTCGGTTTTCGTACTGCATGGTTTGGTGGATTTGACCATGGCACTGAATGTAAAGTTCTCTCTTTTCGGTTAATATACCTGTTGCGCATCCCAATAGCTTCGTTGGGCAATGCTTGGAATCCTCATGTGTTTTAAGTTGTACACTCCGGTTCCTGTGCTCTGTCCACCTTGTTCTCGGAATGCTCACAACGGTATTTTGGAACGTCGTGTTTGATGGCTGTGAAAAGCTATTTATACTCCGCGTCGAGCGCACAGCAGCTTTTAGGCAGCATCATGTTGTTGGCTTTAACCTTTTGAATTTTGACTTCAAGCATATGCGATACTCGGGAACAGTTTTGGTTGCAGGAGCTACCGGAAGAACAGGTCAATGGGTGGTCAAACGCCTGGAGCATTATGGTATAGACTATCGTCTTTTCGTGCGTTCAGGAGAAAAAGCTCTTGAAATATTCGGTCCGGAGATTGTCGATCGAATAACAATCGGAAGTATTGAAAATGAATATGAGATAGATGCAGCGGTGAACAACGCCGATGCTGTCATCTGTACTATCGGAGGAAATGTTATGGATCCCGATGAGTTGCCCCCTTCTGCTATCGATAGAGATGGTGTTATACGGATCGCGCAGCGATCAAAAGAGTATGGTGTAAGGCAGTTTATTCTTGTTAGTTCACTGGCTGTTACAAAACCCGATCATCCGTTGAATAAATATGGAAACGTATTGACCATGAAGCTCGAAGGGGAAAACGAGGTTCGAAGACTGTATGGAGAGAAGGGATATAGTTATACCATTCTAAGGCCCGGAGGGTTGATCGATGAGGACGAACCGCTCCAGCATTCGATGTTATTCGATACGGGAGATAGGATAGAGACCGGTAAAATTAATCGCAGTGACGTTGCACAAGCTGCTGTTGAAGCATTATGGATCAAAGCTGCTCGAAATCTTACGTTCGAGCTTATCCAGCAGGATGCACTTTCCCAGAAGTCTTTTGAGCTTTACTACAAGCATACAGCTAAAAATCTTGGAAACGGTTGAACTGTTGATTTTCTCATAGTGTTTCATTTTGCCTGTCATTATCGAGAAGCCTTTCTCTCAGCGGGTCGCTGACCTTTTTTGAAAAAAGTTGCATTACCACGTGAAGACCCATACCGGCAAGAGATCGATAACGGATATGTGATTTCCTGCCATTTGCCTCTCTGATTTTCGGTACCAGCTTTCGAGCGACTTTTTCCGGTGACTCGGCTATCAGATCAAGAAATTCTTGTGTTTCTGGAGACGTGTCGCGTAAAAGCAGGTCGGTTTTAACCAGACCGGGGCTCAATTCATGTATACCGACACTCCTTATTCTCTGTTCATGCAATTCCCTGCAAAGAAAATGGCTTACGGCGGCAACACCGAGTTTCGAGGCTTTGTGGGGGATATTTGACCGGGATAATCTGGCTCCTGCTGTAGAAAAGCCCATATTGAATATGTGATACAACGGTACGTCTTCACAGGGTTGATCACTCATTATTGCAGTGGCTACCTTCGACATCAGTATTGAGCCTGCCAGGTTGGTTGTGCAAGTTTCCAGAATATCGGAGGCTTGAAGTTGCCAAAGAGGAGCTTTGCGCAGACCCGATGTTCCTGCGTTGTTTATCCATCGATCAACCTGACCCAGACGCGTAATGACGAAGGAACTGAACAAGTCGATCTCTTCAGGGTTACCGACATCCATGTTCATTCCATAAATCTCGCATCCTCGAATCTCGGCTTTCAGTGATTCTATAGCGCGCTCGAGTTGCTCAGGATTTCTTCCGGAAATAATGACGCGATCTCCTTTCAGAAGAAATTCTCGCGCAAGTGCATAACCCAAACCTCTGCTGCCACCTGTAATGACGATACCGAGAGCTTTTCGGGATTCTGTATAGGGTAAATCCATAGAGGTAAAAGTAATATTTTTTTCACCTGAAGAAGAAGGTGTCCGCTATAGTACTTTTATTGTCGGTAAAGTTCTTTGTTTTTTAAAGTACTTTACGCACAAATGAAAAATGTTTATAAAGGAGTTTCACTGATACTGTCTTATTCAGTAAGAAATGACTTTTCGAAGAGTTTTAGCCTCGGTCACCCATGATTCAACATCCTGTTGCGAAGGATCACTAGCAATTATATTGTGCTTTTTGTTGACCTCGAGGATTTTCTCATAAAGGTTGGACGGATTACGATGAGCAAGTTCAGGAACAGTATCGACTCCCGATATCTCAAGCAGTGTTGCCGTTTGTATATCGATCCCTCTTACCCTGCACAAATCAGCATAATTAACCAGAGTAAGCACTTCCTTCTTCGACAAATTGGAGATGGCAGAGAGCTCTCCCCTTCCCTTCGGTGTTTTTCCACGCTCGAGCAGGTCTTTACAGGTAAAAATACCCGCGCTTTCGAGCTTATCGGCAATAACGAATCCAAGCGACTCGAACCCTGTTGTTTCGATTGCGTTGTCAACAACAGGATTATCAGTTCCGGCTTCCTGCTGTCCTCCGTTAATATGTAATGTTACATGCTGAATATCTTCATCTTGAGACGGAGATTGAGAACACTCCGAAAACGGGAGCATTTTCTTGCAAAATTCAACCATACCGTTGATCTGCTCTTTGAATGGAATTGATTGTGTAGCCGTATCGATACTGAACTGCAGAGCCGATCCCATCCCTGAAAACGCCTCATCGAGTGCAGCTTGACCATGAACCTCTCCTTTTTGTATCCTGTCTATAACATTGGTAACCCCAGGTACGAATCTTTCCGCTGCAGCCTTCCCCATCTCGACACTGTAACTGAAAAGTGAAAGAGGATTGCTCAAAACCATGCGCCGAACTTCTTCAGGGCGCGACAGTATGCGTATTGTGCCGTCCTTTTCGATAGTGGTCTGACAAGCCAGCCTCGCCCCATCATTGATCTGCTTCTCGGATAAAAAAGCTTTTTCGACATCACTCAAGCCGGAAAGACAATTTCCTCCTTCGAGAACAGTGACATAACATGTCTGGCAGATCCCGAGACCGGCACAAACATATCCAACATGAGCCTTATTTTCCAAGGCCACTTTTGAAAGTTTCTCTCCAACTTCCCCTTTGCAAGACTTGTCGTTAATAACGATATCCATAACTATTTTTAATTGAATTGGTTATATAAAAAGCAATAGCATTGGTTCATCAATATTTATTTGAAATTTAGCAAAATAACGGCAAAAGCCGGTCGTGATATCTACTAAAGACCTTCTAGGAATAGAAAATACGAGCGGTTGCCCTTTTGAACCAGCCCGAATGCAACAATCGACGAGATCGAGGAAGAAAGGGTCGATTTTTGCATATACTTTCAATATTCGGTATTGATTCACTTGAATCACCGAAGAATGTAATGTTTGATGAACCACTTTCGATAAAAAAATGAATGCGGGGAAGAACAATCCATCGAGGTTGGCACATTCAGAAAAAAGCTCTTCGAACCCGTCCATATCGCCACAAGTAACTATTTCGAGTTATTTTTCGAAATATGCTCATTGGATATGCCAGAGAAAAATCTCCGGCATGGATTCATAATATGCGGGAACAATACCGACAATACTTTTTGAGAAAATTACCGTACTGTACGAATCAGAAAGGAACTCAACGGTCGGATATAGATAAAGCAGGAAGAGTTCGTTCATAAAATCAGCTTGTATCCATTCCTATCACTGGATTTCACGCTCAGGACAATACTTGGCGCGAATCAAAAGCCGTGCTCTGCAACGAACTCTGTTATATACAACGAACCTGCTTTATTATAATGTTATTACAAGAATGAATTCATGACACTTTCACAATACAATCCATGGGACAAACGTTAATGCAAGCTGGTTCATCATAAAATCCATGACAATCAACACACGCTTTTTCATCGATTACAAAGATAGCATCACCTGGTGAAATCGCTTGAACCGGACACTCATCGACACAGACGCCACAACAGCCACAACTCTCAAGAATCTTGTACGCCATCAGGTTTTCTCCTTGTTAACGATTGCCAAATCCGTTTCCTGCCCCCAAACCTCTTCCGCGGTTTCTTCCGGAACGCCCGGCGCCACATGCTCCCCGGCCGCCGAAGCCAGTACCGGAACGCCTTGCTTGACCAAGCCCAAGAGAACCTGAAGGTTCATCGGCATGCTCCCTGTGAATAGCGTTACTGCCACATTTCGGACAGGTTTGAGGCCTACCGGCCCCAAACGGAACCGACCAAGTATACCTGCAGTCCGCACAATAGAACGTTCTCTCTTTCATAATAGAACTCCGTTTAAAGATGTTTACAAACCCACAACACAATTATAAGCATATGCTCATAAACATCAAATATAATGATCAACTTTTTTAAAAAATTCCGTTGAACAGGAAAAAAATGGCTTAGGCAAAAAACAATGGAAAACGGTACTTTGCGCCAATACTCTTTTTGTAAGCACCGCTATACACTGTCGCGAGCAGCTTGATTACGAGGAAAAGGGTGAGAAGAAACCGGAGTGTACACCGCGTACATGAAAATTCTGAGTCCCGATCAACGAAGTAATCATAGTGTACCGTACATGAAATAGAGGTGCCGTTTAAAAAATCCCTATCGAAACAGGGTACTTTCAGACAGATCACGCACATGAACAGCAACGAAAAACAGTGGTATTTCTCGGTTGACAGAGGCGGCACTTTCACCGATATCGTCGGTTTCGATCCGGAAGGACGGGTACACACTCACAAACTGCTATCCATATCCGATGCCTATGAAGATGCCGGAATTGCAGGAATCAGGACAATCCTCGATCTCTCACCTGAAAACCCTCTCGATCCCAAACTGATTGGGTCTATCCGTATAGGAACAACGGTTGCCACCAATGCCCTCCTCGAAAGAAAGGGTGCACCGGCGGCGCTTTGCATAACGAAAGGTTTTGAAGATCTTCTTGCTATCGGCAATGGAACCCGCCCGCAGCTTTTCAATCTCAGAATAGACAAACCCTCACCGATCTACAGTCATGTTTGCGGTATCGAGGAAACAATAGATACCAGCGGCGCTGTCCTCACCGAACTCGATCCTGAAAAAGCTGAAAAATCCCTTCGGGAAATCCGTTCACTCGGTTACGAAAACCTTGCAATAGTGTTGAAACACTCCTGGATAAACCCTTTGCATGAAAAAAAACTGATCGACATAGCCCGACAAAAGGCTGGATTTCGCCATGTTGTCGCATCTCATGAAGTCATGCCGCTCATTAACTTTCTCAAACGCGGACAAACAACCATGATTGAGGCTTACCTCGGCCCGGTTCTCTTCAACTATGCCAACACCCTGAAAAAGCTGGCTGGACCGATAAAAATCGAGTTCATGCAGAGCTCGGGAGGGCTTGTCGGCGCCGACAATCTTCATGCAAAAGACACGATTCTGTCGGGACCGGCAGGCGGGGTGACCGGTACAGCGAGACTATCCGAACAACTCGGTGCTGAACAAGTCATAGGATTCGACATGGGAGGAACATCAACCGATGTATCCCGTTACGACGGTGACCTTAACCATGTTTTTGAAAGCTCAGTGGCTGGAGTTCCTTTCTACACCGACATGCTCGATGTGGAGACCGTCGCAGCCGGAGGAGGCTCGATTCTTTCTTTCGACGGAGAACGGCTCCTCGTAGGACCTGAATCAGCCGGTTCCAATCCCGGCCCTGCCTGTTACGGACTCGACGGACCACTAACAGTTACCGATGCCAACCTTCTGCTTGGCAGGATAATCCCGAAATACATCCCCAATGTATTCGGGACAAGCCATGATAAACGCCTCGATAAGGAGAAGACAAAAGAAAAATTCAGGGCTCTTGCTACCACCGTCAGTGCAAAAACCGGCCATACCTACACACCGGAAAAACTCGCCGAAGGCTACCTGAGAATAGCGAATGAAATAATGTGCAGAGCGATGAAGAAAATCTCAATATCGAGAGGCTATGATATCAGGGACCATGCTCTCATGTGTTTTGGAGGAGCGGCCCCCCAGCATGCATGCGACATGGCCAGAATACTCGGCATAAAAACAATCATCGTTCATCCTTTTTCAAGCGTTCTTTCTGCATACGGTATAGCCTTGGCTGACCGGCTGGAACGCACAGTACTGGCTGTCATGGAGATTTTGACGCCCCTATTGCTTCAACGTCTTGAAAAAAAAGCGAAAACCGAGGCCGGAAAACTCACCAAAAGTCTTCGGGATGAAGGAAACAAAGCGGCAATAACAACAAGGCTTTTTCTGGATCTCAGGCCAAAAGGGAGTGATTCCTGGCTTTCCATTCCGGCAGGAACAAGTCATGAATCCGCTTCTTTCGAAAACATGAAGCATATAGTTTCACGTTTCAAAAAGGAATATTTCAGCAGGTTCGGCTTCAGACCCGATGCCGATACTATCGAGGTGGTGAATATGCGTACTGAAGTTTCCTCAGCCTCTTTTGCACCATCGGCAAACACCCCTTCCCTGCTACCTGATAAACCGGTACCAGCTCATGCGCGCTCTTCATGCATGGTATGGCTATCGGGAAAATACAGACGGGTCCCCGTGTTCGACAGAACCTCGCTGAAACCCGGTCATCAGATCGACGGCCCCGCCATGATCGTCGATGACCAGCTGACACTTTTCGTTCAGGAAGGTTTTGAAACCACGATCGATGCCATGCATAACCTCATTCTCAGGGATGAAACCCATACTTCCGAGACGATGAAGACAAAACAGCAAAACGACAGCGAGAGACCTGATCCGATAATGCTCGAAGTTTTCAACAACCTTTTCATGAACATCGCCGAACAGATGGGCTACACCCTTGCGAACACGGCTCACTCGGTGAACATGAAGGAACGTCTTGATTTTTCATGTGCATTGTTCGACGACAAGGGAAAGCTCATCGCTCACGCTCCGCACATACCGGTGCATTTAGGAGCCATGGAAGCTACGGTTCAGCACATCATAAAAGAAAACCGTGGCACCATGAAGAAAGGTGACATGTATCTTGCAAACAACCCCCATCAAGGCGGCTCTCATTTGCCGGATATCACGATAGTCACTCCTGTTTTCTGCGATGAAAACACACCATCCTATTATCTGGCCAATCGTGGACATCATGCAGATATCGGCGGTATCACTCCCGGATCCATGCCACCCTGGAGCCGAACCATTCACGATGAAGGCATCGTAGTGGGAACCTTTCTTCTCGTTCGTGAAGGAACATTTCGAGAAAAAGAAGTTCATGAACTGCTTTCATCGGGAGATTACCCGGCAAGAAACCTGTCCGAAAGGCTTTCAGATCTCAAAGCACAGGTTGCCGCCAACAACAAAGGTATGACGGAACTGATCAGGATGAATGCTGATTATGGAACCCCTACGGTTCTGCGATACATGTCATTCATCAGAAAAAACGCGAAAAACGCGATTAACCGAGCTCTCGAAAAACTTGCCGGCACAACGGGAACATTCGAGTCAACGTTTTCCGACAGTATGGACAACGGCGCCGTCATAACCGTTTCCATTCGTATAACCGCCTCTGCAGATACAGAACCAGAAATCGTGGTTGACTTTACCGGCACGAGTGCGGAGGATCAAGGGAACATCAACGCCCCTGCCGCAGTTACGACAGCTGCCGTTCTCTACACACTTCGGTGTCTCATCGAAGAAAATATACCACTGAATGCCGGATGCCTCGAACCTGTTACCATTATCATTCCGGAAGGCTCACTGCTCAATCCTTCTTCTGGTGCGGCTGTTGCTGTCGGCAACGTTGAAACCTCGCAACGGATTGTCGATGTACTGCTCGGAGCTCTTGGAAAAGCTGGTGCATCACAAGGAACCATGAACAACCTTCTGTTCGGAAAACCCGACAACACCGGGAGCCAGTACTACGAAACCATACCTGGAGGCAGCGGTGCTACGGAAGGTCATAACGGTGCATCCGGCGTACAAGTGCACATGACAAACACCAGACTTACCGATCCCGAGATACTCGAACAACGCTTCCCGACAGTTCGCATAACCCGTTTTGCAATGAGAAAGGGTTCAGGCGGAACCGGCAGATGGAATGGGGGCGACGGTATTGAAAGGGCCCTTCTATTCAACGAACACATACATGTCAGCGTCATTTCCGAACGAAGGGTAACGGCTCCGTTCGGTCTTCACAACGGTAGTGAAGGAGCCAAGGGAATCAACTTGCTCATCTCTCCCGATAGCACAGAAACCAGGCTCGAGCACAAAGTCGACAGGATCTTCAAACCGGGAGAAACAATTTTGATACAGACCCCGGGGGGCGGTGGATATGGAAAGCCAAACACATAACTGCACTATGAAAACGATGCTGCTTGATTTATCGTTATTTTTTTATAAGATAGAAGCAAGACCTCATGGACAGCAACCCCTTTGTTATGAAAGCCTTTTT
This sequence comes from Prosthecochloris sp., assembly GCA_015482705.2. Lineage (GTDB taxonomy): Bacteria > Bacteroidota > Chlorobiia > Chlorobiales > Chlorobiaceae > Prosthecochloris. The sequence continues at coordinate 11,439 of JADMLA020000039.1, read as the reverse complement.
CAAAAAAATCCTGACACTGCTTGTAATCGCGAGCATCATAGGGGTAACGGCATTTTCAAGCCTTGGCTTTCTGGTCTCTCTATACGAGGGAACACCGGAAAAAGCCGATGTCATAATCGTTCTGGGAGGAGATGATGGGCTTCGAGTAAAACAAGGCGGTGAATTGTACAAGGCAGGATATGCACCGAACATTCTGGTGACAGGCATCGACAGCAGGTATTACAAACCTTCTCAACCCAACTGGCGTGAACGTCGTTTGTTGGATATCGGTATTCCCGAAAGAGCAATCATGGTCGACATCAGGTCGGAGACCACCTGGGAAGAAGCAATGAACTCGGTTGAGACGATGACCGAAAAAGGCTGGAAAAAAGCGATCGTGGTCAGTGATCCTCCACACATGTTTCGTCTTCACCATACGTGGAAAAGAGCTGTCGAGGATTCTCAGAAAAAAATCATCCTCATTTCGACACAGCCGGAATGGTGGCATCCTTTATTTTGGTGGAGCAACAAAACAAGCTATCGTTTTGTAGTAAGCGAACTTCAGAAAAACCTTTATTACGCAGTTGTTCATTTCTGATTATTCGTTTCTTTTGTTTTAAATTACATCATGGCATGTTTGATTAATTCTCTTAACCCAGTTCACTGAACACATGGAGACAATCATGCAAGAGCATACTGTTCCGGCAATCAGTCCCGAGACCGTTTATCTCGAAGAACTCCTCGAGAAAGAGTCGATGCTCGATTTCATGGAAACCGAAGAGATAGACACCTTTGCCGCATGTTCACTAAGCTGCAAAATCTGTCAGTGCATGGAATGCGCTAAAATTCCTGGCGGAGACGTTTAAAGACAAGGCATTGAATGGCTGGAAAATGGCACGTACCGTACGCTGTTCTCTTTTTGACAAACAGTTGTAATCTCTGTTGCAGCTATTGTTTCGCTGGCAAGACAGGTCTCGAGTCGATGAGCCTGAAAACCGGCAGGAAAACAATAGACTGGCTTTACAAGAATACCGAAGGGTTTCATGAAGATCCACTGATTGTCTCTTTTTTTGGTGGAGAACCGTTGTTACGTTTCTCTCTCCTTCGGCAACTTGTCGAATACAGCAAGCTACAGGAAGACCGGTACGGAAAAAGGATGATTTTTTCCGTTACGACAAATGGAACATTGCTGAATACGGCAATGCTCGACTTTTTCGAAGAACACAACATCAGTGTACTTTTCAGTATCGACGGCGACAAGGCGACCAACGACCGCTTCAGAATGTACAAGGACGGTTCGAGCCCTTTCGAAACAATTTATAACAATGCGTTACGTCTGCTTGAGCGGTTCCCCAATATTGCCGCCCGTATGACGGTCACAAAGGAGACTATTCCTGTTCTCGCCTCGAACATCAGATTCCTCAACGAAGAACTCGGCTTTCGCTTCATTTCACCCTGCACGGCACTCGAACAGATAGATGATCATGAATCATGGAGAGTTTTCGACCGGCAATGCCGTGCCGCCGCCGTATATGTCACTGAAAAAGCCATGGTGAACGATTACGTTCACCTGCATTTTCTCGATAACGGTATTGAACAAATCACAAGTAACCATGAAGTCGACGTCGCCTGTGGTGCCGGCAAAACGTTCGTTGGGGTTGATGTCGAAGGGAGTATTTATCCATGCCACAGGTTTGTCAGTTACACCGGTTCCGACCGCACGAAATTCAGACTCGGGTCGGTTTATGATGGAATAGATCCAGCCAAAACCCTTCCCTTCCGCCGTTATGACCGGCACCATATTCTGGGCTGCTATACCCGTTGTGAGGAGTGCCCTGCGAAAAATTTCTGTGCTGGTGGCTGTATCGCCCTCCACCAGGAAATCAATGGCCTGTTCACCATGCCTTTGCTACAGCAGCAAAAACTCATGAACATATGGCACAACATCTGTATTGAAACGATAGAGTGGTTTAAACAAGCCGGCCGGTATGACTTCCTTATGGAACAAATCACCATGAAACCGAAGTCCTTCATGCCTCTCAATGACTGAAAGGCACCACTACATTGTCGTGTGTGGTATGCGTACGGAGCGCCCCGGGGTGTACGAAAAGTGTATGTGGATTTTGAGAGCTCAATGAAGTAATCATGATACTCCGCATAGTTACTATTGGTGTCATTGAAAAGGATAAAAAAGCCTGTCGTCACACGGCTTTTCAGAACATTGCGTGGTCACCCAGTTCCTGTCCGACAAGCCCTTCTTTCAATACACGCTTGTAGAAATCCCTCAGCTTATCGGTTCCGTACGAAGGAGTGGCATCAGCGTCGTACTCCCCTGTTTCCGGGTTCAGCACCAACATCGACTCTGAACAGTAGTATTTGCCGATACGGGCAAACTCCGCTTTGTCTTCGAGTTTCGGGAAAATCTTCGCGAGAAAACTCATTACAGGAATAACGATATCGAACATCTGTATCGGCACACGTTTGAATTTCGGTTCTTTCCCAAGAAGCTCGAAAAGCATTTCTCCCTGCTCCTTGACGGAAATCGCATCACCCGGTCCACCGATCGGTAAAACTTTGTTCTGCTTTGAAGGATCTTCCAGACAGTCCACCATGAAACGCGCAAGGTCAGACTCGCTGATTGGTTTACAGGAAGTCAGCTCGCCGTTTCCGAACATAGTAAACGGCTTTCCGTTTTTGACTGATTCGACCTGACCTGCTATCGATTTGAAAAAAGCCGTTGGACGAACGATCGAATAGGTCATCCCTGATTCGATCAGTTCTTTTTCAAACTTCAATTTTGCCCTCTGAAACTCCAGAAGGGGCTTTTGAACGCAGATTGCCGAAAGCAACAGAAACTGCTTCGCACCTGCGGCAAGGCCGGCATCGAGTGCATTTCTTGTAGCCTGGTAATCAATATTCCAGGAATCCTTCACTCCTCCGGTACGAGATGTCAGGCAGGAAACGACAACATCGAAGTGTTCCTTGCGTATGCCGTTCTTCATGAGTGAACCAAGTTCTGCCACATCTCCGAAACGCACCTCGGAGCCTTCGAGCTCTTCCCTGGTCCGTTCAGCGGTCGTCGAAGCGCCAACACCTGAGCGTTGACGGGCAAAACTTACCACTTGATACCCTCTGGCAACCAGTTCACGAACTACGAACTTGCCAATATATCCTGTTGCCCCAACCACAAAAACTCGTTTCGAGGGTTTTGTACCGGAAGATCGAGAAGATGAATTCACGTTTCGATGAAGGATTGTCGTTAGTAAAGCTTTTGCATATATATGGTCTCAAGAACGGGTGTGAAATATAGTAAATATTTCAGTTGACCAGCCAATGCCATCAAAAACGATTGCAGTGATCCACATCGTTTGAACCGCTACAGTTCATGCCCTTTCTCCAAAACCCGTTTGTAATATGAATTGCTGGTGTAGAGAGCAGCCGCAGGATTGTGCGCCAAAACCCTGTCCTTGACAACAAGTGTCGTTACGAGCGCCTGTGAATGTTTGCAAAAAAGCGCGTCATGACCGACGCAGAGCCCGATAACCACATTGAGATCCGCTCCCCATTCATCAAGCAGTCTCGCTTGCAGAATCGGATTACATATCCCCTCGAAGCTATCCGGCCTGATTTTCAATTCCTCGTCCAACCCAATCCCGCTTTTGTCGACAGAACCGACTTTACAAAGTACAGCATAGGGTTCAAAACCGTTTTTTTTCACTATCTTTGAAAAAATTCGAGTCTCCTCGATCAATCCGATACACGTTGCAAGCCCTATTTTACGGGCATCGAGACGTTTGGCAAAGGCAAGAACTTCCTCGACGCGAGTCAGCTTACCATAATAGAGTCTCTCCACTTCAGCAGCGGCCTTTCCAGTCCTTGCATCGTCAGAGTCTCCACAATACTCCAGGGTAACGTTGGCAAGATCGTTCGGCTCTACAGCTTTTCCAGGGCAGAAAACGGGAAAACTCTTTTCCTGGCGATAACAGTTCAAATAACCACATTCGGAACAGCCGATCTTGTAATCCCCGTCGCTCTTTTTTACATTTTTTTTCTTCGTACTCATGAAAACAGAAACAGTTGGTTACCTTGCTCACACAAGGCAAAGATGGTCAAATAACGATTATAAACATTTTCCTTTAAGATTACTTTTTTCACCCGCACATCTTCAATGAAGAAAAGTGCTTCTCCTCAAACTAACATAGATGAAAACATCCCCGGACTACACTGTCAGAACCATGACCCGTGACGAGGTCAATATAGCCATTGATTGGGCAGCCAAAGAAGGCTGGAACCCCGGAATCGGTGATGCGGAATGTTTTTTTCGTACCGACCCGGACGGATTTCTTCTCGGACAGCTTAACGGTGAACCCGTAGCCGCTATTTCAGCTATTACGTATGGTCGTTCTTTTGGTTTTCTCGGTTTTTTCATTGTCCGAGAGGAGTATCGCGGTATGGGCCTTGGTTTTCACATCTGGAACGCTGGCCTGAAAAGGCTTGAAGGCAGATCGATAGGACTCGACGGGGTTGTCGCACAGCAGGATAATTACAAAAAATCCGGATTCACCCTGGCTTACCGTAATATTCGATTTCAGGGAAACAGTGGTAGAACAAAATCAAACCGTGAAGGAATAAGGTTGCTCTCCGAACTCCCGTTCGATGATGTCAATGCATATGATCGAAGTTTCTTTCCCGATAAACGAAAAGCGTTTCTGCAATGTTGGATAAACCAGAAAAACTGTACTGCACTCGGGGTAATGGAGCATGACCAACTTGCCGGATACGGGGTTGTCCGTTCCTGCCGTTACGGATACAAGATCGGCCCTCTCTTTGCCGACAAACCTGACCTTGCCGAAAAACTGTTCTGTGCCCTCACCTCTGCAGTACCCGAAGGATCTCCTGTTTTTCTCGATCTCCCTGAAACAAATCACGCGGCATTGGAAATGGCAGAAAAGTACAAGATGGAGACCGTGTTTGAAACAGCCCGCATGTATAAAGGCAAAGCTCCCAGGCTTCCGCTGAACAGAATCTTCGGGGTTACGTCTTTTGAGCTTGGCTGAAGCAGACTTGGCATCGCTGCTGTCAGGAAGAAGCTTTTTTGGGCAAAAAACCTGCGAGGAACTCCTTAAAGTTGAAATCCTGTTCGTCCATGCGCAGAGCGTAGTAGAGCACAATCCCGACAAGATACACCATAGCGCAAGACCAGAGAAAATCGCTGGCAAAATGGCCCCCCTGCGCCATCCTGCCAACCCCCATCAATACGCCATAACAGGTTCCGCCCGCAAGCCAGACCATTGCCAGTACTTTTTTCCTGTGCCGGTAAATGAAGTAGGGAAACATCATGAAAAATCCTACTGATGCATGTCCATTGGGAAAGGAGTTGTATTTACCTTTTATCCGATACACATTGCGAAGAATATCCCACTCGACAGCCCCCTGACTGGATTCAAGCATTTTTTCATATTTCCGTGAACTGACAAACTCTCCCTTGACGAGAGGAGGAACAAAAGCGCGTTGCCCCCCGAATTCGACAATTTCCCTCGGTCTCGGACGTCCCCAGTACTCCTTGAACACCGCGTTGACCAATAGCCCCGGTCCAAGCACCATGAGCAAGGCGATGAATGCAAAAACCCTTCTGTTCTGTTTCTGAAAACCGGTGAACGTGCTAATGAACCACAACAAGAGAGCGATGACTGAAACGATCATGGCCGGTGCCGGGCCGTAATCGTACAAAAACACCCATAATGCATGTTTTCGAAATACCCACTCTCCGTCGCTGTAGAGCAGTTGTTGCAGTGCAATATCAATATCCCACACCAGAAAAGGAGCGGTGAGCAATACAAAAAAAGCAAGTGAAACGGCAAATTCCCTAAAAAAGTTATTCTTCATTTTCGCGATTGGAACACAATTTCTGCAGTCCATGCAAAAGGCGTTTATCTTTGGCTAAAATGGAAAATATATTCATTCCTTCTATACTTTCAAGCGATGAAGATGCATCAGGGAAATGCTTTGACCGGCGAAACAAAGCCCGATGGTTTCAATGCCAGCAAGGAACAATTCATGGTGTTTACAATATTTTCAGCCGTGTTTCCGATAAGAAACCCGAGTATACCCGTCCTGGCAACCGTTCCCATAACAAGAATATCGACGTGCTCTCTTTCAACGAACTCGGGAATAAGAGTATCAGGCCACCCTCTCATACGGAAAACTTCATGATTTGAGCCAATACCGGCTTCTTCAATCAATCCATTCAAAAGCGTCGAATGATCGGAATCCGCCTCTTTGATATTCTTTTCATGTTCTTCTTCAGAGATATTCGCCCAGGCCTTGTAACGAAGAAACTGTTCATACTCATAGTTCCAACAGGAAAGAATACTTAATGATCCGCTAAATTTATCAGCCACGGATCGTGAAAGCTCCAAGAGTCTGACGGAAAGCGCTTTTTCTGAAGGATCACGGCTTTCAGCCTCAATAGCCACCGCAAATCGGAAATGCTCTTTTTCATGAAGTACGGGTCTTGCAAGCCAAACGGTAGATGGACACTTTCGAAGAAGCGTCATGTCCATCGCTCCAAAACCTTTCTCATGCTCTCTCGTTTCGGCTTCCTTGATTACAAGATCATAACCTTCACGAAGAACATGGCGAATCACCTCTATTGCTGGCGGAATGACAACTTCATTTGACATGATACGAACAGGCACCTCATCGTTATCGAGGTTCAGCGCTTCACCAGTTTTTTCAAGAACCAGGTCAAGCTGCTCCTCGAGATACTTCGAATAGGTTTCGGAGTATGCTTTCTGTGCTTTCTGAAGAGCAGGATAGACAAGCAGGATATCAAGTGTCCCGTTGTTTGACATAGCAAGCTGCAACGCCTGCTTCAACCCTATTGTTTCATCGAAAATCCCGTTTGTAACATACAATATCGAGTTAAATGTTCGCATGCTTCTTCTCCTGGTCAGGTTCTTGAATATCCTTCCTTCTCGGTATCTCACATTGCATTGCCTCAGCCAGCCGCCTGGCCGCACGTTCCGCAGCATCGTAAAATGGCAGAAAAACCACATCGGCTCCTTTTGCAATCAATATCTCACGCTCATCGACCTTTTGCGTCGAAACGGCGATTTTTCCACTGAAACGCTGCTGCTTGAGAGCGTCGATCAGTGCGATACGGGGATCCTCGTGAGTCAATCCGAGAAAGTCATGCTGTGCTACCGATGAAACAACCCACTGAACACCACCCAGCGGCAATGATCCTATGAATTCCTGATCGGATGCATCACCGTACACAGCATCGAATCCAAGCTTTTTCCATCTTCGTACTTCATCGGGATTGAAATCAATGGCGAGAATACGGTAACCATCTTTTTTCAGATACTGTGCAACCGCCGATCCGTACCGCCCCAACCCGAAAAGTACAATGTCATAGCTCCCGGCTTCAAGCATTTCCTGATCTGCCGTTTCCTGACCTTTATGAACGCGCTTCTCGAAAACTCCCAGTACAGGTTCCAGGAAAGCGTAGAGCATGTGCGAATAGGTTATCATATAAACAGAGAGCGCTATGGTGATCAAACCTACCAGCGTCACCAAACCGAGGGCATCTGAAGAAACATGCCCCAGATTGAGCCCCATTGCAATGAAAATCAGGGAAAACTCGCTGATCTGTGCCACGGTGAGCCCGGCCAGGAACGACGTACGTTTCCGATAACCCAAAAATCCCATGATGATCATGACAATCAGCGGATTACCGATAAGCACAAACAATGAAAAAAGAATCGCCGGATAGATCTGGCTCCCGAGCAATGCAAGTTCGATATGCATACCCAAAGAGATAAAGAAGAACAAGAGCAGAAAATCACGTACCGTTGAAAGGCGTGAAAGGATGGTTTCACGGAAAGGGGTCGAGGCCAGTGAAACGCCGGCAAGCAACCCACCGAGCTCCTTGCTGAAACCGAAATAACTGCCGAGCGAAGCCAGAAGAGCCGCCCATCCTATAGCGAAGGTGACAAGCAATTCCGGGGACTGCACCATTCGACTGATAACCGGTGTTGCGACAAAACGGATGAAAACGGCAACAAACAACAGCATGACAAGGCCGTAGATCAGGATCGTTCCGGTCCGCATCAGGGCGCTGCTTTCAATTCCCGGCTGGGAGTCAACCCCGAAAGCCGAAAGGACGATCATCGCAAGCACAACGACCAGATCCTGAACGATTAGAAACCCGATTGCAATCCTCCCGTGCAGTGAATCGACCTCTTTCTTGTCGGAAAGCAGTTTGACGATAATAATCGTACTTGAAAATGTCAATGCTACGGCAACATACAATGACGTTGTGGTATCAAGTCCGAGCAACCGTCCGATAAAAAAACCGGCGACCGATGTAAAAAGAACCTGTCCCAGGCCTGTCGCCAATGATACCAGACCCATTGAACGTATCAGCTTGAGATCGAGCTTCAATCCAACCAGAAACAAAAGAAGTGTAATTCCGAGATCAGCCAACAGCTGCACTTTTTCTCTCGACTGCACTATATCGAGCGCGGACGGACCTGCAAGTATACCGACAGCGATGAAACTCACAATCATCGGCTGGCGCAGTAAAAGACTCAAGGCACCGACTGCCGCAGCCAGCACGAGCAAAGAGGTAATCTCGTAAAACGGAATAGTATGAATAATACTGAGATCGGGCATGCTGATAATTTCTTTTACAATAACTACGCAACACACCTACATACAATACCTTTCCAGGGTGGAAAAGTTCATGCTCACTCAACTAATTCATAAGCATTATTTGACCGAGGGATTATGTTCTCAATTTTTATAAAAAAACGATAATCGCGTTGATATGAGAGGCAAAAGACGTATCTTGTTTTTTTTATTTAGGTTACGCAAAAAATTAAAAGCCTGAAACTGGAGTGATTATTTCGAACCCGCAATCAACAAAAGATAAAAATCAACCTGTTTAATGAGTACACCCTCCATCCATCAATACCGGGAACCCGTTAAGTACGGTGGATTCTGGATTCGTGTCGCTGCGAGCATAATCGACTATATAGTGCTTCTTATCCCCAGTATGCTTTTTGCCTTTCTCCAACGTGAACTCACGCAAGCGGCAACCACCGAGATTGATCAGACAGCGCAAGAATTCAGTATTTTTCTGAACAGTGTAATCTTTAACTGGATTTACTGCGCCTCTCTTCAGTCTTCTGTATGGCAGGCCACCATCGGGAAAAAAATCGTCGGCCTGAAAGTGGTGGATGAAAACGGACGACGCATTTCTTTCGGACGTGCAACCGGTCGATATTTTGCCTCGATGATTTCTGCCGTATTTTTTTGCATAGGGTATATGATGGTTGGCTGGACAAGCAGGAAGCGGGGACTCCATGATAGTATGGCCGGAACTTTCGTCATATATGACGAAAATACAATCAAATAAAAAAAGCCGTCTGTACGTATTGTACGACGGCTCGAGAAGCAAAATATATTCAGTGAGAATATTTTTCCAGCTTAATAACGCGGCCTCGAAGGACGTTCTTCACGTGGACGTGCCTGGTTGACCTTGATCGAACGACCGTTGAGATCGCTGTCATTGAGAGCTTCGATGGCTTCATTCGCTTCACCATCGTTCGGCATTTCGACAAAACCGAAACCTTTGGAACGACCGGTGAATTTATCGGTGATGATGTTTGCGCTCGAAACTTCACCGAATTCGCCGAAAGCATCACGCAGATCGTTTTCGGTTACGCCATATTCGAGATTGCCAATATAGATATTCATGTTTTTACCCCATGGTAAGTTGTGCTTTAAACCAAAAGAGAAACGCCATCAAATAATCAAAAGCACAAATCACCTGAGAGCGGTTCAGCCAACCATTGGCTGAAACATAATTATACTCTTTTACTTTTAGGAAAACAAGAAAAAATGTTTCTGACGAAAGTTTATAGTATTATAATAATAAACACTGAACCGATACTAGAGAATTTGATTAAGATTTGATTTTTCTTGCCCAAAGTGCGCATCAACATCATCTGACTATCCGAGCAATCCTGCAATGAAAAAGGCTTTCATTATAATCGGAATTTCTGCAATTATAATCATTTCCTTGCTGTTGGCGCTCCTGGAAACCGTCGAAATAGATCAACCGAAACCACCCGAAGCGCTTCAAGAGAAAATTACAGTTGACGTTCCCGTCTCGACGATCAACATACCCATAACCTATCGCGTTGAACAACTCGCCGATTATCTCAATAAAAAGATTGTAGGCACCTTCCTTCAAAAACATCTTTTTCTGAACTCCGGAAAAGAAGAGATATATCTGACGCTTACCAAAAAGGAGAAGATTACGGTCTCTTCGAACGGCAAAGAGCTGGTCTGCACTCTACCACTTTCCGTTCACGCCACAGTCGTCGAGAGTAGTTTGGGAAAGACATTATCCAAACTGTTCAAACCGGTTTCGACAAACCTATCCATTACATTGGCAACCCCGGTTAGTCTTGACAGCAACTGGAACCTTTCCACCCGATTTGAAATAAGAGAATATAAGTGGCTGAGCGAACCGGTATTACAGTTAGGACCGTTCAAAATACACATCAAAGAGCATCTCGACAAGGAGATACGGCAGAGAAGCAGCGAACTGACCCGAATGCTCGATGCAGAGATCAACGAAGAAGTCTCTCTCCAACCGACGGTATCGGATGTCTGGAAAGACCTGCAAAGACCGACCCTCATCAATAAAAGACCACCGGTAGTTTGGTTGCAATTTATATGTGACGATATACAGGGAGATATAGAACTGGATATGAAGAAAATCACCTGTCTCACCAGCCTGAAAGCCAAACCACTCATCATCACCGATACGACAAAGAGCCACTCCCCTTTACCCTTGCCATTATTCAAGACTCTGGATAAAGAGAGACGATCGAGACAATCCGACATTTACCTCTATGCCTATACCTCGTTCGACGCCTTGAATGAACAATTGAACGGTTTTCTCAGGAACAAATCCTTTTCGACCCAAGGCGTCAGCACTCGTATTAAAAAAATACGGGCATATGCTTCGGTAAACGGTTTGACGGTCGAAGTGGAAACAGATAATGTGCTCGGCAGCAGTTTGTTTATAAGCGGACAACCTGTTTTTGAAGTTCCGACTCAAAAACTGAAAATCAACAACTTCGACTTTTCCATCGAATCAAAAAACATGCTCGTACAAGCAGGAAAAGAAATCCTGCAAAACGATATAAAAGAAGCAATCACATCGAGGCTCGACATAAACCTGGGCTCTGTAATCGAAAAGGTTCCCGGACTGGTTCACCATGCCGTTTCCAGAGAAAAAGCTGGCAAAACAATCAGTCTAACCCTCGATGGATTGACTATTGAAAATTGTGAGATTACGTTGGGAGCTGAAAAAATCCACATCGTAGCACATGTGCTCACGGAAGCGGACATACGTCTGAAAAGAATAAAAACCGGTAA
>JADMLA020000038.1 GCA_015482705.2 Prosthecochloris sp. | reverse complement strand
AGTCAAGAAAGAAGAAGCGCCGCCGGAACAGACGCTCGCGACGCAGAAGGAGATCAGGAAGGCCATTCATCAGCCGCAGGGGGTCGAGGGCGGTATCGGCGATGCTCCTGTATTCGTGCCCTGCGAAGTCATGCCATCATTTCTCAGGAAGAAAGAGCCGAGATATCCCGAAATGGCCCGTCGTGCAGGTATCGAGGGGAAGGTGTTTGTCAGTGTCCTGGTTTCAGAGAAGGGGAAACCGATAAAGGCGAAGATTATGAAGCGGGTTCCTTCTGATCAGACGATCTTCGACGAAGCTGCGATTGAATGTGTTATGAAATCAACGTATTCGCCCGGTGTTCAGAACAGCTCTCCGATCGAGGTTTGGTTAGCTGTGCCGATACGCTTTACGTTGCGGTAATGGGAAAAAATCAGGTTCTTTTCCTGTAAAGCAGTGCGAAAAGTATCCAGGCATACGCTCCGACCAGTAGTACCGGGCTGACGTAGAGTGAAAAATAACCGTCTGCACTGTTTTCAAGATACATCATGATATAGCTGAATGCTATGACGGCAATTCCGATGCCGATGAAAAAGTAGTTGATCTTTTCCAGCGGCATCGGAATGTTTCTCTTATTGGGGCTCTTAGGTTTCTTCGCTGAAGATTTCATCGAGACAATCGATACACTGTTGTGCTTCTTCACGGCTTGTGGTCAGGGGGGGAAGGAGTCTGACTACATCGCCGCTTGTTGCGTTGACGAGGACCTTTCTTTTCAATGCTTCCTGAACGTAATACGAGGCTTCACGTGTAACGGTTATGCCGATCATCATGCCATATTGACGAATTTCCCGTATTTGAGAGTATTTTTCTGCGAGTGTTTCAAGCGCTTGTCCCATAAGCTTTCCGGTTGCGGAAGCATGTTCCATGAGATGATCATCATAAATAGCGTTGATTAGCGCCAACCCTGCTGCACATGCTACCGGATTACCGCCAAAAGTCGTGCCGTGGTTACCCGCTGCAAAAACGTCCTTGACTTTGCTGTTACCGATAACTGCAGACAGCGGCAAGCCACCGCCGAGAGGTTTTGCCAGACAGATCAGATCGGGTTCGATATCGAAGTGCATGTAACTGAAAAACTTACCGGTTCTGCCGCAACCGGCCTGGATTTCATCGGCGACAAGCAAAAAATTGTGTTGTTCCCGAAGCGTTTTCAGGGTGTCGATGAATTCGGGAGAAATTTTGTGAATGCCACCTTCACCTTGAATGAACTCGACAAACACGGCAGCTGTGCTATCGTTCACAGTGGCTTTCAGGTTATCGACATCATTGAATGAAACATTCGCCATTCCGGGGAGAAGAGGGTCGTAACCTTCAAGATATTTCGCCTTGGCCGTCAATGACATCGCTCCATAGGTTCTTCCGTGAAAACAGTTCGAAAGGGAGACGATTTCTTTTTTATCAGTGCTGCCCGACAAGTGAGCCCATTTTCTCGATAACTTTATAGCGGCTTCGATTGCCTCCGTACCACTGTTGGCAAAAAATACCTTTGAGAGCCCCGAGATTTCAAGAAGTTTTCCTGCAAGCTCGAATTGGGGCTCGAGCATAAAAAGGTTCGACGCGTGAATGACCTTTTGCGCCTGCTTTGTAATTGCGTCGATGACTCTTTTGTCGCCGTAACCAAGCGCATTGACCCCGATACCCGAGATCATGTCAAGGTAGCGTGATCCATCGGAGCCGTAAAGATACGTTCCCTCACCGTGAGTTATGGCAAGAGGCAGGCGTGAGTAGTTATGAAAAAACAGTTGTTTCTCCGTTTCTTTATTTATTTCGCAATCCATAACACCAGTTGATTTTTGACCTTTTCGACAAACTGTTCATTGTCCGAAAGGTTTCACGTTGTATTGTAAACTCAGTTTGAACGGCAGCCTGAAATGCCCTTCCACAGCTTCCATAGTCCGTAACTGCCTGCCAGGGAGGCGATCATGTACAGATCCTGGCTAGGTGTCACTTTGGGGGCTTCGAGGAGGAACGCTATATAAGAAGCCAATCCAAGAAATATAACCGACGAAAGCAATTGTGTCACATCTTTTGGCGTGCACTTGTTGAACATTCCTGTTTTTTCCCGTTTCGGTAGCATCTGTCAGCTCTCTTCTTCGACATTGATCTCGTTTCGGTCCGGATAAAACCGCCATTCCTTGTTGACGATAAGGCGCGCGCCATGGCCGAACGTAAAATAAGACCAACCCCACTGCAGCAATACGAAAACGCGATGCTTGAACGTTGTGAGATAGTAAATGTGTACCAAGAGCCAGGTAAACCAGGCAAAACTTCCGAAAAACTTGAAGTTTCCGATTTCCACGATTGCCTTGTTTCGGCCAATGGTAGCCATCTGTCCTTTATCGCGGTATTTGAACGGTTTTCTCGGCTTGCCTTTGCTATCAGCGAGGATGTTTTTACCCATAGCGTGTCCCTGTTGTGACGCCACTGGAGCCATTCCGGGAAGAGGGTAGTCCGTATGGTGAGCATAATGAGCCTGGTCACCCCCCACGAAAACATCTGGGTAGCCGGGTATGCTCAGATCTTCTTCAACTACGATTCGCCCTGAACGGTCGGTTTCCACTCCCATTTTTCCGCCGATTTCTATCGCTCTGACACCAGCAGCCCATAGCACTGTCGCTGCTTCTATGCGTTCGTTGCCGATCTGAACGCCGTTTGTATCGACATCGGTCACCATACTGTTCGTCCATACCTGTACCCCCAGCTGTTCGAGAGCTCTGGTTGCTTTGCTGGCGAGCTTCGGAGAAAAAGAACCGAGAATTCTCGGTGCCGCTTCGACAATAAATATTCTCGTGAGCTTCGGGTCGATGTGCTTGTAGTACTTGGAGAGTGTAAAACGGCTCATTTCCCCGATAGATCCGGCAAGCTCGACGCCGGTTGGCCCACCGCCGACAATGACGAACGTTAGAAGTTTCTTGCGTTCAACAGGATCCGCGGTTCTTTCCGCAGCCTCGTAGGCTTCCATGATCCTTCGCCGTATTTCGGTTGCCTGGGCGATGATTTTCAGGCCAGGTGCATGTTCCTCCCACTCGTCATGGCCGAAGTAATGGTGTTTTACACCGCATGCGAGGATCAGGTAGTCGTATGTCATTTCACCGAAATCGGTAAAGAGGATTTTTCTTTCCATATCGACATTTTCGACCGAACCTTTGAACACCGTGATGTTTTTATACTTCGAAAGCATGTTTCTCAGCGGTTCAGCAACATCACCAGCTCCGAGAGCTGACATGGCGACCTGGTAAAGGAGCGGCTGGAACAGGTGGTAGTTCTTTCTGTCGATAAGGGTTATCCTGATATCACGTTTGTTCCCAAGTTCTTTTGCTGCGTTGATACCGGCGAAGCCGCCACCAACGATCACGACATGCTTCATCGTTACTTTTCCTGCTGTTTCGTCTGAATTGATCGGTTTCAATGTTCTGTCCCAAACCGGTAGAATCTCCCCGAATAGCGTTATCCAGCACCATGGTTACTATCAGCTCTATTACAGGAGAGAGGGTCTGGCAAACTTTCGCTACTAATTATAGAGTAATTTTCCTAAATAAAAAATTTTCTGTCCGTTGCCGCTATTTTCTTTTCTGGCAAAGACCTGCTCGTGTGGCGGCTGGTTGATGGAGGTTTCTTATGAACGGTTATATGGAGTCTTTTACTCTTTCGGTTGTACAGTCAGACTTTTCTTTTAAGGATATTCTTGACTATTTCGCCTGATTTTTATTTATTAAATCTATAAAATAAAGTCAAGATAGTAGATTATGTTTTCGTTGAGTGCAAAAGCTCACTATGGATTGGCGGCAATGCTTGATCTGGCTGATAATTTCGGGAAGGAAAGGTTGCAGATTCGGCAGATTGTCGAACAGAGAGGGATTCCGAAAAATTATCTGGAACAGATTTTTAACCGGTTGGTGAAAAACGGTTTGGTGAAAAGTGTTCGTGGCAATAAAGGTGGATATGAGCTTTTTGACAGCCCGCGAAATCTTACGGTTTTCTCGATTCTCGAAGCTCTCGAGGGGCCAATTGGTATTGTTTCGCAATATGATGCCAAAGCGGTGAGGCAGGTGTTCGGCAACCTGGAGGACCGTATCAGGGAGCATTTTTCAATTTCTCTGGAGGAGCTCCTCGAGGAGGAAAAAAAATATGCGGAGAAACGGATTTACTATATCTGAAAGTGTCTCTATTCGTTTTCGGAAAACCTTGCTCTCGTGGTTACGATTTTTTTGTTCTGTATATCTCGATGCTGTCCCTTTTACACCCGAATCCGTCCTAATCACCTGTGAAGGTGTATGGGGCGGCAAATAAATCAACTGATCGGTAAGGTTGTGCACTACGCAAATGACATGACGGAGCTTGTTGGAAAGACGCCTCTTGTGGCGTTGAACCGGCTTTTTGGAAGCAGAAATATGGTTCTCGCAAAACTTGAACAGTACAACCCCTGTGGGTCGGTAAAGGATAGGGCTGCACTGGCCATGATCGATGACGCTGTTGCAAGCGGCAAGCTCGGTCCTGAAGGAACGATAATCGAGGCTACGAGCGGGAATACGGGAATTGCCCTTGCGTTCATTGCCGCTATCAGAACGTACAGGTTGATTGTGGTCATGCCTGATTCGATGAGCATTGAAAGACGAAAGATGTTGGCATTTTTCGGGGCAGATGTCGAGCTTACTCCTGCGCACCTTGGAATGGAGGGTGCAATCGCCAGGGCGGAAGAATTACATGATTCCCTGCATGACTCTTTTCTTGTTCGCCAGTTCGACAATCCTTCGAACGTTGACGTTCATCAAAAAACAACTGCGGTTGAAATTCTGCGGGATACCGACGAAAGCGTCGATGTGATCGTTGCCGGGGTGGGGACAGGGGGAACCATAACCGGGATTGCCCGTAATGTCAAGCAAAAACGGCCAACGGTCAAGGTTGTCGCTGTCGAGCCGGCAAACTGCGCTGCCTTGAGTGGTGAACCTCCAGGGCCGCATGCAATACAGGGAATTGGTGCTGGATTCGTTCCCTCCATCATGGATGAAGCGTTGTTAGATGACGTGGTTACTGTAACCGATGGTGAAGCGATGGAGTGGATGCGCCGGATTGCCCGTGAAGAAGGAATTCTCGCCGGTATTTCATCTGGAGCATCGGCTTGCGGTACGGCGAAGTACATAAAAAACAAGGGATTGGAAGACGCGGTGATTGTCACTTTGTTTCCCGATACAGGAGAACGGTATCTGAGTGTAGCTATAAAATAAGTGAAACTATGAAACTGACGATAAACGGTGAAAGAAAAGAACTGTCTTCGGATACGATAACGGTAACCGAGTTGCTCGCTCTTCAGGGTGTTGAAATGCCGGACATGGTATCCGTCCAGATCAATGGTGATTTTCTCGAGCGGAATGTTTTTGATGCCACGGTTGTCAGAGAAGGGGATGAGGTTGATTTTTTGTATTTCATGGGAGGAGGCTGTTCTGAATGAAAGGTTTCACCACGAAGGTTTTACACACAAGGTATCCTAAGAAGGATGTTCATGGAGCTTTGCGGCCTCCCCTGTATGATTCCGTTGCATTCGAGTTCGATAATGCCGACGAGATTCAGCAAGCTTTCGAAGGGAAGCTGCCTGCACATACTTATAGCAGGATATCCAATCCGACTGTAGAGGATTTCGAAACGAAAATGCGGGTGTTGACCGATTCACGAGGTGTCATTGCCGTATCATCAGGTATGGCAGCCATAACGAATGTCATTTTGGCTCTCTGTTCTACCGGGAGCAATATCGTTTCAAGCCGACACCTGTTCGGAAACACCATCTCGTTGTTCGAGAAGACGTTGAGGGATTGGGGGCTTGAAGTACGGTATGCCGATATGAGTGATCCCGGTTCCATCGAGAGCAAGATCGATGAAGATACCCGGGCGTTGTATCTCGAGTCGATAACCAACCCTCAGCTCGAAGTGGCCGATATGTCCGCTGTCTCGGGCTGTGCAGAGAAGTTCGGGGTTCCTCTTGTCCTCGACGGTACGTTGACAACCCCTTTTCTGTTCCGTTCCAGGGATTACGGGGTCGCGGTGGAGGTCGTTTCGACAACCAAGTATATATCTGGTGGAGCAACGGGAGTCGGTGGGGTTATTATCGACAACGGTTTGTTCGACTGGAGTCGATCGCCCAAAGTTTCATCTTTAAGCGGTCAGTACGGGCAGTTTGCTTTTCTCGCAAAACTTCGCAGGGAGGTTTTCAGAAACTGTGGTTCCTGCATGGCTCCGCATCATGCATGGCTGAACACTCTCGGTCTGGAGACCTTGGCTTTGCGCGTCCGGCACAGTTCAGAAAACGCAATGGCGATTGCACGGTTTCTTGCCGAACAGCCTGAAGTCAAAGCCGTCAACTATCCGGGGTTACCGGAATCGAAGTATCATGCAACTGCTTCTGCGCAGTTCAGCGGATTGTTTGGCGGGCTGGTTTCCTTTGAGCTCGAGGACAGGAAGCAGTGCTTTCGCTTTATCGACAGTCTCGCGATTATTAGAAAAGCAACGAACCTCAACGATAATAAAAGCCTGATCATACACCCTGCCTCTACGATATTCGGTGAATATGCCGCGGAGGAGCGTTTGGGTATGGGCATTGACGAAAACATGCTGAGGCTTTCGGTCGGCATAGAGGATCGGGAAGATTTGATAGATGATATACAACAGGGTTTGGAGAACATATGATTGACTTTACAGAGTCACAGCTGGAGCGATACAGCCGTCATATCCTGCTCGACAACGTCGGGGTCGAAGGGCAGCAGAAACTGTTGAACTCGAAAGTGATGATCATCGGTGCAGGAGGGCTTGGAGCTCCGGCTGCCATGTATTGCGCTGCAGCGGGTATCGGAAAAATAGGTATTGTCGATGCTGATGTCGTCGAGGTATCGAATCTTCAGCGGCAGATCATTCATTTTACAGCAGATATCGGTTCTCCCAAGGTGTTCTCCGCTAAAGAGAAGATGCAAGCGATAAACCCCGATGTCGAGGTTGAATCGATAAAGACATTCGTCAATGCATCGAACATCGAAGAAATCATAGACGGTTATGATTTCGTCATCGACGGGACCGACAGTTTTGCGACAAAATTTCTCATAAACGATGCATGTGTCATGAAAGGAATTCCTTTTTCTCACGGGGGTATTCTGAGGTTCAACGGCCAAACAATGACGGTGCTGCCGAAAGAGAGCGCCTGTTATCGGTGCGTTTTTCATAAGCCGCCGCCGAAAAACATGATTCCAACCTGTTCCGAGGCGGGGGTGTTGGGGGCTGTGGCAGGAATGCTCGGTACGATTCAGGCTGCAGAGGCATTGAAGTTCATCACTGGAGCTGGGGATATTCTGGCTGATGCCTTGCTGACCTTCGATGCACTGCCCATGAATTTCAGAAAGGTGAATGTGCAGCGAAACCCGAAATGTGCGGTTTGTTCGGAACATCCGTCCATTACCGAACTGCGGGATGAAGAGCAGCGGGAGTGTGACTTGAAGTAACCTTGAAGCTGGTGGAACAAGGAGGAAGGGCATGGTGATTTATAACTGTGTGTATGAGAAAATAGTCGAGCATGCCTGCAGGGATATGCCTCTGGAGGCGTGCGGATATCTGGGGGGAAGAGACGGGGCTGCAGTTGAAGTCTATCACCTGACCAACATGGATAAGTCGGGCGAGCATTTTTCTTTCGATCCCAAAGAGCAGTTTGATGCTGTTCTGGCAATGCGGAAAAAACAGCAACAGGCCATCGCGGTTTATCACAGTCATCCCGAAACGCCGGCAAGCCCTTCACAAGAGGACATCCGGCTTGCGTTCGATCCCGGAATGATTTATGTGATTGTTTCTCTAGCAGCGCTTCGCCCTGATGTCAGGGCATTCAGAATTGTGAAAAAAGAGGTGAGCGAAGAGCCTCTGGTCGTAATAGACAGACCGGATAACGAATTGGAAAACCGGGAGATGCGATGGAACGGCAAAAACTCTCTATAGTTTGCTTCAGCGGTGATTTTGACAAGGCGCTGGCGGCATTTACTCTGGCAACCGGTGCTGCTGCCGTGAACTGGGAGGTAAAAATGTTTTTTACTTTCTGGGGCCTCAACATCCTGAAGAAAAAAACGGGCCGAACATGGATCGGAAATGGTTTGCTGGCAAAGGTTTTTAATTTTCTCATGGGAGGGAAAAAGAACCTGCCGTTAAGCAGGTTGAATTTCGGCGGTGTAAGTCCGGTGCTGATGACCGGTATGATGAAAAAAAGCAATGTAGCGACCCTCGATGAACTCGTGGAGGCGGCGAAAGCACTGGGTATTGGTTTTGTTGCCTGTGAGATGGCGATGCATATTCTCGGGATCGATAAAAACGATCTCGATGAACATGTGAAGGGGGTTGCCGGAGTGGCCACGTTTCTCGATGCGTCAAAGGATGGACATATCATTTTTATCTGAGCCGGCGTTTACAGGATATTCGATTATTGCCGGTCTGTGATGAACAAGAACGGTTTTCAAAAAAAAGGTTTTAAAGGAGGCAGTTACTATCATGCAGCACACTCTCGATATCACGAAAGAGCGGTGTCCCATGACCATGGTTAAGGTCAAACTGAAACTCTCACAGATCGATGACGGTGAAGTCCTCGATGTCCTGCTTTCGGAGGGTGAGCCCCTGGAGAGTGTACCGAGAACGGCAGAAGAGCAGGGACATCGCGTCGAGGATATTCGCAAGGACGGAGAGCTCTACCACGTGGTGATCCGAAAATGATGGGGACCGACAAGAATACGTGTTGCCAGCTCAGGTAAGATCTTCAATCAACGCTGCATGCTGTGGAAACTTTCTTGTGAGCGAGTCCTTGTCGGCCAGGGTGAAATCACTGAAATCGAAGCCCGGAGAAACAACACAGCTTGTCAGCGTGTATGCTTCCGTGGATTCGGTTTCATGTCTTGCCCCGAACCATGTGTTTGCAGGAACAATGCCTTGAAAGGTTCCTGTTCCCGGGTCCAATGTTAATGTTGACATGAAGCCAACATCATGGAACAGATAGACTGTCAGTGGAGTTCCGGTGTGATAAAACCACAGTTCATCCGATTTGATCCTGTGCAGCTTCGAACGGTCTCTTTTTGTGAGCAGGTAAAAAATTGCCGTGGAATATGCCCGGTTTCCTGAAAAAACCGGGCTTTTGCGAAACTCGTAAGAGGTCTTGCTGCGATACGTTTCACGAAAGAAGCCCCCTTCCGGGTGATTGATAAGATCGAGTTTTTCAATCCAATAGTCAGCTGATTGCATTGAGTTTTTCCTGTACTTTCCTGTTTTTCATACGGGATGCTTCCGCAAGTTTGATCCGAAATCCTTCAAGAGAAGACATGATTGATGGGTCGGTAAGTGCAAGTATTTGCACTGCCATAAGAGCCCCGTTTCTTGCGTTGTCGATGCCTACTGTCGCAACCGGAATGCCTGCGGGCATCTGTACGATTGAATAAAGAGAATCCTGCCCGTTGAGCTTTTTGCTGAAAATCGGAACACCGATTACCGGGAGCACGGTAAGTGCAGCAGTAACGCCGGGAAGATGTGCTGCTCCGCCGGCACCGGCTATGATGACTTTGAGGCCGTTATCTTTCGCCTTCGTGGCATATCGTTCGAGCTCGCTTGGTGTGCGGTGCGCGGAAATAACGGAAACTTCATAGGGAATATTGAATTCGTCGAGGACGGATGCCGCCTCTTTCATGATGTCGAAGTCGGAATCGGAACCCATAAGGATGCCTACCAGGGGAGATGAACCGTTAGGTGAAGTTGTCATAACAAGTAATAGATTGCCACCGCTTTGTGGCGGTGTCCTTTTATTTATGATTTTGCTGAGTTTTGTGTATTTTCACGGGTACAAGAAAGGAAAAGTAACAATTGTAGAGGAAGATTACAATGGCAACAAATCTTGCAGATAAGTACCGCAATCCCGGCCCAAGGTATACAAGCTATCCTACCATTCCCTCATGGAGCACGGACGGAGTATCCCAGGAACAATGGAAGGAAGCCATGGTAAAAGGCTTCAATGACAGTAATGACACTACAGGTGTCAGTATGTATATCCATATTCCCTACTGTGAAAATTACTGTTATTTCTGCGGTTGCAACGCTTATCGTACGCAGGATCATTCTTTTGAGCAACCCTATCTCGAAGCATTGCTGAAAGAGTGGCAAATGTATCTCGATGTTTTCCCCGGAACATTGAACGTCAAGGAAATGCATATCGGTGGAGGCACACCGACATTTTTAAGTCCGGACAACCTCATCAGGCTGGTTAACGGGCTTTATGAACATGTTAACCGAATGGATGATTACATGTTCAGTTTTGAAACAAATCCGCGTTCGACAACGCGGGAGCACCTTGAAGCGCTTTACAGCGTTGGCTTTCGTCGGATGAGTTTCGGTATTCAGGATTTTGACCCAATAGTTCAGAAAGAAATTAACCGCCTACAGCCTTTCGAACTGGTTCGGGAAAAAGTGGATATCGCTCGCGAGATCGGATTTACCTCGGTAAACTTCGACCTTGTCTACGGCTTGCCGAAACAGACGTTGGCCACTGTGACCGATACGATTGCCAAGGTTATGGAGCTCAAACCCGATCGGCTTGCATTTTATGCGTATGGGCACAATCCACACATGTACGAAGGACAGCGAAAGTTCAAGGAAAAAGATCTGCCGGTCGGTGCAGTCAAGCAGGAGCTTTATGACAAAGGTTTGGAGATGCTCGAGTCTATTGGCTACCATGAAATAGGTATGGATCATTTTGCCATTGAAGGGGATGCTCTTTACGAGGCGGCAAAAAACGGTACTCTTCACAGGAACTTCATGGGGTATACGGAAAACACCACCCAGATGATGCTTGCCCTCGGTTCTTCTTCGATAAGTGATACCTGGTATGCTTTTGCCCAGAACGAGCGTTTTCATGAAGATTATATACGCGAAGTCAACGCCGGCCGTTTTCCTTTGCATCGCGGCCATTTGTTGACCGATGAGGATCTTGTCCTGCGTCGTCACATTCTTAATCTTATGTGCAAGCAGGAAACATCCTGGAAGGATCCGAAACTTTATTGCGATGAACTCGATGTCGCGAAGTTCCGTCTCGAAGATATGCAGAATGACGGTATGGTAGAACTGAATGACGATGGTGTTCGTGTAACGGAAGTCGGCATTCCGTTCCTCAGAAATATTTGCATGGCATTTGACGCCAGGCTTTGGCGGTCCGATAGCCTTTCAAAAGCTTACAATGTGTCCAGGGATATCCAGGCTGAATATATCGAGAAGGCGCGACAGGCCAAGGAAGCTCAGCAGGTGGATTGATCTTCTTGATTATTGTTTCATATTCCACGAAGAGGCTGCCTCAAAAGGGCAGCCTCTTTGTCTTTAACGCAGGTAATCGTGAAGTGCTTCCTTATGCTTGTCTATTCCCGTGAAACCCAAAACGAACCTGTCACCGATCTTACCCTGATGTTCATGGTTGTTCCTGTTTCACACGGGGCGGCATTACTTTGTGAAAGCGTTGATGTGCACAGAGGCGGCACAACCATTCTCTCGGTGTCATCCTCTGATTTGACTCGGGGAATCCATCATTGGCGAAAGCCTTTATAGATGCTGCAGATTACCCAGTGAAGTATGAACTTTTTGAGTGCGTGACATGACTTTTCTCAAGTGACTATGCTGGTTTCAACCATTGTCGATTGTCTTCTAAACTGTCTCTTTTTATTCGAGAAAAGGCGGCGTACACTGTCAAACTTTTTTTTCTTTGTTCATCGGGCTTAAAACATGTTTTTCTTCATTGAAATCATAGCTAAAAACTGTTACTTTTATCATAGAATCAATATTTCCAACAGTGCCTGCAAAACGAGGTGCACAGATGTTAAGGAAATATGTTAGGTGATGTTTTGCTGATCAACGATCAGCACAAATCCGCCGCCAAGATCATCATGGAGCGGGTGTTGGCTGATAGAAATGAGTTGGAACAAAGTAGTCCGGGTTACAAGTTTGTCGTTGCCATTTCAGGTGAGTCAGGAGCGGGGAAATCCGAACTTGCTCATTCACTTGCTCTCCTCCTGAAAGGTTGTGACATCCGAGTTAAAATTCTTCACACAGATAACTATTACCGTGTTCCTCCTCTCGAACGGAGGGAGCACCGGATAAGCAACGAATACAAATCCGTCGGTTTCGGTGAGTATGACTGGAAACTCCTGCATGACAATATCGACGATTTCAGGAATGACAAGCAGGTGTTCATACCCTGCATCGATATTATCACTGAAGAAGTTGACCAGCTTTTTACGGATTTCAGTAAAATACAGTTGCTGATCATAGACGGTTTATACGCGATCAGAACGGATGATATCGATCTCAGGGTTTTCATCGATCTAACCTATCACAAGACTAAAATCAACCAGATGTTACGTTGCAAGGAGCCTGCCGATGGTTACCGCTGGGAGGTCCTTGAGCGGGAGCATCATCATGTGCGTTCGTTGAAGTCCCTTGCTGATCTCCGTGTGGACAGTAACTTCGATGTTTTCGAGTCGTGTGTGGAAATTGAGGATGAATAACGATGTCTTCAAACAGGGAAAGAATGAATACGAATGAAACGATCGATACAATTCTCAAGCGCAGAAGTGTCAGGGTATTCAAACCGGATCAGGTGGATAAGGATTCGCTTGAGTTGATTCTCGAGGCCGGTAAATATGCACCTAGTGCAATGAACCAGCAGCCATGGCATTTTACCGTTATCCGTAATCGTGCTCTCCTGGATAAGCTCGATGTATGCTGTAAGACGGTTTTTCTGGAGTCGGATGTTGAAGCGTTGCGTGAGGTGGCCCGTCGTGACGATTTCAGTGTGTTTTATCATGCACCGATCCTTATCGTTGTAACAGGTGATCCCGGCGCGCTTGCGCCTCAGTATGACTGTACGCTTGCCATGCAAAATATGATGCTTGCCGCGGCCTCGATGGACATCGGGTCATGCTGGATGCACTCGATTATGATGTTCCATGCAACCGAAAAAGGAAGGGCTGTATTCAGGGAGCTTGGGATTGTTTTTCCTGAAGGGTACAGTCCATATGCGGCAGCAGTGTTCGGCTACAGTGCGGTTCCCTTACCTGAACCTGAGCCAAGAAAACCTGACAGCGTGACGATTATTGTTTAAGATATCGCCAGTTCCCATTCTTTGTAAAGCTGCTCGATCTCAGTACAAAGTTTCTGGTATCGATCAACGTTTGTTTGTATTTCTTTTTCCGGTTGTGAATAAAAATCCGTTGATCCCATCCTGGTTTCGTATTCCTGTTTTTCTTTTTCGAGCTTGTGGATCTTTTTTTCCAGCGTTTCGGCTTTTACGTTGTTCTGTTTGACTGCAGCTTGTTTTTGCCTGGATGTCGAGGCAGATTTTCTTGTCTCCGGATTGTTCTTCTGCGAGTTACGTCCATGGTTGCGTTCATCTTCCCAGGCTTTTTCCGCTTTTTCAAGGTATTCTCCATAACTTCCAAGATATACCTTGAGAGAGCCGTTTTTAATTTCTATAACCTTGTTGACAAGGCTGTCGAGAAAATAGCGGTCATGGCTGACCAGCATCAGGGTGCCGTCGTAGTTTTCAAGAGCATCGATCAACATTTCCTTGGAACGCATGTCAAGATGATTCGTGGGTTCATCCATGATCAAAAGATTCGATGCCTGAAGCAGAATTTTCGCAAGTGACAATCTTGATTTTTCTCCCCCTGAAAGAACGGCTGTTTTTTTTTCGACACTATCGTTGCTGAAGAGAAAACAACCCAGAATATCTCTGACTTTTCGCTGAGATTGTGCATCGGGAGCGGCATCCATCATTTCTTCGAGAACCGTTTTGTCCGGATTGAGGTTTTCAGTTTGATGTTGGGCGAAATAGTTAAGGGAAACATTGTGCCCGTGAGTCATGTTTCCTTCGTAGTCGAGGTCACCCGAAACGATTCTGCAAAAAGTTGTTTTTCCGGCTCCATTCGAACCG
The DNA here is from genome assembly GCA_015482705.2 of Prosthecochloris sp. Taxonomy (GTDB): domain Bacteria; phylum Bacteroidota; class Chlorobiia; order Chlorobiales; family Chlorobiaceae; genus Prosthecochloris. The sequence goes on along the minus strand of JADMLA020000038.1, from coordinate 90,641 downwards.
ACGATCGCTATCCGATCACCGCGCAGGATTTCAAGATCGACTTCTTTCAAAACCTCCTTTGTGGAACCGTCCGGTTGTAGCCATGATTTCGTGACATGTTCGAGTTTCAGGACTTCTTTACCTGAATGTCGTGCTTTCGGGAAACTGAATGCGATTCTTGACAAATCTTCATCAGGAGCCTGAAGTTCTTCTTCTAGTTTCTGCATCTGGCGTAGTCTGCTTTGCGCCTGCTTGGCTTTTGTCGCCTTGTAGCGGAAGCGGTCCACAAAGGCTTTCAGGTGGGCCATTTTTTTGAGATCGTTTTCATATTTGGCCATCATGAGTTCGAAGCGCTCAGCTTTCTCTTTTTCGTAATAGCTGTAATTACCTTTGTATTCATGTATGGTCCTGAGATAAATTTCAAGCGTTCTGGTTGTGATTTTATCGAGAAAAAAGCGATCGTGAGAAACGATGATGCAACTGTGCTGATAACCGAGCATGTAATTTTCGAGCCATCTCAGGGAATCGATATCGAGGTGGTTGGTTGGTTCATCCAACAAAAGAAGCGTTGGTTTTTGTAACAGCAACTTGGCAATGAGGAGGCGCATCTGCCAGCCGCCGGAAAACTCCCTGACCTTTTTCCGGAATTCCGCTTGGCTGAAACCAAGCCCATCGAGAACTTTTTCAGCTTCGGCTTCCATGGTGTATCCGCCGAGACGTTCGAATTCATGGGAAGCGTCGCTGAACTTTTCAATTAGTCTGTGATAACGTTGGCTTTCGTGGTCCTGATTCGGTGCTGCAAGCTCTTCTTGCAGTTTTTCAATGGAGCTTGAAAGTTCGTTCAGTTTTTTGTTTGCTTGTAGCACATAGTGCAGTGCAGTTTTTTCAAGGTCATTTTCGAAAGAGATTTCCTGGGGAAGATAGCCGATGGTTGTCTCGGATGATCGTATGATCTGGCCGTTCGAAATGATCGAGTGGCCTGTGCCGGTTTCGCTTATGAGACGAAGCAAGGTTGATTTCCCGGTTCCGTTCAGCCCTACCAGGCCCACACGGTCTTTGTTTCCGATACGGAAAGACGCATTGAGCAGAAGATCCTTCGTGCCGGCGCTTAGATTGATATTTCGAGCTTCAAGCATTGTGATGTGTTACAATTGTCGATGTGCAGAAAAAAATAAAATAAACCATGGTCCTATCAACCTGTGTGGAAACATTTTTATTTTTTTTCGAAAAAAAGTGCAAGACTTACAAGAAAAGATCGTCAAATGTATTGAAAGTGCTTGAGTAGGAACAGGTGCTTTTACTATCCGGTTAGGTTAGTGTTGCTGCTTAATGTTCTGCAACAGATCGATGTTTTGATGATAAGGTTACGTATATATTGATATGCTTCGATACCGTGATCCATGTTTTCTGGTGTTTTCTGATCTGTTGTCGAACCCGGTGAAAGAGGCGTGAAAGCGCCTCTAGAGCTGGTCTCCCTCCCATTGTTTCGTTTTTTCTTCAAAAAGATTTTTTTCAAAGCTCGTCTCTTTTTATAAGAAAAAGAAGCTTCCTCAAAAACGTGTCGCCTGTAGTTGAAACCAACAGCGTCGCCACAAAAAAAGTCATTTCGACTCGAGAGAAAGATCATGTTCACCCATGATATGGTATCAAATGTTTCCAAGGTCATGCCGCTTCGTGTAAAACAGGAACAACCATGAACCTCAGGGTAAGACCGGTGAAACAGTCGTTTTGGCTTTCGCGGACCGGGCTGGCGAATGATATTCACGAGGGGTAGCTGAATCTATAACTGATTTCCCTCTCACAATACGGGAGGCTGCCTTTTTGGGGCAGCCTCTCCATTGTTTGAATGATGTGACGAACGTGGAAAGTTATCCGGCAAGCGCTTCGTTCACTTTCTGGGCAGCGTCCCGCAGTCCGTTTGCCGCTATGAGGTTGAGGCCGGATTCATCGAGCATTTTCTGAGCGATTTCGGCATTGGTTCCTTCGAGCCGCACGATGACAGGAAGATTAAGGCCTACTTTTTTTGCGGCTTCTATAACACCGCCAGCAACGCGGTCACAACGTACGATTCCCCCGAAAATATTGACGAGAATGGCTTTGACGTTTTTGTCACTCATAATGATTTTAAACCCTTCTTTCACTGTTTCAGGGCTTGCTCCTCCACCAACGTCGAGGAAGTTGGCAGGCTTTCCGCCAGCAAGCTGAATCATATCCATCGTTGCCATTGCCAAACCGGCTCCATTGACCATGCAGCCGACATTACCGTCGAGACGAACATAATTGAGGTTTGATTTTGATGCTTCTACTTCAAAAGGATCTTCTTCACTGGTGTCCCTGAGTTCAAGAAATTCCTTGTGACGGAAAAGAGCGTTCGAATCGAAGTTGATTTTCGCGTCCAGAGCCAAAACACGGCCTTCCTTTGTAACCACGAGGGGGTTGATCTCTGCCAGAGAAGCGTCGATTGAGGTATACGCTTTGTACAGGGCGGTGATGAACCGTACGGCATTTTTAAAATTTTCACCTTCGAGTCCAAGGAAAAATGCAGCTTGACGAGCCTGGAAACCTTGAATGCCATGGAGCGGATGAATCTGGAGTTTCAACAGTTTTTCAGGAGTTTCTTCCGCAACCTTTTCTATTTCCATCCCACCTTCGGTCGAAACCATCAAAACATTGTTCGAAGTCGCACGGTCGAGAGTAATGCCGACATAAAATTCTCTTTCGATGTTCATTCCTTCTTCTATCAAGAGGCGCTTGACCTCTTTTCCTTCCGGTCCGGTCTGGTGGGTTACCAACGTGGCTCCAAGCATCTGGCGTGAAATGTCGTGAACTTCCTCCGGGGACTTTGCAAGCTTGACTCCACCCGCTTTGCCACGCCCTCCGGCATGAATCTGGGCTTTAACGACGACGACGTCGCTTTCCTGCTCTTCAAACAGCTGTTCTGCTGCCTGTCTTGCTTCATCGGCGGAAAAAGCAACGATATTTTTCGGTACAGAGACTCCGAATTTGCGCAGGATGTCCTTACCTTGATATTCGTGAATATTCATGTTCTTGGATATTTGTTGAAGTGGCACAACAGGAGGGATGCTCCTGAAAATTGGCGAACAAAAACTTTATAATAGTAAAAATAAGCGGTTAGATAAAATTCAATCAGGATAATGGAGCTTTCATATTTCATGGAACAAGCCTTTCGAGAGGCAATCAAGGCATATGAGAAAAAAGAGGTCCCGGTCGGTGCGGCTGTGTTCGACGCGAACGGTCACATTGTGGGAAGAGGTCATAATCAGGTAGAGGAACTTACCGATGCAACCGCCCATGCCGAAATGATCGCTTTGACGTCTGCGATGGCAACTCTTGGCAGTAAATATCTTAACGATTGTACGCTTGCCGTGACGCTCGAACCGTGTCCAATGTGTGCAGGAGCGATTGTCAATGCTAAAGTCGGAAGAGTGGTCTTCGGGGCCTACGATCCGAAAATGGGTGCATGTGGAACAGTCATGAATGTTGTTTCTTCATACGATCTCAATCATCGGCCGGAGGTTTACGGTGGTATTCTCGAGCACAAGGCGCAAAGTCTTCTGCAGGAGTTTTTCCGGGGACTGAGGGAGTAGAGGTTCAAGGGAAAAAGTGAGAAGGCAAAAAGTAGAGGGTGAAAAGGAGGGAATGCAGACTCGGGTTTCAGGGTTTCTCTTTTTCCGACTCGACGTTTTCCCGGATGATGTTTTTTAGCGATTGTGCTACATGAGAAACAATATCCTGTGCCAGATTTCCTCCGGAAGGTGAAGGGCGAACCGTGTCAAGGCTCTCTATCCCGGCATTTTTAACTGCGTTGCTGATGGTTTTTGACAGTATTGGATTGCATTCTTTGACAATCTCTTTGAGCATGAACGTCGCTTCGAAGTTGCTTCGACGTATGATTTCTGCTGTTTCTTCCTTCGAGAAAGACTGACAGTAATGCAGGCTGATGATGCCGGTGAGGCAGGTGAGATAAGTATTGGTGGATCCGGCAAGGAAAAAGTTGAGAAACAGCGGTGTCAGCAGATTGCCTCCTGGCAGAAGCGTAGCGAGGGTGTTGCTGAAAGATGATTGAATAATGGGTTTGATGTGTGACGGTAGTTCTTCCTGATTGAAGTCGGACAGAGGAAGCGATTCATAGGTGAAGCGAAAAAGTGCGATCAGGTCTCTGCCGGAAGGTTTTTTGTGATGAAGCTTGTAGATGCGCCATACAAGCTTGAGGTTGTTCATCAGTGATGTTGACGTGCCGTAAGATGTGTTTTGAGCCAAAGCACCGACAAAAAAGTTTTTAATTGCCAGTTCCTTCGTGGTGTTCAGGGCATCGGTTTCAAGAAGTTTGTGATTGGCCTTGATCCATCGTTCGTCCCTTTCCTTTGTAAATGGGTTCGGATGTTTGGGGTGTGCTGGTTGAGACTTGGCGAGGTGGCGAATATAGGCCCCATAAGATGGCGCTGTTTCATCTTCAGGGAAAACCGGTTTGAGAGAAGGGCTCCAGAGCGCAATGAGAGAAAAAACGAAAATACAGAAGATGACCGCTCCTGCTCCGAAAACAGCATATCCTGCAACAGGATGTAGGCTGCCGACAAGTGCAGCGAAGAAATACAGCTGATTGAAAAGAAAAATCAGAAAAAGCGATAAAGTGAATATCAGCGCTGTCGTCAGCAGGAATCTCAGCTTTCTTTTCATGGCGACCTGATTGAAATGCCGTATGTTTGGTACACTTCAATGTAACAGTTCTTTTATAAATAACCCGCTCGGCTTTATGCAGTGGAGTGGAAGGTGGAGAGAAGACGGTGCTTCAGCAGTGAGCAGAAGGGCCTCTGATGATCGCCTGTTTTCAAGCCAACGGTCAGCTGTTGACTTTTTCTTCGATGGACGGTTTCTGTATGTGGTGGTTCTCGCTGAACAGGTAGTCCTGAAAGACGTCTTCAGCCGAGGGTAACTGCCAGCTTCCGTCCGGCATTTTGTTTGTGGTTTCTTTTAGCCTGTACGTTGTGTCACCACAAGTCCAGCAGTCATATTTCGCCATCCCGGTACACAGACAGGTTTGATCGGTGATTTTCATGCGCTGGCCTTTTTCCTTGAGCTCGAGAGCCTTGTAGTAGGACTCTATGTAACCGCATTTGCCTTTATTGTCAAGCAGGTAACCGAGGCCTTCACAGTTCGGTTTGATCGAATAGTTGAGTACCGGTGAACTTTTGAGCATTCTCATGGGGTAACCGGTAGGAGAAACGGTGTTGACAACAATATCGTCTCGTTCGGTGTTGATGTACTGCTGCTTGACCTCATGCGGGAGGCCTGATTCTTTTGTGATGGTGAACCGCGTTGCCACTTGAACCGCAGAGGCCCCGGCCAGAAAAAATTTGACGGCGTCACCGCCGGTAAAAATCCCTCCTGCGGGTATGACAGGAATGTTCAGATTTTCGCTTTTGAGAAAGTCGAGCACCTCTGTTACGATTGTATAAAGATCGTAGGTTTTCCAGTCTTCAGGCCCGAAACCAAGATGCCCACCGGCAAGAGGACCTTCAACAACGATATAGTCAGGCATGCGTTGCAGCCGGAATGCCCGCTTCAGGAAAATGTTCAAAGCGCGTAACGACGAGATGATAATGCCGATCTTTACATCGTGGAACCGCGGGTGGTCTTTTATAAGATCAAGTGTGCGCAGATTGAGGCCGGCTGCGAGTGTCAATCCGTCTATTCCTGCATCCATGGCAGTGGAAAGCCGTGTTCGAAGCGTTTCGGAAGAATCCCGCATGGTGAGTTTTTCCATGCAGTTCATGAAAATAGCGCCGTTACCGCTTTTTTGAGACACGGTGTGTTCTACATACATTTTCTGTGCTTCGGCAACCTCGCCGAGATCGAAATAGAGATCTGATTTATCGGGGTTGTTAGCGTTGTAACTGTATTTCTTGCGTTTACGAGTCGTATATGAAGTACTGAGTATCTGATCGCAGACATAACAAACTTCAGCATCGGAAATATGGCCAATTCCGCCCAGCTTTTCAGCTGCGAGAGCAAGCTCGGTCGTTGATATGTTTACTCCCATTCCGCCTATAACGATCGGGGTATATTCTTTTTTGCCAAGTTGCAGTCTGAAATTGTCTACTTTCATAATGCGTTGTCAGATCTTTGGCCGGCTTCTCTTTTGTCGGTCTTGTAATACTTGATAATAAACTGGGCCTTTAGGGCCAAAAGAACAAAAGATAGGATATTTCATCATATAAAACCATAAGCTCTTTTTATAATTTTTGTCTTTTATGCATACGGATTGGCCCGCTTGGATAGGGGAGTGAGGTAGGATGTTTGAGAAAAGTATTCAAGATTATTACATTGACATGACTTGGTAGAATAGGGTGGTAATACCCTTCCCTTCAATAAAATCAATGGTCTTACAAGGAGGAGAGTGCCATGATAAAGCTTGTATTGCTTCGCCATGGAGAAAGTGAGTGGAACAGGGAAAACCGTTTCACCGGCTGGTATGATGTTGACTTGAGTGACAAAGGTGAAAAGGAGTCAAGGAGCGCAGGGGAGCTTCTGAAAAAGGAGGGTTTCGTTTTCGATATCGCCTATACTTCGGTTCTCAAGAGGGCGATTCGTACGCTCTGGAACGTGCTTGACGGAATGGATCTGATGTGGATACCGGTTACCAAAGATTGGCGTTTGAATGAGCGCCATTATGGGGCGCTTCAGGGACTGAACAAGGCTGAAACAGCTCAGCAGCATGGAGAAGAGCAGGTGCTGGTCTGGCGTCGAAGTTACGATACACCGCCTCCGCCGCTTGAAAAGACGGATTCTCGTTATCCGGGAAACGATCCTCGATACGCAGCGCTTGCTGAGGATGATGTTCCCTTGACGGAATGTCTCAAAGATACCGTTTCCCGTGTTATGCCGTTTTGGCTTGAAGAAATCGCGCCCGAAATCAAGGCGGGGAAAAAAGTTATTATCGCAGCGCATGGTAACTCGTTGCGTGCCCTGGTTAAATATCTCGACTCAATCTCGGACGAAGATATCGTGGGGCTGAACATTCCTACCGGGGTTCCTCTCGTGTATGAACTCGATGACGATCTGAAACCTTTGAACAGCTACTATCTGGGTGATCAGGATGCACTCCAAAAAGCAATCGACGCGGTAGCGAATCAAGGCAAAGCGTAATCACGAAGGGGTGATGGCTCAGGAATATTCTTTTAAAAAGGTTATATTCCCCAGTTCAAATTTGAGAGCGCTTTTTTAGTAATAATTTAGATTAGAAGTAGCTGGAGATATGAAAGCAAAGCAAGCAGCAGGGCTCTATGACCCACGTTTCGAACATGATGCCTGTGGCGTGGGTTTTGTGGCCAATATAAAAGGTGTACGATCTCATGAGATCGTGCGGCAGGGTTTGGAAGTGCTTGAAAAAATGAAGCATCGCGGTGCTTGCGGATGTGAGAACAATACCGGAGACGGTTCCGGTATTCTTGTACAGATTCCCGATAAGTTTTTAAGAAAGGTCTGCGAGGAGAGAGGGATCGAGCTTCCTTCAGAAGGTGATTATGCCGTTGGAATGGCGTTTATGCCGCCAGATATTTCTCAGCGCAGGGCTATAGAGGATATCTGCCGCCAGATGGTCCAGGCAGAAGGACAAAAGTTTCTCGGCCTCAGAAAAGTGCCGACATGCAACGACTCTCTGGGGAAAACAGCGAAGTCCCAGGAGCCGGTGGTCAAGATGTTTTTTGTCGGTAAAGGAAAAGATATTACCTCGGATGAGGAGTTTGGCAGAAAGCTCTATGTAATACGGCGCAGGATTACCAAAAGGGTCAAGTATACCGCGGGGCTCCTGGGTAGCAATTATTTTTATATAAGCAGTCTTTCTCACCGAACGATAGTGTACAAGGGGATGCTGCTTCCCGAGCAGGTGTCACTTTTTTATCCTGAACTGAACGATTCCGACGTGGAAAGCGCCATAGCCATGGTGCACTCCAGGTTCAGTACCAATACGTTTCCGAGCTGGGACCGTTCACATCCATACCGCTTCCTCAGCCATAACGGAGAAATCAATACCCTTCGAGGGAACATCAACTGGATGAAGGCCAGGGAAAAGATGTTCGAATCCAAGCTGTTTGGCAGCAGTATAGAACATATCAAGCCTGTTATTATGGAGGACGGGAGTGATTCCGCCATCCTCGACAATGTTTTCGAACTCCTGGCGTTAAGTGGCCGTTCTCTGGCTCACGCTGCGATGATGCTCATTCCGGAGCCATGGAACGGCAACGGGGACATGGATGAAGAAAAGAAGGCATTTTACGAATATCACAGTTGTTTGATGGAGCCCTGGGACGGGCCGGCTTCCGTTACTTTTACCGATGGGGTTCAGATCGGAGCTATTCTCGATCGTAATGGATTACGGCCGTCACGCTACTACATCACCAAGGACGATCTGGTTGTCATGGCGTCAGAAGCGGGTGTGCTCGATATTGAGCCCGAAAGGATTCTCAGGAAAGACCGCTTACAGCCAGGCAAAATGTTTCTTGTCGATACGGCTCAGGGACGCATCATTTCCGATGAGGAAATCAAGGAGACAATCGCCAAGGAATTGCCTTATTCGAAATGGCTTGAAAAGCACTTGCTGGAACTCGAGTCTCTTTCCGGCAATGCTGTTGAAAAGCAAGATGAAAACGGGATCGGGCTTCTGGACCATCAGAAGCTATACGGATATACTCAGGAGGATATCGCTCTTCATCTCGTTCCGATGGCAACCAACGGTGTGGAAAGAGTCGGGTCGATGGGGCACGATGTCCCTCTTGCAGCGCTATCGAACAGGCCGAAGCTGCTTTATGATTACTTCAAGCAGCTCTTTGCCCAGGTTACCAATCCTCCGATCGACTCTATCAGGGAGGAGGTCATTACCTCGACGATAGTCATGCTTGGCGCCGAAGGGAACTTGCTCGAACCTACCGAAGAGAACTGTCACAGGCTTAAAATCGATCGTCCTGTGCTGACCGATGAAGAGCTGGACAAGATACGCAGTATAAATCAGCCGGGTTTCAAGGCGGTTACCATCCCTATTTTTTACAAGATCGAGGATGACGGGAAAGGGATTGACAACGCGATGCAGGATATCTGTCGCCAATGCGAACAGGAAATTACTCAGGGTGCCAATCTGATCATTCTTTCCGATAAAGGCGGGGTTGATGAAATACACGCTCCTATTCCAGCATTGCTTGCTGCTTCAGGGGTGCATCATTTTCTGATCAATGCCGGTCTTCGAACGAGAACAGGACTCATTCTCGAATCCGCAGAACCGAGAACGGTGCATCATTGCGCCTTGTTGATTGGGTACGGGGTTGGTGCAATCAATCCTTATTTGGCGATCGAGTCGATTCGAGAGCTTGTTGACAAAGGGCAGATTCCGAATCAGGATGCCGAGACATCCGTGAAAAACTATATCAAAGCCATTGTCAAAGGGGTTGTGAAGACTATGGCGAAAATGGGTATTTCAACGGTTCAGAGCTACAGCGGCGCTCAGATTTTTGAGGCCGTAGGGCTTAACTCACGACTTGTGGACTCATATTTTCCCAGAACTCCTTCCCGGATAGAGGGGATCGGTATCGACTTGATTGCTGAGGAAGTTCGCAAGCGCTATGAAGCGGCTTTTCCACTTTCCGGGAACGATGTCGATCCGGGGCTCGAAAGTGGCGGAGAAAGAAAGTGGCGGCACGACGGAGAGGGGCATCTGTTAAGCCCTGAGGCAATCCATATACTCCAGTATGCCTGTCGGACTGGAGATTACGAAATGTTCAAGAAATATGAGAGTCTGATCGACGAACAGAGCGAAGAGCTCTTTACGCTTCGTGGTCTCATGGATATCAGGTTCGGCAAAACTCCTGTTCCGATTGAAGAGGTGGAACCGGTGGAAGATATTGTCAAGCGGTTCAAAACCGGTGCTATGTCTTATGGCTCCATCAGCAAGGAGGCTCATGAAACATTGGCGATAGCCATGAATCGCCTCGGTGGGAAAAGTAATACTGGAGAAGGCGGTGAGGAAACCGATCGTTTTCTGCTGGAGTCGAATGGTGACTCGAGAATGTCTGCAATCAAGCAGGTTGCTTCCGGACGCTTCGGTGTGACCAGCGAATATCTGACAAATGCGAAGGAGATTCAGATAAAAATGGCTCAGGGGGCGAAACCTGGAGAAGGCGGACAGCTTCCGGGGACCAAGGTTTATCCGTGGATTGCCAAGACTCGTCATTCAACTCCGGGGGTTGGGCTGATTTCTCCTCCTCCGCACCACGACATTTATTCGATCGAGGATCTTGCGCAGCTGATACATGATCTGAAAAACGCCAATCGCAATGCACGCATCAACGTAAAACTTGTTTCGACAGTCGGGGTTGGTACCATCGCTGCAGGGGTGGCGAAAGCTCATGCTGATGTTGTTCTGATCAGCGGTCATGACGGTGGAACAGGGGCCTCTCCTCTTTCCAGCATCATGCATGCAGGAATGCCTTGGGAACTCGGGCTCGCCGAAACACATCAGACCCTTGTACTCAACAATCTCAGAAGCCGTATTATCGTTGAAGCCGATGGCCAGATGAAAACCGCTCGGGATATCGTCATCGCTGCACTGCTCGGGGCTGAAGAATTTGGTTTTGCTACTACGGCTCTTGTCGTTATGGGTTGCATCATGATGCGTGCTTGTCAGGAAGACTCCTGCCCTGTAGGTGTGGCAACCCAAAATCCGGAACTCAGGAAAAACTTTACCGGAAAACCGGAGCACGTCGAGAATTTCATGCGTTTTCTTGCCGAAGGGGTACGCGAATATATGGCGAAAATGGGTGCTCGGACACTCAATGAACTGGTAGGGCGAACTGAAAAGCTCGAGATGAAGAAAGCCATCAGGCATTGGAAAGCGGAAGGGGTCGATCTCTCGAAAATTTTATACAAGGCAGAACCCGGTGAAGAGGGTGAAAGTCTGTATAATACCTGTGAACAGGATCATGAGATAGATGATTCTCTCGACATCAAAACTCTTCTTAAAATTTGTGAACCGGCTATCAAGAGAAAGGAAAAAGTCAACACGACGCTCCCGATTCACAACACCGACCGTGTTGTCGGTACCATTGTCGGAAATGAGGTGACCAAAGCCCATGGGGGGGAAGGGTTGCCCGACGATACGATACACATCAAGTTTTACGGTTCAGCCGGGCAAAGCCTCGGTGCCTTCATTCCAAAAGGAATGACACTCGAGCTTGAAGGTGACGCGAACGATTATCTTGGAAAAGGTTTATCGGGAGGCAGGGTTATTGCCTATCCGCCAAAGCAGTCAACCTTTTCGCCGGAAGAAAACATCATCATCGGTAATGTCGCTTTTTACGGAGCGATATCCGGCGAGGCGTATATTCGCGGAATGGCCGGTGAACGTTTCTGTGTGCGCAACAGCGGTCTCGAAGCAGTTGTAGAAGCCGTCGGTGACCATTGCTGTGAGTATATGACCGGTGGTACCGTTGTTATTCTCGGCACGACAGGAAAGAATTTCGCGGCAGGTATGTCTGGCGGTGTGGCATTTGTGTACGATAACGACGGATCGTTCGAACAGCGATGCAATCATCAGATGGTCGGGCTCTATGAGATTGACGATGAACATGAGTTCGCAAAACTCCGTGCTATGATAGAGCGGCATTATGAATATACCGACAGCTCTCTTGCGGCAGGGATACTCGAGGAATGGCAAGAAGCCAGAAAACGTTTTGTAAAGGTGTATCCGCATGACTACAAACGTGCGATGGAGGCCATGGAGAGCGTCATGAAAGAAGGAATGGCCGGAGATGATGCTATCATGGCCGCATTCGAAAAGAATGTTCACGATCCTGCACGTGTCTCTGGAAACTGAGGTAGGGAAATATAAGGACCCTGTTAAATGAATTAAGTGGTATATGGGTAAAGTAAAAGGATTTTTAGACTATGAGAGGGCGGTCCCCGAAGACAGGCAACCGCTCGAGCGTATAAAGGACTGGGAAGAATTCCACAAGGAAATGCCGGAAGAAGCTCTGCGCGAACAGGGGGCTCGTTGTATGGACTGTGGTACACCGTACTGTCACACCGGTATCATGCTAAACGGGATGACATCGGGATGTCCGATTCATAACCTGATTCCCGAGTGGAACGATCATGTCTACAGAGGATTCTGGCGCGAAGCTTTCGAGCGGCTCATGAAGACCAACAATTTCCCAGAGTTTACCGGGCGAGTTTGTCCTGCACCGTGTGAAGGTTCATGTGTTCTCGGGATCATAGAGCCGCCGGTGACCATCAAGAACATAGAGTGCACCATTATCGAACACGCTTTTGAGCAGGGTTGGGTAAAGCCTTATAAGGTTGCACAGCGGACTGAAAAGCGTGTGGCAATTGTCGGATCGGGTCCGGCCGGCCTTGCCTGTGCAGATCAGCTGAACAGAGCGGGGCACAACGTGACTGTTTTCGAGCGTGACGACAGAATCGGGGGATTGCTCATGTATGGTATTCCGAACATGAAACTCGATAAAGAGAGTGTTGTTCAGCGGCGTATCGACCTCATGGAGGAAGAGGGTGTTAAATTCGTTGTGGGCACTGAGGTTGGTAAAGATTATTCAGCCGAAAAGCTGCTCGAAGAGTTTGATGCAGTCGTCCTCTGTACCGGGGCGACAAAGCCGAGAGATCTCGATGTCGAAGGCCGGAGCAATAAAGGAGTGTATTTTGCAATGGATTATCTTCGTTCAAGCACGAAAGCCGTTCTCGACGGCGATGAGCCGAAGATAAACGCGAAGGATAAAGCTGTTGTTGTCATAGGTGGCGGTGATACCGGGACCGACTGCGTTGCCACGTCGATTCGTCAGGGATGCAAAAGTGTTGTACAGCTCGAAATTATGCCCGAGCCTCCACTGGAGCGTCAGCCGGATAACCCATGGCCCGAATGGCCTAAAACCCTCAAGGTGGACTACGGGCAGGAAGAAGCTGCTGCCATTCAAGGGAATGATCCCCGCCGTTACAGCGTCATGACTCAAAAACTTCTTGGTGATGCCAACGGGCATCTGACCGGGATTGAAGTCTGTCAAGTTGAGTGGGTGGAAAAAGAGGAGCGTTGGATACCCGAACCGGTTTTCGGTACCGAAGAAATTATCCCTGCTGACATGATTCTTCTTGCTATGGGATTTTTAGGGCCGGAAGAGGGGTTATTACAACAGTTGCATGTCGAACAGGGAGAGCGTTCCACTATAAAAGCTGAATATGGAGACTTCAGAACCAGTATGGTAAAGGTTTTTGCTGCCGGTGACGCACGCAGAGGCCAGAGTCTGATTGTATGGGCAATCAATGAAGGCCGGGCTGCGGCTCGTGAGTGTGATCGTTACCTGATGGGGTGTACAAATCTTCCTTGACCATAACTTATTTTTGCATGGAAAAGCAGAGATTACAAGAACTGCTCGCGCAGTTGCACGAAGAACTCGAACAAACAGAAACGGTCGACGAACGCACCGGTGCGGTGCTGACCGATCTTAAAAATGATATCGGTAGACTCGTTCATGAAGAGGTGGTTATAGAAGATGAGCAAGATGGATTGACAGAGCGTCTGGGCAATGCTCTTGAACATTTTGAAGAAGACCATCCCAAACTATCGATAGTAATACAGCACGTTCTTGACAGTTTGGCAAGGATGGGATTTTAAGGGGAGGATTTACCATGTCAAAGGAAAATGACGGGATGAAAGGAAAAAGAAAGACAGGCGGCGGAGGAAACGATGTCGTGGTGTGCTCATTCTGCGGAAGAGGAAGTGATGAAGTGAACAGTATGGTGGCAGGTCCCAATGCTTTTATCTGCGACCGATGCATCATGAGTTCCGTGGAAATTCTTCGTAAGGAGATCAGCGCGATAAAACCGTCAGCACCCGCTGGTGATCAGCCTTTTCAACCACGCTTGATTTCTCCAAAATTCATTATGGAGTCTCTCGGCCAGTACGTTATCGGCCAGGAAAGAGCTAGAAAATCACTGGCTGTAGCGGTGTATAATCACTATAAAAGGATAGAGTCGCAGGAATGGGTGCATGAGGACGATGATGTCGTGATTGAAAAAAGCAACATTCTGCTTATAGGTCCAACAGGAACGGGCAAAACGCTCCTTGCCCAAACCCTTGCGAATCTCCTCGAAGTTCCATTTACCATCGTCGATGCGACATCCCTGACAGAAGCAGGCTATGTTGGAGACGATGTCGAAACGATTCTCGCCCGTTTGCTGCAGGCGTCCGATTTCAATCTCGAAAGAGCTGAGAAAGGTATTATCTATGTCGATGAGATCGACAAGATTGCCCGAAAATCAGCCAATGTTTCCATCACCCGTGATGTATCCGGAGAAGGTGTACAGCAGGCACTGTTGAAAATTCTCGAAGGAGCGGTTGTCGGGGTGCCACCGAGAGGCGGCAGAAAACATCCCGAGCAACAGCTCATCAACGTGAATACGAAAAATATTCTTTTTATCTGCGGCGGTGCCTTTGAAGGCCTCGACAAGATCATTGGCCGCAGGGTTGCAAAAGCCTCTATCGGGTTCGGAACGAAAGTCAAGGCACAGCAGCTCGAATCCGATCCTGAAATTCTCAAAGAGGTGTCTCAGGACGATATGCATGAATACGGCCTGATACCTGAATTCATCGGTCGTCTGCCTGTTATTTCCACACTCGACCCACTTGACGAGAAAGCGCTTCGCAACATACTTGTCGAACCGAAAAATGCGCTTGTCAAGCAGTACAGAAAACTGTTTGAAATGGAGGAGTGTGAACTGGTTTTTGAGGACAATGCACTTGACAAGGTCGTGGAAATAGCGATAGAAAGAGGAACCGGTGCGAGAGCCTTGCGTTCCGTACTGGAAGGCATCATGATCGACATCATGTTCGAGCTGCCATCGATGAACGGTGTGCGGAAGTGCGTGATCACCGAGTCGGTGATTACCGGAGAGGGTGAACCTGAATTTTATTTCGAAGACGGCAAAAAGAAAAAAATCGCCTGATTTCGGCAATTGTAGCTTTGCATTTCACGGATGAAATGATATATTATTTGCCCTTCGGGTGATTAGCTCAGTTGGTTAGAGCGCTACCTTGACATGGTAGAGGTCAGAGGTTCGACTCCTCTATCACCCACCCGCAAATATATGCATGAAAGCACGGCCTTCACGTGCTTTTTTGTGTTTGTGATTGGCTTTTATAGCTTATATACCCCGCTTTGATCCTGCCGTTATTGACAAAGAACTCTTCGGAATATTCCATAACAAGACGGTTTATCGCTGACAGTGTGGAAGGCAACTGGGAGTTACGACTAATGCAGTAAGCTTCATGCTTAAGAAGAACTGAAAACATTATTTTTCGATACATTTCTGAGTTGTTGTGGTTACGGAACAACAACCTCTATTATTGATGTTTGGTATATATGAATCGGTTGACGAAAGTAACGAATAGCGTTGCTTTTCTTGATCGATTCATGTATTTATCAGTATGAATCTGTCTCAATACATAGATGGTCTGCAAACAAAAGGCTCGTACTGCTTCAGTGGGGAAGAAGTCGATGCGGTTCTTGAGTCAAGTATGGTGGCTACCAGAGCAGCCTTGCGGCGTTTGAAGCGCCATGGTGCGATTGCTGTGCCATTTCGGGGATTTTATGTGATCGTGCCGCCTGAATACCGGCAGATGGGATGCCTACCTGCAAAACAATTCATCCCCGAATTGATGGAGTATCTGAAAGAACCCTATTATGCAGGGATTCTTTCCGCAGGTGAGTTTTATGGCGCTGCCCATCAACGCCCTCAGGCATTTCAGGTTGTCACGGAGCATTCCAGGTCCGGGATTCTCTGTGGAACGGTCAAGGTGGATTTCATCAAGCGGAAAAATGCGGCTATGATGCCGACCCGAGAATTCAATACTCCGCGAGGTTATCTCAAGGTGTCTACTCCGGAGGTTACCGCTTTCGATGTCGTTGGATATCCGCATCATGCTGGAGGACTTGACAATACTGCAACGGTATTGGCTGAATTGGCTGAATTCCTCGATGCCGAAAAACTGATCGCCATAGCAGGATTGTCTCCGATTACCTGGTCTCAGCGTCTTGGTTATCTTCTCGAACTGATTGGTGAAACTGAGCTGGCTGAAGGATTGGCCTCCTATGTAGCAGAACGGAAACCGGTTTCAGCGCCGCTGTCACCGTCACGGTCATATCATGGTGTCCGGCAGAATCCGCGATGGCGACTCCTGCCAAACGAAAAGGTTAGTCCAGATCTATGATTCCTCTTGATTACATCACCGAATGGCGGCCCAATGCACCCTGGCAGCAGCTTTCCCAGGTTGAGCAGGACCTGATAATCTGTCGTGCGCTGGTTGAACTCTACAGCCATCCAGTTATAGCTGAAAATCTGGTATTTCGTGGAGGAACTGCCTTGTTCAAGCTCCATCTTTCGCCGGTGAGGTATTCAGAAGATATCGACCTGGTGCAAAAAGCGCCTGGCTCGATCGGCCTGGTTATGGATGCTACCCAGGAAAAACTCAATTCCTGGCTTGGAGAGCCGAAGCGGAAGCAATCGGAAGGACGGGTGACGCTGACCTGGCGGGTTGAATCAGAAGAGGGATTGCCATTGAAGCTGAAAGTGGAAATCAATTCAAGAGAGCATTTTACTGTCTTGGGATATCAGCAGATTCCATTCACGATGACCTCGCGATGGCATAAAGGAAGTGTGTCGATCACCAGCTATAACAGGGATGAACTGCTTGGCACGAAGCTGCGAGCACTCTATCAGCGCAAGAAGGGCAGAGATCTGTTTGATCTGTGGTATGCATCGCAGACGATTCCAGTCAACTCTGAATCTGTTGTGTCCTGCTTTCTTCGGTACATGGAACACGAAATGCATAGGGTTAGCCGTGCAGAATTCGAGATGAACCTGTTTGAAAAACTTGGCGATCCCCGTTTTCTTGGTGACATGAACCCACTTCTGACCAGTTCGACATCATGGGACCCGAAGGCGGCTGGCATGTATGTCCTTGGAGTCCTTGCTCCGCTGATGCCTGGGGAGGCATGGAAACAGACAGATGAAAAACTGAAGGATCTTAAAGAGTTGTAAGCAAGTTACAGGTGTTCGATCGTTACTCGAAAGTTGAATCGAAGCGTTCTATGTCACTACAACCAGGAATGATGTCTCAAGGTTCGTAAAAAGATGTCGATGTCTTGAAAATCTGGTCGCTTAATTATTTCCATGATTTGGCGAAACGCATGCCCATCACAGCCGGAAAAAAATCGCAGAAATAGGGGTAAAAAACAAGAGCAAGCCGCTTGAACATCCTGATCTTGTTACTGTTGCCATAAGAGTGCCAAAAGGAGTAATCTGTCTTGTTTCAGCCCTTTCTTTTCACGAGATGACCACCCAGGTTCCTCATGCTGTTTCCGTTGCACTCGAAAAAGGCGCCGAACAACCAAGAATTGATTTTCCGCCGGTGACAGTTTTTCGTTTTTCCTCGGAATGTTTTTATTCGGGTATTGAAATTTATATGCTTGATGGGATTCCGGTGAGGATCTACAGTCCCGAAAAGACCCTTGCCGATTGTTTCAAATTTCGCAATACCATCGGTATGGATGTAGTACTTGAATCGCTGAAACTCTATCAGCAAAGAAAGCAGAAAGACCTCAATGCCCTTATGGATCATGCAAAGACGTGTCGTGTAACATCAGTGATAAGGCCTTATCTTGAAGCAACGCTATGAGGATGTGAGCCCATAAACCAGACAAATAATGTGCAGAGGGATTTGTTCAATAGAGCGGTTTGGAACATTCTTGCATCATGATCGTCATTTTGGCCTGGTAAGATCGTTTCTGTATATTACACTGTAATACAATGCAGTACGACGGTAAAAAAATGAGGATCACTTATCATGCTGACTTCACAGCAAAAAGAGTCTCGGGATCAATTAAGTCTGAGAATAGCGTCAAGCACGAAGAAACGCATCGAGGCACTGGCGCAAGCCACGAGGCGGTCGAAATCATTTGTCATCGAAGAGGCCATCAATCAGTACCTTGAGCTCAATGAATGGCAGATTGAGAGCATTCAGAGGGGGATTGAAGATGTGAAGGCAGGACGGGTGATATCCCATGAGGATATGCTCAAGGAGTGGGAGGGCGACAGTGAAGGTGATCTGGACTGAGGAGGCCAGAGATCGGCTCAAAGACATTGAGGCTTATATCGTACAGGAAAACCCGACAGCGGCCAAAAAACTGGTTCGAGGGATTATTCTCAAAGTCGCAGAGCAGCTGACATTATATCCATCAAGCGGTAAGACAGGACGGTTGAGCGGTACTCGAGAGCTGGTTTTTTCCAGCCATCCTTATATTGTCGTGTATACTGTTATGAATGATAACGTTTATGTCTTGACTGTTTTTCACAGAGCTCAGAAAAAGCTTTTTGTATAGAAATGTATGCGCGTTACGGCAGTTGTTTTTGTTGATTGTTATTAATCGTTTTTGATAAAATTTTTGTTACGCGACTGTTACACGAAAAATCGGGGCGTCGATCTAAGTTATTATTATATAGTGGTTTAGATTGATGTGTTTCGATATACATGGTAGAGGTCAGAGGTTCGACTCCTCTATCACCCACCCGCATATATACGCATGAAAGCACGGTCTTCACGTGCTTTTTGTGTTTATAGTGGGGGTTTATACCCCTCATAAACAGCCTCCCTAATCCTGCCCTCACTGAAAAAAGAGCTCTCCAATAGAGATTGTTTGTCAATACATTTTGTCACGTAGAAACCGGCAAGCAACTGCTTGTAAATGTCAATGCAGTATGCTATTGGAGGCGTGATGCCGTCCTTACCGTCTAATGATCTGGTGCGCAATTGTGATTGAGGGACTTTGTTTCCTTTCGCTTTCGTGATTTCATCACTTTGATATATGGAAAGAGGAGTATTTAATGGAGTATTTAATTTATATGGTTGATTATTAACAATCCTATATCCCGATTAGTCTGTTCGCCTGTCGGGCTTGCTGCAAGCGATTTATCCATAAAGAAATAATCAGATCGGTGAGCATTAATTCAAGGCAAGATCTTATCCTCATCAAGGGCGATGATATAACGGATCAGGTATTGGGTATCGGTCTGCACGGTGAGCGTACACGGGTGACTTTCAGAAGTGGGAAAACCTATTTCTATGCCCGAAAGAACGTAGAATGGCTTTCAGAACCTATCAGAATATCGAATGAGAATAGTCATGTAGTCGTCCGCGGCAATTTGATTTTCGATATCGAAGAGGTTTTACAGTTCGGTAATTGGGTGAAAATATTTCGAGCCGCCGAAACCCTTTGCTGCCGGATTTCTGAGTTTTCCCTCCATCCTCTACAATCATCAAATGGGCATAATCCCGATGTGCTTGCCTATTTCAGGGAACTTGCCGAGACCTCTGCTCTCAGGACGGATGACGACAAGTCCCTGATTGCGATGAAATACAGACATCTGGATAAAGTTTCGGGACACAGTATTCTAGCCAGCTTTCTGCTTGCCCGGTCACCAGAATCGGGTATGGTCTCGTCGGATCTTATTTTTCCGTTCGGTTGTAATATGAGCCAGAAAATGGCCGTTGAAAGGGCGATTCAGAATTCCGTCTCCCTGGTTCAGGGTCCGCCGGGTACCGGCAAGACCCAAACCATCCTGAATCTGATAGCAAACATGTTGCTGCTTAAGAAACGTGTTGCAGTTGTTTCCAATAACAACTCGGCTACAGAGAATGTGCTGGAAAAGCTTAGGAAGTATGGGCTCGATTTTGTGGCTGCAACTCTCGGCAGCACAAAAAACAAGAATACGTTCATCGAGGGTCAGACTGATGAAGCGGTTCTAATGCCCACACTTATTCCTGAAGAGGAAGCATCTTTGCACAAGGAGATTCTCCTTTTAAATCAAGAACTTGATGATGCGTATGTCGAGAAAAACGAGCAGGCTGAATTAATTCAGCAGATTGATGCTCTTCTGCTTGAAAAGGCGCACTTCGAAAACTTCTATGAGGAGACTCAGAGAAGTGATCTATCAGTGGGGGATCGAATATCCCGGTCAAAATTATCCGCTAGGAAACTGCTGGAAGCATGGCTGTATTCTGAGAGGCAAGCGAAGCGTCAAGTGAAAACCAGTTCGCAGCCCCCTTCAGTTACTACGTCTACTTCAAACTCTCCATTGTCTTCAACTGCTTCAGCCCTTTCGGGCAGGCGAGTTGGTTTTGCTGAGAAGGTCGCCCTTCTCTTGCGTTTCGGTTTGGCAGGAAGAGTCTTTTCCCTGGTTAGCGCCGAGGAACGCATCCCCTTGTTGCAGAAGGCTTATTACGACCGCAAGCTGGCCGATATGGAAAAGAGGCGGTATCTGCTCGAGAAGTCGCTCGAAGGATTCCGTTTCGATGAGCGACTTGAAAAACTGACCGCGCTTTCAATGCAGCTGTTCAAGCACCGTCTGGCGGAACGATACAACAACCGTAAACGGGAATTATTCGAATATGATGATCTGTGGAAACAACCGGAGGAGTTTCTCGATGAATATCCTGTCATCATGAGTACAACGTTTTCTGTCATGACGTCGCTCAAGAACGGCCATATGTTCGATTGCGTCATCGTTGATGAAGCGAGCCAGGTCGATTTGCTCAGCGGCGTTCTTGCAATGGCTTGTGCAAAACAGCTTGTTATCGTGGGCGATCCAATGCAGCTGCCAAATGTATTGACCGAACAGGATGAAAAGCGAGCCAAAAAGATTGCCTTGCAATACGATCTACCGGATCATGCCAGGTTCGAACGGCATAGCCTGCTTTCTGCAGTGCGCACTGCATTCCCTCAAGTTCCGGAGACGTTGTTGCGAGAGCATTACCGATGCCATCCAAAAATCATTCAGTTCTGCAATCAGAAGTTCTATGGCGGCGAACTACTTGTCATGACTCAAGATCAAGGCGAGGTCGATGTTCTTAAAGCCTATATGACTGTCGAGGGCAGACATGCGCGAGGCACGTATAATCAGCGCCAGATTGATGAGATTATACAGAATGTTCTGCCTGAAATGGTCTCGGCCAAGCCTGAAGATATAGGCATTGTGTCACCATTTAGAGCTCAGAAAGCTCGGATGCAGGCGTCTTTGAACTCGCAGCAGATTGATGTCGATACGGTGCATAAATATCAGGGAAGGGAAAAGCCGGTTATCATCATAACCACCGTATCGAACGAATCCAATGAATTTATCGATAATCCGAATCTGCTCAATGTCGCTGTATCCCGTGCACAGGATAAGCTTCGGCTGGTAGTGTCCAAAGAGATAGCTGAGGGGAGCGGCAATGTCGCTGACCTTGTTCGTTACATCAGGTATAACAATTGCGAGGTCATTCCAGGTCGGGTTCGGTCGATTTTCGATATTCTCTATGCAGATTACAACGAGCTGCGTTTAAAGGTACTGAAAAAGCAGAAACGGGTTTCAAAATATGATTCCGAGAACCTTGTCTTCAGCGAAATCGAGGCGCTCCTCAAAGAAAAAGCATATCGGGGTTTCGGTATCGTTTTTCAATTTCCCTTGTCGATGCTCTTAAGGGAAAATTATGATTTGACAGCAGAAGAATCCAGCTATGCCACTCACCCATGGACTCAAATCGATTTTCTGATTTTTCGTAAAGTCGACAAAAGTCCCGTGCTTGTTATCGAAGTTGATGGATTTGCTTTCCATCGTGAAGGAACACGTCAGGCTGAACGAGATGCTCTGAAGGATGCTGTTCTATCGAAGTGCAGGATACCGATACTTCGCTTGTCGACAGTCGGAAGCGACGAGAAGAATCGGATCAGGAAAAAGCTGGAGGAAGTTGCATAGTAGTGAGATGCTGTGAGAAATAGGGGACGTTGTTTATCAGGTTAAATAACGTCATCATAATGATAACAAACACGGTTCCTCACAACCTTTGCATTTTCTTTCTCTGACTATTCAGAAAGCAAAAGCGTTACTTTGTGAGCTTGGCGCAAGAAGGACAAACACCGAACAAATAAATTTCGTGGTCTTCAACAATGAACCCTTTTGGTGCAGTTTCATCTTCTTTCAGGGCACATCCAGGGAGTTCAAAGGCCCGGTTGCATTTACGGCAATGAAAATGATGGTGATGTCCTTTTCCGGTACGTTCATATAATGTTCCAAGAAAAGGATGGGATATTCGTTTTAAGCAGCCGTCATCGATGAGAATTTTCAGGTTTCGGTAAACAGTCGCCTTGTTGAGGGAATTCACCTGTTTGCGTCCGTAGGTAAGCACCTCATCCACTCCCAAAGGTCTTTCATGTTCTCTGAAGACTTTCTCTATAGCCATTCTCTGTGAAGTATTGCGCCGCAAGTTTTGAACCCCCTTTTTCATGATTTTAGGGTTTTGCAACCCTTCTTGCAAGTTTTTTTCCAACACGAGCAATGCACTTGTGGTTTAATGTGTTATATGCAAATGCATTTGCAATTGCATGTATGGGCGTTGTGTCTTATTATCTAAGAAATCTTAGAAAAAAATGACGCTTATGGACAAAAGCAGAACAAGGTTTCTGTCTGCATTGGTTCTTTCGACAGCTTTCGGTTTTTCAAACCTGCAAGAATCAAACGCTCAGGAACTTCATGCAGATGAACCGTCACCATCAGTGAGTTCCTTCAATGATTTTCAACTGGAAACAATCGTTGTTACTGCTGATGCGATCGATGACGAAAAGCAGGAAATCGAGAGTGGTGAACTGAGATCGCACAAAGTGGTCGATCTTGCTGAAATTCTCTCCGACGAGCTGATCGAGGTTCAAATGATTCGTAAAAGCGGATACGGTAACGAGGTTTCCGTGCGAGGTTTCGGTCAAGAGAATATCAAGGTCTTGCTGGATGGTGGTATTCTCGAGGGAGCCTGCGGCAGCCGTAAAGATCCCTCGCTTTCGCATATCAATATTCTGACAGTGAAAAAATTGACGGTTCAGGAGGGACCTTTTGATGTAACAAAACCTGGTTGTTTAGGTGGTTACATTGATGTGGTTACCAAGAAACCCGAGCAAGGATTCCAGGGAGAGCTGCTCGGAAAAATCGGTAGTTACGGTTTTCATAGTGGCGGCTTTACAACTACTGGGGGCAGCGAAAACGTACAGTGGCTTTTTGGATACAATTTTTCCGAATCAGATCAGTACGAAGATGGCTCCGGCGAAAGGCTATGGCGTGTGAGAGAGGGTTTGGCTGCTTCGTATAATAAAGAGGGACGTGAGGCAAAGGCGTTTCAGAAACACGACATCTGGGGTAAACTTCAGTTCATGCCCAGTGAGAATCATACCGTTTTGTTGGAGCACGCCTATGGAAATGCGGATGACATTCTTACACCCCGAGTCGTATTCGATACCGAAGAAGAACTTACCAATCTGACAAAGGCGAGCTGGGAGATCCGCAATCTTGGCAACCTATCGGAGAAGCTCACTTTGTCTTTCTATCGCAACGAAGTGGATCATTATCCTTTTCAAGCTTATCGCAATGTAGCAGTACCTAAAAACAACAAGGTCGAGTCGGTGATTACAGGCGGAGCCATTCAAAATGTGACAGAGACGGATTTCGCAACGTTGATCTACGGGATCGATTGGTATCACAGGGATTGGTGGGGAGACGTCTATAACAGTCTGACAGGTGATAAGCTCAATGATTACCTGATTCCATCCGTTGCATCATTGAACATGGGCGGGTATATCAAGATTGACAGAAATTTCGATACATGGTCACTGGGGTTGGGCTTGAGATACGATCGTTTACGGCAGGAGGCCGATGAAGATCTGGTATTTACAAGTACAGTGACAGATGACAATCGCAAAGTGGACCATCTTTTCGGTGGACATATTTCGCTCAAATATTATCTGAGCGATGAGGCGATGCTTTTCACCGGTGTTGGACGAAGTAATCGAACGCCGACATCGAGTGAACGATATATTCAAGGCAACCCTGGTTTTTTCGGAAACCCCAATCTCAAGCCTACGTCAAACACCGAGTTCGACGCAGGCTTTACGTATGAGCGTCGAGGGGTGAAGTTCAAGGCAAAGGGATTCTATTCCGACCTTAAAGATTATATCTACCAGGAAAGCAGTTTTGCAGGGTATAAGAGCTATACGAACATCGATGCCCATATATGGGGCGGGGACATCAAGGCAAGTGTCGATGTCAATGATAAGTTTTCTCTGGAAGGAGGTCTCGCCTACCAAAAAGGCGTCAAGGATAGTTTTCCCGACAACAACAACGACGATGACCTGGGCCAGATGGCTCCTTTAAAGAGTAAACTGGCTTTGAATTACAATAGTGACAAAGCTACGAGGGAGCAAGAGCGCAGCTTTTACGGCACAATCGAATGGGTCCATTCCAATGCCTCAAGGGATATCGATACCGATGCCGGTGAAAAGCCACTCGAAGCATGGGATATCATGAATCTGCGCATGGGTTACCGCTTTCAATCATACAGGCTGAATGTCGGCATGGACAATGTATTCGACAAGAAGTATACGGTTGCGAACTCCTATGAATGGGATGTCATCGGTGGGACGGGTGCCAATCCGGCAATCGTCAACGAGCCGGGGAGGTTTATCTATGCAACTGTTGGGTATACTTGGTAGGTTTGTACTGATTGTAATTTAGTCGATATCAACTCGAAAGCAACTGTAAAATGAAGTTTATGGATATTTGGGCGGCACCTTATTTATGTGCCGGACTTTCCTGAGGCAAAGCTTTATTGAACAATATTCTATCAGAGCCCTTTATTCTCCTGGTTTTCAACAATTTTTGTCGTGTTCTCGGCTATACGAAATGTCGCAACCAGTGCTTCGAGAACAAGGCGGATAAGTATTGCCGTGAGAACAAATGCAAAAGGGGACAGTACTATCTTGACAAGCCCTGCTATAACATCATATCGGAGATTCGAGATTCCTGCACCGGCAAAACCCAAAGCTGATATGCCCGCAAAGACCAGACCGATGATATACAAGTACTTGACAATCTGTAGGGTAATAAACTCTTTGAAGGTGAAGTCAAACAGCTTTGAAAAAAATCCATGAGCATTCATGATAGGCCTTTTATAAGGGTTGATGCAGCTGATGATTATGGAGTTTGGAACCATAAAGCCTCTCATGCAGGCGGTCGGAATTCGGGAATTTTACCTTAACCTAAAAGATGGAGTGGCTTATTGTTCTGAAAAATTACATGTTAAATTCGTGATGGGCAAATTATACTGTGATATTTCACTGTTTTTTTTGTTGAGGTTAACGCTGTTAAATGTTTTGATGTTGCAGAGAACTATGAAGGGTATAAAGAGGGGGTGAAACAGGCTATATTCATGGCTTTTTTGACCGTCTATCCGTAAACCAAAAATCTGATCGTAAGAATCGCGATGATCGGTAGGGGAACCCTGAATGCATTATCTCACATGAATAAGGGTTTTGGTGATCTGGTCCCGTAAGCTGGACGGAACCGCTACCTCATCGGCATATTTTTTCCATTGTGCTACCGCTGCATTGATTTCGTCAATGATTTCTACAGCTGTTTTGACATTTATGGATTTTGCGATGGTTAACAGGTCTTTTTTCGCGATGTTCGTCCGTTTTCCGTTGATGCTCAAAGCATGCTGACTGACCCAACGGTGATTGGGCTGATAGGCATGGCAAACATCATAAGCTGGTGCCAGTTCCCATCTGGCGTTTTGCTTCAACCGGAACGAAAAGTTTTTGGTGTGGTCATCGCAGTTTCGGGCCGCCACATTGAACACCATTCTCCTGAACATCTGCTCTGCGTCGGGATATGGTAGTTTCAGTTCGCGCATGGTTTGAAAAAGTTGTTCATAGCTGAAACTCATGACCGAGTTGTAGTCGAAATGCTTTAGTGCACTGAATGTCTGAATGTGATGCTTCTTTGATCCGCCTTCCCGGTCGAAGCGCTTGGTCATAAAGTGTGCTCTTTCGTTTTCTTCCAGCAATCGGGATGGCATCATGATTATACCACAGGCCAGGGCCATATTATAGTATGCCATTTCAACCCTGCCGTATCCGTGAGAGGTTCCCAGTTGCACATCACTTACTCCGTCCAGCTTTAAAAGCCAATGTTCGAACCCTTTGGGGGCATTTGTCTGGCCGGATCGTACTTCTCCTGTTTTTTCGTTGTAAGCAATCACGGCCTTCGGCCTTGCGCCGCCAGCTGAAGTTCCGATCCGAAGAAGTTCCGATACTGCCTTATTAGCATCCGCATCCAGGTTGGTAGCAAAAGCTTCTTTTTTGGAAAGCATGTTTTTTGCAACATCCACCAGCGCTTCGATCTCAACGGAAAAGGTTCTTTTTCTCGCTTTCCAAACAGGTGGTTCGAACTCCAATGCACCCATTCCCCGTGTACCGATAAAGCAGAGCATCTCCACCGGATTCATGCTGTTCTGTGGGCGACCTTGCCGGGCCAACCACAGGTTGATCAACTCACTGCCATACCGGTCAGGCAGAACGTCTGCTAATAATCCTGGCAATCCTTTGAAGCTGTCCAGTTCAGGTTCGGCTTTTTTACGCAGCTTTGGAAAGACAAACGTTTTTGTCGTAGCGGATATGGGCATTTGCAGTGGGGCCAGATCCCACCCTTTTGCTGTAAATAGGGGATCATATTCAAATGTAGCCAGTCCTGCGGCATCGTCCCATGCCACAGCTCCGGCCATCTCTCCCCATATCCTGACTTCCGCTACATCCATTGCTTACCAATCATGTTTTGTTGTATCGCCGCCCTGTTTTCCTCTGGCCCGTTGCCTTTTTTCTTTCTGTATTTTGGCCATCATCAAAGGGCTGATGCTCTGTTCCACGACAAAGGCATCCATTACCTGCAGCTGGTCCAGTACCCTGAGTACCTGGATTAAAGTCGCGAGGGTGACAGTTTCGCCCCTTTCCAGCAAGCTCAACGTCGATCGGCTGATACCGGCCTCACGAGCAAGTGTATTCTGGGTTTTGTTCTGTTCCAGGCGGTGGTGTCGCACAAAAGCCCCTATTTGCCCAACAAGCATCTTGTCACTCAATGCTACCCAATTTGAGAGTGATTTATCGGTCATAATGCCGTTATTTGCAGATCAATGAATGAATTACCATTCAAATATACTTTTGGTTAGACAGGATGTCAAATTTTTTGCGTGATTTATCATTTGTTATCTTTGTTAAATGCGTTTAGTGAATTATATGTCATTCATTAAGTTGCAAAATATTTCATCAGTTATTTTGTTATTCCTCCTCCGGTTCAAAACCTTCATTGTAAAGTACGTTACAGTTGCTTCTGTTGCATGTAGCGTTTCTATTGACAGGGTTGATATATAAACCCGATATTTGCGAAAATGAATGAAATCAGGTGAAAACATGTCAGGTGTTATGGAAAGAGTAAAGAAGCAAGGTAGGTGGTGTGATCAAGCATAAAGCCGACAATAAACACAGATGTAAGTTTTGATGTCCTATAAATGACATATACCATCGACGATTATTTATATTTATAATTTATAATCTCCTGCGGAACGAAAAAGCTGTACAGTTGAGGTTAGGGCCAGACCATTTCAGGGTAAGTCGGTATGCCCATTGAGTTGGCATATCTGCGGGGAAGGATAGGCAGGAAATCAAATCTGTTTACAAAACAACGCCTACAAGCTTTGACGATGAGCAATTTTTCTTTCATAGCATGTGATTCTATAGACGTCATAGCTGGTTATATGCATGGGATGACTCAACCGTCACTCTCAGCAAGGCTTCTACTTTCAAATTCTCAAAAAACTACAGGAATAAACCGGCAACTTGCTCGGCTACTCGAGCCTTATATTCCACCTGAGCATCTGTCGGAGATCGAGGAAAAGCAGGAGAGTGACAGCAATACATTGGCTGAAACGATAGGGAATGCCGTCGGCGGGCTGCAGGAATCTGCCGGGATACCGGTATTGAATTCAGCAAAGGTTATCAGTTGCACTCAAGACGGTAGCAAGGCAGTCGGTTCACCTGAGGTAGTCGTTACCGTGCTTTTTCCATCGCTTGTGCCCCTCGCCGCTAAACTTGTTCTCGAGTGGCTCCTGTCGGTAGTTAATAATTTGCGGCCAGAACAGAGTGAACTGTCAGCAAAGCAGAGTAAAAAGCTTGATCAGCTTTTTCAAAGGCTCAATATTCTCGCTCCCGGTGGATCGAACAATATCCGTTTTATTCGTGCAGCGGATACTCTCGGCATACCTGTTATCGCTTTACCCGGAGGTGTTTTTCAATATGGTTGGGGTAAGAGAGGCCGATGGTTCAACAGCAGTATCACCGATGAGACACCATTCATTGCGGTGAAGTATGCGAAAAACAAGCTGTTGACCACTTCGACATTGAAAAGCGCGGGTATTCCTGTTCCGGAGGGAAACCGTGTGAAAAGCATGACTGAAGCTGCCTCGTTGGCCGACAGGATTGGCTTTCCTGTGGTGGTAAAACCGGCTGACCTTGACCAGGGTAAGGGGGTACATGCCGACTTGAGGACCGAAAACGAGGTTTACGCGGCATTCAAGCAGGCAAGCAAGTTATCGACGAGTATCATGCTGGAGCGTCATCATAAAGGTCATGCATTTCGTATAACACTATTTCGGGGAGAAAGTGTCGCTATCGTGAAGCGCCTGCCTGCAGGAGTTACTGGCGACGGTATTGCAACGGTGAATGAGCTTATTGAAAAGACAAATACCGATCCAAGACGCTCCTCCAGTCGTTTTTCGATCATGAAGCCGATTACAGTGGACGAGGAGGCGCGCTTGTTGTTGCAACAGGATGGGCTTCGTCTCGATTCAGTCCCACAGAAGGGGCAATTCGTCGCCCTGAAAAAGGCCGCCAATGTGAGTACCGGAGGGGATGCAATCCTTCTTGAAAAAGATGATATTCACCCTTCTTATCTCTCTTTGGTCAAGAGGGCGGCGGCACTGCTCCGTCTGGATATAGCGGCGGTCGATTTCATCACGGATGACATCGAAAAGTCCTGGCAGGAATCCGATGCCGTCATTATCGAGGTGAATGCCCAGCCACAGATGGGAACCATCCTTACTCACCTTCACGGGCAATTGCTCGGCAGCTACGTCAAGAGAAGAGGCAGAATTCCTTCAATGTTGGTTTTAGGAGCCGATCGTGGAGATGTTGTCAAGGAAGTGCGGGAATACAACGGGCGTGATCTGTCAGGTCTGGGGTGTGTTTCAAAAGACGGCATATTCATTGGTAGGGAGCGCATCGGTGACGGTGGTAAGAATTCTATTGCAGAAGCACGTACGCTCCTTATCAATCCATCAGTTGCCGGGTTGCTTCTTGCCGGCGAGCTCGAGGCGATTGCAGCCAATGGGCATGCGCTGCCATTTATAGAAAAGATAGTAATTAGCTCTTGGCCTGATGAATGGGAGAAGACGCCAAAGGAAATGGAACTGTTGAGTAGTCAGCTCGATGGTGAGATATGGCTTGTCAAAGACCATCCTCTCGAGTCAAGCGCCCTGCAGATGTTCAGCAGGGAAAACGTGCGCGTTTTCGAATCCCGTGATTCTATGATCGAAGCTTCCGTCGAGATTCTAAGTGAAGAATGCAATGATTGAGCGCGAAACTCTACAGGCGTCTGTCAACGGTCGGCCGGTATTGCGACGGGTTCAGATCGAGCCGACCAATCGTTGCAATTTCACGTGCGGCTATTGTCGACGGGCACACTGGTCCAGACCGGAGGGTGATATGGATCTGGAACGGTTTCAGGAAGTTCTGAGCTATCTGCCGGAAGTGCCTTACATCCATTTACAGGGTGTCGGTGAACCTCTACTGAACAAGGATCTGCCAGCGATGATCCGTCGAAGTCGTTTACGCGGGGCACGTGTCGGTACAACTACCAACGCCTCGATGTTAAGCAAAAAAAAGGCTAAGGCACTGCTCGATTCCGGAGTGAATCGTATCAACCTATCTGTCGATACACTTGAAGCAGCAGATTTCAGCCGTCTTCGTCCTGGAGTATCCATGGAAAAAGTTCTTGCTAACATTTCTGCCCTTGCCGAACTACGGCACAGCGGTGGCTACGAGGATGTCGGTCTTACATTTGCGCTGGTTGCGGTGCCGTCTGCTATCGAGAGTCTCTGCTCTATAATCACGCTTGCAGCTGAGCTTGGTCTTGATGAAGTTTACCTGCAGAACCTCAACGGAAGCTTTCTTCCAACCGACGATCCTGTCAAGGAAAGTTACGGTGATAGTGATTATACATACTACAATGAGGCGACGCAATCAGCACAAGTTCTTGCTTCAAGGCTTGGTATTCGCTTTCTGCCTCCGGCAATGGATGTTCCTGATTATTCATGGCGTTGCCGATGGCCATTGCATGGCTGCAACGTCACCTGGGACGGTTTTGTTTCGCCTTGCTGCTTGCAGCCTGATCCTGATGTACTACATTTCGGCAACTTGTTCGAAACGGACTTCGAGAAGATCTGGAGCAGTCCTGCTTACCATCATTTCCGTGCCCGTGTCGAAGCGGATTGCGAACCTCTTTGCGCAAAGTGTCCGGATCGTTACGGTCAGATGTGGCATCCCACTGCCAATCCGTTTGCGGAGCTTCAACCATGACCACCATGAATACAGATAGTGCCGAACAGACGCCGTTGGTCTCGATTATCACTCCAGTCTATAACCGGGCTGATTATCTCGCTGAGACAATCGAGAGTGTTCTTGCGCAAACATTTCACAACTGGGAACTCCTTATTATCGATGACGGCTCTGATACCGATGACAGCCGCCGGATTTCAGAGATGTACTGTAAACGTGATGCACGCATCCGTTATTATTATGAACCTCATGGGGGCATCAGCGCCGCACGCAATCATGGTATCACCCGTGCACGAGGAAAATATCTGGCGTTGCTGGACTCGGATGATCGCTATCTTCCCGAAGGGCTTGAATGTTTGGTTAATGCTCTGCAATCTGCGGCTGATCCGGTTAAACTCGTCTATGCCAATTTTATTAAATACTTTCAAGACGAAGATCGCTTCCAGCCTACACGGGTTCAACCTCCAAAGCCGAGGCCTGGCCTGTTTTTCCAGTTCATTCTACCGGGTGGCAATCCCGTCGCACCTTCTGCTTCACTCGCGGAACGTAGCGTTATTCAAGATATCGGCGGGTTTGACAGCAGTTTTGACGGTCTCGAAGATCGTGAGCTCTGGTCCAGGTTGGTACGAAAATATGAAATCGAACATGTTGCAAGACAGGTTGCGATTTATCGTAAACATAGCAATCAGATAACTAACCCGAAAAACCGTGCAGCGAAGCGACTGCTCAACGATAAACAGGCTTATACCTTCTTTTCCGCGCTCCCGCTAGAATCTTGGTTTCCTCAGGCAAAAGAGCCGGAAAGCCAGGCAAAAGCGCTTGAACAGATGGCCATGATTTTACTGAAACGTCAGAATCCGCCTGTTGACTCAGCACTGTATATGCTTCGTCTTGCTCAGTCAAAAAGCCCAACAGCAAAGCGCAGACTTTTTATTGCTGACCTCGAAGCTACAATACCGGTTATTCTCAAAGAGCATTTTGGCTGCAAAGAGCGCATAACTATACCAAACGTTTGACCTCTATGTCAGTTACAGATTACAGCATCACATCGGCACGACGATATATAGATTTCGTTCTGTCTCGTGGAAAAGAGCTAAAACTCCCTATTATGCCTCGGCATTGTGTTATCAGTTATGTTCCTGACGTTCTCGAACAAATGAAAAAGCTTCATGCTCATCGATCAATGAGATTGGGGCTGACCAATCCGATGCAGTTGTTTTTTTTTACTCCCGACGAGGGGCAGGCTTTTGCCATGGCTCGAGGGATGCACGGCGCTCCTATGGCTGCCGTTCAGTTGGAAGAACTTATTGCTCTTGGTTGTGAAGATTTCCTTGTCATCGGGCCGGCAGGGCACCCGACGGCGAAGGGGGAGCCGGATCTGCAACTCGGTGATTTATTGCTCGCGACATGTGCCTGGATTTTTGAAGGGACATCACCCCATTACGGGAAGGATGACCATTCCTCGCCTGCTTCACTGTCGGTGGAACGTTTACGGTCCGCTCTTGAAAATCTCGGTATTCATTTTCATCAGGGTGCAGTCGCAACGACTGATGCGCTCTACCGGGAAACCGGCGAATTTATCAAGGGATTGGTTGCCAAGGAAATTTTGGCTGTAGAAATGGAAATGTCGGCACTTTGTACGGTGTCCGGGTGCCGTGGAAAGAATTTGGCCGGACTGTTGTTCATCAGCGATCTGGTATGCTCTGACGGCAGATGGGATATCGCTCCTTCACTGAAAGTATATCGGAATGTTGTACGGCAGTTCATAGACGTCGTGCACGGGTATGTAAGACAACAATGATGCAAGATAAACAAGTAATCGTCACAGGGGCGGCATCGGGTATCGGTCTTGCAACAGCAACCCGTTTCGCCAAAGCCGGGGCTCATGTGCTGGGGTTGGACCGAAAACCCGGTGTTACGTCCATCGGGCTCGACCTGCCTAACATGAGAGGAGTGTGTTGTGACCTGACCGATGTCCGGCAGGTTACAACTGCGCTGGAGGAAGGACTTGTCAAAACGAGTGTCGATATATTGGTCAACAACGCCGGAATCAATCCGTCACCATCGAGTTTAACCGGTACTTCCGAAGCAGTTTGGCAAAAGCTGCTCGATACGAATTTGACAGCCATTTTCAGGGTGACAAAGATAGTGATGGGGTATTTGTATGAGGGTTCGATAATAAACATCAGCTCGATCCTCGCTTTTTCAGGCGCCAATAACAACGCTGCCTATGCGGCAACTAAAGGAGCGATCGTTTCGTTGACTCGTGCTATGGCCAGGGATCATGGGCCTTCGATTCGGGTTAACTGTGTCTCTCCGGGCGCTGTGGAAACGGAAATGTTCGAAGAGTATCTGAGCCGATGTGACGATCCGGTACGTGAGCGTGAAAGGATTAGGAAAGCACTTCCTTCAAAAAGGCTCGGCCAACCCGAAGATATTGCGGAAGCGGTGTTTTTTTTGGCTTCCGATGCAGCTTCATGGATTACAGGGCAGATGTTGGTGGTCGATGGTGGAGATTCGGCTTGACGGCAGGAGGAGTTATCATGCTTTCATAAGCATTTTACTGATAGTATTGTGTGATAATTGGCAGTCGTTTTTGCAGAGTTCTATATAGAATGTTCCCTGTTCCAGTGTTTTTTATTGCTTGCGTGTTGTATTTTAAAAGTACTGTGCGTTTGCTTCAAGCAAACCGCGTCTTTCCTGAGTCTGCAACTAACAAAGAAGAAACCATGCAAAACAGAAATTTCTGGATATCTGCAATCGTCGGGTTCTGTCTGCTGTTTGGTTTTCACGATCATGCCAATGCATGCACCGGCATTTCGCTGAAAAGCAAGGATGGATCCGTTGTGGTTGCCCGAACCGTGGAGTGGGCGCTAAGCGACGCCCAGCATAACAAGATTGCCATCTTTCCTCGTAATAAGACATTCACAGCATCCACGCCAGACGGATCGAATGGCAAGCGCTGGAAAGGTCGTTTCGGCTTTGTTTCCATGACGGCATATGATCAATCTTACGGGCCTGACGGGATGAATGAGAAGGGGTTGTACGTTGGTATGTACTACCTGCCGGGTTATGCGAGCTACATGAAATATGATCCGAAACAGGCTGCCAACGCAATGAGTGTCGGGGACTTCATGCAATGGATGCTGTCATCGTTTCAGACGGTCGACGAGGTGCGCAGAAACCTCGGCACGGTCGCTGTCGTGAACGTCGATGATCCACGATTCGGAGGCGCGGCGCTGCCGTTCCACTGGAAGGTCGCTGATCCTGGTGGGGAGAGCATCGTTGTTGAGTTCGTCGATGGCGGCAAGTTAAAGGTGTACGACTCTTTTCTTGGTGTTATAACGAATTCTCCGACGTATGACTGGCATCTCACCAACCTGCGAAACTACATCAAGTTAACGCCGAAGCCCAGTGAGCCTTTGAACATCGAGAATTTCCTGCTCGGGCCATTAGGGGCAGGATCGGGAATGGTCGGTATGCCGGGAGATTTCACACCACCCTCACGCTTCATTCGGGCGGCTGCACTCACGGCTTCTGTTCGTCCCCTGTCGAATGCGACCGATGCCGTATTCGAGTCTTTCCGGATTCTGGATAGCTTCAACATCCCGTTGGGAGCTGTTGTGCCTCGAAAGCAGATTCCAAAGGATATCGAGAGTGCCACACAGATAACCTCTGTATCGGATCTCGGTAATAGACGGTATTATTACCATACGATGAATAATCGCCAGGTACGAATGATAGATCTTCCAAAGATCGATTTCGAAAACGTCAAGCAGCAGATCATCGATGATGATACCGGCAGGGAGCATGTGGTTCGTGAGATTTCAGTGAAGTAAGTCAATAATAAGGGACATGATTGTAAAATTCGGTTCATAATGAGTCCGAAAAAAAACCAGCTCCTTTAAACATTATAGAGATGCCGGTTTTGTTGTCTGGCAAAAGCTCTTAATGGGCTTTCTTGCCATTAGCCAGGATCTATTAAAAGACAATTTTGGTTCTGAGTCCCCCGACAAGTGCATTTTGATTGTCTCCGCTGGCCGGATCGATATACTGAAGATCAAACGCGATGTGAAACCATGGCGTGGCAGCGAAATTGTAGAATACTTCGATGCCTTGTTCGTCATCGAAATTTACAAGCGGGCTAATGACGTTCTGAAGTTTATCGCTGAAGTTATAGTAGTAATAACCGATGCCGAATGAATCTTCAATACGGTCAGGGAAAAGACCGATTCCTCCAATGCCACCGATAATGCTGCATTGCACAGGATTGGGGTTGCCGTCGGCAATTGCTCCCTTGAGATACAGGCCGATACCTTTTCCTGGTTTTTGTGCGTTTTCTTTCAAAAGGTGTGACAATTCAACGGCGATATTATACGATCCTTTTTTTGTCGTGGTGCCGCTGCCCGAAGGAAGGCCGAGTTTGGAGTAATCGATTCCGTCTGCACTGCTGTATGTTGCTGTAAATCCAATACTTGATTGACGTCCGGCAACAGAGCCTGAACGGTTGATGCCAAAGGAAACATTGACCCCGTCTGACAATAGGTTGTCGAGTGAATAGTTAGTTGTTTGATCATTCGGATCAAAAATCATGATGGTGAAGGAGTATGGAGCGGCAGAGTGTGACAGAATGCCACCGATGATCACTGGTGGAACAACTCCACTCGGAGGGGCTGCAAAAGCTATATTCCAGAACCGGTCTGTGCCAGAGCCACCGAAGAATGGGTGACCGGAGAGGAGATCCAGTGCATTGATCTTGCCGATCATCACGTTAGATGCCTCACCTGTTCGCTGACTCAGATACATTGAACTTGCTACGAACTCGTGTGCGGCTCCTATCGGGAAGATGGCGCCAGTATTGACTGGCCAAAGGGCTCCGCCGCGAAAAGCCACGGGTGAATCACCGCGGTATTCGAGATGAGAATGTATTCCTCCGCCATCCCAGAGGCCGAGTTTACCCGTATCGACATCGAGGAGAAGATCCGCACGCGCACCGAAACGCCAGTCATCATCTCCGTCACCTTCGAACGATCCCTGATAGAAACCGGTTTGCGAGAGGTAAAAACGGACACCGTTCTCTTCGAGTGTGGTGCGTATTCCCCCCCAATCACCACCAAGATTTTTCCGTTTCCAAACCGATGTACTCTCCTCGGCAGACACCGTCAAATTGAAGAATGTTATCAGCAGGAAAACTCCTAAGGATAGCCATAGCCCTTTTCTTTCGATAGATGACATAACGTGTCTCCTTTTTTATTATCGAGTTATATCTCATATAACCCCGCTGAATGGTAGATGGTAATTGAATAAACAGGAGGTATTGTTTATTCGGTTAAAAAGAGTGGTTATTCGTTCATTTTTTTCCATATAAGGTTCGAAAAGCAAACATATGTATGGCAGGAACACCGTCCTCGATCTACGATACGCTCCTTTCTTCAAACGGTGGCTCGACTGTCAATCAGTATTTCGGCAGGGGATCACGAGTACCCGATTTGCTTAGCTTTTGTTGATTTTTCGCTCGAAAAATTGCAGCTGCTCGAGCAATTCTTGTTGTACATTCGGACCGATCTTTCTGTCGGAATCATTCCAGTTGATGAGGTCATTGTCGACGTGGATCAGCCGATCGAAATGATCGACGGGTAAGCCTGTTTTCAGAAATTCATCGGTTTGAACGACCAGAACCAAGGCTTCAACACCCTTGTTTTTCAATAGTGCCGAGGCTCTGTTGAAAAGGCTTTCGAACGGGAACGTTATGTGCTCTCCGGAAGGAGTTACCGTTAGGTTGTGACTTGTCAGGTAACAGTCAACGTTTTTCCGGACAAACGACTCTTGCCGCAACCGCCCCTCGTCGGCAGCCTTATCCGAGCCGACAACGATTTCAACCGGAATTCGTCCAGTGCCGTTCATCAGTTTTTCGAGGTAAACCGGGATCAAGGACCTTGCAATATCATTGCCGCCAAAATAAGGGGCGTAATTGACTTCATTGATTATCGCTCCATTGTCGTGCCACGGCCGGGATATGTCGCTGGAGATGATATCGACGCCGGCATTGCATAATCCGAAAAGCCGCGCAGCTCTTTCGGCAATTTCCCGATTATCGGGATGCACAATTTCACCGACATCTTCGATGTGCCCACCCCAGGCCGTCGACTCGATCTTGCGAAGGGGTACCCGTATCCCTTTACCGGGTACTGAATCCGGAGAAAATCCTGCCTGTGACATGGCTTCCTGGGCCTGCTTGTCCAACGGACAGTGTTTTTTTTGAAGCCAGGAGGGTTTTGCTTTATTCATGCGGTTTGCAGAATCAACCAACTCGGAAACGGTATGCGTTCCGTCTCCTTCGACCGATCGGGGCCCTCTGCGTATCGCATAAAGCATCTTGCTGTTTGCAATGAGCAGTCTGTAGCATATGCCGGGCACTTCACGTTCTACGAGGATCTGCTTGGAAAAAGATGCTGCGTTCTTATATGCGGCACTCAGTTTTTCCTTGTCCGTGATGGAGACGGTGACACCTTCTCCACGTTCTTTATCTGCAGGCTTGACAACAAGCGGCCAACCAAGCGTATCTGCCGCCAAAGCTGCCTGTTCTCTGCTGTTTACCGGTATGTGTTCTGGGGCGGGTAACCCTGCCGTTCGTATAAGTCCTGCGGCAAGGATTTTGTTGGTTGTCAATTTTACACCGATAACGGAATCCGAGTCAACCGAACTTCTGTCAATCAAACGGCTTTTCCTGCCCCAGCCAAGCTGGTATATCCCAGACCCGACATGGCGAAAGGGAACGCGACATCGATATGCTGCCTGAAGAATAGGGATGGTTGAAATCCCCGCGGTTATCATTGAGCGCAACGGGGGAAGGATTTTTTTTTGAATGACGCTATAGATGGTTATTGGTGTTTCCGATAGGTTGCCCTGATTTTGTAACAGCATCATCAGCTTCAAGGCGGAACTGTAGGTATGGTCGATGCCCTTGAAAGGAATGCCATCCAGCATGGGAACAACCATTTTTGACTGCCATTGTGAAGGGTCTTTATCATGTTTCCTGACGTCGAGAACAAGCCCCGGGTCAAAAACAGGAATACCGGCAATCTGCTGCAAATACCGGCCGAGGAGGAGAACTCTCCACACGAGGGCTCCGATCTTTTCAGCGTCTGCATCATTGATTTTGTAAACATAATCTGGTTGTGGCTCTATCGTTACTTCCAGCTTTTGTGCCAACCAGTCGTCTATTGTCTCCAAATCGACATTGCTTGAAATAGAGCGTGTGAAAATTGTCAGAATATTGCCAGGCTGACGCAGTCCATACCTGTAGCCTTGCTCGTGAGTGGAAATTGTACTTTGCATTATCAGGAACTCAAGTCGAATTCTAAAACTGTCCAATGATCTCTGTTGGGGTCCCCGAAAGAGTGCTTCTTCGGATTTGTTCCGGTAATTGTATAACCGAATTTATGGATATACCAATGAATGACATCTGGTCGATCCGATTCTGTACGCACATGACGGATGCCTTGTTTCCGCAGCTCGGCCAGTCGCGTTTCCTGTAGCTGAGATCCTATTCCGCAACCCAGAAAATCAGGCTCTACCGCGAGGCTGGCTGTTTCTGCATGTACTTTGTCAAGCAGTATGTAGCTGGAGACCCCGACAAGCTGGCCCTGAAGCTCAGCAACGAAAGTGTTGTCGATATCGATTCGGTCACGTTCGGGTGCCGGAATATCAGGGCTTGCCTGAACAGGTGCCATATTCCATTTCGAGAGTATTGCCATAACTCCATCCATATCTTCAGGTTTCATTTTACGGATTTTGGTCTGCGTGGCTTCCCAGTTATTACGGTTGCCCAGTTGTAACTGTTCGCGCGTTTCCTGAGCTGTTGCGATTGTGCGCCCGAGTTCCCGGGAAATCCGCACGATACGTTTGACCAACGCTTCGTTTCTTGCCGTTTCGCGTTCGGAGAAGTTATAGAAGGGATTGTCTTCGAGGCCGATTCGAACATTTCCTCCCATGGTGATTGCCGCAGTGTTAATCGGCAGCTGATAACGGCCTATTCCTGCCGCAGCCCAGGTCCAATCCTCCGGAATCTCTCGAACAAGGTTGGCCAGGTCCAATACGCGACCAGGCACGGTTCCTAAAGAGCCAAGAAGCAGATTGATGTAGCAGCGTTGGGGAAGCAATCCCTTGCGTTGCAGATAAAAGGCATAATTCAGCATCCCGAGATCAAAAGCCTCGAGTTCAGGCAGGATGTTGCGGTCTCTCATACAGAGACATAGCTTCTGAACAGCTTCAGGATCATTGACAGATGCCTGTTTCGGAAAGTTCATCGAAGTCAGAGTCAGTGACGCCATGTCAGGTTTGGCTTTTCCATCCAGTTCCAGGACAGCGGAACGCTTCTCGATTTCTCTATGTATACGGCCGCTCGTCGTTGCTACCAGTACAACATCCGGATAATCTGCTCGAATGTTTTCAAAAATACGTCCGAAGATTTCCGGTCGCCATGTCGGTACGTCTGCAGCATCGTAGGCATGTACATGAAGAATGCCTGCTCCCGCTTCAATGACAGCCGCTGCACTGTCGGTGATTTCCTGAATACTCGCGGGGACATGCGGATTGATCTTTCTGTTCGCAAGGTTGCCGGAGAGGCAGACATTGATAATCAACGGTTGCTGATTAATCCCATGGGGAGGATTACCGCCATAAAGGGCATCATATGCAGGCTGTTTGATCACGGCAGTTCTTCTTTATGTGAAAAAAATGTGCTCGCAACAGATTATTGTCTGGCTTCACTTGTCTTAGGGTCTTTTGGCTCTGGGAGCATGGTTTCAAGAAACAAAAAGATGGCGTTCCTTTAATACGCATTACCATGTATATACGACATATACCTCTTTTTAGAGAAGTTGCTATAGTTGTTTCATTAACAAGAGAATGTAACTAGGCGATCGAAACTGACCCATTGAATCAGGAATACTTTTGGACACTGACAAATTTCTGCCTCGATACAGGTGAAATCGAAA
Organism: Prosthecochloris sp.; assembly: GCA_015482705.2. Lineage (GTDB taxonomy): Bacteria > Bacteroidota > Chlorobiia > Chlorobiales > Chlorobiaceae > Prosthecochloris. The sequence continues at coordinate 51,070 of JADMLA020000038.1, read as the reverse complement.
AAGCGAAAGATTTTGCCCGTTACCAGCTCCAGCGGGTTCCTGCTCACAGGGATGCCGAGGAGCTTTTAAGGAAACTGCAGTGAGACGCAGAGTGAAAGAACGGTTACTGATTCTCGGTGTTTCCTGATACCCGAAACTTATACATTTCATTTTCAGTTAGTAACAAATGCGATACTTTTTCATACTGACGACGTTTTTAAACTCGCGTTTTACTTTTAGTAAGAGCGGGAGACAGTGTATCGAAGCAGTTGTTCTGTCGTATTTCCCCTCCTTTGTATCAAGGCAATATCGGCTAGAATTTTTATCGGTTCGGGTGAATCGTTGGGCATGAGCATGTCGGTGCCGTATTGGTCACTGCCCCATAAACCCGTATCAACGCTGTTGGTGAATCCGTAACGATGTCACTAAGAATTGTGGTGTGGTCAGAACCGTTTTCAACAAATCATCAGGAGGACTATACTATGGAGCTGAAAAAAATCGTGCATCTCGTTGCCGCTTTTATTCTTTCGATCTCGATCATCAATCCGTCGCGAGTTGTCGCCAAGGAGGGGAAAGGTACTGAAAAGGCAGCTGTCGCCGCGGTAGCAGCGGCCGCTATTCTTGGTGTAGCTGCTTTGTCGCATCATGATGGACATTATCCCGATGGTGTACGGTATGAAAATTCAGGTGACAAGGCTGAGTTTGAACGTGGCTATCGCGACGGTCTGCATAATTCCGCACGCAACAACTATAACAATACCAAGGCTTACAAGCAGGGCTATAAGTCCGGTCTCGATGAACGTGATATCCGTATAAGCCATAATCAGCGCAACAAATGGGATAAGAACCGTCACGCTGCAACCGGTAAGGTCAAAAGAGTTGCATTGAAGGAAGCGGAAAGGTTCTGGAATATTCCCCGTGGAAGCGCCACTCCTCTCAGTTCGACCTATAACGAGAAAAATGGTCATTACAGGGTCAATGTCGCCGCAGGTTATCATCGCGGTGTTTGTGTCCTGACCGAGGACGGTACGATAGTGCGTTTCAAAGATTCGAAGCAGTAAGGTTGTAGAAGCCAACTTCATGTTTGAGAAAGTTGGCTTTTTTTCACTTTAAACATCGGTCACTTATGAAAAATTTTTCTCCATCCGTATATGTCGCCTCGATCGGGCTTCTTCTTGTTTTCGCTGCCGCATGTAATGGAGATATGGAAAAGGATGCTCAAGCCCTTGGTTATGAAATGAAAACGGTTGAAAAGGTCTACCTGGCTGACGGGACGGCGGGAGAGAACAAAACTTCCTTTAGGGTCAGCTATCCGGTTTTTTCAGATGGTGAACACGCCGAAACCTTCAACCGCTATCTTCTGGATTGGATTGCCGATAGTACGGCAGTGAATGCGGCCCCGAATGATTCCGGCAACGTAACCCTCGAGCAGCTTGCCGATGAATTTTTTGCTGAATACGAATCGGTTCAAAAAGAGTTTTCGGTCAGTTGGCCCTATCAGTTCAATCTCGATGGTTCTGTACTGCTGAACCGGTCGGGCCTCTTGACGGTGGATCTTTCTTATTACGCGTTCACTGGCGGAGCGCATGGAAACAGTTATACGCAATACTTTGTTTTCGATACGGTTGGAGGAACACGTCTCAGGCTCGAAGATGTTTTTGTTCAGGGTTTTGAAGATCGTTTGAATACATTTATCGATGGCAAGTACCGGGAGATGAAAGGGCTAACGGTTGCTGACAGGCTTGACGGGGAGAAAGGTATGCTCTTCGATAACGTTATTGAATTCAATGGTAACTTTGCGTTGACCGGCCAAGGGGTTTCCTTTTTCTACAATAACTATGAGATAGCTCCGTATGCGGTTGGCTCGACAACGATAGAACTGCCTTATGGCGATCTGGAGAATATTTTGAAGCCGCAGTTCAGAAAATTATGGATGAAGGGCCATTGACAACCGGATCGCTTGTCGTTATTGTCGTGTCGAAAGGGAAAGAGAATCCTGCACTGGTTTTGAATGCTTTGATAATTGTGTTATTTTTATCCCATTCTTTTAATTGTTACTATCACGGTAAATACATAATTATAAAATCAACGGTACATGGCTGAAGAAATCAAATCCCAGGAGCAGCAGCAGGAAGGTGGCCCTCAAAATATTCAGGGGGATGTATCGACTATCCTTACAGGTGTTGGTACCCTTCTTGACAATACTCTCACTCCAATCGGCAATATACTTGTTCAGGCTCTTGAGTCGGTCAACACGGTTGCTCAGCAGATACTCGAAGGTATCAGCAATTCACTCAACAACAATCAGGGCGGCAAGTAGTTGAACCGATAGGCTTGAAAGCCTCTCAACGCCAGATATTCTATCGAAATTTGTCAAGGCAAGCCTTTTATCCGAGAAGGGCTTGCCTTTCCTGTTTTCCGGCGCTATATTCCATGCCTGATTGATAGCGAGTTTTTTTCTTCTTATTGACTGCAAACAGACAATGCCTGATAAATTTCCCGAGTATCCTTCCAGTGTGCCCTACAGCAGCGTCGAGGCTGAAGTGTTATCGTTCTGGAAAGAGCATGATATTTTCCATAAAAGCCTTGAAAAGCAGGGAGACAAGATCTTTTCGTTCTATGAGGGACCGCCGACGGTCAATGGAAAACCGGGTGTCCACCATGTTTTCAGCAGAACGATCAAGGACATTGTTTGCCGTTTCAAATCGATGCAGGGCTACAAGGTCCCCCGTAAAGCCGGTTGGGATACTCATGGACTGCCGGTTGAAATTTCGGTTGAAAAGAAGCTTGGATTGAAAAACAAGGCCCAGGTCGAAGAGTACGGTGCTGGTGAGTTCAATGCAGAAGCGAAGACACTGGTTTACCATCATATCGATGATAACCGTGAAGGATGGGGCAGGCTGACGGAGCTGATGGGATATTGGGTCGATATGGACGATCCTTATATAACATGTACCAACGACTATATCGAGTCAGTCTGGTGGGCGTTGAAGACAATTTTCGACAAGGATCTCATTTACAAGGATTACAAGATCGTTCCTCAGGATCCAAAATCTGAAACGGTGTTGAGTTCACATGAACTTGCGCTTGGATATAAAGAGGTAAAGGATCCGAGTGTCTATGTGAAGTTCAAAGTGAACGATGCCGATGAGTTTTTTCTGGTGTGGACGACAACTCCCTGGACCCTGATTTCCAATGTTGCGCTTTGTGTCGGGCCGGATATCGATTATGTCAAGGTAAGAACGCCGAAAGATGAGGTATATATACTCGCCAAATCGTGTCTTCGGGTGCTCGAACAACAAATGGGAGAGGATGAGGAGCTCGTTTTTCTGGATTCTTTCAAGGGTAGCCTTCTGGCCGGTCTGGAATACGAACCGCTTTTTGTCTGGGCGCATCCTGAAAAGCCATGCTGGTACGTGACTGAAGGTAATTTTGTTTCTACCGGAGATGGAACGGGTATCGTTCATATCGCTCCTGCATTCGGTGCAGACGATTATGAACTTTCGAAAAAGTATGATCTTCCAATGCTGCAACCGGTTGCGCGAAACGGTTGTTTTACAGCGGAGATTCCCGAATATGAAGGGATGTTTTTCAAGGATGCCGATCCGTTGATTATCCGGCGGTTGAAGGAAGAAGGAAAGCTCTTTACAAAGGAAACCATTACGCATACCTATCCGTTTTCCTGGCGTTATGATGTGCCTGTTATTTACTATGCGCGTGAGTCATGGTATATCAGGACCACAAGTATTGCCGACCGAATGGTTGAGCATAATCGCCATATCAACTGGTGTCCTCCGGAAATCGGGGCAGGAAGGTTCGGGAACTGGCTTGAAGAAAACAAGGATTGGGCTCTTTCACGTGAGCGGTTCTGGGGGACCCCGCTGCCTATTTGGGTGGCGGAGGATTTTGTGATCGGAGACGGGCCTGCTTCCGGGAAGGTGTTTGCCGTTGGTTCCATCGAGGAGCTGAAGGATGGATTCATCGATATCGACGCAAAGCGGCATCGTCTGGACGATGCCCTTGCCGAAGGGTTGGTCGAGCTTGATCTGCATAAGCCGTTTGTCGACAGGATATATTTCATCAAGGAAGGGAAACGGTTCAATCGTACACCTGAATTGATCGATGTATGGTTTGACAGCGGTTCCATGCCGTTTGCTCAGTTACACTATCCGTTCGAGAACAAAGAGCTTTTCGAGAAAACCTTTCCTGCGGATTTTATTGCGGAGGGTGTCGATCAGACGAGAGGGTGGTTTTATACTCTTCATGCAATCGGAACATTGATTTTTGATAAACCGGCATACCGGAATCTTGTCGTCAACGGCCATATTCTCGATCGCAATGGCCAGAAAATGTCCAAGTCGAAAGGAAATGTGGTCGATCCGTTCGAAACAATGGAGAAATATGGTGCCGATGCATTGCGTTGGTACCTTATGTTGTCCAGCCCTCCTTGGCGGCCGAAGTCTTTCAACCCGGATGAGATCGAAGAAGAGCAGCGAAAATTTTTCCGGGCATTCGTCAACAGCTACAATTTTTTTGTCATGTATGCGAATGTTGACGGTTTTACTTTTGTCGAAGAGGTCATTCCGGTAACAGAGCGTTCAGGCTTGGACCGATGGGTCATCTCCTGCCTTCATTCCCTGATTTCCGGTGTGGAGTTACGCATGCAACAGTACGATCTAACCGGCGCCATACGTTTGATCAATGACTTTACAGTTGACGATCTTTCCAATTGGTATATCCGCCGTTCAAGAAAACGTTTCTGGAAAGGAGAGATGGGGAAGGACAAACTCGCGGCATACCAGACGCTTTACGAGTGCCTCGAGGCGGTTGCCAAGCTTCTTGCGCCTTTTACGCCGTTTATCGCCGACCGGATCTACATGAATTTGAACGGTATTACCGGAAGGGATTCTCGGGAGTCGGTACACCTCTGTGAACTGCCGCTTGTTGATAAAGGTGCAATAGACAAGCCTCTTGAGCATCGCATGAAAAAAGCGCAAATCGTTACATCTCTGGTTCGTACCATGCGAGAGAGAGCTTCCCTCAAAGTCCGTCAGCCGTTGAAGCGTATCATGCTCGCTGTTGACGACGCAGCTGATATGATGGAATATGAGAAAGTCAGGGAGATCATTATCGATGAGGTCAATGTACAGAATGTCGAGTACATCGAGGATGAAAGCTCCGTGGTAAGCAAAAAGGCCAAGCCTGATTTCAAGTCTCTTGGGCCCAGATACGGCAAGGCGGTAAAACAAATTGCCGACAACATCAGGGTGTTGACACACAAACAAATTTCTTTACTCGAGGATAACGGGGTTCTGGAGCTCGATGTCGATGGTCAAAACTATACCATTACCCGAGAAGATGTCATTATCAACCGTGAAGATATCGAAGGTTGGCTTGTCGCTTCCGATGATGCTCATGGCGTCATGGTAGCGCTCGATACAGAAATCACTCCTGAACTGGAAATGCTCGGCCTAGCACGAGAGCTGGTAAGCAGGATTCAGGCTTTTAGAAAAGAGAGCGGTCTGGAGATTACCGATAGGATCACGTTGCAGGTTGCCGGAAGTGAAAAGGTGGTGTGTGCAGTTGAAGCGAATCGGGATTATATCAAGAAGGAAACACTTGCTGTGACACTTGATATTGTTTCCTTCGATACCATTTCGGGGAGCCGGGAAGAAAGCATAAACGGTGAATTATGCTGTTTAGTGCTTGATAAATCCAAATGCTAATGTTATAATTATCGTGTTTTTCCGAAGATAAATGCGTCGCCTTGGTTACGGCTACCATGTAACAATCGTTTATAGCGGTTTTGTTCACCGTAAAGTTTGAACAAGTAAACTGGATAGAGATACCATGCCCAGAAAAAGCAGCACAGCCAGTACCAGTAAAAAAGAGAAAGAAGCACCTGAAGGTCCAACTAAAGTCATTCATACCTATTTGTCGGATGAAGAGCTGGAGCATTTCAAGCAGATTCTTCTGAAGCGTCGAGAAGAAGTATTACGTGATCTCGATATTCTGCGTTCCTCACTTTCAGAGGAAAGCGTGGAAGATTCGATCAACTCGAACTACTCCATGCATATGGCGGATCATGGCACGGAAACTATGGATCGTGAGCAGCGATTCATGTTTATCGCCCGCGATGAGAAATATTTAGGGTATATAGATCAGGCTCTTGAAAGGATCAGAAACAAAACCTACGGTGTTTGTGCCAAATCAGGCAAACCCATCCCGAAAAAACGCCTCGAAGCCGTTCCCCATACCTCTGTAAGAATTGAGTTCAAAGAAAACAAGAAGAAAGGGTGATTTTTATTCCCCGCTATCGTACTCTTCCTTGTCAGTTGTTGCATCGTCCATGCTAATCGGGTAGTCACCGGTGAAGCAGGCGGTGCAGTAGCTTTGAGTCTCATTTTCAAATCTCGGCGCACTGTTCAGCATGCCTTGAAGTGACAGGTATTTGAGTGAATCGACGCCGATGTACTCCCGTATTTTTTCGATTTCTTCGTCATGGTCTTTCGTGTCGGCAAACATATAGGTCAGCAACTGACCTTTGGTTGGAAAGTCCATGCCGTAAAAACAGGGATTGGTTATCGGGGCGGAGCTGATGTGCAGGTGAATCTCTTTTGGGTTTGCTTCACGGATGAGTTTTATCAGCATTTTCGCTGTTGTCCCGCGAACGATCGAATCGTCAATTACAATAATCTGCCGGTCTTGAAGCACGCCTCGTATAATGTTGTATTTCGAGCGCACCTTGATTTCCCTGCTTTGCTTGCCTGGTTGGATGAACGTTCTTCCAACGTAATGGTTTCGAATCAAGCCGTGTTCGAATCGAGCAGGGCGGCATATCTTGTTGCTTTCGCGCACAAAACCAAGAGCAGCTGTGTTGGAGGAGTCCGGGACGCTCACGACGATTTGGTGCTTATCATCGTTCGTTGGTTCGACCATGGACTCCCGAGCAAGGTTTTTACCGAGGTTCCGCCGAATCTTATCGACAGAATGAGTGAAAACAAGACTGTCAGGTCTTGCGAAGTAGACATATTCGAAAATACAGCGGGCTTTTCTTTTTGATGGGGGGAGATAGAGTGATACAGGCTTGTGCGTTTTGGTCGAGGTTTTATCGATCAACAGAATTTCTCCGGGCTCGATGTCCCGTACGTAATCTACCGATAAGATATCGAATGCGCAGGTTTCACTGGCCACATAAAAAATTGCATCGCCGGTGTCCGGGTCGATGGTTTTACCGAGGGCCAGTGGTCTGACACCATAGGGGTCCCTGGCTGCAATCAACTGATCGTTGGCAAGGATGACGAGAGAAAACGCACCCTTGACTTGACGCAGGGCATGGTAGATCTGATGAACAGGTTCCTTTTCTTTGCTGAGGGCAGCAAGATGAGGAATGATTTCGGTATCGGATGAAGCCTGGAAAATAATACCGCGTTCGGTGAGTTCCTTGCGCAATGTACGTGAATTGGTGAGGTTGCCGTTGTGCGCGATCGCAAGGTTACCTGACCGGTATGTCAGAGAAAACGGCTGTATATTGCTTGTGGACTTTGATGCTCCGGTCGTTGAGTACCGGTTATGGCCGATTGCAGCATGGCCCGGTAGTTTCTTGAATATCGCCGGGTCTTTGTATACCTCGGCAACCAAACCCATGCCTTTGTGCTGGCGGTATATGGTTTTGTGTTTTTTTTCGTCGTATCCTGCTACAACTATTCCTGCAGCTTCTTGTCCTCTATGTTGTAGTGAATACAATCCATAGAACGTATCTTCTGCAGGAGTTTTAGAATTATATACGCCGAAAACGCCGCACATAGGACTCCTTTAAATGTTAAGATTTCGTGAATTTCCTGCTATTAAAGTTGCCAATTGAAGGTAAAATAACAAGCGCTAATTGTAAAAAATTTTTTCTGTTTTGACAGAGTGGGTAGACGCTTTGTTTTTTCAGTCCGTAGTGCGTTCTTTTTGCTGAAGATACGGCGATGGGAATGATCTTGCCGAGGTTATTTTGGTGATAGGGAGGGAGGTGATTGTGCCCGGACATTCCTGATCACGGTCGTGATTATGGGACAGGGGAGAAATGAAAAAAGTCGGGATACAGTAGCTTGACAACCATGTGAGACCGTTCGGTGATCCGTGGAGCTAAGGAGATTCGAACTCCTGACCCTTTGCATGCCATGCAAATGCTCTACCAACTGAGCTATAGCCCCATCTTGTAGATGTTAATTATGAGAAAAAAAACTTTTATTTCCAACTTGTTTTGTTTTTTCCTTACATGATTCGAGTTTCCTGATGAGTCTGGATTTCAAATTGTGCATATTGTTTTTTGCTTCTACTTTACCGGTAGGAATGACTGCGTTACAAAGAAATACGAAAGGTTTTTCATGCCGGGTTCTTTTTTTTGACAGGGTGAAAAAAACTATTCGCGTTTTTCGAGAATATTGGCAGGATCTTGAATCAAGAATTTCTACGAGGCTATGAATCTTTTTTTTGTGATCAAAGAGGGTTTTTCCGGTATTTGGCGTGCAAAGTTGCCAGCTGCAGTGACGATTGTCGTTGGCTTTTTCGCGCTTGTACTGCTTGGTTTGTTTGCAACGATTTCTTTGAGTTTTTTTGATATCCTCGATGAGGTGCGGGGTAGAGTCGAGATAGAGGTGTTTTTCCCCGATGTATCTTCGGATGAAGAGGTTCAGAACTACAAGGGCAGCATCGAGTCTCTGAACGGAGTAAAAGGAGTGGCATATGTTTCGAAAGACAGTGCTGCAGTTATCTTCAGTCAGGAGTTCGGTCGTGATATTGTTGAGATTCTCGGTATAAATCCTCTTCCTCGTTCGGCGAAAGTTCTTCTTCAGCCTCGCTATGCAGGGCCTGACAGCCTTCAAGTTATTGTCGCTTCCATAAACGCTCTCGATCCTGCACTTGATATTCGCTACAACAAGGTTTTTCTGCAACAGCTCGAGGATAATGCTCGTCTTTTTACCGTTCTTACTGCCGCGACAGGTATTCTCATCGCCATAGCGACGGTAGTTCTTGTTGGTTACACGATTCGCCTCGCAATCTATTCCCGACAACAGAAAATCAAAACCATGCGTCTGGTTGGAGCAGCTAACTGGTTTATCAGTGCCCCCTACGTTATCGAGGGGGGGATTCAAGGCTTGCTGGCAGGGGGATTTGCTTCGCTTGCAATATATCTTTTATCGGAGCAACTGCTTCTGCGTTACGAGCCGGGAATTTACGAGGTTCTCCATCCTTCTACTTTTCTGGTTTTCCCGTTTCTTGTCGGTCTGGGCTTTTTTTTGGGAATTTTCGGAAGCACCTTGTCGGTGAGGAAATATTTACGAAAGGCATGAGTTACTTGCAGGATTACGAGTAAGGAAAAACCGGTAACCTGCTCATGGAGCCTTTTCTGCACGAAAGATCATGTCGTCCTGTGAAATGGATGTTCGGATTTTGTAAGAGCGCAGCATCCAATTCGATATATCTGTCGCTGGAAAGTCGGTGGATCCACAGATAATATTGGCTTCAGTTGGAAAACGTTTCATCGGTCATTGTTCATTTCTGCTCAAATCCGGGAAATTTTTCAAGGTACATCATGTTTCTCCAGGCTCGAAAGGAGGGCGATTTCTTCATGCCAGATTTCAGGTTGCGGGGTTTCGAGAATCAGCGGGATGTGCCTTGTCGCAGGATGCTGCATGATGGCTTCGAAACCGGCAATCCCGATTTTTCCCTTGCCGATACTTTCGTGACGGTCACGCCTGCTGTTCAGCTCTAACTTTGCATCGTTGAGGTGCATGCCTTTCAGATAATCAATGCCAATTGACGCATCGAACAAGGAAAATGTCTCCGTGACAGCTTTTTTATCTCGTAAATCATAACCCGCTGCGAAAAGATGGCAGGTGTCGAGGCAGACACCAATTCTTTCCTTATTGTCAACCTTGTCAATGATGAAGGCGAGCTGTTCAAAAGAATGACCGAGATTTGAGCCTTGACCGGCGGTGTTTTCAAGCACTGCTTTTGTTTTTGCTGTGGCTTTCAGGGCCTGGTTGATGGATTCGGCAATTGTTTCAAGGCACTGTTCCTCCGGGATTTCCCGCAGGTGGCTGCCAGGGTGAAAGTTGAGGTTAATCAGTCCAAGTGTTTCGATACGCTTCATTTCGTCGATGAACGCTAGGCGTGAACGGTTGAGCTTTTCAATGTTTGGACTGCCGAGATTGATCAGGTAGCTATCGTGCGGCAGAATGTAGAGTGGGTCGAAACCGCAAGCATTACAGTTGTTTGCAAACGCACGAACTGTTTCTTCTGTCAAAGCGGGGGCTTTCCACTGTCGCTGATTTTTAGTGAACATGGCAAATGCGGTTGCTCCTATTTCCTCTGCGCGAAGTGGTGCGTTTTCTATTCCGCCTGCAATACTGACATGTGCCCCGATGTGTCGCATTATGGTAATGAAATTATAATTCGTAACTAATCGAAAAAGGGGGTTCTGACTCTTTATTCCTTGCTGTTTTACTTTCCTATTGTGTACATTTTTTTCAGCACACCATATCTAACAAAAAAATGCCATGCAGCCAACTCCTCTTCTTTCCGTGATCGTTCCTTTTTATAATGAAGAGGAGTCCCTCCCCCTTCTCATCGACCAGGTTTATGAAGCTATGTCGGATAAGGGGTTGCATGAGCTTTTTAAACATCCGTTTTCATTTGAACTTTTGATGATCGACGATGGTTCTACGGATGACTCTTCGGATTTTATCCGTGAACAGATTGTACACAAACCCGAGCTCAAGCTGGTATCTCTACAACGAAATTTCGGTAAGACCGCTGCACTTTCAGCGGGTTTCAGATATGCGGCCGGTGAATATATCGTCACACTCGATGCTGATTTACAAGATGACCCTTTTGCCATCAGATACCTTATCGAAAGGATGATTGCTGGCTATGATCTTGTGAGCGGGTGGAAAAGAGAGCGCAACGATCCGCTGTCCAAAACAATTCCCTCGAAGATCTTCAATATGACCACAAGATTGTTCACCGGTATTGCGTTGCATGATTTCAATTGCGGTTTGAAAGCCTATCGAAAAAAGGTTATACAGTCTCTCGAGTTGTACGGGGAAATGCATCGCTATATTCCGGTTCTTGCACGGTGGAATGGCTTCAGGGTAACGGAGATTCCCGTAAAGCATAATCCTCGCAGGTTCGGCAAAACCAAGTTCGGCACTTCACGCATTTTCCCGGGTTTGTTCGATTTCTTTACGGTGCTGTTCATTACCCGTTATTTGAGACAACCGATGCACTTTTTCGGTATGTTGAGTCTTTTCAGTTTTCTTGCCGGTTTCGGTATAAGCCTTTACGTGACAATTGGAAAGATTTTTTTCAATGAAGCGGTTGTGAATCGTCCGATTCTTTTTCTGGGTATTCTTCTCATCATTCTGGCCGTACAATTTTTCTCGATCGGACTTTTGGGCGAAATGTTGACCCGCGATACTTCCAACACCCTTCATTACACTGTCAGGGAAACGATAAATGTTCAAGAGGAGGAGAGTCGCGGCCACACCTGAAAAAGTGCCGTGTTCGTATTTTCGATTATATCTCGAGTGCTATACCCCCCGTGTGTCCGGTGGCCAGATGTATTTGTGCAGCTGAAGCTGTAGCTCTACATGGAGATGGTCTTCAAGGATCCATTTTGCAAGTTCTGCAGGGTCCAGCCTGCCGAAAACCGTTCCCATCAGTACTGTACAATGGTCGGTCAGATTCCAGGTGCTCAACAGGTTTTTGGACCATTCGTAATCATTGCGGGATGCGACAACCAGTTTGAATTCGAACGCTTTTTTCTGAAGAACGGAAGATGCAACGGCGAGTTCGATGTTTTTCAGGCAGTTTTTTCCACTTTCCCCCGATGATGGTGTTTTCAGGTCTATTATTTTGTGAACCCGGGGGTCAACCCCATCGACGGGAATAAAACCACCGGTTTCGAGCAGCAGTGTATAGCCCCGGTCGCAAAGCATGCGCATGAGCGTATAGACGTTTTCCTGCTGCAATGGCTCTCCTCCTGTTATTTCTACGAGTGGAATGCCGAATGTTTCAATGTGGGTCATTATTTCGGGAACGGTCATGTTCTTGCCTTCTTTACCCGAGGCGTAGCGGGTGTCGCACCAGTTACAAGATCTGTCGCATCCAGCAAGGCGGATAAATATACAGGGCCAACCGGCATAGGTCGATTCACCCTGAATGGAGAGGAATATTTCGTTGACAAGCAGGGTTTCACTCATATTTCCTGTGTGACAAGGAGTTTTTCAAGAGCATCGGGGTAGAGGAGGTGTTCACATTTCAGGACTCGTGCCGCAAGTGATTCCGGGGTGTCATCAGGTTCGACAGGGACTTTTCGCTGGAGCACAATAGGGCCCTTGTCATATTCCGAGTCAACGTAGTGCACGGTAGCACCTGATTCTTTAGTGCCGGCTTCCAGTACGGCCTTATGAACATTGATGCCGTACATGCCCGGTCCACCGAAACCAGGCAGCAACGCAGGATGGATGTTGAGGATTCTGTATGAATAAGCATTGACAACGGCTTCAGGTACTTTTCTCAAATAGCCGGCGAGCAGGATGTATTCGACTGCATGCTCTTCGAGCGAGGAGAGCATTGCTGCCGCAAATTCTTCATGTGTGTCGTACTGCTTTTCGGAAAGATGAACTGTCGGTATGCCATGCTGGCTGGCAAAAACGGTTGCACCACATTCTGAGCGATTGGAAAGGCAGAGGGAAAATTCAGCCGGGAGACGACGTTCATCGATGGCGTAGTACAATGCCTGAAAGTTCGAACCGGTACCTGAACAGAATGCTGCCAGACGGGTTTTGCGGTTGGCCATTTATTGGATATTTGATTACATTGACGATTTATTGAGATTTAACCATTCCAACCTAATCTACAAATGTCTGATCCTGTTATCAAACGTGCATTGGTGTCTGTTTCCGATAAAACCGGTATCGTGGAATTTTGCCGGGAATTATCAACCATGGGGGTTGAAATATTTTCAACCGGAGGAACGTTGCGAACTATCCAGGATGCAGGGGTTCCTGCTGCATCAATTTCGACCATTACGGGATTTCCGGAAATCATGGATGGCCGTGTGAAAACGCTGCATCCGAAAATTCATGGCGGATTGCTTGCTGTGCGCGATAATGCCGACCATATCGCACAGGCTGAAAAGAACGGCATCGGGTTTATCGATATGGTTGTCGTCAATCTCTACCCATTCGAGGAAACGGTTGCAAAGCCTGATGTCACATTTGAAGATGCAATTGAAAACATCGATATCGGCGGACCCTCGATGCTTCGGAGCGCGGCTAAAAATAACGAGTCGGTAACTGTAGTCACCGACAATGCCGATTATGCTCTTGTTTTGGCGGAAATGCGTATGAACAGTGGTGCGACGACCCGTTCGACAAGGCTCAAGCTGGCAAGAAAGGTTTTCGAGCTGACCTCTCGCTACGATAGCGCAATCGCCGGGTATATGACCGGAATCGAGAGTGGAGGTAAAGATTGCGGAGTAGATAAGCTATCCATAAAACTCGAGCGTGAACTGGATATGCGTTATGGGGAAAATCCACACCAGCAAGCCGGTTTTTATCGTATGAATGATGGGGAATGCTCCCGATCGTTTGGAGAGTATTTTGAGAAGCTACACGGTAAAGCACTTTCGTATAACAATATGCTCGATACGGCTGCGGCAGCCGGACTGATCGAGGAGTTCAGCGGTGAAGATCCGGCCGTCGTGATAATAAAGCATACCAATCCATGCGGTGTCGCTCAGGCTCCTACGCTCGTCGAAGCCTACCGCAAGGCGTTTTCCACCGATACCCAGTCTCCATTCGGTGGTATCATCGCTTTCAACAAGCCGCTTGATATGGAAACAGCAAAAACGGTCGATGAAATTTTTACCGAAATTCTCATCGCACCTTCCTATGAAGATGGAGTTCTCGACTTCCTGCAGAAAAAGAAAAACAGGCGCCTTCTTTTACAAAAACAGCCCATGCCGAAGGATGTTATGGAGTTCAAATCGACCCAGTTCGGCATGCTGGTGCAGGAGAGAGACAGTCAGATCGTGTCGCGTGAAGATCTGAAAGTGGTCACTAAGCGTCAGCCCTCATCTGAAGAGTTCGATGATCTCATGTTTGCCTGGAAGATCTGCAAGCATGTCAAATCAAACACGATCGTTTATGTAAAGAACCGTCAAACTCTCGGCGTCGGTGCAGGTCAAATGTCTCGTGTCGATTCTGCGAAAATTGCCCGTTCAAAAGCTGCCGAAGCAGGTCTCGATTTAAAAGGCTCTGCAGTTGCATCGGATGCATTCTTTCCGTTTGCCGATGGTTTGCTTGCCGCAGCCGAGGCGGGTGCCAGTGCTGTCATTCAGCCTGGTGGTTCTATCCGTGATGATGAGGTTGTTTCCGCTGCCGACGACCATGATCTGGCGATGGTTTTTACCTCGATGCGGCACTTCAAGCATTAAGCGATGTGAGTTAGCTATTGATATCCCCTCCGACAGGCCGGAGGACAATTTCTTCCACTGATGTCCGTGATGGCTGGAGGTATGCGTCGACAACAGGACCGGCGATATCTTCAGGCATCATCATGAGTGGTTTGAGTTCTTCTGCGACTTCCCCCCACATTGGCGTATATACGGCTCCCGGCATCACATTGGTGATTTTTACGTTGCAGTCCCTTCCATAAAGACGAAGTGCTTCTACGAGCCCTTTCTGGCCGAATTTGGACATCGAGTAGACCGATGAACTTTTGAATGCCATTTCCGCAGCTATGGAGGTGATGAAAAAAATATGGCCTGAACGCTTTTCTTCCATAACGGAAAAAATTTTCTGTGTCAGAAAAAACGTGCCTTTCATGTTTACAGACATGGTATAATCGAAATCATCTTCGGTCATTTCCTTCAGATCCTTGAACCGTCCGACACCGGCATTGTTGATCAGGCAGTCGATACTGTCGAACTCCTGAAGTGTTTGTTCAACCAGGTGGTCGATGTTGTCGAGGTTGGTAATGTCGGCTTCAATCGGAACAGCTTGTGCGCCAAGTGCCCTGCATTTTTCTGCGAGTTTCGCTACATCGCTATACGTGCGTGAGCAGAGTATTAACGTGGGGTTGAAAGAGGGGTTGTGTTGTGATTTAAGAGAGAAATCAAGGGCAATTGCCTTTCCTATGCCTTTGCCGGCTCCGGTGAGCAGGATAATATCTTGCATGGTAGAAAATGTTTTGGGTTATGGTTGACGATATCTTTTTAACGTGTTGTATTTGTATTTAATTCGTGTTTATACAAGCAGTTGGATTGTGTTGCGGTGTATTAACATCGAAAAAATGGCCGAAAATCTTGTTACATCTTGATAATTAACCTATATTCATAGTGTAAGCTACCCCCAAGGTGCTGTTTACAACGGCATCTTCCTTTAAGGATAAATCCCCAAATTTCATCATGCAAAGGAAAAGTAAAGTAAAGTGGTTCGATGGTAAGAAGGGTTATGGTTTCATTGTTAACCCTGATGGCGGAGAAGATATTTTTGTCCATTTTTCCGCAATTGTTTCCGATCAGAGTTTCAAGGTATTGAATCAGGATGCTGATGTGGAGTTTGAAGTTGATCAGACGCAGAAAGGGCTGCAGGCAAAGAACGTCTGTGAGATTTGCGCTGGAAACGTCACTGTTCAGCCTCAGCCTCAAGCTTTCGTGCGTCCCGGTGAGGGTGTTCCCGGTCAGTAAATGATTCAAGGTTACATCTTTTTTCATTTCCAGCACGACTGGAAATGCTCTGAAAATTCAAATAATTTTTTTCAGTGTGTTTCTCTGTCGCTCTGAACGGTTTTCTCTCGGCTGTGGTATTACAGTCGAGAGATACGATTATTGAAAGCGGCCTGTACGGCTTTGCCTAACGGTGTTCACTGGCACTATGCTGCTCTGCTTTCCGTAATGCTTATACGAATACAGGGTATAAGATGAATTGTTCCTGCCAACAATGTTTCTTCCTGCCTTCTTCTTTAACAACTCCAATCCTGTTATAATAACTGTAAAGGCATAAGCAGGTAATGATGTTTGAATAGATTTGTTTTCCTGATTGCTTTCACACAAGCAGTGAATGCTCTCTGAAACTGAACCAGGTATCCTTGCCTGTTATGACGTGATCGAGAAGTTCAATCTGAATTATCGATCCGGCCTGTTTGAGTAAAGAGGTTACCTGCTTGTCCGCGTTGCTGGGTTCGACATCCCCTGACGGATGGTTGTGTACCAGGATAATCGCATTGGCACTTTCCCGTATGGCCGATTTGTAGATTTCTCTCGGATGAATCAATGAGGCATTCAGCGTTCCGACAGAAATCAGGTCATGTCGCATGACCTGATTTTTCGTGTTCAGGTGAAGGAGGAAGAGGTGCTCTTTACTTTCATCGGGTACTCTTCCGTTCATATACTCATAAACATCTCTTGCCGAGCGAACTTTTTTGTTGGTATTACGTCTGAAATGGAGGCGTTTGTGCAGTTCAAAAACTGCTTTTATCTGCATGGCTTTTGCAGGCCCTATTCCTTCGTTTTTCTGTAATTCACCCATTGACAGGTCGGCAAGCTTTTCAAGGCCGTAGTTGCTCATGAGTTCGTTGCAGGTATCCAATATATTTTTCCCTTTGGTTCCGGTTTTGAGTATGAGTGCCAGAAGTTCAGCTGAGCTTAGAGCCGATGCGCCCGAGTGCAGGAAACGCTCACTCGGTCGTTCATGAGGGTCGAGGTCATGAATTCTCATTCTGTGCAGTATTTGCTTTGCGGAACATTGTGTATAGTGAATATAGGGTTTCGGATGATATGTTTGGCGGGATAATGGTGTATTGTTTGTGAGGTGGTTATTTCAGAATGAGAGCTTGTCTTATTATGAGACGATTTTTCGCGAAAAGCTTAGATTGTTTTGATTGATGGAATGCTGTTATATGTAATTAATATTATGAGTTAGTGCTTTTTTGTTTTTTCTGGCACGTTGTTTGATGTACTATAAGTAATGCTCCACGCCCGTGGAGTAGGACAGGTGTAATGGGGGACACCTGTTCACAATAAAAGCGTCCCGGTTTCCCGGGACGCTTTTTTATTTTTATCACCAGCTATTGTACTGCTTCGAATCAAGCAAGTAATGGAGCGAGATTGTTGCAATTTTCTTCGACTATTGCTGCTGATTTTCGGAGAGCTTCGATTTCAGGCTTATCGAGATTGATTTCAAGAATTTGTTCGATACCGTTTTTGCCCAGCTTTACAGGGGCGCCTATGAAAATATTGTTGATTCCGTACTGGCCTTCAAGAAGTGCCGAGCAAGGTAGTATTCGTTTGCGGTCGTTTACGATGGCGTCGATCATTTCAACGCAGGACGCTGCAGGTGCGTAATAAGCTGAACCATCTTTGAGATAGTTGACGATTTCAGCACCGCCTTTGCGTGTTCTTTCAACCAATTGATCGATTGTTTGCTGCGGCAAGAGTTCCGTTAGCGGGATTCCTGCAACACTTGTGTATTTAACGACAGGTACCATGGAGTCTCCATGTCCTCCCAGCACAAAGGCATTGATATCCTGCATGGATACATTCAGTTCTTTGGCGATGAACGATCTGAAGCGTGCAGAATCGAGAACTCCGGCCATTCCCAATATCCGTTCTTTCGGTAACTTGCTTCTGACATATCCGACATGAGTCATTATGTCAAGAGGGTTCGATACCATAATGATGATAGGATTTTTGGAGTATTGCATAACCTGATCGGTTACCTCCCTGACAATGGCTGCGTTTTTCATAAGCAGGTCCTCACGAGACATACCCGGTTTGCGGGCCAAACCAGCAGTGATGAGGACAATGTCGGAATCGGCTGTATCGCTGTAATCGTTAGTACCAAAGACCATTGTGTCAAAAAGTCCAACCGGCCCGGATTCATACATGTCGAGAGCTTTCCCTTGAGGGATGCCTTCAACGATATCGAGAAGTACTACTGTATTCGCGAGTTGTTTTTCTGCAATGCGGTGGGCCGCAGTTGCTCCTACATGGCCTGCGCCAATAACGGTAATTTTCATATTATGTTGCGTTTAATTCTACAGTATGAATATCAGCCAATTGAAGGGAGGTAATGGCGATAATTCCAAGCTTTATTATGAAGCAAAAAAAAAGCCGGCCTTTTACGGTCGGCTTTAGAAATATACGTTTATTTTGTTTTCGAGGCAAACAATCAGGCTGGCAGTACGTCGATGTGTTTTTTGTCGTTACGGCCGTTCCTGAAGTGAACCTTGCCGTCTACAAGGGCGTAAATCGTATGATCTTTGCCTATTCCGGCATTGTTGCCGGGTTTGAAAACAGTTCCTCTCTGACGAACAATAATTGAGCCTGCGGAAACAAGCGAACCACCCGATGCTTTAACTCCCAAATATTTCGGGTTACTGTCACGGCCATTCTTCGTTGAGCCGCCACCTTTTTTATGAGCCATGAGTCAAAATGATTGTTGTTGAAAATGTTATGAGTACTATCGATGTCAAAGAACCTCAACCTGAGTCATCAACTGACGATGGCCGTTCCTTTTTTGATAGCGTTTTCTGCGTTTCTTCTTGAAGACGACGATTTTTTCGTCTTTAAGATGCTCGAGCACTTTCAGCTGGATGTTACCTGAAGGTTCTGTCGATGTCTTCTCCTGGTCAATATGCGCTAAAGGTTCGATGTCTATGATGTTACCGACTTCAGCTTTTTGATGTGGAACGAACAGCCTGTCACCGGTTTTAACCAAGAACTGCTTGTCTGAAATCTTTATCAGTGCCTGCATTGTGCTTTTGTGTTAAATTAAGAATTATAGACCTGCAATATATGGTAATCGATGTATTATTTCAAATGGATAATATCGGGTCGACTGCATTCGTTTCATCTATGAAAACTCAGGAAATTGCCGGTTTATGCCACCCTGATTTACAGCAGAAAAAATGTTACCACCAGGACCAGTGCGAACATGGACAAGGAAATGGTAAAGAGATTGTACCATTTTTTATAGTCGGATCGGCTGCAGGGATAGTGTAGCGGTTGAATTGCTTTAATGATGTAGCCCATAGTCAAAGCAACTTGAAGAACGATTATTACCACCTTTACCGCTATAGCGATGCTCCAGCCATGGAAAAAGAGGGCGAGTAAAAGGCCGGAAGCAATCGCGGTTTTAAATCCTGCGTCGGCTACCTTCGTTTCCAGTTTGATGTAGGTTTGCAGGAGCATGGGGTAATCGCCCGGATCACTGTCCGGACCAGTCAGTTTCGGCTCGAGAGTCTTTAAAAAAAAGAGGGAAGCAAACACGGTGCCGAACCAGGTTGCAAATGATGTTACGTGTATGAAGCGAAGAATGGCGTACCAGTCCATGGTGAATGCTGTTGAGAATGATGAAATCCCGTTAGTCTACAAAACCTTGCCTGCAAGGCTCTTGGTACAACCTCAAATATAGAAAAAAAACAATGGAGCCTGTTCGTTATGAATGTTGTTTGAGCTGTCTGTTCCGTGACGTAAGGTTCTTGTTTTTTTTAGTGTACTGAATTAGCTTGATCAATCATGAAAAGGGGATAAACGGTAAAGAAGCAATGAAATCCATGAAAGTGACCCGGCGGAAAAAAAGCGGTAACGAAACACCGATGATGCGTCAATATCTCGAAGTAAAGGAGCGTTACCCCGAATATGTATTGTTGTTCAGAGTCGGTGATTTTTATGAATCGTTTTACGATGACGCACGCAAGGTGTCAGAAGCTCTCAACATTGTCCTGACCCGCCGGTCGAACGGAGCTGCTGCTGAAATTCCCATGGCTGGCTTTCCACATCATGCATGTGACGGTTATATAGCCCGCTTGGTTAAAAAAGGCTACAAGGTTACCGTCTGTGATCAGGTTGAAGATCCTGCACAAGCGAAAGGGCTTGTGAAACGTGAAATAACCGACATTGTCACTCCCGGCGTGACTTACAGCGACGAAATACTCGAAGACAAACACAATAACTATCTCTGTTCGCTGGCTTTTTTGAAGAAGGGGCGTGAGAAACGTGCTGGCATAGCCTTCATCGATGTGACAACTGCAGAGTTCAAGATTGCAGAAGTGCCGCTCAGCCAGGTTGCGGATATGCTGCAGTCCATCCAACCTTCAGAGGTTCTTCTTTCTTCAAAAGAGAAGACCTTTGGAGAGACTATCGAAAAGATTTTGCCTTCAGAAGTGGTTGTTACCACGCTGGACGACTGGATGTTCAGTGAAGAAAATGCATCGCAGGTAATCGAAAAACATTTTAAAACCCATTCGCTTAAAGGATTCGGTATTGACGCGGTTTATGCTGCTCAGGTTGCTGCCGGAGTCGTGTTGCAATATCTCGAAGAAACCCGGCAAAACCGTTTGCAATATATTACCAGAATTGCGCTTGTTGACAGTGCGCATCATATGATGCTCGATCTTCAGACCAAGAAAAATCTGGAAATCATCTCCTCGATGCAGGATGGTTCGATCAACGGTAGTTTACTTCAGGTGATAGATCATACCCGAAATCCAATGGGGGCGAGGCTGCTGAGGCGTTGGCTGTTAAGGCCCCTCAAAAGAATCGAGGAGATACAGCTCCGGCTCGATGCAGTCGAGGTGCTTCATGAAGAGGTGGCTGTTTGCAACTCCTTGGGTGAGATACTCCGGGGAATCAACGATCTTGAAAGAGCGTTGGCAAGAGTCGCGACCTTGAGGAGCATGCCGCGTGAGGTACGTACCCTCGGGGCAGCGCTTGAAAAAATACCCGATCTTCAGGCTCTGTTAAGTGATTCAAAAAGTTCCAAACTTCGAAAACTTTCACAAGATCTGGTTCAACTATCCGATATAACGGCAACCATCGAACAGGCGATCGATCCGGATGCTGGGGCCACACTTCGTGACGGCGGTTATATCAAGGCAGAGTACAACAATGAACTCGATGGGCTGCGCTCGGTTTCTTCCAATGCCAAGGGCAGTTTGATGGAAATACAGCAGGCGGAACGCGGAAAAACCGGAATCTCCACCCTGAAGATACAATACAACAAGGTTTTCGGTTACTATATCGAGGTCAGCAAAGCGAACAGTGACAAGGTTCCCGGTTACTATGAAAAGAAACAAACTCTCGTTAATGCTGAACGTTATACTATTCCGGAGTTGAAAGAGTATGAGGAGAAAATTCTGACTGCAGAAGAAAAGAGTCAGATGCTCGAGCAGCAGCTCTTCCGTGAGCTATGCGTGAAGGTAGCTTCCGAGGCCTTGCATATTCAGCAAAATGCAGAAATTGTCGCGGAACTTGATTGCCTGTACTCCTTTGCGTGTTGCGCAAAAGCATATCGATATGTCAAACCGAAAGTTAAAAAACATGGTGATTTGTCCATTACCAATGGTCGTCATCCCGTGCTTGAACGTATTCTCGGGGTTGATGAACCCTACATAGCCAATGACTGCTTTTTCGACAAAAAACAACGCATGTTGATTGTCACCGGCCCGAACATGGCTGGAAAAAGCTCGTTCCTCCGTCAAAACGGCCTTATTGTTCTGCTCGCCCAGGTTGGCAGTTTCGTTCCTGCCGATGCGGTGGAAATAGGGCTTGTCGACAGGATTTTTACAAGGGTTGGAGCATCGGATAATCTTGCTTCAGGAGAAAGTACTTTTCTTGTGGAGATGAATGAAGGAGCTAATATCCTCAACAACGCGACTGAAAAAAGCCTTATTTTACTCGATGAAATCGGCCGGGGTACCAGTACATATGATGGTATGTCCATTGCATGGGCGATGAGTGAGTACATTCACGGTATCATCAAAGCAAGGACTTTGTTCGCTACGCATTATCATGAACTTGCCGAGTTGGAAGAGCGTTTTGAGGGCATACGTAATTACAATGCCACGGTTGTCGAGACTGCCGATAAGGTGGTTTTCCTGAGAAAGATCGTAAGGGGGGCATCCGATAACAGCTATGGTATAGAAGTCGCGAAAATGGCGGGTATGCCATCCGAAGTTATCAAAAGAGCCAAAGAAATACTTTCAGGTATGGAACGAAGGGATGTCGCGTTTCCTGCAGGGGTTCAGGGGGGCGGAGTTCGGGAAATGCCCCCCCGCCAAATCTATCTTTTTGAAGAGGAAGAACGAAAGTTGAAGTATGCGATCGATGCGCTCGATATCGAGCGCATCACGCCGATCGAAGCTATTGTTGAGCTCAAAAGGCTTCAGGATCTTGCAGGAAAATAAGATGAACAAGGTTGGCAAGAGATGAAATGCAATAATCGAAATGTGTGTAGCTCAGGATGAGTAAACTATCAGTACTGCTTGTATTTGTGCCTGCTGACAGTGGTGTTGACGGCCCGTCACTTCTCGGTGAATCAGAGCGTTCCGGTTTTTTGCAGGGCATTAAGGATAGCGTTCTCAAAAACGTCATAAAGCGAGCGCAATTCGCTATCCCTCCTCTTTCCCTGATGATTCTCAGCTCGGTCGACGAGCCCGGTATCGAGCAGCATATTTGTGATCTTCGTTTCGAGACATTTCCACTTGACAGAAAGTGGGATCTTATAGGGATCAGTGTCCAGACCGGAGCGGTCAAACCAGCCTTCGAACTGTCGGCTCTATTACGGGAAAAAGGATTCAACGTGGTTTTAGGCGGCCCGTACGTTACACTTTTTCCTGAACGCTGCTACGCTCATGGAGACGTACTCGTTATCGGGGAGGCTGATGAAATATGGCGGACCGTACTCGAGGATCTTCGAAATGGAACGCTGCGGAGAGAGTATCGTGTTGGTGAACAGCCCGATCTTTCCTCCGGTCGCAGTGTAAATAAAGACGCACTTGACCTTCACCACTATTTTACTACGAATGTCGTACAGACTACCCGTGGTTGTCCTTACAGTTGTGATTTTTGCAATGTTCATGTCATGAACGGTCATAAAATCAGGCATCGGGATGTCGGTGAGGTTGTTCGGGAAGTTGAAAGTTTTCTCGAAAAGGATAAAAGAATATTCTTTTTTCTCGATGATACGGTGAACGCTGATGAAGAATATGCGGAAAAACTTTTTCGTGAGCTGATTCCTTTCAACATCAATTGGGTTGGACAGGCTACAACCAAGCTTGGTGAGAACAGCCGTTTACTGGATGTTTTTTCACAGTCAGGCTGCGGTGCACTGCTTGTCGGCATTGAAAGTCTCGCTGAAGAGAGTAACAAGGCGCATCATAAGTTTCACAACCCTGTCGACCGTCAGGCCGCATGTATTCGCAATATCCGTGATGCGGGAATATGTGTATACGGCAGTTTTATTTACGGTCTCGACGAGGATACCCTCGAGCAGCCGGATGCCATTGTTGCGTTTCTGGACAAGACAGGGATAGATGTGCCGGGTATCAACCTGCTGCGTCCGATTCCCGGGACGGAAGTGTTCGAACGCTTGGCTGATGAACAACGGCTGTTGCATGACCGCAACGATCATGATGCTTTTCGTTTTTCCTGGGGCCAGGAGATGCTTTACCGTCCGAAAAGAATACCGATTGAAACGTTCATTCCAAGCTATACCGCTTTAACCAAGCGGGTCTTTACGATACAACGGGCTTTGCAGCGAGCGGCCAGCGCGCCTAGGCTTAAAAGTGCCGTTCTCATGTTCAATCTCTTTTATGTGCACATGTACAACCTTTCCCGAAAAGATCTTAATCGTCAGTTGGAGGAACTGGAGGAAACAGGGGATAGGTAATCGGTAATAAGTAATAGGGAAAAAACCAATCCAGTCATCCTCGGGCTTGACCCGGGGATCCATCTTCCAAAAAAAGTCAGTATTGGTGCCGCATCGAATGCGGCATGACTCTCTGCCTGAAACGTATGCATGGCGACCGATAGTCGTGAAGCAATGCTTTTGAGATTTCGATCATGAAACGTTGGGGTGGGGATAACGAAGTAGTCGAGGTGCGCAACAAAGGTATAGAGGTTACTCAGTTGAGTGATTGGATCTCATCCTCGAGCAACTGCTGTGAGTAAAGCTCGGCATAGATGTTTTCTTTGGCCAACAGTTCTTCATGCGATCCTGATTCCGCTATACCGCCGTTTTGAATGACAAAAATTCGGTCACAGTTTTTGACGGTCGAGATTCTGTGACTGATAAGCAACAGTGTTGTGCGAGGCAGTTTTTCAAGCAGAGCTTCGAATATGCCGGCTTCGGTACTTGTGTCAACGGCTGAAAGGGCATCGTCGAGTATGAGTAGTTCCGGTTTCCAGGCAAGTGCACGTGCAATACAGGTTCGCTGTTTTTGACCGCCTGAAAGGTTGATGCCTTTTTCGCCCAGCATGGTTTCGAAACCATCAGGAAAATCCATGATATCATCGTAAAGGTTGGCTATCCGGCTCGCTTCGATGATATGATCCAGATGATCGGAGTCCGTGGCGACACCATAGTCGATGTTGTTGGCTATGGTATCGGAAAAAACAAAATTCGTTTGGGGTACGAAGCCGATATGTTGACGCAGGTTGGCAAGCGGTATGGTTTTAATATCCCTGCCATCAAATAAAACAGTACCACTCTGCGGGTCATAAAGGCGTGGGATAAGGTTCACCAATGAGGTTTTTCCAGAACCTGTCGCTCCGACAATGGCAACCTTGCTGCCTGGCTCGATTGTGAACGAGACATTGGAAAGAACATCTTGATTTTCATTTCCCGGGTAGTGGAATGAGACGTTTCTGAACTCGATTCGGCCACGAACATTCTCCGGTAAGTCTTCTGTTGAAAGACTGTCGGTAATATCCGGTTTCGCATCGAAAATTTCATTGAGGCGGATTTGGGCTGAAGATGCTTTCTGGATAATGTTCGTGACCCATCCTATAGAAATAATCGGCCAGCTGAGCATGCTGACGTAAATGACAAACTGGGCGATATCACCGATCGTCATGGTTCCATTCACGACATTTATTCCACCTACCCAGATAACCGGAATGAGTGAGAGTGCGAGCAGAGCGGTTAAAATGGCAAAAAACAATGCCTGAAGTTTTGCCAGCGATATGTTTTTGTGAAAATAAGTTTGGTTGATTGTTTCAAATCGCTCGGTTTCATAGGTTTCACGCGTGTAGTTTCTGATCACTCGGATACCAGAAATATTTTCCTGTAACAGTGCCGTTATATCGGCATAGCTTTCCTGAATGCTTTTCGTTCGTTTCTGGATCGATTTTCCTATTCTATAGACAGCGTAGCTGAAAAAAGGAGCTGGAAGAAGTGCAAGCAACGTCAAGCCGGGTGATATGGTCAGCATTGCGATTATGGCGAAAAAAAGACGGAAAAAAGTGTTTATGGAATACATGATTCCGGGGCCAAGGAAATCCCGGACAGCATTGAGATCATTGGTGCCTCGTGCGATCAACTCCCCAGTGCTTGTTTTATTGTAAAAATTTCTGGAAAGAGTTTGTAAATGAGCGTAATAGTCGTTTTTCAAGTCAAACTCGATAATGCGTGAAGCTACGATGATGTTCTGGCGAACCAGGAAGAGGAATATGCTGCCAAGAGCGGCAAAAAGTATATAGAGCCCGACGTTCTTCAGAACATCCGACAGGACAAAAGGACTTTCCAGTACATCGATTGCATTGCCGATAAAACGGGGGGCTGATACAGCAAAAATGTTTGTCAGGACGATACAAGCAAAACCGTACAGCATTTTACGCTTGTATCTGAGGAGATATTTTTTCAGTCGTAACAGATTTTTCATCGCTCGTGTTTTTGATCTCACGGATGTAATGTATAATAAGAGGAGGTAAAACCCTAAAGGACAGAGGGACGTCTTTCAAGGTGTACAATTTCTTAAATGAAAGTCATGCCATTCGAATCGAATAAAAGCTATTACTCTATTGGGGAGGTAAGCAAGATCACCGGGGTTCCCGCTTACCTTCTGAGATACTGGGAACGGTTTTTCACTGAACTGAATCCTGCTAGAGATACGAGGGACAACAGGCGTTATACCAACAAGGATATCGCCATGGTTCTGACGATCAAGGGCCTTGTTTATGAAAAAGGATATAAGCTTGAAAAAGCCTCTCTGATTGTTAAAGGAAAAACTTCCGAAACCGATACCGACGAGAAGACTGAAGAAATCTTGAAGTTACGCAAACAGATGGGTCATGAAAAGAAAAATCATGCCATAGCTCATCAACGCAGAAAAGAGCTATTACAGGAAATCAAGGGGGAAATCGAAGAGATTCTGCAACTTTTGGGTTAGGTCCAATTCAGCTAACGTGTCAACGAATCGTTGGTTCTGATCCAAATCCAAAGATGATACATAAGAAAAGCCGACGATATTCGCCGGCTTTCGAGGTCGTATTTCCAAACAGTTTCATTTACTGTGCATACAGTACTTCAAACTGCCCTGTTCCACCTTTACAGACATGTTCAACCCAGCGTGCGTAAGCTCCTCCGCTCCAGCGGTACTCTTCGAGATTCTGTGAACGGAACTGTGGCGCTGCATAACGGATTTTGTAGCCTTTTGGCAGTACTACCTTCAACTGGGCGTCGACGGTAAAGTCGTTGAACTTACCAACCATGCCGTGGTGAACAAGAGGAATAAGCGGATGGTTCAGAACTCTGCGGAGACCACCGCCTGCATCTCGTGAAACTCCAGGAAGGGTTCCGTCTACTTTGACTTCGATTCCTTGGGAATCTGAACGGAAGCCGCCTTCTATGGAGGCCGGTTTGTTGAGCTGTTCGACAGGGAAAAGCTCGGACCAGCGGGAAATGGAGTCGACAATACCTGATCCGGCATGTGAGAATTTCCATCTTGATACGCCGACCGGGCCTTTTTCGCCGCTTTCTACGCCGAAGTTGTTTACCTGTATCGGAGAGATGCGTTGACCACCTTCGTTGATGGCTGTGAAGGCTGGACCGATGAACCAGAACTCACGAATCCAGTCGTTGAAGTTTGCGCCACCGCCTGAGATCGACTGCTGAAAGCCTTCCCAAGTGTCTATAAGATCGTTGTTTTCCAGAGGAACCTTCATCATGATATCGTGGAACTGGCGTCCCTGCTGGTAGATTGGATTCGGCACGTTTCTGCGAACGGCATCTGAACGGTAGTAGTACATATTGACTACCGAACCTTCGAAAGAAAATGAATGGGAAAAATCACCTACTGAAAGTTTACCTTCACCGACAGCGATTCTTCGGTCTTTGGTTTCGTTGGCAATATCGACTTCGACATTAAGCGTATTCTTCGTACTATCGACAATTGATTCGATGGCAGTGGTGAACCGTACCGTGCCTTTCTGTCCGTCAAGAGGTTTTGCGTCGATCTTGATGTTACAATCTGCCGGCAGCAGAGGAAGTGCAGCTGGTGCATTAACTTTAGCACGGCCTTTCACTTGTCCCCAGGAGCTTGAACCACCCTCGAGAATAATCTCGTAATCAGCATGGGCGGTTGTAGTGTCTTTAGTGCCGAATAGAGCCATAATGAATCTCCTTTTTGGTGGCGTTGAGAAATTTTTCAGCAGGAAATTTCTTGCTGGTAATTCCTGTTATATAACAACTTGAAACAAATTTAAAGAATAAAAATTAATAAATAAAGGAAAATATACCTCTTTCATCCCTTTCGATCCAGCAGTTTTCCCCTCATGCCTACCTGGCAGGAAGCTTTTGTTTTTGAGCAATCTGGAAACATTTCGTTACATTTTTCCTCTTTCGTGGTTTGTCAGCGGTTTTTACTATTTTTGAGCCATCTTGTCTTGAATATTAAATGAAAAGGCATGCTACGATCTGCTGAAGCTGGTAGTGACTCTTCAGGTTACTTTTTGCCCGTGCTAAGTGGTATTTTGCTGGGGGTTTCGTTTCCGTCGTACCCTGTTATACGCTTTGAACCGCTTGCATGGATTGCTTTGGTTCCGTTGCTTGTATTCCTGCGCGGTGATTTGTCCTTCAAACGGTATTTCAGCCGTGTTTATTATTCGATGTTGATTTTTTGTGCCATCGCCTTATGGTGGGTTTCTCTTGCAACCCTGGCCGGCGGGTTACTCACTATCGTTGCACAGGCATTCTTTTCATCGGTACCCCTTTTACTTTTTTTCATCCTCAAGAAATATCGGGGATACGGTTTTGCTCTGTTCAGCCTGCCGTTCTTATGGGTCGCATGGGAGTGGCTCTATATTCGGCAGGATCTCTCGTTTGGTTGGCTTGTTCTAGGGAATTCGCAAGCACAACTGACTCCCATGATTCAATATGCCGATATTACCGGAGTATGGGGGGTGAGTTTCTGGCTCATGTGCTTCAACGTCATTGTCGTTGACCTATGGTTCAGGCTAAAGTATCGTAAAAAGATGTTTGTTCATGCTGTAGGGCTGGTATCGATGACAGTTCTGCCCCTAGGGTACTCTTTTCTGGTGTTTTCAGATCATGAGTTGCAGCAGCCTCGTCCCTCGGTAACGGTGTCTCTTATCCAGCCCAATATCGATCCCGTGGAAAAGTGGCGGATATATACCAGTCAGGATATCATGCTTATCTATCTTGGTTTGACGGACCGGGCGATACTGCAAAACAGAGTGGACCTTGTGCTATGGCCAGAAACAGCGATACCTTTCCGTATTCTCGACGAAAAGAACCGCTCCTATTACGAATTTCTGAAATCAAGAATAAGACAGTGGGGTGGGAGCCTTCTCAGTGGCTATTCGGACATTGTCTATTATACGGTTGCCGAGGTGTCGGAGGAGGAGTTTCTTTACAAGTATGATCCTGAAGAAAAGCGTTATTACCAGACTTTCAATGCGTCGATGCTGGTGACCGGAAGCGAATTCGACCCGCCTCAGATATACCGTAAGATGAAGCTTGTTCCATTTGCCGAAAGAGTACCGTATATGGAATATGCACCTTGGATGGATAACTTTACGCTTTCACTTGCAGGCATAAGCAGCTGGGGGAAAGGCAGCGACAAGACGATTATGGAGTTCGTTACGGATTCGGGGGTGACTGTAAAGACATCGAACGTTATCTGTTATGAATCCATCTTTCCCGGTCTTGTTGCCGAATTCGTCAACAGGGGTGCCGAATTTCTCACAGTCGTTACGAATGACGGTTGGTATGCAAAGTCATACGGGCCTTACCAGCATGCCGCTATTGCCAGGTTTCGATGTATCGAGAATCGTCGATCAATGGCTCGATGTGCAAATACCGGCGTTTCGCAGTTCATCGACAAGTACGGGCGAGTGTATGCCGATATTCCATGGTGGGAAAGACGGTTTCTCACTGCCGAAGTCGAACGAAACGATATACTGACTTTTTATACTCGTTACCCCAACCTCATACCGCGAACAGCTGCAGGTTTTTCGGGAGTACTGTTGTTGATTACGTTTTTCGGCAGACGTAATTCAGATGGTATTTATCGATAAATCATCCTGACAAAACCCGCTACTTCTCGACTCACTCGAGAAATCAATCTTCTTGGTCGAGTCTGTATTTTCTGATTTTTCTGTACAGTGTCCTCTCGTTGATCCCGAGTGTTTTTGCGGTTTGACGTTTGTTGCCGCCGTAAGTCTTGAGGGCTTCGACGATCGCTTGTTTTTCAATGGTTTCGAGAGGGAGTATTCCGGTTTCTTCATTACTGGTTTCATGGGTATCAGGAGAGGAAACAACGTTCTCCTGTTTTTCCGGCAGGGGAGGAGGAAGCAGCAGGGGTGTTTTGGATGGCTCTTCTTGCGAGCTCTCTTTTTGCTGGAGCAACTGTTTGACCTCGTTTATTTCCTGATGGAGTCTTATCAGGCTGTTATAGATGAGGTTCAGTTCGTTTTTTTCCGATTTTTCGGGGTCATAAACAAGTCCTTTGTCTCTACTTCTCTGCACGAGGTGTTTGTCAAGGGTTTCCGATGTTATCTGTTTCCCTTTTTCGAGAATCAGCAATGATTCAAGGAGATTTTTCAGTTCACGCACATTGCCGGGCCAGTTATACCTGAGAAGCATTTCCACGGCATCGTTCGTGAATCCTTCAAAAGTGATGGTATGCTTACGTTCGAAGTGACGGATAAAATGCTCCGCAAGGATCAGGATATCTTTTCCTCTTTCCCGAAGAGGAGGAATATGCAGTGCTACACTGTGAAGCCGGAAATAAAGATCTTCTCTGAAGCTTTTCGCTGTAACGGCTTGTTGCAGGTTTTTGTTCGTAGCGGCAATGAGCCGTGCATCGCTGTGGCTGGTTTCCGACGATCCGACTCTTTGGAATTCGCCCGTTTCTATGACTCTGAGCAGTTTGACCTGGGTTTCGAGAGGCATTTCGCCGATTTCATCAAGAAAAATGGTTCCCTGATTTGCGCTCTCAAAATAACCTTTTCTGCTTTGGATGGCACCTGTAAACGCTCCTTTCTCGTGGCCGAAAAGTTCGGACTCCAGAATTCCTGTAGGAATAGCTCCACAGTTGACAGGAATGAAATTTTTGTGTGATCTCCGGCTATGACCGTGGATGAAGCGGGAAAGGACTTCCTTCCCCGATCCTGTCTCTCCTGTGATCAGAACGGTGATATCGGTCTGTGCAACCTGAAGGGCAAGATGTTTGAGTTGTTGGATTGGAGCGGATTCACCAAGAAAATCGATTGTTTTGCTCATCGTCTGATTTAGGAGTGGTATGCTATCCTCTTAGTTTATCCGTACGATAAACGAGTTGAATGGAAGTTTTTTCGCTCCGGTTTCGGCTTCCTGTCTTGTTCCGAACGCTTTTTGTGTTCGAACTTTGTGCAAGCCTTTTTCCTGGAAAATGGTGACCGGTGTATATGGCGCGATGCGGTTTGCGAGTTCGCGGGCATTTTCCAGTGAGCCGAAGCTGCCGAACTGGAGTATGAACGAGGTTTGTATTGCTCTTGTACGAGTGCCACTGGTTGAGGAAAGAGCTGATTGATAAGCAGCGAGGCGTGCTTTACTCAGCGAATCCAAGGAGGGATCGGGATAATCCTGAAGCTGTTTACGGAAAAGACGAGCAGCCTGTGGACCGTCTTCGGTGAGCAGTGCATCGATGATTGTCTGCTCTGCTTTATTCGTGACTTTTGAACGCAGATTTTCTAACAAATAAATTTTATCTTGCTCCACATACCGAATGATCTGAACTCTATAATCCGTTGTTTGTCTCTCGGCAAGGGATGTTGCCGGTAGCACCTGGTAGCCGATGGACAGTAGAAGAACGAACAGTGACGTTTTCAACAAGATCTTGAACATATTTGTTTTCGATGCCTCCCTTTTTCAGGCAATATGGTAAATATTCACGTAAAAAAAATAACCACCAGCCAATATAGCAATCAGTTCCCATGCAGCATATTTCCGTAAAAGCATTTGCAAAAATAAATCTCGGTTTGCTTATCACCGGTAAACGTCCCGACGGTTACCATACGCTTGAAACCGTTTTTGCACCAGTCAACTGGTATGATGAACTGACGTTTTCATCTGCCGATGAACTGTCTATGACGTGCAGCAATCTCGATCTTCCATCAGACGATAACAACCTGTGTCTCAAGGCTGCAAACGCTTTGCGTGATTATGCTGAAATGTCAAAGGGTGCAACTATCCGTCTCACCAAAAACATTCCTTTCGGTGCCGGCCTTGGGGGAGGGAGCAGTGATGCGGCAACAACTCTGAAAGTGCTGAACGTTCTGTGGGAGATTCATGCACCGTCGGATGATCTTCATGCTCTTGCGGTGAAACTCGGAGCGGATGTTCCCTATTTTCTCGAATCTTCTGGGCTTGCATTTGCCTCGGGGATCGGTGAAGAGTTGCTGGATCTCGAACGTTTTCTTCCATTCTACATCGTGACGGTTTTTCCAGGAGAGCACATTTCCACGGTATGGGCCTACAAGAATTTTTATCCGAAGTTTGAAAGAAAGGTGCCTGATCTGAAGGAAATGCTTATTGAACTGTGTGAAGGTAAGGATCTTACCGTTCTGCCGGCTTTTGAAAATGATTTCGAAGGGGTGGTTTTCGATTATTATCCTTCAGTTCGACAGGTTAAGGAAAGACTTCTTGAAGAGGGTGCTCTTTTTGCAAGCCTTTCCGGTAGTGGCTCGGCAGTGTTTGGTTTGTTTGACCGGCAGGATGCAGCCGAGAAAGCGATGCTGGCTTTCGGTGAGAAAGGCAAGGCCTGCCTGACACCACCCTCGTTCGAGATGATGCAGTGAGCTGAACGTAGAAAAAAGACTCTGAAAAAGTTTTTTGTGGAGAGGAACTGGCTAATCCGGTCGGCAGGTCATGATGTCACGGAGTTCAGCAGCAAAGAGTCGTAAATCCTCGTCCAGAAAATGTGAAGAATGGAGACGAGCCTGCTTTACACTGTCGAGATCGATGATTGTATCGATGCAGTGTTGCTTGAACAAAGGTGCGGTTACAAGGTTTATCCCGTCGGGTCCCGCTACGGATGAATTTCCCCAGTAAGTGAAACTGTCTTCGTTGCCAACGCGGTTCACACAGGCAACGTACGAGCTGAACAGAAATGAGTACGTGCTGATTATCTGTTGCCACTGCTGGACGATAGCTGGTTTTTTTTCTCCCGGAGTAAGACGGAGAGGGCTCGACATGAGCACAAAAAGCAGTTTCGCTCCTTGGTGTGCAAGGAGATAGGGGACCGAAACATGCCACATGTCCTCACAGATGGCAATGCCTATTTTTCCAAGCCTCCTCGATGTCACGGCTTCGATTTTTTGTCCGGCGGAAAAGTAGCGCAGTTCTTCAAACATACCGTATGTAGGCAGATAAATTTTTCTATGGGCACTTTGAGCATGACCGTCCTCGAAAAGAAACGCGGAATTGTAGACTCCATAATCATCACTGAGTTCGATCCCTCCGCAAATGATCGTTATTTCCCGGCTGAGTTCCTTCAGGGGGTCGAACGCCTTGTCATCGACATGCAGCGCGATATCCTGGGCGGCATCCTGTACATTGTACCCGGTCAGAGACAGTTCAGGAAAAGCGATCGCATGGATATCGTCTTCTATGGCTTGTTCAATCATCGTTCTGTGCTGCGCGAGGTTTTCCTCGAAATTAGCGAGAACGCAGTCGGTTTGCGCTATTCTCAACCTTGATCTCTGCATGGTGTTAGCTTCATGAATGATAAGGATAAAACAGATAGAATGTCAGGGAAAGTGCTGCCAGGATCCACATGCCGGGATGAATTGATGAGACTTTTCCAGTTAAAAGTTTTAATATAACATAAGCAATAAATCCGGCAGTTATACCGACACCGATATTGAAGGTGAACATCATCAGTGTGATAGTCAGGAACGCCGGCATCAGTTCCGTGTAATCGTTGAAATCGAATTTTGCAACAGACTGGAGCATAAACATGCCTACAACCACAAGTGCCGGACCGTAAGCATTTGCAGGTACGATCGTCAGTACGGGGGAAAAAAAGAGGGCGAAGGCGAACAATGCTGCTATGACAATTGCAGTAAATCCTGTTTTTCCTCCCTGTTCGATACCGGCAGCCGATTCGATATAGACGCCTGCCGTAGTCGTACCGAAGAGTGAGGCTGCAACGGTTGAAAGGGCATCGACAAGCATCGGTTTTTCAATTTCGGGTAGATTGTCGTTTTCATCAAGGAGGTTCGCTCGTGATGAAAGCCCGATGAGTGTTCCCATTGTATCGACAAAGTCCATTACGAGAACACTTGTTATGACACCGATAAAGCCCCATGTCATCGCTCCCTGGAAATCAATATTGAGAAAGGTCGGGGCAAGAGATGGTGGGGGGCTTACCAGCGCTTCGGGAAACGGTACGATGCCAAGAAAAATCAGTCCACCGGTCGTCAGCACTATACCGATCAGGATCGCGCCCGGTACTCTGAATGCAAGCATAACCGAAATCAGCAGGAGCCCCGCCAGACTGGTAAGAACAGGGAGCGATGAAATATCTGCCATTTTTACCGGGGCTCCTGGGACGCCTAATGCAGCGACCCCCATATGGCTGAAACCGATAAATGCGAGAAAAAGGCCTATGCCCACGGCAAAACTGTGTTTCAACGTGTTTGGTATCGCTGTTGAAAGCCAGCTTCTCAGGCCGGAAAGTGTGAGGGCGGTAAAGAGAACTCCACTGATACATATCGATGCAAGTGCCGTTTGCCATGAATACCCTAAAGTATTGACAACTGTATAGGCAATAAATGCGTTTTCACCCATGTAGGGTGCTACAGCAAAAGGTCTTTTTGCGTAGACGCCCATCAAGAGCGTTCCGAAAATCGCTGTCAGAATCGTTGCTGTCATCGAGGCTTCCCTCGGGATTCCCGCTGCCGATAAGATAGCCGGGTTGACGATGATGATGTAGGAGACTGTAACAAATGTCGTCAGCCCTGCAAGTATTTCCTGTGAAAAGTTTGCCTGATGACGGTCAAATTCGAAAAAAGTACGCATAAACTTCCGGTATAAGTGTTTTTGCCGATACAGTAAGTAACAAGTTATCTGAAAACAAGATATGAATATTCGTCAAGAGATCGAAAGGATGAGAGGCCTTGAAAAATCGAAGAAGAGGTATTGCTTTTACTTTGTTTGAATAATATATTTGGACAAAATTTATCTTGTTTTTTTGCTGGTCTATTATCGGGTTTTCAGTTTCATTGATTCATTCATCATAAAAAAAGGAGATACCAATGGGCGTTTTAGTTGGCAGGGAAGCACCGGATTTCGATCTTGAGGCTGTTGTTGAGGGCGCGAAGTTTGTCGATTCATGCAAGCTTTCGGATTATAAGGGAAAATATGTCGTTCTGTTTTTTTATCCCCTCGACTTTACTTTTGTCTGTCCAACGGAGCTGCATGCTTTCCAGGATAGGCTCGAGGAGTTCCAGCATAAAAACGTAGAGGTGCTGGCATGTTCGGTGGATTCGAAGTTTTCGCATCATGCATGGCTCAAGACATCACGCAAACAAGGTGGAATAGAAGGAGTTACCTATCCTTTGCTTTCGGATATCAATAAGGAAGCGTCGATAGCATACGATGTGCTGGCGGAAAAAGAGGGCGTTTCTTACAGGGGGTTGTTTCTTATCGATAAAGATGGGTTCGTTCGTTATCAGGTTGTCAATGATCTCGGGCTTGGTCGCAATGTAGATGAAGTCCTTAGAATGGTGGAGGCTCTACAGTTTACAGAGCAGTTTGGAGAGGTGTGCCCCGCAAACTGGAACAAGGGTGATAAAACGATGAAACCGACCAACGAAGGACTCGAAGAGTATTTCGGTTCGGAATAACGCGGCAATTCAGAGTAGGCTGAAAGACAGGCAGTTTGATCACTGCACGATGTCTGACGGTAAAAGGTTGTCTCATTAGTCCTACAATGAATCTTTCTGTAGTCATCCCCGGGCTTGACTCGGGGATCCGTCTTCCAAAGAAAGTCAGTATGGATGCCGTACTTTATGCGGCGTGACTTTTATTGGAAGATTGATGTATGTTGACCGATAGCCGTGAAACAGTGCTTTTGAGCCAGCCTCTTTATCACGATTCAATACGATTTTGCAAAAACAACCTTTCTTTTGGAAGGCTTACCGCTGTAAATACATACTCCAGGCTCGTTGATCGAGTAGTGAGCGATGAAATCGGGCGTTTCCGGTAAAACGCGTATCGTCGCTTTGGTTTCTTCCTTTATTTTTGCTTCTGTCTCCTCCGTTCCATCCCAGTGTGCAACGATAAATCCGTTGTCGATCAGCGACTTGAACTCATCGTACGATGCAACTTCGAATGTGTTGGATTCTCTGAAGTCGAGTGCCCGCTTGAACATCGACTGCTGCATCGTCTCAAGCATGGAGAGGATCGATGTTGCGAGTGTTCCGTCGAGTGTCAGTTTTTGTTTTTCACCCGTATCACGGCGCGCTGCGATGCAGATATTGTTCGAGATATCGCGTGGTCCGATCTCGAGGCGAACCGGTATTCCCTGCAGTTCGTACTCGGCAAATTTCCAGCCCGGTGAATTCTGCTCGCTGTCATCGACGAAAGCATGAATTCCGCTTTTTTTCAACTCTTCGCAGATGGTGTGTGCTTTCTCGACAACAGCTTGCTTGTCTCCTCTGAGAATTGGAACGATGACTACCTGCCGGGATGCGAGTTTAGGGGGCAGGACAAGTCCTTTATCATCAGAGTGTGCCATGATAAGCGCTCCTATCAGACGAGTTGACACTCCCCAGCTCGTTGCCCATACATATTCGAGTGTTCCTTCTTTTGTTTGAAACTGGCAGTCGAAAGCTTTGGCGAAGTTTTGCCCAAGGTTATGTGAGGTGCCCGCCTGAAGCGCTTTTTTGTCCTGCATCATTGCTTCGATGCACCAAGTTTCATCTGCCCCGGCAAACTTTTCACTTTCGGTTTTTCTCCCCATGATCACCGGTAAGGCCATGTATTCTTCAGCAAATGTTTTGTAGACATTGATCATACGGAGAACCTCTTCCTGGGCTTCTTCTGGTGAAGCGTGCGCCGTGTGACCTTCCTGCCAGAGAAATTCGGCTGTGCGCAGAAAAAGTCTGGTGCGCATTTCCCATCGGACAACATTCGCCCACTGGTTTATCAGGAGCGGCAGGTCACGGTATGACTGGATCCATTTTTTATACGAGGCCCAGATGACCGTTTCAGACGTTGGGCGAACATAGAGCTTTTCAGCAAGTTCTTCTCCGCCACCATGCGTTACAACGGCGCACTCAGGTGCGAAGCCTTCGATGTGGTCCGCTTCTTTTTGGATGTAGCTTTCAGGGATGAACAACGGGAAATATGCATTGACATGACCGGTTTCCTTGAACATGCGATCGAGCGCAGCCTGCATTTTTTCCCATATTGCGTATCCATTGGGACGGATGACCATGCAGCCTCTTATGTCGGAATAATCAGCCAGTTTTGCTGAACGAACAAGGTCTATGTACCACTGTGAGTAGTCGGTTTCTCTCGAAGTGATTTTTTCTGCCACGTAACGGAATGTTTTGTTGGTTCGGAAAAGCTTTTGTGGGAATATACAACCTACTCTTTGAAATTCTTGATTTTCTCCATGAGCTCTTTCAAGTGCTCTTTCTGCTTATGGTTGAGGGGCTGCTGTGTGTCGACTATCTCGGTATATCCTTCGGGGATCCCGAATTCGTTCGGCTCGACAGGAGCCTGTTGCACCGAAACAACCTCCATGACAAGGGTGCCGTTTTCATTTTCCTGAATGATTTTAACCGGAAAACCGTCAAGGCCTTCATCGGAGAGCTTTTTGGCAAGAAGAGTATTGGAGAGGCGGGGATTCTGGGATTGTAGAAGTCTGAATGTTTCAAAGTCGCCGATGTCACGTGTCAACCACATATCGATGGTATCGGTGGTACTGAATAGCTTTACATGCTGGCAGTTGTACCCCTTTATGTTCGCGTTCCCTGCTTTTTCAATTCTGTAATCGTAGTCGAAATCAATAAGCGTTGCGTTTTCAGCAGCAGTTCTGAGGTTGACTTTTGTGTAAGTACCGGCTTTATGGTTGACGATAACCGCCTGATCAGGCTGTGCGGAGCTTGTAATGACCGTTGTTTTCAGCGAGTCGGGGACTTTGTTCAGCTTCGTGGTCATATCCATCCGCTGTGCCGTATTGCCGAAAACATACGTTACTTCCGATTTTCCATTTGGCATGACCAAATTCATGTCAATGGTTCCCGTGAACCTTGCCAAGGCCGTACCATGCGACAGGCTTAAATATAATAGCGCCAGCAAGACGGGATAGAACGATTTCTTCATGGTGTCTTCAGGTTTAAGCCTTTAGAAAAAGCATACAAAGCTAATGATTTTTTTTTGAATTCTGTTTGGGTTAAATAACGATAATCAACTCTCGTAGTTGTTGGACGAGTACCAGTGCTTTTTTCCATTCGGGATTGTGTTGATTGTTATAAAAAAGGGTGTTGAAGGTTGTATGCTGAAAAAAGCGGTTTTCTACTTTGACGACAGGTTTATTCGATACAAGCACTCGTAACAGGTATCATCAAGGAAAAAATGATCGGGAAAAAATAATTATGCGGGACAATGGCCGGCAATGGGAGATAATGGATCTGCTCAAGGCAGCTGAAAAACATTTTAAAGAGAAGGAAATAGAGGCACCGCGTTTACATGCAGAGATTCTTCTTGCCTATGTAATGCAGGCAACCAGGATAGAGCTTTATTTGAAACACGATCGCCCTGTTTCCCGTAGTGAGCTCGAGAAATTTCGTTCTCTTTGCAGGGAACGTCTGAATGGGAAGCCTTTACAGTACATTACGGGGGAGCAGATATTTTACGGCCATTCGTTTCTGGTCGATGAGCGAGTCTTGATTCCAAGGCCCGAGACCGAACTTGTTCTGGAACATACTCTCGACAGAGCTGTTGTCAGTGATATACCGGAAGGACAGAAGCTCACAATTCTTGATATCGGTACAGGTAGTGGGTGCCTTGCGATTATGCTTGCTCTCAAACTGCCGGACGCAATAATAACCGCTGTTGATTTTTCTGCAAAAGCGCTCGAGGTTGCGGAACATAATGCAGGCGAACATGGGGTGGCTGACAGGATTCGTTTTCTGCAAACCGATGTGTTGTGTTCAGGATTTATCGATGAAGTGGCCGGGGCATACGATGTGGTGCTCTCCAACCCACCATATATTCCGGAACAGGAATGGGAAGAACTGGCCCCGGAGGTTAAAAACCATGAGCCGAAAATGGCGCTCGTGACACCGGACGGCTTTGAGTTCTATCGTGCAATTTCGAGAAGCGCTTCGGCTTTGCTCAAGCCGGGAGGAATGCTTTGTTTTGAACTGCATGCCGAGGGTGCCGAAAAAGTCCGCGAAATTGTCGATACTCATGGTTTCAGGAATGTAGAGGTGCATAAGGACTATTCAGGTTGGGACAGGGTACTTTCAGGGGTATCGGCGGCGGTTGGTGAGGTGGTTCCTCGGGAGGGTGCCCGAGCTCGGACCTGTAGGGGTTCGTGACATGAAATTAATAGGTGTCCGGTGTTGTTTAAAAAGTCGAAATTTATTTTTCTGGTTATACCGTATCAGATTGTTTTTTCCTAAATTGAGCGTTTTATAATAATTGGGCTGAGTGGATAGATTTCAATAAGAGGGGTCGAAAAAGGACACCGTTTTGTTTTTTTTTGATAATTTAGCTCGATTTTTGCGTTTAGTCATTAAAATGCTGTTTCAATGTATTGATGATGATGTCCCATGATCTGTCGGAACGTGAGCGCCAGGTGCTGTCCATTATTATTCAGGCTTATGTCATTAATGCAGCTCCGGTTGGTTCACGATATATAGCGAAGAACTATAATCTCGGGCTTTCTGATGCGACCATAAGAAACGTTATGGCCGATCTCGAAGACGAGGGGTATATCAGTCAGCCTCATACCTCTGCGGGCAGGGTTCCTACCGACAAGGGGTATCGCTATTATGTGGATCTTATCATGAGGGTTCGGCGCATCGAAGAAGAGGAGAAAAAACGGATCGACCATAACTTCATGCAGTTGAATTATGATCCTAAAGATTCGGCAGAGGTTCTTAATGCGGCTGCAACAGTTTTAGGGAGCATCTCCCAGCAGTTGAGCGTTGTCATCTCTCCGAGGTTGTCGAATGCCTTGTTTGAACGCCTGGACATGATCCTGTTGAGTTCTTCGAGAATAATGGTTGTTTTGTCTATACAGTCGCTTTTTGTCAGAACTATTGTCATGGAGCTGAATCTCGAGGTGTCACGCCAACAGATAGATACGGTTATCGAGTTGCTCAACCAGAGGCTTTCCGGGCTTACTCTGTCGGAAATTCGCAACTCGATCAGCCGACGCCTGGCCGATTGTGACAAGGATAAAGCCTTGCTGAATATGATCGTCAGATCGGCGGATAACCTTTTCGATGATTCTCCTATACTGGAAAGGCTTTACATTGCAGGTACGGAATATATTGTCAATCAACCGGAATTCGATCAACCCCAGAAAGTGCGCGATCTTGTCTGTATGATTGAAGATAAAAGCCGCATGGCGGAACTTCTTTCCGAGAGAGATGAGGAACTTGTTCCGAATAACACCTCGGGACTCGATGTGAGTATCTCGATAGGTAGGGAAAACACGGCCTCTACTGCGGAAGATTTCACTGTCGTCACAACTCCTTACTATGTTGGTAATACCATAGGGAAACTCGGGGTCCTCGGTCCAAAAAGAATGGATTACGAACGTGTCGTCAGGCTTGTCAATTATATGGCTGATCGACTATCGCATTCTTTATCCTGAAATAACGGCAGCCCGATAATGAATGACAGAAAGGATACGTGAAACAGGCGGGTTGGGCTACAGTTGCTCGGATGCAGTTTGGAAGAAAATTAATCAAAGTTAAGTATACACATATGACAAAAAAAGCAGCAAAGCATAAAGCTGAACATAACGAAACGGTCAAGCATGAAGAAACGGTGGTGACGAAAGAGGCTGTCGGGCAGTCTGAAGAGCTTGCCATAAAGATCAAGGAGCTTGAAGAGGCACTGAACGCATCAAACCGGCAAGCTGAGAAACTCAAAGACGAACTCATGCGGAAAGCCGCAGATTTTGAGAATTTTCGTCGTCAGAAAGAACGTGAGACTCAAATGGCAGGTTCTAGAGCTCTGGAAAAAACCATAAAAGAACTGCTTCCCGTGATCGATGATGTCAACCGTATTGTCGATCATGCTCCTGAAATTCTTGAAAAGACCGAAGAAGCTCGCCCATACGTCGATGGGATCGAGCTGCTTCAGAAAAACCTTTTTAAATGGCTTTCGGATAAAGATGTCAGTAAAATCGAGGCTGTTGGAAAGAAATTGGACGTCAATTTTCATGAGGCCATTACGCAGGTCGATAATCCTGGTGCTGAACCCGATACCATTATTGAAGAGTTCCTGGCCGGTTATGTTTTAGGAGACAGGGTGCTTCGGCATGCGAAGGTTATCGTGGCGAAGTGACAATCAGGAAGAGGTTTTTTTTGATAACAGTTATATCTACAAGGAATAGTTGAGGAAAGATGAAGAGAGATTACTATGAAGTTCTCGGTGTATCCCGGTCGGCTTCAAAAGATGAAATAAAAAAATCATATCGCAAACTCGCCATGAAATACCACCCGGACAAAAATCCGGGAAATACCGATGCAGAAGAGCACTTTAAAGAGGTAAACGAGGCATATGAGATTCTGAGCAACGATGACAAACGCCGTCGTTATGATCAGTTTGGGCATGCCGGTGTTGGCTCGTCCGCTTCTTCTCAGGGCGGTGCTTATGGAGCTGGAGCTGGTGATTTCGGTGATATTTTCAGTGCTTTCAACGACATGTTCGGTGGCGGTGCTCGATCGGGCGGCGGTTCCCCGTTTGGCGGTTTCGAGGATGTTTTCGGCGGTGGCTTCAGCGGAGGTGGCCGAAGGTCGAGATCTTCGGCAGGTATACGTGGCAGTGATCTGAAAATCCGTTTGAAGCTTACCTTGGAAGAGATCGCCAAGGGTGTTGAAAAAACGCTGAAAATCAAAAAGCAGGTACCGTGTGAAGTCTGTAACGGCACGGGTTCAAAAACGGGAGAACTCGAGACCTGTTCGACATGTCAGGGTACGGGTGAAGTTCGGCAAGCGTCAAAAACGATGTTCGGACAGTTTGTCAACATAACAGCGTGCCCAACCTGCGGTGGTGAAGGGAAGGTGGTCAAAGATCGTTGTACTTCATGTCATGGAGAGGGGATCAAACAGGGAGAAACAACGGTAAAGGTGAACATTCCCGCTGGAGTTGAAGACGGTAATTACCTTACGCTTAGAGGACAGGGGAACGCAGGTCCGAGAGGTGGAGTCAATGGTGATCTGATCGTGGTCATTGAAGAAGCTGCGCATAAATTGTTCGTTCGAAGAGGAGACGATGTCATCTACAATCTTCCTGTCAGTTACCCGGATATGGTTCTCGGAACGAAAGTCGAGGTTCCTACGCTCGAAGGCCGTGTCAAGCTTACAGTGCCTCCTGGAACGCAGCCAAATACCATGTTGAGGATTAGCGGAAAAGGTATCGGACATCTGAAATCCCCCGGCAGAGGAGACCATCTTGTAAGGGTCAATGTTTTTATACCAAGGGATCTTTCACATCGCGACAAGGAGCTTCTCAAGGAGATGAAGAAATCGAATCACCTGGTGCCGGATGAAAAAACGGACCATGAAAAAAGTTTTTTTGAAAAAGCCCGTGACATCTTCGGTTGAGTAATAAAAAAGAGGCTGTGTCAAAAGGAGGCAGCCTCTCGTTTTTTGAGCAGACGTTCGTTACACGTTCTGCTGCTTCTCATCCCCGGGTTCGACTCACTTTGAACTTCACATCCCACTGTAAAATCCGAACATCTCTTTCACGGTACGGCAGATTCGTCAACGGGATCCAAGCGGCTTAGAACCATAGGCAACAGAGGTTGTTTGCAGGAGCCTTTTTCTCTTACGTTCCTCCCATTTCATCTTTGGCGGTAAAAAGCAGTTCCGATGTGATTTGATGCTGCCCTGTTTCTTCGGCATACTCTTCGGCCATCCGTTTGAACTTTTCCTGAAGGAATGATGGTATGTTGCTGATGGTTTCTAGAGCCTCTTCGGTCCAGATGACGCTGGATTTGCGTATCGAAACAGTCCTGTTATACGTTTCAACTATTGCATCGACGTATGAATCAATAGCCTTGTCATCCGATAAGTCCTGAGGAGAAAAAACTCTTTCAGCAAGAATTTTGTTACGAAGCAAGTGAATTTTTATCTGAGGCAGGTAGAGCATGTACGCCATGGGTTCGGGACTGCCGCACGTGACAAAAACAGCTACTTTTTTTCGCTTGAGGTACTTTTTCAGATTACTTTGAATCAGTGCTCCGATCAATTCGGATGATACTGCTAAATAGTAGACCGGAGCTCCCATGATAACTACATCGAAGTCGAGAATAAAACTGTAATCGGCGTTCGCTTTACATTTTCCTTTTTCCACATACGCTCCTGTTTCTGCAAGGCTTTTGCCGAGGTTGTCGACAAACCGGTCGGTCGACCCGCCTTCAGAGCGTGTGTCATAAAGGATAATCGCTTTCATTTGCTGGGAAGAATGAGACATGATTTCAATGTCAAAGGTTGCGCGGCTACGTGACTGGAACACTTCACTATGTAATGACTTAGTATAACATATTAGAGGTTAAATCTCAACAATGGAGAATCTGTTGAATCGTTGATTTTATTGCATCGTTGGGCAGATGTTGCAAAGCGGATGACAAAAAAAGAGGGAGGCTGTCAGCCTCCCTCTTTTTTATGTTTTCGATATTGTCGGTTCAATCAAACGAAATGTGCGTAGATCTCGAGAAGATCGACCACTCTTGTTGAATAGCCGAGTTCATTATCATACCACCCGACAACTTTCACCATGTTTCCTGTGGCCATGGTCAGCAGTGAATCAAAAATGCAGGAGTGCATGTTGCCTACGATATCGGCAGATACGACAGGGTCGGTGCAGAACTGGAGAAAGCCTCTCATGTTACCTTCTGCAGCTTTTTGCATGGCTGCGTTAACCTCCTCTTTTGTCGTTGTTTTTTTGACAATGACTGTCAGATCGGTTACAGAACCGTCTGGAACAGGTACGCGCATTGCCATACCGTCGAGTTTGCCTGACAGTTCGGGGATAACAAGACCGATGGCTTTCGCTGCTCCGGTACTTGTTGGTATGATAGAGGTCATTGCCGTACGTGCACGGCGCAGGTCTTTGTGAGGAAGATCGAGAATTCGCTGGTCATTGGTGAACGCGTGTACAGTGGTCATGAACCCTTTTTCGATGCCGAAGTTGTCCTCGAGAACCTTTACCATAGGAGCAAGGCAGTTTGTCGTGCAGCTTGCGTTCGACACTATTTCCTCGTTGCCTGTAATGGTATCGTCATTGACCCCAAGCACGATCGTTGCGTCAACATCGTTTTTGGCAGGAGCTGAAATAATGACTTTTTTCGCTCCGGCAGCGATATGTTTTGCAGCACCTTCCCTTTTAGTGAAGATGCCTGTCGATTCGACAACCAGGTCGACACCGAGTTCTTTCCAGGGAAGTTCTGCAGGATCTTTTTCCGAGCAAATGGCGATTTTTTTGCCATTGACGATCAGTGCGTTCTCTTCAACCTGGATATCGGCATCAAGTATGCCATGAGTTGAATCGTATTTCAGTAAATGTGCGAGGGTATTTGCGTCACACAGATCATTTATTGCAACTATTTCAACTTTTTCATTTGCCATTGCCTGACGGAATACCAAGCGTCCTATACGTCCGAATCCGTTTATGCCTACTTTTACTTTTGCCATGATAACGTTCTCAGGTTTGATTTGTTCAGAAAAATTTCCTGCGCAGGAAAATAAGATAACTATAGGTAAATATTCATCTTTTTTAAAGAAAACTTTCGGTTAAAAGTTTTTTCAGGCCACTGAAACT
The DNA here is from genome assembly GCA_015482705.2 of Prosthecochloris sp. Lineage (GTDB taxonomy): Bacteria > Bacteroidota > Chlorobiia > Chlorobiales > Chlorobiaceae > Prosthecochloris. The sequence continues at coordinate 6,725 of JADMLA020000038.1, read as the reverse complement.
GCCGTTGCTCAACAGGATAATGACATCATTTTCCCTGACATTGTTGTGGATAAATTGCACGATATCGTCGGGATATCCATCATTGTTCATGCCGGAGGCAAATGCGTTCTTTCCGGATTCAATGATTGTCGAACAGAGTGCCGCCGTATCGAGTCGTTCATTTTCGGCATACCGTTCCGGGCGATGAACCTTGCCGATAATGATGATATCGGCATCGTTGAAGCTGGTTTCAAGGTCTTTCTGGAATATGTTTCTTGTACTTGTATTCGAACGGGGTTCAAAACAGGCTATTATACGCCTGTCCGGATACCGTTGGCGCAATGCGGCAAGAGTAGCCCGGATGGCAGTGGGGTGGTGTGCAAAGTCATCGATGACGGTGATGTTGCCGTCGAATTCCCCGATAATTTCCATTCTTCTTTTCGGCCTTCTGAAAGAATGCATTCCTTCTGTAATTACCGGGAAAGCGATACCGGCATGAGATGCTGCCGCTATCGAGGCGACTGCGTTAAGTACATTATGGTTGCCGTGTTGGTCCATGAGGACAGCTCCGAGTTCTTCGCCTTTATGTGTCAGTTGAAAAGAAAGTCCTGTTTCATGGGCTTCGAGGCCGGAAACGGACCATTCAAAATCATTGGAAAAACCGAATTGCTCAACAGGGCAGTATGCTCCAAGGCTTATTTCTGAGGCGATTTCATCATGACCGTTGATTATCAATACCCCGTTTGATGGTATAAGTGAAATGAACTGCCGGAATGATTGTACGATATCGTCGAGAGAACCGAATATATCGGCATGGTCGAACTCTATGTTGTTGATTACCGCAATATCCGGGCGATAGTGAAGGAACTTGCTTCGTTTATCGAAATATGCGGTGTCGTACTCGTCGCCTTCCGTGATGAAGTAACCGTTTTCGTTATGAAAAGAGGGTCTGCAACCCGCGTCGAAGTTTTCGGCGATGCCACCGATCAGAAATCCAGGCTTCAGGCCTGCATACTCGAAAATCCAGGCTATAAGTGATGTTGTTGTTGTTTTGCCATGCGTTCCGGTTATAACCACGGACTTGTTCTTTCCGATAAGTTCCCGGCTGATTATCTCGGGCATGGAGACAATGCTCATGTGCTCATCGAGTGCAAACTCGAGTTCCGGGTTGCCCCGGCTTATCGCGTTGCCGACGACGATGACATCAGGTGCGTCACTGCGCAGGTGTTGGGGATCGAAACCCTTATGGCATGGAATTCGGTGTATGGCCAGATAATCGCACATCGGGGGGTAGAAAGCGGTATCGGAGCCAGAAATCGAGTATCCCGCTTGAGAAAGAGCCACAGCCACGGAGGCCATGGCGGTGCCGGCGATGCCGATAAAGTAGATCGAAGAGCCGGGTTTCATGGTGCTCATGCGCTTTCTGGGCTTGTTTCTCGCTTGTGAGGTGCTTTTATTCGTACATAAATACTGAATAACATAAGCAGGGCATTTATTGATCCGACGATGACGAACGGGGCATGCGGGCTCATGCTGTCAAACAGGTTTCCTCCTGCCTTGGCGATGATGAGAATGCCGATGGCTCCGCTTATGTTGAACGTACCCAGGATCGAGCCCCGCTTTCCCGAAGGGGCTTCCTGACCGATAAGGGACTGGGCTCCGAGAAAGACACTGATCTGACCGATTCCCATAAAGATGAATACGGCATAACCTATCGAATCAAAAGGAGTTTCGAGCAGAAGCACGGAAAGGTTTCCCAGCATGGCAAGAAACATGCAGACAGCCAGTGCAGAAACTCTGTTGATGCGGTCGATGAAGGGGCCGGCAAGAGGAGCCCATATGAGGGCCGCGACCTGGGTGATAATGAATATGAGGGTGCCTTTCCAGAAAGCATCGTCGTAAGACATGCCCATGGCAATGCCAGCGTTCATACCCCACAAGCTGATAAACGTCCCGTTGATGGACTGGTCACCCCTTGCGATAAATGCTGCCGAGTAGGAAAGCAGGATTCTCGGATTGCGTGCCGCTGTCAGACCGGTAGTAAAGAGTTCTCGTAATCGAGGCCTTTTTTTCTCCTTGAAGGGGACTCCTTTCTGGAGCCCTCCGGCACAGACAATTGCTGCGCTGGTTGCGATGATGGCGACACCGGCATGAGTTGCTATGCCTGCCTCGATGTCGCTCAGTCCTTGTTTGACGAGGATTGCAGGGAGCGAACCGAAGAACTGGTTGGTGATGACGATACCCAGTCCGTTGAGCAGTCCTATCAGAGCAACCATTTTTCCCCTCGAGCGCTCTGCCGGGTAATCGACAAGTACTGTTGACAGTGCACCTGTTACGGCTACCATACCGAACGCATAGATGATGCGGTAGAGAAAAAGGTCCGTAACCGAACCGGCAAACGGGTAGAGCACATAGGTAAGGCCGATGAGCAGAAATCCTGCAACGTACATCGGCCGGCGCCCGATACGGTCCATGAAAATACCTGCGGGGATGAAGAGAAGCAGAGCGATCAGTTCTGTCCAAACGACGAGATTGCCGCTTATCGTCCCCTGCTCTTTTTCGGGAATGCCAAGGTGGACATTGAGAATATATGTCTGTCCGATAGACAGAAAAGTAATCATCCCGATAGAGAAAAAGGCGGCATAGAAAAATGTCCATGCATGGTGGGGCTGTATCGATGGAGCCAGTTCAATCGGGCCTATTTTGTGAGATTTATTTTCTGTATGCATGAAGTGCTTTGGGGCTGAAGTGTTCGAGCCTGAAGAACCAAACTAACAATATACGTAACCGAGTGATAAAAAATGCTGTATTGTTCTTTCGTTGACTGTCTGAAAAACTTTGATGGTTGGAGAAATCAAAGGCTCGACATATTAATGATGGTGTAGTGTGCCATCCTCCATGCGTAAACACCGGTCGGCTGTAAGGGCATAGTCTTCGTTGTGGGTAACGATGATGAATGCGGTTCGGTGTTCTTTGCCGATGCTTGCCATGAGATCGTACAGTATGGAACTGTTTTTGCTGTCGAGATTGCCACTTGGTTCATCTGCCAGGATCATCATCGGTGAGTTCATCATGGCACGAGCAATCGCTACCCGCTGCTGTTCCCCGCCTGAAAGTTCGGCTGGAAGGTGATTCAGGCGGTTGGTGAGACCGAGCTTTGCAAGCAGTTTAGATGCTTTTTCCTTCGCAGGATTGAGTTTTCCCGTTGCTATGAACTCTGCCATGGCAACGTTTTCAACAGCGGAAAAATCGGAGAGTAGATGATGAAATTGAAAAACGAAACCGATTTTTCTGTTTCTGAAACCAGCGAGAGCTTTCTGTGAAAGCGTGTAGCGTTTTTCACGGAAGACGGTTTCCCCCTTGAAAATGATTTCACCGCTGTCGGGAGTATCGAGAGTGCCGAGAATGTTGAGCAATGTGGTTTTTCCGCTTCCTGAAGCACCGACAACGGTTACCATTTCCCCTTCGTTTACTTTCAGATCGATACCTCGGAGAATCTCTATACTTTTCTGTCCGGGAAGAGCGTATGATTTGTAAATGTTTCTGGCTTCAAGCATCTGAAAAAACTGTTGGTCGGTTTGTTCGCTGATGTGCAGAACCACAATGATTTATAATTCGTTGATTCAATGGTCCGCACATCAATGAAGATATCATGGTCTTATCTGTCCTTCTCCTTCGATCACCCATTTGTAGCTTGTCAGTTCCTGTAGTGCCATTGGACCTCGTGCATGGAGTTTCTGGGTGCTTATTCCTATCTCGGCGCCGAGGCCGAACTGTGCTCCATCGGTGAAAGCGGTCGATGTATTGGCATACACTACAGCAGCATCGACTCGTTTGATAAATTTCTCTTTCACCGCGGGATCAGATGCGATGACCGCTTCGCTATGCATCGAGCTGTAGCGATTGATATGGTCCACTGCTTCGTCGAAGTCGTCAACTGTTTTTACAGACATTTTCAAAGAGAGGAATTCAGTGCCGAAATGAGTCGCTTCCGCTTTTTGCAGCAGTTCGGACGGGTAGCGTCCCAGTAATGCGGGATAGGCGTCTGCATCGGCGAATATGATGACCTTTTTCTCGGCAAGTGGCTCTGTAATGAAGGCTAGATCGTCAAGCCGTTCCCGGTGAATGATGAAGGTATCCAGGGCGTTACAGACGCTTGGTCTTCTGGTTTTCGCATTGAAAACGATCTCTTTTGCCTTCTGAGGGTCGCCGCTTTTATCGAAGTAAGTATGTACGATACCTGCTCCGGTTTCAATGACCGGAACTGTCGATTTTTTTCGTGCAAAATCGATGAGTTTTTGGCTCCCTCTTGGAATGATCACGTCAATGTAGCCGACAGCGTTAAGCATGATTTCCGCTGCTTCACGCTCGGCAGGAAGAAGGTAAAGTGTGTTTGTGTCGATACCATGTTTGTCAAGAACATCATGAATAAGCTCGACAATCGCAATGTTCGAATACATTGCATCGCTGCCGCCTTTTAAAACAGTTGCATTACCTGACTTCAGGCAAAGTGAAAATACATCGAGCGTCACATTCGGTCTCGATTCATAAATTATGCCTATGACGCCGAGGGGAACGGTTGTTTTTTTCAGCTGAAGCCCATTTGGTAACGTTCTCTTTTCAAGGATTCTGCCTATAGGAGTAGGCAGGCTCGCAACGTTGCGGATATCGTTTGCAATCGCTTCAAGGCGAGACGGGTTCAGTAAAAGCCTGTCATATTTTGGATCGTCAGGGTTCATCCTGTCGAGGTCTTTTTTATTTGCCTCGAGGATTGTTTGATTTCTGCTGGGTATTCTGTCAGCAAGATCGTCAAGAATGGTGTTTATGGTATCGTCCGGGAGGGTACAGAGTTTTCTGCTTGCTTGGCGAACCTTTTGCAGGTTGTTGTCAATTGCGTTTTGCATACTTCAGAGTGTGAAATTCATGATACGTTCCGGTATTGACACGCTCTTTTTGTATCATGTTCAAAAGAAGTTTTCGAATGTTCCTGTTCGTGTCAGTCGGCTTTCCCGAATGTAACAAAAAAACCAGGCATTCAGGTCTCTTTCTCCGTATTCTCGATGATACCGTGTCTTATTCGTGAATATACGTATCGTGCAGCATCACTGCCGTTATTATTATGTTGTTTATGGTTAATCAAAAGTTCATATAAGTGTTGTTCCTGGAAACTATCTGGGGATCTTCACGCTCGTTTGGTTTTTGTTCCATTCCTCGGCCCATTGAGTGGTCTGTGGCTGATGATCAGGTTTCGTTGCCAGCTATTTCTCTTTTTTAATTATAGTTAACTTCCATATATTATGGGGCTTGCGTATCGGTACGTCAGGCTTTCTCCCATGCCCCTTTTTTCTTGCAATAATGCCGGTGTGGCTGGTGTTCAACTGTTGTTGGTATCGCAGTGTCTTTTGGGTATGCTTCGTATTTTTTCCCGGTTTTTCTGTATTGTACTCGTTACTTGTTCTGAATCAAAAAGGTAAAGAATCGTTGTTGGGGTGTTTTTGGTTTAAATAGAAAAAAAACTGTGTATGGTCGATACTGTTATCGGTAATATTGGCGTGACGGCGCCGTATTATGCGCTGGAAAATTTAAAGGTTTCAAGTGATGGGGCAACCGCGGAATTTGTCGCTGAACAACCGATGGACAACGAGGTTGGTGGAATTTCGGCAGCGGAAGTCGGAAGGCATTTGGCTGTCTTGGGGGCGTGTGCGCTTGCATGGTCAAATCCGAATAAGGAAAAACATTATTATGTCGCTTCAAGAGCGGTTTTGAAAAATGTCGCTAAAGGGGGGGAAGTCAGCAAAGGCGCTTTTAGCGGTAGAGCGAAGATATTGTTCATGGATAAGAGGAGCGGTACCATATTCGCCACATTGACGACCGATCAAGATGAGCCGTTATATGAGCTGGAGACGCATTATCATATTATGAATGTTCCGCTGTTTGCTAAGCTGTTTCATATAAAAAAGCAGGAATTCGAGTGTAATCCTTCGAACAACCCTTACAAAAAACAGATTCCCCTCAATGATGTCCACTACTTGGATAATGCGATAAGTGCGAGGCTTGGTCCACTGAAACCGGAAGAATGTAATGGGCATTTTTGTTCGTTTCCTTGTATTCCGGTCGCAATTTTGATGCACTCGCTCAGTAGAACCGCAGGAAAACTGCTGTCTAAAATTGTTGGTGAATCGGGCATACGATACACTGTTGTAGCGGCAGAAGTACAGGCATATAATTTCGCTTTTGCAGGAGAAGCGGTGACTATGAAAGTGGCATATTCCGGATTGGAGGGTGGTGAGTATGTTTTTGCCTGTAAAGCAGAGAACAAGGATGGAAAGCTTTTCGGTTCGATGTTGTTGAGGCTATCTTGTTCGAAAACGCTGTAGTTTTTCTTGTTTGTAACTCTATACAATGTCATGGATAAACAAATACGGCATTACAGCGACAAGCTTGCTTTCGAGACGGATTCCTGGGACCTCAAGACAGCGATGGATGCTGGAGAAAACATCATCGTCATCGATGCACGATCACCAGAGTCCTATCGACAGGAACATATCCCGAAGGCCATCAATCTTCCTCATCGAAAGATGAGCGAAGAGACAACGAAGCAGCTGGATAAAACGGCGCTGTTCATTGTTTACTGTGACGGTTTTGGTTGTAATGCTTCTACAAAGGGGGCTCTGCAGATGGCAAGGCTCGGATTCAGAGTGAAAGAGCTGATCGGAGGTCTGGACTGGTGGAAGCGCGATGGATAT
>JADMLA020000013.1 GCA_015482705.2 Prosthecochloris sp. | reverse complement strand
AAAAGGCACCATCTCCATCGTCGGAGGTGGCGATTCCGCTGCCGCGGTCATGAAAGCGGGGCTTGCATCCGGTATTACCCATATATCAACCGGCGGGGGTGCGAGTCTCGAGTTCCTGGAAGGAAAAGTTCTTCCCGGCATCGCAGCGCTGAACGATTAACAGTTCGCTGACATTAGGATCAGCTGCACCCCCCTTGTAAGAGAAAACATGAAAACAAAGAGTTGAACTTGTACTGAATGAACAATTATAACCAACCATATAGCCCGGGCGGATTTCAGGTAATGCCCCCGGCAATTAAAACACTCATCATTGCCAATATTCTGGTCTTTTTCATACAGTATTTCTCTCCTATTAGTCCCTTGGTGCAATTCTTCGGCCCACTGTGGCCGATAGCTTCATCGGGTGAGTATAATTTCCAGATATGGCAGCTCGTCACCTACATGTTCATGCACGGACCAGGATTTCCCCATATTTTTTTCAATATGTTTGCACTCTGGCTATTCGGAACGGAGATAGCAAACTACTGGGGAACGAAAGAGTTCACCACTTATTACTTCATATGCGGTATCGGGGCAGCCCTGATCAATCTGCTGACGACCATCGGCAGTCCGTATCCGACAGTTGGAGCTTCCGGTGCGGTGTTCGGCATTCTGCTCGCATTCGGTATGATGTTTCCCGACCGTTACATCTTTCTCTACTTTCTGTTCCCGATCAAGGCAAAATATTTCATAGCAGGGTACGCAGCGCTCGAACTGCTGATGGGCATCAACAATGCAGGTATGGGCAGCGGCAGCAATATCGCTCATTTCGCCCACCTCGGAGGCATGGTGGTCGGCTTCGCTTACATCAAGTTCCGGCAGCAGGGTTTTTCATTCTCCGACTGGCTGGACAAAACCTTTCCCAAACAGGACGAACGCAGTGGCCCCAAGCTTTATAAAAAAGACAGGGAAGAAACCGGCCTGCAGGTCAGCGAAGAGGAAATCGACGCGATTCTGGATAAAATATCCCGCCAAGGATACGAGTCTTTGACCGAGGAAGAAAAAAGGAAGTTATTGAAAGCAGGCAGTAAGTAAGCAGTAGCCGAAAAGAGGAAATCGAGGATGAACGCAAGGGAAAAAGCATTCGAGCGGGCGAAAAAGAAAGCGGAAAACGTCGCGCGCAATCCTGAAAAAGTGAAGCAAATCATAGACTCTGCGCTCAACAAGGCGAACGCGGCCAAAGCTTCATCGCAGTTTCAGGAAATCACCGACAAGCTTCAGGCGATGCTGCGCATGCTGAAAAGCTGGCTCAACAAAGAGTACAGCGTCATCCCCTGGCAAACGATCATACTTGCCTTTACGGCGATCATTTACTTCGTCACACCGTTCGACGCCATCTTCGATTTCATCCCGCTTCTCGGTTTCGCAGACGATGTCGCCGTTCTCACCGCCGTCCTTGCGTCGATCAACCGCGACTTGGACAAGTTCATCGAATGGGAAGGCGAAGTCGTTCAGGAAGAAGCCCCGGTCACCCATGCCGTCGAAGCGGATTTCGAAGAAGTGAAAGGCGGAGAAAAACCCGAAGCGTGAAAATGACTACTGAAGTCCCTTCCTTCTGATGCTTCGCACCCTGTACAAACGCTCGGTAAAACCTCCCTCGTTTTCAAAATCCTTCGCCAGCCGCTCAACCTGACGGTCGAGCAGTGAACACGCTACCGCTATCAAAACCAGTGCTGCATTAGCTGAAAGCTCAGAATAATCTTTTGTAGACAACGTGGACGGAGTGGACCCTGTGGACACCTTTTGTCCATTTTTTCCCTGTCCACCAAGTCCATTCCGTCCACTTCCAGCCATCTCCTTCACCCAGCTCGCCACCTCATCGGCAGTTCGGCATCGTCTGTCTACCAACTCCTGACGGAGGGGGATTTCTTTTCCCCAAATCATGTAGCCCCGTTGACGCAAAAAATCCTCGTAGTCCAGTTTCAGTTCTTCAAGACTCGCCCGAGCCTGGGTCAGTTTCAGCTCGGTCTTTTTCGATGTCGCCGAAGCCTGTGATCCCTCGGCAATATTCTGTACACCACTCCGTGCCGCCTGCACCATCTGATCCTTCGTCCGGCTGTACCTATCGATGTAACGCTCAACAAAACGAACCGTAACATCATAGACAAGTTGCGCCATCTGAAAACTTTTCAATCTTCGATAGCCGCCATGTTGAGGGATCAGATTGGACATGACAAGACATTTTATATAGAAGATATTTATACAGTATTATACGATGTATAAACATGCAAATATAATTCAATTGATTCCGGTGCTCTATATTGGAGTGATTCACTGAAAAAGTTACCGCTATACATTGTCGCGAGCGCCTTGAGTACGAGGCGGACGGAGCGCAGAAACCGGAGTGTTACAATAAGTTCATGAGGATTTTGAGCACTGCACAACGAAGAAATCATGTTGCGCAGCAAATGTATAGCGGTACCCTCATACCTTCCCTACCGGTGCGATATACACTGTAAACTCCTCCTCCCCATCAACCCCGAGCAGACGGTCGCATTCGGCTTGATCATAGGCGGCTATGGCACAGGTGCCCGCGCCGAGGGCGGTGCAGGCGAGGTAGAGGTTCTGGCAGACGTGCCCGGCGTCGAGGGCGATCACCTTGTGGGCCGCTAGGTCATAACGCCACTCCATGCGTGCAGGAATAGTCGTCCAGAAAAAGGTTAGAGCGGCACCGGCGACGAAGCGCTGCGCCATGCAGGCCCATGAGGCCTTGTCGCCTATCTTCTCATCGAGAAAAAGCTGCAGCAGCTGATGGTCCAAAGGCAGGTAGCGATAGAGTCCGGCAGGCAATTCTTCTACATTGCTCGCTGCAACATATGTTTCGAAAGAATGCCGAGCCCCTGCTGACGGAACGGTTCGCAAGGCGCACTCTTCGCTCAGCACATGGCGTATACCCTGTGTCGCCCAGAGCAGGGCGGACAGTTCATCGAGGTCGAGGGATTCATCTGTGTAAAAGCGCATGCTTTCCCGTCCGGCGATTGCATCCCCCACCGTCATCGAGCAGCATTTCTTCAATGAACGCTGGCCGTTGGGCAGATCGATCCTAACCGCGTCTTCAGGACATGGCTTTTGCAAGGGAGGCGCAGGCAAGCGGCGGCTTTGCGCGGTTCGGGTGAAATCGATCGTTTGACGGATGCTGTCTTTGAGGAAGTAGCGATACTGCTCAAGCTTTTTGCTCGGTTTATTACCAGAATCCATAGTTCATTTCGGGTTCTTATGAATGATTTCCATGCAGCGTCAGCAGACATGCAAGGCTATTGAAGAACCGCCGGGATGTGAAGGCTGCCATGATATCTGCCTCGATCCCGGCCAACGGACGTATACTGACAACTGAATGTTTTCCCTGCTTGATCCGATCTTTTTCCTTTTCAACGGGCCGCCAGAATCAATAATTCCTTTCAAGGCAAACCAGCCTACCGTAGAGATCCTTTTCATCTCCGAACCGGTGTCGTATATTTCGTAGCGCTGCGGGTATCGGAGCGTCTGTCTTGTCAACCGTTCATATCAGTATATCGCCATGAACATGCCGAAAAAAATCATGCTGCTTGGCAGCGGGGAGTTGGGAAAAGAGTTCGTTATCGCCGTTAAACGGCTCGGACAATACGTGGTAGCGGTAGATAGTTACAGCGATGCGCCAGCACAGCAGGTGGCCGATGAACGGGAGGTTATCGACATGCTCGACGGCAACGCCCTCGATGCTCTGGTTGTGAAGCACAAGCCGGATATCGTTGTACCGGAGATCGAGGCCATCCGCACTGAACGATTCTATGCGTATGAGAAACGGGGCATTCAGGTGGTTCCGTCGGCACGCGCTGCAAACTTTACCATGAATCGCAAAGCCATTCGCGATCTGGCGGCGGCTGAACTCGGCCTGAGAACAGCACGGTACCGTTACGCCGCTTCACTGGAAGAACTGACAGCAGCCGTAGAGAATATCGGCCTGCCCGCCGTAATCAAGCCCCTGATGAGTTCCTCTGGCAAGGGACAGTCAATCATCAGAAACACATCGGATATCGAGAAGGCATGGAGCTATTCGCAAAGCGCGAAGCGGGGGGATATCGCAGAAGTGATCGTTGAATCGTTCATTCCGTTCGATACCGAAATCACACTCCTGACCGTAACACAAAAAAACGGACCAACGCTTTTCTGCCCTCCTATAGGACATCGACAGGAACGAGGCGATTATCAGGAAAGCTGGCAGCCCTGCCGTATGAGCGAAACGCTGTTGCTGGAGGCGCAGGAAATGGCTGAAAAGGTCACCCGATCTCTCGGCGGAGCCGGTATCTGGGGGGTCGAGTTTTTTCTTTCCGATGAAGGCCTTTATTTCTCGGAACTTTCTCCGCGTCCACACGACACCGGTATGGTGACTCTCGTCGGAACCCAGAACCTTTCGGAATTCGAACTGCACGCCAGGACGATCCTGGGATTGCCTATACCGGAGATTTCCCTGATGCGTCCCGGGGCCAGTGCGGTCATCCTGGCAACGAGGGAGGGAAGCACGCCCCGTTTCAGCGGTCTGGAAGAAGCTCTCACCCTGCCGGGGACAGATATCCGCATTTTCGGCAAGCCTTCATCCCGTCCTTACCGGCGAATGGGCGTAGCCCTTGCCTCCGGCGATCCTGAAAGCGATGTCGAAGACATCAAAAAGAAAGCGATCACAAGCGCCGCTAAAGTAAACGTCATCTGCGAGAAATGAAAGGAATGCTTTTTACTTTTGACCTTTACCTTCCGTTTACACTCCCGGAACAACCTGCTAAGAGATTCGATAGCTGCGTTGAGCGGTGCTCGGAATCCTCATGTACTATTTGTACACTCCGGTTCCTGCACTCCGTTCGCCTTGCTCCCGGAACTTCTCGCGACGGTTTTTCCGAGAGCGTTCAGACCAACAGTTCAACAAATCAACGAGTCAACAATCCTTACACTGTTCTTCTGAAGCACGCCAGTGTCTCGATATGACTCGTATGCGGGAACATATCGACCGGTTGTACCTCTTCGAGCCGGTAGCCCGAAGCGTTGATCTCTTTTGCATCGCGCGCAAGGTTGGCAGGGTTGCAGCTCACATAGACGATTGTCTCGGGCTGGAGCCGAATCATGGCCTTCAGCGCTTTCGGGTGCATACCCGCCCTTGGTGGATCCGTGACAATCACCCTTGGTAACCCAAACTCCTCCAGCGTGCCGAGTACGGAATGAAAATTCTTCAGATCCAACCCATAAAACGAGGCGTTGGTGATACCGTTTCGCGAAGCGTTCTCCGCGGCATCTGCCAGTGAGCTTTCCACGATTTCCAGACCGATCGCCCGGCGGCAGCGCCCGGCAAGGTAGAGTGTAATGGTTCCGGTTCCGCAATACAGATCATAGACCGTATCATCTTCCCTCAGCCCGGCCATATTCACGATGCCATCATAGAGGGTTTCTGCCTGCTTTGTGTTTGTCTGGAAAAAAGAGTTGGCGGATATCCGGAAGTGCAGATCGCCCAGACGCTCCTGGACAACTCCGTCACCGTAAATGACATACTCTTTCTCACCGACCGCAACCGTATTTTTCCGTGACGTGACATTGTTGACGACAGTCATCGGTTGTTGCGGCATCGAGGACAGAAGACGATCGCGGTACGCTTCCATGAGACCGGCATCGTACCATGAAGTCACGAGGTTGACCATCAGTACGTTCCGTTCTTCGCTGTAGCGCAGCATAAGATTTCTCAAAAAACCCTTATGTTCCCTTACTGCATGGGGTTCCAGACCGTACTCTTGCGCAAACTCTCTGGTAGCCAGAAGTGCATTGTTCATACATTCCTTGGCAAGATAGCAGCGGTCTATCTCGAGAACCTTTTCAAAATTTCCCGGCGCATGGAATCCAAGCGCAAAATCTTTTGGCTTTTCAAGAACGTCCATTTTCAATTCCTCCGGCATCAGATACCGCTTGCTGGAACAGGAAAATTCAACCTTGTTCCGGTAATGCATGATACCAGGTGCAGGCAGGACAGGGTTGACCGGAACCTCCTCCATACCACCGATGTGAAGGAGAGCATCATGTACTTTCTTTTGTTTGTAGCGGAGCTGAGCGTCATAACTCACATGCATCCACTTACATCCCCCGCAAACACCGAAAACCGGACATTCCGGTTCGACCCTGTCAGCCGAAGGAGACAAAATCCTGTCAAGCACGGCCTCGATATAGGTAGGCCTGATTTTGGTTATGGTTGCCCTAACCCTGTCTCCAACTGCCAGCATTCCCTTTACAAGGGCAGCGGTACCGTTTTCAAGCCTCCCGAAACAGTGGTCCTTTTCCGCTATATCGGAGATTGTCAGCTCAACCGTCTCTCCTTTCCTATACAAATCTTTCAAACTTTTTTCTTTCATCGAGATTTTCCTACAGTTAACAAGGCCGCACCGATAACACCGGCGCTGTCTCCGAGCTGCGGACGCACAACCGGAACATCGAGTGTACCGTTGAACAGATGTTTTTCAATTTCACACCGGGCAACAGGCGAGTAGAGTGCTTCGACGTTGCTCACACCTCCCCCGACAATAATGATATGGGGATCGAGGATATTGATTACCTGGGCGACCGCTTTACCGAACCCTTTCAGCAAACGTTCGATCGTTTCCCCGGCAGCCTGATCAGCTTCGGCAGTCGCTGCAATCTCTTTGAGGGATTTCCACATCCCTCCCGACCGAATGGTATAGAACCGCTCGAGTGCCGGCCCAGACAATACGGTTTCCACACACCCTTTTCTCCCGCAGTAGCACAATTCCCCATCCGGCAAAAGTTCGTTATGCCCCCACTCTCCTGCAATTCCATGCGCTCCGTGAACAACCGTTTCACCGCAGACAATTCCTCCCCCCACTCCGGTACCGAGAATAATTCCGAAAGCGACTCCCGTCCCCCGATGCATTGTTTTTCTTCCTGCGCCGAAGAGAGATTCCGCAAGCGCAAACGAGTTGGCATCATTTTCGATCATCACCTCTGCCTGAAGCAGCTTTTGAAAATCGACCAGCACCGGTTTACCGTTGAGACATACCGTGTTTGAATTTTTCAAAAGGCCGGTGTTCACGTCAATCCGGCCGGGAGTACCAATTCCTACAACTGAAGGCAACGTAAAACCGTACTCATCGGCCATCATCTGCAGAAGCTTCTGCACTCGTGATAGTATATGGCGGTACCCTCCGGAAGCTTCCGTTGGAATCCTCAGACGAACAAGAGGTTTCTTGTTTTCATCGAGGACAGCGCCCTCTATTTTTGTTCCCCCGAGATCTATACCCCAGTATAGTGCCATCTTGCAACCCCAATGTGTCACATTGCGTTATAATTCGCTTTTCAGACCGAAAAATCCCCTGCCACTGACGGTTTATGCCGTTGCACCGGCATCACCTGCACCGCCCGAGATAGTATTTCACCAACGAAACCACAACAGTGTACACCATTACCGAAGTAACCATTCCGACGAGAACACCTACGGCGGCTGTACCGGAAGAATACAACCCGGCAAACATTCCCGAAATGGTAAACAGCACGGCTGAAAGCAGAAAAAGAGCAGTGAACAACTTTTCAGCCATAGTGCCCCGGCTGAAAAAAATATAGACGATGACCGCTGCTGCTGGATATGCCGCAGTACCATAGGAGCATGACAAACCGATATCCGGCGGCAGCGATCGGACCAGCGTTGAAAACATCAATTCAGAAACAACGGTGGCAGTGAGAACAAGAAAAAGAATTGCCATACCGTCCCAACCTCTGCGAAACATGATGATCATCGCGGTGAAAAGTATGGCAATTGCAGAGAATATCAGCCTGCTTGACAGTACCGCAAAGTACTCCGTTGAGAGCTGTATCATCCTGCTGCAGATACGTTTGTTTTATGCCCCGGCAGAGTATGGTGCCGGGACAACAGATTACATGCTTAACGTTTTTTACCTCCCTTTTTCTTTTTCGGCTGCTTTTGAACCGGTTTGGCTGGAGCTATTTCCGGGAGATCATCCGTAGAAGATGTCTTATTGATGTAATAGGTCTGGATGATACTGAACACGTTGAACATCAGATAGTAGAGCCCCAGTCCTGCAGGAAGGTTGTTGAAAAAGAGCAGCATCATGACCGGGAATATGTACATCATGATCTTCATCTGCTCATTGGTCTGTGTCGTCGGGGTTATCTTCTGCTGCAGATAGACCGCCCCACCCATGAGGATCGGAAATAAAGCGATATGATCCCCATACAGCGGAATACTGAATCCCAAATCGAGAATAGAGTCCGGCACTGAAAGATCGTTAGCCCAAAGGAATGGCTGCTGGCGCAGTTCTATGGACGAACGGAACACGTAGAACATTGCAAAAAGCAGGGGCATCTGCAGCAGTACCGGAAGACACCCACCTAACGGATTAACCCCGGCCTCTTTGTATATCCTGCCCAGTTCACTCTGCATTTTTCCAGGATTGTCCTTGTACTTTTCCTGCAGCTCTTTCATCATCGGCTGAAGGGCAGCCATTTTTTTCATCGATTTGGTAGATGCCATGGTCAGCGGATAGGTGACCAGTTTGATCAGCAGCGCAAAAATGATGATGATGAGACCGTAATTGCTGATGAACTGGTTGAGAAGGTTGAAGATCGGCAGAATAATGTACTCCGCAAACGGCCTGGTCAACCAGTCCCAGCCGAAATCCATGATCTTTTCGAGATTCACGTCCAATGAGTGCAACACATTGTAATCGATCGGCCCGACATAGAGCACCAGCGATTCTTTATAGATTTTCTCGCCGGCCGGAAGTGAGAACTTCAGTGCTGCCGTATAATTCTCAAACTTTTCTCCCGCCTTATGATTCCCGCTCAAATACACTCCTTCTGTTGGTGACGAAGGAATCATTGCAGCCACAAAATATTTTGTTCTTACGGCTATCCATGTCGCCACTCCGGACTGTTCTTCTCGATAGTTTTTCGAAGAATCACTCGCATCGAGTTTGAGGAGACTACCACCCATATACGCCGATGCCCACGAGTTCTGCATCTCGTCATCGTGATTTTTCTCGGAATGGATCAGCCCGCCATCCCATTCAAGCTGAAATTCGTTACCGGGCAACTGACCCTCGAAGCCTGACATCTGAACATCATAGCCTATAGCATAGTCGTCACCGGTAAAAGTATAGGCAATGGTTATGCTTCTCTCAGGGGAGATATCGAGCCTGTACGTCAGCGAATAGGACTGGTCTCCTTCCAAGATCACTTCGCTATTGTTGTCAGACGCTGTAAAATAAAGGTCTCTTGTATCGATTTTCTTACCGTCACGAGTCTGAAAAAAAAGTGACAGTGCACCGCTATCGGCATTTTTCACCAGGTCGAAAAGCTCCCTGTCCGAATTGAGATGGCCTTTCAACACCATTGACTTCAGAGTAGCTCCCCGTGAGGAAAACACCGCTGTGAAAAGTTCGTTGTCAACGGTGATGGTTTTTTCCTCACCTTCGGCCACCGCGGCAAACTCCCCGAAAGCATCGGTACTCCCGTTATCCTGCGTGACCGACGATGACCTGTTATTGTCATTACCTGCTTCATCAACCACGGCCACATCACTCACCGCCATGTCTGGAGCGGTTTTTCTTTCCGGAGCCATGAACTGCATCCAGACAATCATGATCAAACCTATCAGCAAAAGTCCTATTACAGAATTTCTATCCATTATCTCTTTCTTTTGATTTTAATTTTTCACCGGACAATGGTACTGGATCATATCCCCCTTTGGAAAAAGGATTGCAGCGAACCACCCGCCATACAGTCAGCAACAGCGCATAAAAGAAATTATGAGTCCTGAACGCCTCGAGAGCATAATGTGAACAGGTAGGATAAAATCGACAGGATGGACCTAAAAGGGGAGAGATATACGACCGGTAAAACTTGATTAGAAGAATCGGCACCTGGTTTATAATTTTCCAGAAAGCATTGAGTTCCATGATTGCTCTTTTGCTATAAAATCTCTTTTGCCTGAATCAACAACCTTTCAGGCATTATTGACGGCTCAACCGGGAGCCATACTGTTAATGCCTTCAAGCAATGCTCTAATCTCTTTTCTGAAATTTTCCAATGACGGAGAATTTTTTTTTCGCCCGACGTACATGAATGCGATACAGAGTATCCTCTCTCCGTTCCCGGCATATTTTCCAGCACATTCGATTGCAAGTGCTTTTTCATGCCTGTAGGCCTCTTTCATCAAACGCTTTATCCTGTTACGATCAACAGCATCGGGTTTTATTTTCCTGCCAACGATAAAAAGAACTTTGGGTAGTGACCGATGTCCTCTCCAAGTCATCTCGAGCGGGGCAAACAGCACTTTTATGAAATTTCCTCTGTAACTTCGGGCGGAACGAAAAAGCTTCGACACAGAAGATCGCCCCCTGAGAATTTCATACTTTTTTAACGAGTGAGCATGGACAAAGTTCACAATATCACGGAACAGTTAGTGATCTATCCTTTTTTGCGAGATCCCATGTCACTGCTGACACTTAGCGAATGACGCCCTTTCGCTCTTCGTGAAGCGATGATTCTACGGCCGTTTTTTGTCGCCATGCGCTGGCGGAAACCATGCTTGTTTCTTCTCTTTCTGTTATGCGGCTGAAATGTTCTTTTCATGATAAAACACTCTTCATTGTTCTCATAGATCGATTCAAAAAATACAAGGCATTGAATTTAGCATAATCATTTTTGAAATCCAACCGGGTAAAACAGCTTTTCGCATAAGCGACACCGGCTGTCAACATCCCTCCGAAGAGGAGATACCCACAATGTTGACAACTTGTTGATAAAAAAACTTCACCCGACGAAAGCCCCAAAAAACCTGACAACAAAAACAATCCACAGATGTTGACAACCAAAAGAACACAAAACCATAAAAACAAACAAAAAAACAACTTAACCTGTGGACAACCTTTGTTACAACTATGTCACACGGAACAAGAACTTTTCCTTTCGCGAATTGTTTTTTGTCCACTGAAAAATGTAATTTATGAACAACAAATGTTGATTATTCGTCAATGGAAGAGCTTATCCACATCTCAAATGTCACGATTTCATGCCAGCCCAACAAAGTAAGGTTCTACTTGATAAGCAATCACACAGTAATGGTACAGAAGCCAATGCAGCACAAAAAGTATGGGATGCCTGCCTCGATATACTGAAAGATAAACTCAACAGCCAGGCATTTAAAACATGGTTCACCCCGATCTCTCCCCTACACTTTTCGGACAATGAACTGACTATTGAAGTTCCAAGCCAGTTTTTCTACGAATGGATTGAAGAAAATTACTCAACACAGCTGAAACAGGCTCTGAAGGATATTCTCGGTTCCGAAGGGCGATTGATGTATTCGATCGTTATGGACAGGTCACAGAACAACCCGGTCACCATCGAACTCCCCCATCAGAATATACCCAAAACCGACCCTGCCGAAAACGGCTGTTCTGCAACGGTCGAGTTGTCTTCCGACAGAGATTTCCTTGAACGCTACCGGACAAAATTTGAAAGCCATCTCAATCCAAAATACACATTCGACACTCTTATTCGAGGTGACTGTAACTCCCTGGCGTTCGCTGCATCGAAATCGGTATCCCAAAATCCCGGGCAAAACGCCTTCAATCCTCTCGTCATTTATGGAGGAGTTGGACTCGGTAAAACGCACATGACTCAAGCTATCGGCAATCATGTCCGTGAAAAAAGCATCTCCGAATACGTCCTGTATGTCTCGAGCGAGAAATTTGCCATCGATTTCGTCAATGCCATTCAAAACGGCAACATTCAGGAATTTTCCGCCTTTTACAGAAAAGTTGATGTTCTCATCATCGACGATATTCAGTTCTTTGCAGGAAAAGAAAAAACGCAGGAGGAAATCTTTCACATTTTCAACACCCTTCATCAGTCGAACAAACAGATCATTCTCTCATCGGATAGACCTATAAAAGAAATAAGAGGCATTGAAGACCGGCTTATTTCCCGGTTCAATTGGGGATTGTCGGCTGACATTCAGCCTCCTGACTATGAAACGAGAAAAGCGATCATTCAAAGCAAGCTGGAACAAAACGGCGTGACATTCGATGCAAATGTCATAGAGTTCATCGCAACCAACGTCACGCAAAACGTCAGGGAGCTCGAAGGGTGTATTGTCAAGCTCCTGGCAGCACACTCTTTGTTCAACAAGGAAATCGACCTTTCGTTCACCAAAACAACGCTCAAGGACATTATCAGAATTCAGTCCAAGCAGTTGAGTCTGGAAACCATTGAAAAAGCGATTTGCTCCTATTTTTCCATCACTCCCAACGACTTGAAAGGCAAATCGAAGAAAAAAGAAATTGCAACCGGACGCCAGATAGCGATGTATCTCAGCAAAGAACTCACAGACTCATCTTTGAAAACCATAGGGCTCCATTTCGGAGGAAGAGATCATTCAACGGTAATTCACGGCTACAACACCATTCATAAAAAAGTGGAGAATTCCACAGAAATGAGAAGTCAGGTTGAGGAACTGAAAAAACGTATCGAGATTATGTCGATATGATAACGACCCCTCTCAACCCCATAGTATATTGCCGATGCTATAGTTTTTCAAGGCAAACATCACCGATGTGCATAACCTGTCAACAATTTGTGAATCACCAAGCAGAAGCGTGCGCACTTATCAACATCGGGAGCAGACAAAACAGTGTAAATTCGAACGGGTGTGTATAAGAGGACACAACCATCAACATATTATCAACACACCCCAACATCTGAACAAACCAAATAAAATATTATAAAATATATACTTATACTTTTTTTGTCTGAATAATCAAGAATTCCACACACTCAACAACAACAACAACATTTAATTACTTAATAAATAAATAGAGTAGACAATGAAATTTTCGACCTCAATCAAGCACTTCCAGGATGCTGTAAACAAGGTGACACAAGCAATTCCCAACAAGGTTCTCGATCCCAGATATGAGAACTTGCACATCACACTTGAAAACCAGAGCCTTACACTTTTCGCGACGGATGGTGAAATGTCCATAACGGCATCGACGGATGTAGAATCGACCGATCAAGGAAATTTGGGAATCAAAGCTCGAACCATCCTCGATTTTTTGAGAAGCATGTACGATACCGAGGTCGGTTTCGAAGTCGAACGTCAACAAATGAGTGAACAGGGGATTGTCAATATCGCGACAGACAAAGGGCGTTATAAAATTCCATGCACGTTTGAAAGCAAAGCGGAAAAGCAGGATAAAACCTTTGACATTGAATTCGGCCTTCCTTCTGAAGATATACTCAATCTCATACACAAAACAATTTTTGCATGCAGTATCGACGGTATGAGACCGGCAATGATGGGTGTTCTTTTCGAAATCGAGAACAACAGTCTGACAGCAGTCTCGACAGACGGTCATCGTTTGGTACGATTCAAAAAGTCATGTGAGGTTTCTCAACAGGAAAAGCAAAAAGTTGTTATACCTGCTAGAGTATTATCAGTTCTACAGAAGCTTATCGGTGAAGGTTCAGTTACCATATCTATCGATTCGTCGAACAAATCCATTCGTTTTTCCATGGACGGTCTGGTTCTCGATGCAGCATTGATTGTCGAGCAGTACCCGAATTATGAGGCGGTCATTCCTCTTGAAAATGATAGAAAGCTAACCATTGAAAGATCTCTTTTCTATGATTCTGTCAAAAGAGTCGGGAGATTCTCAAGCATAGGCGATATACGTTTTTCCATTTCTCCAGCTTCCTTACAGCTTTCGGCCGAAAACATAAACGAGGGAGAATCAGCGCAGGAAAACCTTTCCTGCACCTATGACAATGAGCCTATAGACATAGGTTTCAACGCGAAATTCATAGAAGCGGCTCTGGGACATATCGATGAAGACAACGTCGTTGTAGAATTGAGCAGCCCGACAACCGCTGTTATCCTGAAACCGGAAAAAGAAAAAGATGATGATCGTTTGATTATTTTGGTCATGCCTGTGAGAATCAATAATTGACATACCTGAACGATCTTTGCGTTTACAAGAAATAAAGCTTGTCAATTTCAGAAAACATTCCGATCTGATATTTGCTCCAACGGATGGAATCAATGTGCTCTATGGACCAAATGGCTCTGGAAAAACGAACATTCTTGAAGCAATTCATTATTGTGCACTTGCTAAAGGATTGAACAAATCCCTCGACAGGGAATGCTTGAGGTTTACAGCCGACTATTTTCTGTTGCATGGCAGGTTTATAGATGAAAGGGACATTGAAATAGCCGTAAAGGTCAGCTATGCCAAAGCGTCGGACAAGAAGATCTTTCTCAACAGTGAGGAGTTGAAGAAGTATTCCGGACTTGTCGGACGCATTCCATGCATAACTTTTTCTCCGATGGAGCTGACCGTTGTCAACGGTTCTCCGCAGGAGAGAAGGCGTTTCATAGACAATGCACTTTCACAAACAGATAAACGCTATCTTGACGATTTGCTGCAGTACAGGCGGGTGTTACAGCAACGAAATACATTGCTTTCAGTTATGGGTGAAAGCACCATCAACAGCGATAATCTCGATGTATGGACCGAAAGACTGTCGCTTCTTGCCGGATCAATTATATCGGCGCGGTTGGACTTTATAGAACGTTTGCTTATCTACTGTCGGTCGGTATACGAACAACTCGGCCTTGGCGAAGTACCGGGCCTCAGTTACCGTTCTTCTGTAAGCAGGCAGATTGCCGATATGAAGGAGAAGGAAATCGTCGAGGCCATGATGCTTCGTTTTAAAGAGATCACATCACAGGAATTGCATCGTAAACAGACCCTGCTCGGTCCTCACAGAGACGATATCGTTTTTAGACTCGATGGTATAGAGGTTAAAAAATATGCTTCACAAGGCCAGTTACGGACATTTTTAATAGCAATAAAGCTGGCTTTACAGAGATTCATCCATGAGGTTACCGGAGAAAGTCCTTTGTTCCTTCTCGACGATCTTTTCAGTGAGCTCGATAGAAAAAGGGTGGAAAAGGTGCTTCTATTGCTCAAAGGCTCTGGACAATCAATCATTACGGCAACCGATAAACAGGAGTTCGATGGTATTCACTGCATCTCGATACGGAAAATAGCTGGAGAGATAGAGGCTCAAGATCCGTAATTTTTCCCGTTCACCATGAAAAAAACAAGATCTCCGAGAAAATTCAACGATATCGTCGATGAGGTATATTCGATCTACGGGATGAAAGGAGCTCAAGAAGAGCATCATGCTCTCAAGGTCTGGCATAACGTAGTCGGGGAGACCATCGCAAGGATTACCAAAGTTGAAAAGTTTGTGAAGGGTATTCTTTACGTACGGGTTCTCAACCCTTCCTGGAGAAACGAACTTTCATTTAGGAAAAAAAATATTGTCGGTAGGTTGAACGAGACAATAGGAAAGGTTATGGTGAAAGACATTGTCTTCAAGTAGCGTTGGTATACACCTATAATGACAATCAGATCAATACACCTTCTCATTCAGAATATTCCTTAACGACCGAGGTGTGTTTCTCAAAAGACAGGATGCCGTATGGAAAATATCTGATATTCGGACTGCAATGATCGTTTGTTTTTATATTATGCTGAAAAATTGTAGTATTTGATGTGTGGTAATACGATATAATTATTGACAATAGGTTTGTTACAAGTGATGGCGGTCTCCCGCAAAAGGTCTTGTGATGCGTCTATGATGATCATCAAAAAGAACCACATGGGTAGACCGTGGTTTTCAATAGTCATATTCAATCAATTATGTTTATTGCAATAGTTTCCTTTGTTCTTGTCCTTTCTCTAGTTGTTTTGGTTCACGAGTTTGGTCATTTTCTGGCGGCGCGTAGAGCTGGTGTGCCTGTTTATGAATTTTCAATCGGTTTTCCGTTCAGTCCACGGATAGTAACATTGTTTCGACATCGGGAAACGGAGTTTACCATACGACTCCTGCCACTCGGGGGATTTGTCAGTTTCTCGAACGAGACGGATGAACACGCCAAAAAACTGTTTGCTGCTTCACGTACCTCACGCGCACTCATCATGTCGGGAGGCTCCTTCTTCAATGTGATATTTGCGTTCTCGGTATTTGTTCCTGCTTTCATGATCGGAGAAAACATGTCGTTGTTCAGTGCTGTTGCTACAAGCATACAAACTGTCTGGGTCGTCATTTCGGAAACCGCTCGTCTTTTCCTCAATATCTTCTCTGGTAGTGCAGGAGTGGAAAATCTTTCAGGACCTGTCGGTATCACAGTGCTTGCCGGGCAAGCTGCAAGTGGCGGTTGGGTTGATCTTCTGCTATTTACCGGTTTTCTCAGCTTGAGCCTCGGTATCATGAATATGCTCCCTTTTCCCGGGCTCGATGGAGGACAGCTCTTCATGTTGTTGATTGAAGCTCTGAGGAACAAACCAATAGGGGCCGGAACACATCAAATCATCAATCTTGCAGGAATAGCATTGTTTATCATGCTCTCACTGTTTGTAACGTGGCATGACATTTCGAAACTCATTAGCTGATCTCCGTTGTGTAACCGATGTAAAATCTTTACCATTTTTGCCGTAAACACAACATGCCAAGAAACATCGATATCAAAGCTGTAATTCCAAGTATCGACGCTTTTATTCCAAAAATAGCACCTCTTGCCGATCAGGGGCCATTCGAGCTTATACAGGACGATACGTTTTTTTCGTGCAATACCGGTAGGCTCAAGCTACGAGTACTTTCAACCGGGGAAGGGAAGTTGATTTTTTACCGCAGGGCTGACACAAAAGGGCCAAAAGAATCTTTTTATCTGCATATACCTGTTTTACAGCCTGATATCATGAGAGATTTACTGGCAATGTCTTATGGACAAACAGGTCGTGTACACAAATATCGTTTATTGTTTATAGCTGGAAGAACGCGTATACATCTCGATAATGTCACTGACTTGGGGCATTTTCTTGAAATCGAGGTTATTCTTGAGGAAAACGAAACGACCGAGACCGGGGTCAGAGAGGCGTATCGGCTTTTGGAGAGGTTTGGAATCGATCGGTCACAACTCGTCGAAGGTGCCTATGTCGATCTTTTGGCAAAAAAGCTTTCCACTGCAGTCGGTACATAACGCTCCCTCTTCCAAAGACATCTCGTGTTCCATGCAAACACCCAATACCCGCAAAAAGCCATGCCCACCCGTGAAATAGCAGTTCGGAAATCACCGCGAATCGGTGCCCAATTTCCCTGAAAAGTCATGCCGGATTTGATCCGGCATCCATACTGACTTTGATCGAAAGAGTAACCCTTGGGTCAAGCCCGGGGATGACATGGAGAGAGAAGACACGCTACCCCGTGAAAAAAATGTTTTGATTACACGGGGCAGGTTTGGAAATGGCTACATAAAAACAAAATATTGGGCTAATCGGACAGCCTCTTTCTTGCTTTCTGCAACAGTTTTCAGGTATTGCAGACAAGATTGTTCTTTTCGATCAACGTTTCGGCAAACGCTTTTCCAAATGCTTTGCACTCTTCAAACTCTTTTTCATGTGGTTTGAATTTTACTCTGATATTCTGGTCGAATACTTTTAGCTTCAAGTTGGTGAAGTTCGTTTCAATGATCTTGGTGCTTTCACCGCTCCAGCCGTAAGAACCAAAAGCGGCTGCCAGTTTCCCACGATCACGGATTGGATTTATGGCAGCAAAAAGCTGGTATATCTGTGAAACGATGTTCTGATTAATTGTCGGTGAACCAACAATGATCGCGGCACTGTGTGCAATTTTTTCTTCGAGTTTTGCAAAGTGCATGTTTTCAATATCGCAGACATCGATGGTGAAATCACAGTGTGGACGCAATCCTTCTGCGATTTTTTCAGCAATGAGTGTCGTGTTTTCGTATGCTGATACGTATGCGATAAGGATATTTTTCTCATTGGGAAGCGCAATGGCGCTCTGAGCGTACTTTTTTGAAAGATCGACATACTTTTTCCAATTCGAGCGCAATATCGGTCCGTGACCGGGGCAGACAACATCGATATCGAGATCGGAAATGCGATCGATGGCCTGAAGCATGTATTTGCTGAACGGCCTGAGGATTGCATCGAAATAGTAGGTGAAAGCGTCGTCGAAATCACCTGCAAGGTCATCGTACATCTCTTCATGGCAGTAGTGACAACCGAAAGAATCACAGGTGAAAAGAACTTTGTCTTCTTCAAGCCAGGTATAGATTGCATCGGGCCAGTGAAGGTTCACGGCGTTAATGAAGCGGAGTGTCTTGTTCCCGAGGTCGAGTGTGTCACCATCTTTTACGGTCAGAGATTTGAAATCGTTGCCAACAAGATCACGAAGAAACTTGATTGCGTTTGCGCTTCCTACAACCGTTGCGTTGGGAGCGACGGAAAGCAGGTTCTTCACGTTGCCCGAATGATCGGGTTCGGTGTGATCGACAATGATATACTCGATATCCTCAGGATTGGTAACTTTCTTTATTTTATCAAGATACGTTGGCCAGAACTTTGCTTTCGAAGTCTCGACAACTGCTTTTTTATCTGCGTTGATGAAATATGAATTATAAGTCGTGCCATACTTGGTTTCCATGACAATATCGAATGTGACAAGTCCGGGATCAAGTATCCCTATCCATGTGACATCATCGGTAACGGGAAGAATTTTGTTATCAACCATTGTGTATTCGTCTTGGGTGTTGAAAAAGCTAGTGAACGTTGCTGATTTGTTTTAAGTATACATGCAAGAAAACCATAAAGTTCCTTTCAACGTGAGCCAATGAAACTCTCAGGCGTGTTTGAATAAAGAAAAACCGTAATCATAGCTAAAAAATAAATAACTTATTATTTTAAAAGGGTATATCATTTTCGTCAATCGATTCGGTTTCTTTATTCCGTATTTCCTTGATGAGCTCGATCCCTTCAGCAGAAAATGAAAACAAGGTATCGGTGGAGAAAATTGAACTGAAATCCTGCGGTTTGAAGAAAGGAAGAAATTTTTGAGAAAATTCATCGAGCCTTTTCAGATAGAACTGGGTATTTTCATCCGGCTTCAAATCATCCCACTCGTCAGCAAGTTTGCCTTTATCAAAGTGACTGCTTTGAAGACCGCTTCCGGATACATAATAAGTGATTCGATCACCCTTGTTGATTGAAAGTTTTTTTCTCAATGCGAGTTCGTAAGTAATGGAACGTGGTCTTTTTCCCGATTCTGTGTCGGTTCTATACTGCTCCATCGTATTTTTCAAACTTTCAGTTCGTGAAAAATCAGCGATTTTCCAGTTATGGTTCACGATCATATTCTTATAAGAAACATAAAGATCGTGTAAACCCTGAACATCCTCTTCGAGAAGTTTCTCAAAACCCTTACGAATAAATTCCCGCCCAAATTTTTCTCCGCTTCTGCTTATGAGTGATGATCCCTTGAGTTTAATCGTACCGTCATAGTCAAGGAGGGCATAATTTTTCTTTAGGTAAGAAATCATTTTTCTGTATCTCCCGTCATAACCGATAGTTATACCTTTTGGCATGACAGATGATACGTCGTTAACGAGATTGATTTCATCTTCTTTCGATCGTATGTGTGCAGGAGGTACGAAGAGGATTCCGTCAGTATCGACTTCGATAACTTTGCAATCGCGTGACTCAAACTCTTTTATCATTTTCCGTGCTATTTCCTGCCCTGTTGTCGTAACACGATCGGCCTCCTCGTAGTCGTTGAAAATACCGATACTGAATCCCAGGTAGCCGTACATTGCATTAATCAGTATTTTGAAAGACGATTGCATCGCATCAAAGTTGTTTGCTTCAGCCTCATTACCTTTTTCTTTTTCATCTTTCGCTTTTTTCTTTGCTGTAAAACGAAGGTCTTTCAGATCGGTCAAAATTCTTGGAAAAATTTTTCGTTCATCACTTTTCGGGCAGATATTGTATGAAAGCATAATAGACGGGTAAAGCGATTCCACATCTGCATAAACGATAGGGCCTAAAACTCCTTTAAGAAAAACTTCTGTAAAGCCTCCCATATGCTGTTGACCAATTTCCGGTTTCGGCAGTGCATGTTTTTCTTTAAGGTATTCTCTTACCATTAAAGCCTCTATCTTGGCGGCAGGGCCGAGTCTTGACGTTTGCGCGTAGGTGTACGGCATCATTCTCGTCATATAAAAGTTACTGCCAGAGAGCAAAGCTGCAATCTTCTCGGTTTCACGGACATCGTCGAGGGCATAGTCGAGAAGTTTTGCTGGATTATTATCCCAAAGGTTCGCAATTTCACTGTATTCGACATAGGTTCTGTCGGGTGAAGCGAAACCGAAATACTTGGCTGCTGCTTTCAGTCCGTAACTGGGCATGGAACGTTTCGCAACGTCGTAATTCTGTACAAGAAAAAAGGTATCGACAACGTGTCTTCCCGCTATGTCGAAAAAAGGGTAATCTATAGATCGTTCGGCAAAGCGGATGCTGGCTGGAAAACTTCTCGGAATCGAGCCATCACGCCCAATTCTGAATTCTACACCATTAATTTCACATCTTCTCTGGATATACGATAGGTCGAAACTGAAGATATTATGCCCTTCGATTACATCAGGATCTTTCAGCTGGATGATTTTTACCAGCTCCTGCAACAATTCGTATTCAGACTGTTCTTTTGTGTGGATTACCTGTTCCCATCCTCTGTTGTCACAGAGTGATATGATAATGATGGGATCGCTGCCAATAGAAACTTTGGTGCTTGTATTTTTTTCAGGTTTGTAATACGTCTCGATATCGAGCTGTATGCGATAAAGATCTTCAAACATCATTCCTTTGAACAAGGTTTTACCTGTTTGAAGGAGATATTGTGTGACAGCATCACCTCTATTGTATGTCAGATTGTTTGAAACACCGGAGTCATTGTCTTCCTGGGAAGATTCTTTCGATTTCGATGAAATATGGTCGAGGGCGTTTCTGTAGTTGTGTTGAGATTTGAAGATGGCTAAAAATCTGTAATAGTTTTCTCCCTGAAGTTTGATGAGCCAAAACTTCTCGCTATTAGCCGGTATAAAGCCATCCAAGAGAGTGTTTTCCGACAGAAAGAAAAATGGATAATATTCTTCGTCACGGCTTTTGACACCATTATCATCTCTTACATAGAGTCTGACTCTATTATTGACAAGCTGATGAATCCCAACGATATGTTCTTCACTGTCTTTACCGAAAAGAAGTGTATTCAGACTTTCCTTGTTGCCTTGGTTATTATTCATAATTCAATTCTTGTCATAAAAAACGAAAATTCAACAGGTAGTGTTTCACGTGAAACATATGAGGGGTTATAGCAATACCGTTAACGACCGATTTTTACCATGAGTACAGAAATGTCCGCTGGTGTAACTCCAAGAATTCTCGATGCCTGTCCAACTGTTGAGGGTTTATGTTTGGCTAATTTCTCTTTTCCTTCATTCGATAACCCTTTCAATACATGATAGTTGAATGAATCAGGAATCCGATGTGAGTCGAGACGTGCGATTTTTTCTGCCATAAGGCGCTCTCTTTTTATATACCCTTCATATTTACAATCAATTTCAACTTGCTCGAGCACTTCACTATCCTGTGTGATCGAAAGGATTCTGGACGACGCCTCGGCTGAAACTGTAAGGAGTGAAGAAAAAGATATTTTGGGGCGTTTTAGAATATTTGCAAATCGAATACTGCCGCTTATAGTCGGGCTTCCATGGGAGGTCAACAATGGATTGACATCAACTGCCTGAACTTTCAAAGAAGCAATCAGTTCTTTTACCGAACGTATAGCACGTTTTTTTATTTCGTGTTCTTGATTCTTTTTTTCAGATACAAGCCCGTGAGCATAACCGTAGGGTAAGAGTCGCAGGTCGGCGTTGTCTTGCCTGAGTATTATTCTGTGTTCGGCTGAAGAGGTGAACATCCGATACGGTTCATTTGTTTCTTTGGTGATGAGGTCGTCGACGAGAACACCAATATATGCTTCAGATCGTTTGAGAGTAAAGGGTTCTTTTGCCTGGATTTTCAGTGCCGCATTGATGCCGGCCATAATACCTTGTGCCGCAGCTTCTTCATATCCGGATGTTCCGTTAATCTGCCCTGAAAAGTAGAGGTTTTCTATACGCTTTGTCTCGAGCGTGGGATGGAGTTGATATGGAAAAAAGTAGTCATATTCGATGGCATAACCAGGTCTCATCATAACAACGTTTTCCAATCCGGGAATAGACTGTAATCCTTCGAGCTGGATATCTTCAGGTAGTGATGTAGAAAATCCGTTGACATACATTTCATTCGTGTCGAAACCTTCCGGTTCGAGGAAGATGTGGTGACTGCTTTTATCGCTGAAACGGTTGATTTTATCTTCGATGGAAGGGCAATAACGAGGTCCGATGCCTTGTACCTTACCGGAAAACAGCGGTGAGCGTTCGAAACCTGCCGTCAAAATGCTGTGTGTAACTTCCGTTGTTGCGGTAAGGTAGCAGTCAATCTGCTTTATTGAATGAAGATCCTTTGTAGAGAATGAAAAAGGTGTGGGATTTTTGTCTCCAGGTTGAACCGATACTTTGGAATAGTCCACACTTCTGCGATCAATCCGAGGTGGAGTGCCTGTTTTGAGGCGACCATGTTCGAAACCCAATGCTGAAAGACATTCCGTTAATCCATGAACCGGTGGTTCTGCTATTGTTCGCCCACCAGGATAATGGTTCATACCTATATGTATCAAACCGTTGAGAAACGTTCCGCAGGAGAGGATGACGGTTTTCGCTTCTATCTGACGTCCTGAGCTTAGTATGATTCCAGTACACTTGTTGCGTATTGTTGTGATTCCGGTAACACTGTCCTGTAGAAGATCGATATTTTTTTCCTGCTCGATGATCTTACGCATGTAGATCGAATAGAGTGTTCGATCCGCTTGCGCTCTTGGCGAGTGCATAGCCGGACCTTTGCTCCGATTGAGCATTCTGTACTGAATGCCGGTGGCATCGATGGCTTTTGCCATTTCACCGCCAAGTGCATCGATTTCTCTCGTTATCTGTCCTTTGGCGACACCACCGATTGCAGGATTACACGACATCCTGGCAATTGCAGAAAAATCTGATGTAACGAGCAGGCACTTGTGCCCCATTCGGGCTCCTGCAAGCACTGCTTCGCATCCCGCATGACCGGCTCCTGCAACTATAATATCATACGTACTCATAAAAAAACGTTTCACGTGAAACTTTACTCTGTTCTATTGACGATTTCAGTGACTTGAAGATTTTTTTAAGTTATTTATTTATTGCGTCTTAATCGTTTTTCCCGTTGCCGGAAAATGTTCATTATACAGCTTTCGGAATGTTCAGCAGGCAGTACTGCTCGAATTCGCCTTCTCTTTGAGAAGATTGTTACCTTCTGCCCTCTAACCGGCTGTGGTGCCGTAATATTATTGTTTGTGACACAGAATAAAAATTGTTATATAAATATATAGTTATATATTATTTATTGCGTTCGCATTACCGTATACGCTTTGTCACAAACAGTCTTGAGTATTGAGTGAACACTCGCCGGTACGATCCGAATAAAAGCGAATTGCGGCTGTATTTGATAAGCTTCGGTAATGTATGACAGGCGTGTAGAATACCTCTCTGTGTAATGTATTGCATAACAGACAGAAAAAGAAGCTTATGGTTTGTCATTCAGCGTGCGGGTATTTGCATTGTGAACCAACAGTGTCTCCCTGGTGAGAGGTGTGTGGGAAAAACAAGGAAAAAGCGGTAGCGGGAAGGATCATGTGCGGTTTCCTTGCCGAGCTTTGAAAAGAACGATAGAGTAGAATTCAGCCCCATTATTCCGCTAATCAATAATAAACAAGGAGATGAGTACAATGGTTAAAAAAATTACCTCTTTGCTGTCTGTCGGTCTTATTTCTGCGGGGGCACTCACTGGGTGTGATACACCCTCATCCGATACTCGGGATTCGGAAAAGCAGTCGACAGCTCAAATCGTTGAGGTTGATCCTCGTGGAGAAATTCTTGCGCTTTCCTGTGCATCGTGTCATGGAACCGATGGCAAAAGCGTCGGTATTCTACCGGGTTTTTATGGTAAATCGGCGACCTATCTGAAAACCGCTCTCATGGACTTTAAAAATGATGAGCGTTACTCTACGGTAATGGGACGGCATGCCAAAGGCTATTCTGATGAGGAGATAGAGCTCATTGCCGAATATTTTGGCAGCCTAAGTCAACAAAATTCTTCAAAATAAGCGGGGGTATCAGCATGAGTCAGAAATTTACTCGTAGAGATTTCAACAAACTTTTCATCGCCGGAGCGGCTGGTTCGACTCTTGGAGTTTTTGGAGGAAAGAAGGCGGCTTTTGCTAATCAGAAACATGTTGTTGTTATTGGAGGCGGTTTTGGAGGAGCTTCGACCGCAAAGTATATCAGGAAACTCGATCCGTCGATCTCTGTAACGCTTATAGAGCCTGCAACGACCTTTTATACCTGCCCTTTCAGCAACTGGGTGATGGGTGGATTGAAGGAGATGAAAGATATCGGCCATACGTTTGAAGTACTACAGAACAAGCATGGCGTCGATGTTATTCATGATGAAGTGGTCGAAATCGATGCGGTTAATCATTCCGTCACGCTCGAGGGTGGTGATGAAGTGAAATATGATCGTCTGGTTGTGTCGCCGGGTATAGATTTCAAGTTTGATGCGATTGAAGGGTATAGCGAGGACGTTGCCAACTCCTCCATGCCCCATGCTTACAAGGCCGGGCCGCAGACAGAACTTTTGACGAAACAGCTCCAGGAAATGCAGGACGGGGAGAATGTGATTATTTGCGCACCAGGAAATCCTTTCCGCTGTCCACCGGGTCCATATGAGAGAGCAAGTCTTATCGCAAACTACCTGAAGAAAAATAAACCTAACTCAAAGGTTATTATCCTCGATGCAAAGGAAAAGTTTTCCAAACAGGGGCTGTTCACCAAAGGTTGGGAGAGGCTCTATAGCGGTATCATCGAATGGCGTGCAGGTTCAGCCGGAGGTAAGGTGCTGTCGGTCGATCCTGCAACCATGACGGTTCAGACCGCCTCAGGGCCTGTAAAGGGTGGTGTGATCAATGTCATTCCTCCGCAGAGTGCCGGAAAAATAGCGATCGATGCCGGTTTAGCAGATGAAACCGGCTGGTGTCCTGTAAACCCTATTACTTTTGAATCTGCGATTCAACCCGGCATTCATGTTATCGGTGACGCAGCTATTGCCGGTGCAATGCCGAAATCCGGTTTTGCGGCTAGCAGTCAGGGTAAAGTCACTGCCGCCAGTATTGTTCGCCTGATGCAGGGGAAAGTTCCTGCTCCTCCGTCACTTGTCAATACCTGTTACAGTCTTGTCGGGCCGGGATACGGAATCTCTGTTGCCGCTGTCTACAAGCTCACGAGCGATGGTATTGTCAGCATCAAAGGTGCAGGTGGGCTTACTCCTATGGATGCCGATGATGACCAGCTCAGCGAAGAAGCTACCTATGCACGCGGGTGGTACAACAATATTGCTCAGGATATCTGGGGATGATGTCGATTGCGTGGTTTTTCTGTAAAGAGGTACCACATGAGTCCTATTCTAGTCATCCTCGGGCTTGACCCGGGGATCCATCTTCAAATGAAAGTCAGTATGGATGCCGCATCGAGTGCGGCATGACTTTTACCGGAGATGTATGCATGGCGGCTGAGAGCCGTGATGCGGTGCTTTTTAGGCAGCCTCTCGTATTTTGAGCAGGTGTTCGCTTATAATTCTTGTACTCATCATGAGTATCATCTGTGGGATCCCGCCGCATAAAAAATCAACACTCCTTCTTATCGTGTCTTCACCATGGAGGCCATCTGTGAAATCCGAACATCTATTTCACGCGAGGCGGCGTGATTGACGCATGATGATTGTGATGATTGCAACCATTGTCGAATGGCTTGTAAGAGAGTCTCTTATCGCTCGCTTTTCGTTGGTCTGTTCTGAACGCAATCTGTACTCATGTTCAAGCGGGAGAATTCGCTGGTTTTTTCGTCCTATCAGAGAACATGACGTCACTCCATCATGTGCGATTGTTAATCAAAGGCTGGTTTTATATATTGGCTGAACTTGATTTACTGATCGCGTCGTATTCGCAAAGCATCATGTATGTATGAAAAACAATCGTTTCAAAACTATTCTTATTGTTGCCTTGACGGCTCTTGCTCTATGGTCTCTCTGGCCAACGTATAAGGATTACTCTTACTCGAAACAGCTTTCGCAGCTGACCGCTTCTGAAGACAGCCTTTCGTTCGTCCGTGATAATCGCGAGGCTATCGAAACTGCCGCTGAAAAAAGCCTGAAACTTGGCCTTGACCTTGAAGGCGGAATGTATCTCGTTCTTGAAGTGGATCTTATCGACCTTGTCGAAGAGAGGGCATGGAACAAAGATGATACGTTTCGAGAGATTATCACCGAAGTCAAAGAACGTGCCGAGCAGGGAAACCAACAGATTATCGAAATGCTGGTTGCGGAGTTCAAGCAGCGTAATATAAAGATGAGTCGTTATTTCTACGAGGTACGTGACAGCGACGAGGAAATAATCGGCAAGTTGAGAAAAGAGGCTGAGGATGCTGTTGTCAGAGCGAAAGAGATTATAAGAAACCGCGTCGACCAATATGGTGTCGCCGAACCGGTTATCCAGTCTCAGGGAGCGAGGAGGATCATTGTCGCATTGCCCGGAGTTTCGGATGAAGAGAGAGTACGTAAGCTGTTGAAAGGGACGGCTAAGCTTGAATTCAAGCTTGTCAGGGATAATGAGAGCATGCTCGAGGCGTTCGAGCGTATTAACAGCTACCTGGCAAAAAACGAAAATAGGAGTGAATCACCTGAACCATCCGAGAAAGAAAGCGTTCCGGCAGCGAAAGCAAACAACCCTCTCTATGAGAATATTGTCCTTATGCAAAATGGAAGAGCATATGCTCCGGAGTACTCTCGGGAATATCTGACCGGGCTGTTTCAGCGTGAAGATATTCAGAAATTGCTGCCCAAGGATTCTGAGATCCGTCTTTCTGCAAGATCGATCGAGGGTAGTGATGGGGAGACCTTTTACGATATGTTTCTTTTGAAGAAAACTCCGGAGTTGACAGGAGGAGTTATTACCGAAGCGAAAGCTACTTTTGGGGCTTCCGCTCTTCAGCCCGAGGTGACCATGCGAATGAATTCTGACGGTACGGCGAAATGGGCAAGAATAACCGGGGCGAACATCGGCCGCCAGATCGCCATCGTTCTCGACGGTGCGGTGTATTCTGCACCAGTTGTCGAATCGAAAATTCCTGGTGGAAGTTCGGTAATCAACGGTATTGACAGCATAGAGGAGGCTCAGGACCTCGAGATCGTGCTGAAAGCAGGCGCACTCCCTGCACCGGTAAGAATTATCGAAGAAAGAACGGTCGGGCCCTCTCTCGGCGCGGATTATATCCGTTCCGGCTTGTTGTCGACAGGATGGGGGTTGTTCATCGTTGCGGTTTTTATGATCGTCTACTACCGGAAAGCGGGTGTTTCTGCCGATATCGCCCTCGTTTTGAATGTGTTGTTCGTTCTCTCGGTACTGGCCGGGTTCAGTGCAGCGCTTACGTTACCCGGTATTGCCGGCATCGTGTTGACCATAGGTATGACTGTAGACGCTAATGTGCTGATTTTCGAAAGAATCCGGGAGGAAATCGCTGCGGGTAAAAATATCAGCCTCGCAGTCGATACAGGTTACAGCAAGGCGTTTTCGGCAATTGTCGATTCCCAGATTACAACTCTTGGCGCAGGATTCCTTCTCTATATTTATGGCATCGGCCCAATACAGGGATTTGCGCTTACCCTGATGATAGGAACGGCTGCAAGTTTGTTTACAGCTCTGGTTATCACAAAGGTTATTTTTGATCTGCTGATCGAGTCAAATGTGATGACGGTCAAAAGTTTCGGTTAATATTTCATTAAGAAGGCACAGCATGCACCTGATTAAAAACACAAGTATAGATTTTCTGAAGTACCGCAAGGTAGCGTATGTAATTTCTCTTTCCCTTGTGCTTGCAGGACTGGTTTCACTATTTGTCCGGGGGTTGAATTATGGTATAGATTTCAGGGGAGGAACCGAAGTCGTCCTGCGTTTTGACAATGATGTCGAGATAGGCGATGTTCGGGTGATTTTGAAAGAGGCCGGTGTAGAAGGAGCAATCAAGAGTTACGGTGCTGACAGATCGGTTCTTGTACAAACGGGATTTGACGGAGACCTCAACCAGTTGAGATCCCTTGTGTCCAATGCTCTCGGGGATCGTCTTCCGGACAACCCTCACGAAGTGCTGAGAATTGATTCCGTAGGTCCCAGCATCGCTTCTGACTTGAAATGGGCCGCTCTCAAGGCATTGCTCGGTGCAATTGTCGCTATTCTGCTTTACGTGGGGATTCGGTTCGAATTCCGGTTTGCCGCGGCAAGTGTGGTGGCCATATTTCATGATGTTTTTATCGTGCTTGGCATATTCAGCATTTTTGGGGGGATGTTTGATTTCATGCCTCTGGATATCAATCAGAGCATCATCGCCGCGTTTCTTACAATCGCCGGCTACTCGATCAACGATACCGTCGTTGTCTATGACAGGATTCGTGAGAATATTCGCGTAGGCAAGTCGGGTGACTATTTGAAAATCTTCAACAACAGTCTCAATCAGACGCTCAGCAGGACAATCATTACTTCGGGAACAACCCTTCTTGTCGTCCTTGTGCTCTTTATCTTCGCTGGCCCTGCCATCAGAGGCTTTACATTCGCCATCCTTCTCGGAATAATCGTTGGAACATATTCGTCATTGTTCATTGCCGCTCCTGTTGTGCTTGACTGGCAGCTGAAGTCGAAACGCCCGATAAAACTCAGGGGGGGATAGCGGCATGAAGCTGCATATCGCTACAGGCGTGCTCCTCTTCTTCATGACTGGATGCGATGGCGTACCCGATGCCGATGTCGTTGCTCGTGCTGGTAAATTTCAGTTAACCCGGGACGAACTGCTTGCTTCGATCACGTATTCTTCACCCGAAGACAGTCTGACGGCTTCTGCAATCTACATAGAAGACTGGAAAGATCTCGCTTCTCTTTATCAGCTGGCACTCGAAGAAGGGGCCGACGAAGAGCCTGAAGTCGATATGCTGATAGAAAAAGCAGCCCGTCATATCGTTGTTCAGCGATATATTGCCGGAAGAATGGAAAATGCTGAAAAAGAAGGTGTTTATGCCGTTGATTCTTCCGAGGCAAGTGCATTTTACCAGGAATTTTCCGATTCGTTTCTCTGCTCGGAAACGGTTTATGCGGTTTCCCGTTACTATGCGTCAACGCCACAGTCTGCAAGCCGCATAGAGAATGCACTGCGTTTGTATGACGGTGATGAACAACGTTTGCAGCAGCTTATCGAATCCATCGAACCAGGGTATGCCGGGAACAATAGACGAGTCCCTCCTGTACGTTCTTTGCGGTCTCTTGAGCAGCTCCATCTTGAAAATGATACCATGAAAGAGGTGTTGCCGACCCTGTTGCCAGGAGAGCTTTCATCGGTCATCACTGTGCACGATTCTCTTTTTGTGGTGATGGAAATGCATGATAGGGTAAAAAAAGGAAGCAAAAAAACTTTCGAGCAAGCCTACGACGAGATTGAAGAACTTCTTATTGTTCAGAAACAAAAGCACTATTATAGTACATTGCTTGGAGAAGCAAGAGAAAAGTATCAGTAACCTGGGCTGAAACGCTCAACTTAGGTAAAGCAAAATGATTATGAAAAACTGTTTTTTGAGATGTTTTGCAATTGCGGCGATTATGTTCGTCGGTAGCTTCCAGGTTGCCGGTGCAGCGACTGCAGACAGGATAGTTGCCGTTGTGGGAAATGAAATGATTTTGCAATCTGAAGTCGATGAGCAGGCTATGATGACGATTTTGCAGTATCCCGATGCGAAAAATGATCCTTCATTGAAATCGGGCATACTGGAAACGCTTGTCAGCCGGAAAATCGTGCTCACCAAAGCAAGGCTCGACAGTGTAGAAGTGAACGAATCGGAAATTGAGAAAAGTGCCGATGAAAGAATGATGTTTTTGAGGGGTAAATTCAAGTCCATAGAAGAGATGGAAGCAACGTTCTCGAAGTCCTTTGCGGTGATCGAGAAAGAAATAAAGGACGATATTCGTGATCAACAGATGATCAACAACCTCAGAAGAAAGAAAATGTCAGGGGTTACGGTTACCTTCGATGAGGTTGAGGATTTCTATAACACGAATCGCGAGAGGCTTCCGCTGGTTCCTGAAACTGTCTCCGTTTCACAGATCGTGATGTATCCCAAGGTAACCGAGGAAGCTAGGAAAAATGCCCTTGCAGCCATCGAGGATTTACAAATCCAGCTTGAATCGGGTGCTGATTTTGCTCAGCTTGCCCGTCAATATTCTCAGGACCCAGGCTCTGCCAATCTCGGCGGTGATCTTGGCTATTCACGGCGTGGTGATTTCGTAAAGAATTTTGAAGAGGTTGCTTTCGGACTGGAAGAAGGAGAAATCTCCGGGATTGTCGAGTCGCGGTTTGGCTTTCATATTATTCAGCTTCTCGATAAAGAGACTGATGCCGTGCATACCCGGCATATTCTGATAGTCTTTGATCGAAGCACACTCGATGCACCGGCTGCAAAAGTACGACTGGAGGAGATCCGCAAGAATATCAAAAGTGGAAAAGCCGACTTTGCAGATATGGCAAGAAAATATTCAGATGATCCCGTATCGGCAAAATATGGAGGGGTTATCAGGAATACCGAAACCGGTGAAACCATGTTTGCTTTATCGGCGCTGCGTGATCGGCTCAAAACTGTTGTCAGGTCGTTGAACGATATCGGCGATATAAGCGAAGTTATCAGAGTCGAGCCTGAGTCCGGAGCTTCATTTTACGCGATTTTTCTCTTGAACGACAAGAAGCCGGCGCATCGTCTGAGCTTATCTTCGGATTACGCCAGGCTTGAAAAGCTTACCATCGATGAAAAGCAAAACAGAATGTTCCAGGAATGGATCAATGGCCTGCAGAAAGAGATCTATGTCAAGATTTCAGACATCTAACCTGCGAACGTAGCGGGCATTCTTCTCGATAAAGTCACGGCGCGGATCTACCTTGTCTCCCATGAGGGTTGAAAAGATTTGATCCGCTTCCATGGCATTTTCAACACTGACCTGAAGCAGTGACCGGTGTTCCGGGTCCATGGTTGTACTCCACAGTTGTTCGGGGTTCATCTCTCCGAGACCTTTGTAGCGCTGGATATTGACAGTACCCTTTCCTTTCTGCTTTTTCTTCATCGATTCGATGATACTGTTGCGCTCGTCGTCATCCCAAGCATATTTCTGCTCTTTGCCGGACTTGATTAAATAGAGTGGCGGCTGTGCTATGTAGACTTTGCCTGCTTCTATGAGGGCTCGCATGTGGCGGAAGAAAAACGTCAGCAGGAGTGTTCGTATATGGGCTCCATCCACATCGGCATCGGTCATGATTATGATCTTGCCGTAGCGCAGTTTTTCTGCAGCGAATTCATCTTCGCCGAAACTCGTTCCGAGGGCGAGTATGATTGTCTTGATTTCCTCGTTTTCCAGCATCTTGTGCAAACGTGCTTTTTCGACATTGAGGATTTTTCCTTTCAGCGGCAGTATTGCCTGGAAACTACGGTCTCTTCCCTGCTTGGCGCTACCTCCTGCAGAGTCACCCTCGACGATATACAGCTCACAGTGTTCGGGATCGTTGATCGAGCAGTCTGCCAGTTTGCCTGGTAATCCGGAACTTTCAAGTGCGGATTTTCTCCTGGTGAGCTCTTTTGCTTTTCTTGCGGCATCTCTTGAAAGCGCTGCACTTTTAACTTTTTCAATGATGGCTTTCAGAATGGAAGGATTGCTTTCAGCGTAATCCGATAGTTGTTCATTGACGATACTTTCTACGATACTCTGTGTTTCCGAGTTGCCCAGTTTTGTTTTTGTCTGACCTTCGAACTGCGGTTCGGCTACCTTGACCGAGATAATCGCAGTCAAGCCTTCCTTGAAGTCATCTCCGGTGAGTGAAAGTTTGAGGTTTTTCAGCAGATCGTTTTTCTGTGCATAGGCGTTCAACGTCCTGGTCAGTGCCTTGCGAAACCCGGTGACATGCGTTCCACCTTCATGAGTGTTGATGTTGTTGACATAGCTGAAAACGTTTTCCTGGTAAGAGTCGTTGTACTGGAGCGCTATCTCGACAACGGTGGAATCCTTTTCGCTTGTGATATATATAGGTTCCTTGATGAGGCTGATTCTGTTGTTGTCGGTAAACTTGACGAATTCCCTGATACCGCCTTCGAAGTGAAAGGCTTCTTCTGTTCCGTCTAGATCCTTGACAACGATTTTCAACACGTTGTTGAGAAATGCAAGCTCCCTCATACGGTCGATCACGACGTCCTTACGGAATTCCGTGGTTTTGAAAATATCTGAATCGGGCTTGAATGTGGTTTTGGTTCCGGATTTGTCGGTTTCACCGATAACCTGTACGTCGCACTGCGGGATACCCTTCTGGTAGCGCTGGTACCAGATCTTGCCGTCACGGTAAACTTCGACCTCACACCAGTCCGAAAGGGCATTGACAACAGATGCACCAACTCCGTGCAATCCTCCTGATACCTTGTAAGCGCCCTTGTCGAATTTACCTCCGGCACCGATGAGGGTCATGACCAGTTCGAGTGCAGATTTTTTTTTCTGGGGGTGAATGTCTACCGGGATACCCCTTCCATTGTCTGAGACGGTGACAGATCCGTCAGGATTGAGAGAAAGTTCTATGGTATCGTTATATCCTGCGAGAGTTTCATCTATCGAGTTATCGACGATTTCATAAATGAGATGGTGTAAACCCCTTGAATGGACGTCACCGATGTACATTGCCGGGCGCTTGCGTACATGCTCTATGCCATCGAGTATTTGAATATTCGTTGCCGCATAAGTTTCCGATGAGGTTTTGTTTTGGGTATCTGACATAATGTTTAATCGAGGTGCAAATGTGTTCAAATCTTCAAAATTCCATGTCTACCAAGATAGCAAAAAATAGCCTGATATCCCATGATTGCAAGGCTTTGCATCGTCATGAGGAATGTTTCATGGTTCGATATCGAACATGAACGTTTTTGGAAAAGGACAGGCAGTTCGTACGCATGAAGCAGACGATCTGTCCTGTAGTCGATTGGGGTTACACCATGAAAGCGTTGGTGATGTGTTCAAGTTCGAATTTCTTGATTCGGCCGTTTGCGAACGAATGTACTATGATGGCAATGACGTCGAACCTGCAGTCGGGTTCAGGAGCTGGAAGTGTGGTCAGATATGCAGAGGCTGCTTTTATGATCTCTTGCTGTTTTTCTCGGGTAACCGCTTCGAGCGGATGTCCTTTTACATCGGATGATCTTGTCTTTACCTCTATGAAACAGAGTGTTTGTTTATCGGCTGCTACGATATCGATTTCATTACGCCGATAACGATAGTTTCTGTCAAGGATACGGTACCCTTTTTCGAGAAGAAAGGCTGTGGCGGTCATTTCGCCCTGGCGCCCCAGATCATGAGGAATAAATGACATGTGGATCGTCCGGGATTATTTTTCTCCAAGTTCTTTCAATTTGAAACTTTTCCGGTGAAGTGGGCAGCGTCCGTGTTCCAGGATTGCGGTGACATGTGCTTTTGTGGGGTAACCATAATGTTTTTCAAAGCCGTAGTGCGGATAGTTGCCGGCATATTCTCTCATCAGTCTGTCGCGACAGGTTTTAGCCAAAACCGATGCAGCGGCAATAGAAAAAACTTTCGCATCACCTTTGACGATCGTCCGATATGGGATCGGTAAATTCGGTGAAAACCGGTTACCATCGATCATCAAGAAGTCTGGTAACGTGCGTAAGGATTCTGTAGCCCTGTTCATGGCAAGCATGGTTGCCTGGAAGATGTTCATACGGTCGATCGTCAGGTGATCGATTACCGATATGCTGAAATCCATGGCGGATTGCTCTATTGCTGTGGCAAGAGATTCTCGGAGTTTTGGGGTAAGGCGTTTTGAATCGTTTAGCTTGCCGAGAAGCCCGTTTGGCTTGAAAAAACGTGGAAAAACGACCGCTGCAGCAACGACCGGGCCTGCAAGAGGACCTCTTCCAGCCTCATCGATGCCGCAGACTTTGCTGTGATCGATCCAGAATTTATCTTCGTATTCCCTGGTTGAAAGTGGCAAGGTGCAATACAATTTCGAGGTATTGATGAGCCCTGAAGATTTCAGGTTTATCAAGAAAAGTGATGAAAATTTGTGCTTTTAACAAAAATGTTAAATAATAGAGGTTACATTTCATATGCCGGATCGAGTGTTGTCATCACCCCGTGGCTTTGGAGAAACACTCGAGTAGTCGTTCGGCTCGATGCCGGTAGTGGGGAAACGGAGAAGCAAGGAAAGATAACATAACATTTTAGATTCCAAGGGTTTGTAATGAAGAAGACTGTGAAAAAGCAGTTGCTGATGAACAAGTCCGGTGACGAGATTCAGGTTGCTTTGGTCGAAGAGGGCCGTTTGGCTGAACTTATAATCGAGCGTCCGGACAGTCTTCGCAGCATAGGCGATATATATCTCGGGAGGGTGCACAAGGTTGTCGAGGGGCTCAAGGCGGCTTTTGTCGATATCGGGCAGAAATCGGATGGGTTTCTACATTTTTCTGATGTTGGTACAACGACGGATGATTACCGTGCCCTCATCGAGGATGATGATGATGACGACGATGAAAACGGCAACGGAGGTGGTGATGATGACGATAACGGGGGAACGAAAAGTCCTGTACTGAAAGAATCGAAAGGAAATGGCGCCAAAGCTTCCGTTCAGGGAAACGGACAGAAGAATGGCGGCAGCCGAACGAAAAACAACGGCCCAGACCGGCGGCGGCAGTCATATACACAGATGATAGCGAGCAAGCTGAAAGCTAACGATTCCATCCTCGTTCAGGTAATCAAGGAACCGATCAGCAACAAGGGATCCCGTCTTACATCGGATATCACCATAGCTGGCCGGTTTATGGTTCTGCTTCCATTCGGCGGTGGGCAGATAGCGGTATCACGCCGTGTTGTCGCCCGCAAGGAGCGAGCGAGGCTGAAGAAACTCGTTCGATCGATGCTGCCGGAAGGCTTCGGGGCGATTATCAGGACGGTTGCCGAGCATCAGGAAGAAGAACTGTTGAAAAAAGATCTCGAAAAGCTGCTGGTTAAATGGGAGCAAATCGAGGAAAAACTGAAAGATGCAAAACCTCCTCAGCTCATTTTCAAGGAAGACACCATCATCTCCAGTGTACTGCGGGACTCCCTGACAACGGATGTCATTGAACTGGTTGCCAATTCAAACAGCATCTACAAGGAGACGTTGAACTACATTCAGTGGGCTGCTCCGGAGATGGAGAAAAATGTCTCGCTCTACAAGGGCAAGCTGCCCTTGTTCGAGGGGTATGGTATCGCTAAGGATGTCGAGTCTATTTTTTCTCGCAAGGTATGGTTGAAATCGGGAGGATATATCATCATAGAACATACCGAAGCAATGGTTGTCATCGATGTCAACAGTGGCCGCTACGCAGCGAAAAAGGAGCAGGAAGAGAACTCGTTGAAAACGAACCTCGAAGCAGCACGCGAAATTGTCCGTCAGCTCAGGCTTAGGGATATTGGCGGTATTATCGTTGTCGACTTCATCGATATGCTGGATCAGAAAAACGCAAAAAAAGTTTATGACGCGATGAAAAACGAGTTGCGTCATGACCGCGCGAAATCGAATATTCTACCGATGTCCGATTTCGGTTTGATGCAGATTACCCGCGAAAGAATAAGGCCGAGCCTTATGCAGCGTATGGGGGATCAGTGCCCTGCATGTGGCGGTTCAGGCGTTGTGCAGGCTCGCTGCACCACGATCAATCAGGTTGAGCGGTGGCTTAGAAAATACGCTCTTCAGCAGAAAATGAAGTTTCAGCAGCTTGATCTGCATGTAAGCCCGACAGTTGCCGAGCCGTTGAGAGACGTCGACCGCAACATAGAAATGAAATGGTTTCTTCAGCATATGCTTTTTGTCAGGGTAAAGCCGGATGAAAGCCTGAGAAGTGATGATTTTCGGTTCTACATTCGAAAAAGCAGCAAGGATATCACCGCAGAGTACAGTGAGCTGTAAAGGCGCATCGAGGCGTGATCTTCTTCTCCAATCTCTGCGCAGGGTCGAGATTGCCGACGCTCATCAATACTTTTCGGGACTCCGCTTCGCTTTATGAGCTCTTCTTGAGCTTGGGTATGATTCCGATGTCTTGAGGCGTCCCTGCTTGTGGAGACTAATTTACTTACGAACAAAGAATAACGAACAATGCAACGTGAAGAAGTAAGAAACAGTATAGAAAGCCTGTCCGTATTGTCAGCTCCCGATGTACAGAAGCATTCGGATGCTCGTGAAGTGTTCGAAGCGTTCCAGTCACTGCTGAACGAAGGCAAGGCAAGGGCTGCGGAGAAAAAAGATGGCCGATGGCAGGCAAATCCCTGGGTAAAGCAGGGAATATTGCTGGGTATGAAGCTGGGATTGCTTCAGGAAAGCACGATATCGTTTCCCGACGGACATAACTGGACCTTTGTCGATAAAGATACCTATCCGGTCAAACAGTTTCGAAAGGAAGACGGTGTTCGAGTTGTGCCCGGAGGCTCGTCCGTAAGGGATGGGGCTTATCTTGCTCCTTCAGTCGTTATGATGCCGCCTGCATATGTCAACGTCGGAGCGTATGTCGATGCGGGCAGTATGATCGATTCTCATGCTCTTGTCGGGAGTTGTGCGCAGGTTGGCCGTAACGTGCATCTTTCCGCAGCTGTTCAGGTCGGCGGTGTACTCGAGCCTGTCGGAGCGGTACCTGTTGTTATAGAGGATGATGTTATGGTTGGGGGAAACTGTGGTATTTACGAGGGTACTATCGTTGGATCGCGTGCGGTTCTCGGTACCGGTGTGATTCTCAACGGTTCGACTCCGGTTTTCGATGTTGTTCATGGCCGCGTTATCAGGAAAACAGAAGACGCCCCTCTCACGATTCCCGAGGGGGCTGTCGTTGTTGCGGGTTCAAGAAAAATTAAAGGACGCTTTGCCGATGAAAACGGACTTTCCATCTATACTCCTGTGATTATCAAGTATAGGGATGAAAAAACCGATAGTGCGACAGCTCTGGAAAGCGCCCTGCGCTGAAGTTATCGGATTTGCTTTAGAAAAAGTTCAAAGATCTCTGTATGAAACTCGACCTCGTTAGGGGTTTGTCGCAAAAGATGATCCCGATCTTCGTCATCCTGCTCGTTTTTACGGGAACAGGGCTGAAACCAACGGAAAGTTCCGATGCCGAGTATTTTTCCATTGCAAGAAACATAGAGCTGCTTGGAGATGTCTATAGGGGAGTCTCCGATAATTATGTGGACGACATCGATCCTGCAGAATTCATGTATGCAGGTATTGACGGTATGCTTGAGACGCTCGATCCATATACGGTGTTTCTTGATAAGGAAGAATCGCTCGAACTTGGAGAGTTGACGAGGGGACAATACGCAGGGGTCGGTATCAGAATTTCAGAGATAGCGGGTGGTGTTTATATCGTTTCGGTTTTCGACGGCGCTCCTGCATCACTGGCTGGGCTGCGAGTCGGTGACCGGATTGTAAAAGTCGATAAACATCGTATTGAAGGAAAAGAACTCGACGAGGTAAAAGATTTTATCAAGGGGCCGGCAGGAAGCGAGGTTGTCCTGTCCGTAGAGCGATATGGCCGGAAAAGGAATAAACGCTACACACTTACCCGTCAGGAAGTAAGGGTGAACAGCATACGCTATGCCGGGCTTTTCGGAACAATCGGTTATTTCGAGATGAGCTCTTTCGGTAACCGGAGTGCGGATGAGCTTACCCGGGCTATCAATGATATGCATGCTGCCGCCAGATTGGCAAACCGCTCCATGAATGCTGTGATTCTTGATTTACGCAACAATCCTGGGGGACTGTTGGATGTGGCGGTTGATGTAACGGGGCTTTTTGTCGGTAAAGGAAGCCAGGTCGTTTCGACAAGAGGGCGTGACCCGGAAAGCGAAGTCGGTTATCGAACGACAAAAGAGCCTGTTGTGAAGGGATTGCCTCTTGCTGTTTTGATCAATGGCAACAGTGCCTCCGCTTCGGAAATTGTTGCGGGGGCGATTCAGGAACT
Source organism: Prosthecochloris sp. (assembly GCA_015482705.2). Lineage (GTDB taxonomy): Bacteria > Bacteroidota > Chlorobiia > Chlorobiales > Chlorobiaceae > Prosthecochloris. The sequence continues at coordinate 17,053 of JADMLA020000013.1, read as the reverse complement.
CGATCGTGGCGTGGTTATCGGTGATCGTTCGTTCGGGAAAGGGCTTGTCCAGTCGGTAGTCCGTTTGCCTTTCGATTGTGCTCTGAAAATGACCACTGCAAAATACTATACTCCCTCAGGCCGTCTTATTCAGAAGGAGCATGACTGGGCCGGCGGCACTCGTAAAGTTCTCCACGAAGAAGAAAATGGAAAAGACGAAACGGTGTATTATACCTTGAACAAGCGGAAGGTGTATGGAGGAGGAGGTATTCTTCCCGATATCGAGGTAGACGCTGCCAGGTTCGGTGATTACGAGGCATCACTGCGCAAGGATGGTATGCTGTTTCGCTATGCGAACAAGTACAGGGCCTCGAATGAGCGTTTGCCTCAGGCTGGTATCGACCGAAAATTCCTGATGCAGGATTTTGACAGTTTTTTGAAAAAAGAAGGGTTCTCCTATCAAACCGAGCCTGTTTTTTTGCTCGAAGAAGTCAAGAGGGTCATCGAGGAAGAGTCGGAAGAAAACGCGTCGGCGACGATCGACACGCTGATGGCTTCACTGCATAACGAGATGGAACGCCTTGCAGCACAGGAGAGATCAAGCGAATCGGAAACGATTGCCCTGGCGCTTGAACAGGAGATCATGCGTCACTATAACGAAGATGCAGCTCGAAGAAGCATGATCGAGGGTGATCCAGTCGTAAAAGAGGCACTCGCTATTCTCAAGGATTCCAAAAAGTACCGCAATATCCTCAGCCCTTAGGACAAGAGGTTTTCTGCTACGCATTTCCACTCTCGACACGTTTGATCTGGCGATGGATTCCGAGGACGATCATCAGGTTGCTTATCGTAAGCAGACTTTCCGCGCTCCCGTGCAGAAGATCATCATGTGAAAGCGTTGGAAATCCGCGAACTTCTGTTGAAAGATACATGAAGAATACCGTTACACCGATGAATAGCAACACAAACCAGAATCCGGCGACCGTAAGACCCGATAGTATGGCAGGATCTCTTTTTTTGATCAGAATCAGGGTCACCAGAAAGCTGATGTATACCACGCTGGAAATTTGCAGGATGAGGTCGAAAACATCTTCTCCCAAGTAGGATTGAGGCCTTCCAGAAAGAAGAAATATGCCTGATATGGCCATGATAGTGGAGGTGTTTCGGGACTCGATGGTTTTTAGAATTCCAATCGAGGCATATAGCAGCGCGATGCTTCCCAGAAGGTTGACGGATTCCGAAAGGTCGAGTAGCACCGGAATGTCGTCACCACTGACATGATAGGCAAGCACGAACCAGCTTCCTATCCAGTGAGGAATCATGTATAGTCCTAAGCGCTTCAGGTCTTTGCGCCCGATCATTTCTCCGTAGCGATACATCAGAAATGCAGCAATTCCCCACTCGAGGGAAGAGGAGATATGGATGAGCCAGTTCGGTAGTGAAAGAAGCATTCAGGATCCCTTTACCAGGTGATAGATGTTTTTCATGAAAATCTTCATTTGAACGCTCCAGGGTGCCGGTACCATTTTTTTGTAGAGATAAGAATCAAACGTGATTTGCTGTACATCCCTATCCTCGCAGATCGCTACGAAACTCTCTCTCAAACGGTCACTTTTGTAATAAACCGATTGCAGTGTCTGTAGCCCAAAAAAGATGGTAGTGTACAGTTTCCTGAAAGTTTTCTCATATGAGCTCAGCGGCTGGTTGTTACGTATTTTTTCTATCATTGCCTGCGCCCCGAGTTTCCCGGATCGCATCGCGAAGAATATCCCTTCTCCATTTGCAGGGGTTACGAGTCCTGCAGCGTCTCCCACGAGTATGGCATTGTCCAGTGTGAATGATTTTCTCGGTTTCATGGGAATCTTTGAGGCTTCGTCGAGATAGGGTTTTTCTCCGATACCGAGCTTCTCGACAAAACGGTGTTGCAATTCTTTGAGGTTGTGTTTGCGAAACTCCGTACCGGTGCCGATGGCGATATGGTCGGTTTTCGGGAAAATCCATCCGTAGAAATCGGGAGACACTTCCCCGTCGAACCAGATTTCAACCAGTTCCTCGTAAGGCTTTAGCGCATCACAATAATGAAAGCGCTGTTGCATGGCGATAACCTGCAAGTCGTTGGGGGGGAATCCGAGTTCCTTCGCTGTTTTCGAGTTGGCGCCGTCGGCGCCGATGATGTAGGTGGCTTCCAAAGGGGCAAAATCTTTCGACAGGTGTATGGTATGGCTTTTTCCATTTCGGCTGATTTGTTTGACAAGCGCTTCCATGACTTCAGCGCCGTAACGTTTTGCCCTGTCTCGCAGATAGCTGTCGAAGCGTTCGCGTCGTACCATACCCACATAACCGTTGGGCATTTCCATGGAGATAATTCTTCCTTTTGGAGAACGGACGCTCATCTTCGAAAGCTTTTTTTCTACCAAAGGGTCGGGAACGTTGAACTCCTCGATCAGTCCGAGAGGAATGGCCCCTCCACAGGGCTTGATATTGTCGAGGTTCCGCTCGATAAGAACCGTTGATATCCCGGCCTTTGCCAGTTCAGCTGCGGCAACGGCCCCTGAAGGGCCACCACCTATGATTGCGACGTCGTAACGCATTGTTCAAAAGGTTATTTAAACAAGTTGCTCATCGAGAAATGCTTGTACTTTCGAGATACTCACTCTTTCCTGCTGTGCCGTGTCACGGGACCTCACTGTCACAGTGTTGTTTTCGAGCGTCTCATGGTCGACAGTGAAGCAGAACGGGGTGCCTATTTCATCCTGTCGCCGGTACCGTTTACCGATTGACCCGGCATCGTCATATTGGACAAGGAATTTGTCGGCAAGTTCATCATGGAGTCGAACGGCTTTTTCGCCCATCTCTCCTTTCTTCATCAACGGCAGTACTGCGGCTTTTACCGGGGCTATTTTCGATGAGAACTTCAGCATGGTTCTCTGCTCACCGTCAACAACGTCTTCTGTATACGCGTCACAAAGAAGAGCGAGAAAAAGCCTGTCACAACCTGCAGAGGTTTCAACCACATAGGGAATGTAACGTTCTTTGGTGATCTGATCTATATATTCCATGTTCTTGCCGGAAAACTCCTGATGTTGTTTCAGGTCGAAATCGGTCCTCGAGTGAATTCCCTCGATCTCTTCGATACCGAAGGGAAACTCGAACTTGATATCGTATGCAAGGTCCGCATAATGAGCGAGCTTGTCATGCTTGTACCAGTGTAATTTTTCTTTTTCGATACCCAGTTTTTCGATATACCAGTTATAACGTTCCTCACGCCATGCCTCGAACGACTCCACTTGGGTTCCCGGTTTGACGAAGTACTGCATTTCCATTTGCTCGAACTCGACCATGCGGAAAACGAAGTTTCCTTTGACAATCTCGTTGCGAAACGCCTTACCGATCTGGGCTATACCGAAAGGTACTTTCATACGGTTGGATTCACGGACATTGTGGAAATTCACAAAAATACCTTGGGCGGTTTCGGGCCTCAAGTAAACGATACCTGAAGAATCGGCGAGTGCACCCATGTTGCACTGGAACATGAGATTGAACTGCCGGACTTCCGTCCAGTCAGACGAGCCGGTATCCGGAGCCTTGATTTCTTCGGCAATGATGATGTCATAGAAAGCCCTGTTGGGATCTTCTGCATCAGACGCCCGTTCATAGTATGTACTTACCCTGTGTGCATCGTCTTCCTTCCCCTCCCGGCGAAGTTTTTCGATATGATTCTCGATCAGGTGGTCAGCACGGTAGCGGCGCTTGGTCGTTTTGTCATCGATCATCGGGTCGTTGAAGCTCGATACATGGCCTGATGCCTCCCATACCGTGGGATTCATCATGATCGAGGCATCGATACCGGCGATATTCCGGTGCTTTCTCGTCATCGAGTTCCACCAGAGGTCTTTGATGTTCTTCTTCATTTCGCTCCCGAGCGGCCCGTAGTCGAAACAGGAAGCAAGTCCTCCATAGATCTCCGATGAAGGATAGATGAATCCCCGTCGCTTTGCAAGCGAAACAAGCTTGTTCATTACCTTTTCAGGTGACTGATCCACACTCTTCACCCGTGCTGTATCCCTATTACTCATGTTGTCTTTCAATGGTTGCGTTCTCTGGCGGTATCCGCCGTGTCTCTATGTAAATAAGATATTGAATATAACAAACCAAGGGGATTATCGGGGGGTTTGGCTGAGCGGAGGATACTCCTGCTTCTCGATGGATCGATCAGCATCATGCATGAATCCCGATCCATGATGCCGAAGCTTCCCGGGTTTTATGGTGACCGTTCTTTCAGGCAACGCTTCAAGCAGAACGTACAGCGTAGAAAAAATATCGAATCCATGTTTTTCAGGCGCACCGGGAAGCCCGGTTTTACGCACTCCATATCAACAGTTGTTTTCGGTTACCCGGTATTGTCGGGCAACCGCATCTTGCCTACGAGCCTTTATTGTCGTGATCAGGAAACTCCTGTTGTGAGTGAGCGACGTTTGATGTATCACTGACGATATGTGCGTTTATGGAGCATATGTTGCATAAGCGCACTATTCGTTCGCGCCGCATCGATGTTGTTTCATCGAGAAGGAAAGAGATTTATTTTTTTATCTGTCTATAATATAAAGAATTAGCGTCTTTTTGTGTTCGCTCTTTCCCCGTTGGCACAACTGTTGACTCTCCTGTTGTAGAACAATAATCAACAGGAGCGTTATCATGACACAGATTAGAAGCACCCTCATCGCACTCGTACTTCTCACAGCACTTTCATCGCCTGCGCTTGCAGCCAGCACCAGCGGCACGACCAATGTTTCGGTCAGAGTTCCGGAATTCATCGTCCTGCACTACTATTCAGGCATTACCCTGAATTTTAATGCACCGACAGCAGAGGCGATCGACGAAGGCAGCAACAGTTTCGATGCGGACTGGAGTGGTAATACCAGCGGAAACGGTCTCGATGCCAACGACCTGATGACAGCTTCACTCGAGCTCGACGGGACGAAAACAGCCGTAAGGTTGAACAATGTATGGGCGGTCAGAGGTTTTTCTACCAGCGGTAATGCAAGAATCGATATCACGACTCCTTCGGACAAACTGCAGAATGGCTCTTCCGAAATCAAGATGTCGAATGTCAAGGTAAGCGACGATGCACAGAGCGGTTCGACGATTACCGTAAAGCTGAATGGCATCTCGAAAAACAGAGCGACCACGGGTAATATCGAAATGGATCTTGACTTTTCGAACACTACTCGCTCAGGTAGCCATACCGGTGGAGAGTATACCATCAACGCTACAACGATTTAAATCGTCGATTCCGGATAACTCTTTTCTTTCCCTTGTCTTTCATGAATACAGACCCCGATTCTCTCGGGGTCGAAATTTTCCTGCACCAAGAGTAATTTCCTGTTCAAAGACGGGGCACATGACGACGGGGTAATGGTTGCGGGTCGGGTTCAGGATAGCAGTTTTTCCCTGACGATCAACTCATGCGAAACCCGGGAGGTGCTTTCGGGCAGTTCGGGGATGGTGTGTAAAGATTCCGGTATGTGAAAAAGGCATCACGAAAACAACGGCCGTATACCGCGTGGCATTCGTCGAATTCATCACACGTTTCACACTCGGTTCCTTTGAACAATTCTTTTGGAGGATGTACAAACGCATCGATTTCAGGAGAGTTCCAGACCTCGGTGATGGTTTGCTCCCTGAGAGAACCGACAACAAAAGGCGTTCTCTGCGGAACCTGCTCACATAACACGATATCTCCGTTGGGTGTTATGACCATACAGGATTTTCCGCCTGAACAATAAGCCCTGTCTTTCCAGTTTGCCGTCTTTTCTTCCCTGTCTGGTGTTGAAAAGTCACGAATAGCGGCATTTGCCCGAAGTTCGTCCCACTTCAAATCACTGCCGATTTGGCAAACCTGTTCGTTGACCCATCGGATTTGCTTCTCGTTGAGAAACAACGATTCGTCATGGCGATAGAATGACCTTGCATAATTGGTTATACTTGAACGCCTTACGCCCAAATCATGAAGTTTGTGTACAAGCTCGGGTATCTCACGATAGTTTAGTGGGGTGCAAACCGTGTTTGTTCTGACGTTAAAGCCTTGCTCGACAAGGTTTTTAATCGAAGAAAATGCACGGTTTGCGTAATCATGGCAACCGACGAGCTCGTCGATCGTGCGGCTTGTACCATCGACGCTTATTTGTATCGTTACAAGCTCTTTCATGCCGATATCATGAAACCGGGACGCTCGCTCTTGGGAGATGAAAGACTTGGTTGGCAAGAGGAACTTCATACCGTGCAGTATCATTCTTTCGAACAGCAGGTCTATTCCCGGATAAGCGAGCGGATCACCCCCACTGAAAGTGTGGGCTACTATCTCGAGAGACGCGGCTTCGTCAATAATTTCGAACCATTTCGAAAGAGATAGCATTGTGTTCGGCAGAGGCCCAATTTTCTCGGCATAACAATACCTGCAGCTGACGTCGCAGTTGTTGGTAGGCATGAGAATGAGCGTGAGTGGGGCTTCGAGTTTCGCTCCTTGTGGAATGTCCGTAAGAGAGTTGCCTTTGAGTTTTTCAAGAAACTTCAGCGTTGAATACGTCGAAAAGGAGCCTTGGCCGTTTCCGGGAGCATAATGGCAGAGGTACTCCTTGCCTGCTTCGCTGGTGGAGTGAGAGATGAGAAACAGGAGCAGTTCTTTTGCCTTATCGTTCTCGAGACCCAAAAGCGATTCGAGCTCCCGAGCGACTTCGTGATTGGTACGTCTGCCGTCAAGAAGGCTCAACGCGACTCCTCCGACGGCAGGCATACTTCTCCAGCTCGATGCATCTTCGGCGTCAAACGGATAGATGATGCAGTTATAGGCATTGGGCCTGATGCGATATTCAGGTGACAGGACAAGAACGTCGTTATCTCTGAATTCGGTTGCTTTCAGCATGACAAGGACTTTTTACAACAGCGGGACATTTCCGACCAACTGTTCTTTAACGCACATATAGCAGGTTGTGCAACCTGTCAGACAGACTCCGCCTCCGCATCCACCACGGGTCGTCAGCTTTGCATTGTGAAGGATCGCCTCACTTTCGGTTTTGAGTGATTTGCTTCCGGCAAGCTCCCGTGCTTTCGTAAGATCTTCACGGGCCGGTTCCTGACCCACAAGAACCTGGATTCGCAATTTTTCATTTTCCTTGTTGAGGACTTCTTTTTCTATAACATCGTGGGCCTTGTCTTTTTCAGCAGGATTTGTTTCGATTGTTTTTGCCTCATCGAGTTCTCTTTCGAGATTGCCGATTTCGTCATCGATTTCAACGAGTCGGGAAAGCAGTACCTCTTTTTCCTGATTTGTCGCGCCCATGATTGGCCTCCTGTTTTTTTTGTTGACGAGCTAGCAAGCGTTTTATCGGAAGAAAAAACGAACTCTTAACTAACATAAAAAAAATGGTTTATATCTTTTTTGCTCTTTACGGCAAAACAACGTCATCGAGCTGTTTTTTTTAAAAGTATTGGCATTGTATTCTTCCGTTTCTTTGCGGTTTGGGTTTTGCGTAACGAAGGGGAGTGCTTTGTTTCAAGATCACACTTTGTACAATGAAGACGGTCTGGTATTGTTGAGGAATTGATAATGCTAGAACAGTGATGAACTGGAAGTCGAAGAGTGTTTTCATCGTAATTTATATTGACAGGGACAATCGCTTTGATGGTTATGGAATGGGTGCAGTGGCTCATCCCGATATCGTTTCTAAACCGATCGGGGAAAATCGGGCAAAGATGATTATGGAGGCAGCCGCTTATTGAGGGCATCATGAAGCTTTTTTGCAAAAAAAGCATCCAATCGGACCGATGAAGGACGTAGAGCAGTCCGTAATGTGTTCGGTGTTCGAATTCAAGAGGATATGATTGTTAACATAACCGATTTTGTCAGAACAGGAGGGTGACTTGTGATAGAGGATCTTGTTTTCTACACGGGACTGTCGTTTCTGATTGCGCATGAACTCGATGCCGTATACCGTCATGAGTGGAAGATGTTTCCGGGCCTTTCAGGACTTTCGGACCGAACAGGGTATCGGCTTTTAGTGCTGCTTCACGTCCCTCTGCTCGTGGTGATTTTCTGGCTTATGTTCCATCCAGAGACTCGTGTGCGTTATGCTTTTCAGACAGTTATTGACGTGTTTTTCATTGTTCATGCCGGGTTACATTATCTCTTGAGAAGGCATGAGTGTAACGAGTTCACAAAATGGTTTTCGTTACTTCTCATCGGGCTCTGTTCGCTGGCAGGGGGGATACATCTGGTACTTCTTTATACAGGAGTTTGACATTGTGGAGATATACCCATGAGCAGAGGGGCCAGGTTTCCCCCGACCGGCATGGGTTGCGTGACCGGGGGAAGTTTCTGTTCAGGCTGCTGTAACGTTCAGCGCTCCTTTAACCATTTCTGCAATTGATTGCAGGTCCGACTCGTTTGGACGACCGGTGATATTTCCCAGTTTTCCTTTTTTGGAGAAATCCAGATATGCTCCATGGAACTCACCGACGATATACCATTCTCCGGTGAGTTCAAAGCCGAGATGATCGAAAAGTTGCCCCATATATTTTACGGTAGGAACGGCTTCGTTCGCCCCGGTATGGGTTCCTCCATAGGTGCAATATACCACTGCTTGTTTGGTGCGTCTTCTTTCTGCCGGCTGTTGAATCAAACCATTTAACCTGTATTGTTTGGCCAGCTTGCTGAAAAGTGTCATCACCGGTTTTCCAGGCAACCATTCATAAACGCCTGATCCTGCAAAAACAAGATCGTATGCAAGAACGTCGATGTCGGGTTCCATCCCCGGTTTGATTCTGACAGTGTCGACGGAATGGTTTTGCCGAACGGCGGTGTCCGCGACAATCTTCGCTACCCGTGTTGTGTTTCCCGTCGACGAGTAATAGAGATTCAGGATATTCATGGTTTATATTGTTTAAGGTGTTGGAGAAAATTTTTTCAATTCTATACGGTACGGGTATGGATGAGTAAGAAATTCGCATCTTCTCCGACAGAAAAGCTGTGTTCGTGCATCGCATGAAATGTCGCCGCCGAACCAGATGCCAGACGTAAAGACTGTTCTCCCACATGAACAGTGAGCTCTCCTGAAAGGACGATGCACGTCTCCATGGTATCTTCATGCAGATTATGTTCAAATGTAGTGTTGCTGTCTTTAACGGCTTTCAGGAGGTACATCTCCAAATTTCTGAAAAGGAACCGTGTTCCTGAACAGCTGTCTTGAGCGTATGGTTCGATTCGTGCTTCTTCTATGCCTACGCCTTCGGCTAGCCGGATTAAATCACCGGCGCTGAGTTGAAACACGCTGGCTAGCGCTTCGATTGTTTGAACTCTGGGGTTGTCGAATCCGGCTTCGATTTTCGCGATAGTTGCTCGTGTGACATTCGCTTTACCGGCTAGTTGTTCTGCGGTCATTTTCTGTTTTTGGCGCAGCGTTTTGAGGACTGAAAAATCGAGCTGTTTCATTTTTTCTGTGATTCTTTGTGTATCGTTATGTATAAAATGTAGGTTTTAATAATCATAATGCAAATAATAATGTTCATGTTGTGTAAAATTGTTGTTTTCAAGTGCGAATGTGGGATCGCTACGGTTCATCTCCTCCAAGGAAAAGAACCATAGCGGCACTCGAAATTACTCACGGGCAATATATCAGTAAGCTATCGAGCGAACTGTTGATATGATATGCAGGGAAGATCGGCGCATTGCGACTCTTGTGAGCTAACCGGTCTGGATTTCTGTTTTGAGATCGATCTCCTCGAGGATGGAACTGACCTTCAGGCATGTGGGCAGTGTTCCTGCATAGACGATGGAACTTCCTTTGGTATGGACTTCCCACGTATGTTTTTCAGCCTTTGATCTTGTACACTGAATTGCTTTGATGATCTGAAAAATCACTTCATCAAAGGTATGTACATCGTCGTTGAAAAGGACTACCCTGTAAGCGTCGAGGGTATCGCTGAGGGTTTCCTGTGGAGCGACTTCTGTTTGCTCGCTGCTATGAGAGGCCTCCCAGAGGTTATACATGGCTTCTGAATCTAGGCATGGAACTAAATATGGTGCAGCTTATGTGAAAATGTAACAAAATCGGAAAAGATCATAAAGAGCTGTAGAGAAACCCTGCACGTAAATTGGAAATACAACTTTTTTTATCCGCTTGAAACGGCGGGTTGCATGCAGAGCGATAGCTGTTCCTCAGTGGCAACAAGTGTGCTTGCTGCGCCGATGGGTAGAGTGAGAAAATCATCGATGTGCCCGTAAGAAAGTCCTGCTACAACCGGAACATGAGGAGCGGTTTTATCGGTGTAGTAGCTGAGAATATCGAGAAGAGGGTGCTCCAGATCGAAAGCCATGGCTTCCCGTCTGAACTGTCCGAACAGAAGCCCGGAACAACTCTGCAGGAGGCCTGCATTGTAAAAATGTGAAAGGAGCCGGTCTATTCGGTAGGGTTCTTCGTTAATGTCTTCAATGAGCAACAGGGCTTCCTTCATCGGCGGCAGGTAAGGTGTTCCGACAAGACAGGATAGAACGGTAAGGTTGCCTGCGAGCAGCGTGCCCGACGCCGAGCCTTTTTTATAGACACGGACAGGATGACTCGGGTGGTTGACGATCTGATGAGTTGCAACGCTCGATTCCAGTACCTTCCAGAAATTCTCTTCCGTATATGGGCTGGGGTTATGCAGTTCGGTTGCAAGCATCGGTCCCGAAAACGTTATCAAGCCGGTTTTTGCATAGAGTGCTATTGACAGTGCGGTGATGTCGGAATAACCGGCGAGAATCTTCGGGTTTTGCGCAATGAGGTCGTAGTCAAGTGTTTCGAGCAGTCTTGTCGCTCCCGAACCGCCTCTGAGGCAGAAAATAGCCTTGACCGATCTGTCTGCGAACATCTCATGAAGGTCATGACGTTTTCTCCGGTCGAGTTCCTGACGGGGTTCTCCCTGGCAGTTAAAGTGACTGGCTGGCTTGACGCGGTAACCGAGTTTTTCAAGATAGGTGACTGCCTGACCGATTTTTTCATGGTCGGGAGAGGGTGAAGAGGGTGAAATGAGCCCTATGGTGTCTCCGTGACGAAGAGCTTTGGGAATCAACTTGCGCATGAGCATAAGCAAAAAAACATCAGTGATACGAGTGAAGTGCGTCTCACTGATGTTTGTAACAAAACGAGTTTCGTTTCCTTTCTAATGCGTTGCGTCAGGAAATGTCTTCCGCGAGCAGAATAGCTTTGTTGTCGCTGATTTCAAAAAAACCATCGGCTATGGTGAATGCTTTTTCACCACTGCCGGGAAGCTCGAGCTTTACCTTGCCGCCTTTGAGTGCGGCAACGAGCGGAGCATGGTTTTTGAGAACCTGAAACAGCCCGTCCTGTCCGGGAGCCAGAATACTGGTCACTTCCCCTGCAAAAAACTGTTTTTGAGGAGTAACGATCTCTATTGCAAAGGCTTTATCGGAACCTGCCATGATAATCAGATAAAGTTACAGGGTTTTGGCTTTCTCGACAGCCTCTTCGATTGTGCCGACGAGGTAAAATGCATTTTCAGGCAGATCATCGTGGCGCCCTTCGATGATTTCATTGAAGCCTTTGATGGTATCCTCGAGTTTAACATACTTGCCTTCAAGTCCAGTGAAGGCTTCGGCAACGAAGAACGGCTGCGAAAGGAATTTCTGAATTTTTCTTGCACGGGCCACCGTCAGTTTATCTTCGTCGCTCAGTTCGTCCATACCGAGAATCGCGATGATGTCCTGAAGATCCTTGTAACGCTGCAGAAGCACTTTCACGGCCTGTGCCGTATTGTAATGCTCCTCACCGACAATGTTCGGATCGAGAATTCGCGATGTTGAATCGAGAGGGTCAACAGCGGGATAGATACCCAATTCGGAAATCGAGCGGGAAAGAACCGTCGTCGCATCGAGGTGAGTGAACGCGGTTGCAGGAGCCGGATCGGTAAGGTCATCAGCAGGAACATAAATGGCCTGTACCGAGGTTACGGAACCTTTTTTCGTCGATACAATCCTGTCCTGGAGTTCACCCATTTCAGTTCCAAGCGTCGGCTGATAGCCAACAGCACTTGGCATACGGCCGAGAAGTGCCGACACCTCTGAACCTGCCTGGGTAAAGCGGAAAATATTGTCGATAAAGAGCAGTACGTCACGGTTCTCTTCATCACGGAAATATTCTGCGATGCTGAGGCCGGTTAGCGCAACGCGTGCACGTGCACCCGGAGGTTCGTTCATCTGGCCGAATACAAGCGCTGTTTTATCGATAACCCCTGATTCCTTCATCTCTTCCCAGAGATCGTTTCCTTCCCTGGTTCGTTCTCCTACGCCGGCAAAAACACTATATCCCGACTGCTGCTTGGCGATGTTGTTGATCAATTCCATGATCAGAACCGTCTTGCCAACGCCTGCACCACCGAACAAACCGGTTTTACCGCCTCGTGAGTATGGTTCAAGAAGATCGATGACTTTGATACCGGTCTCAAACATTTCGGATTTCGTCGACAATTCTTCGAACTTCGGTGTCGGCCTGTGAATCGGGTAGGTTTTATTGCTCTTGACTTCTCCAAGGCCGTCGATAGGATCTCCTACAACGTTGAGCATTCTCCCAAGCACTTTTTCACCGACAGGCGCCTGGATAGGCTTTCCGGTGTTCACGACAGCCATACCTCTTACAAGACCGTCGGTACCTTCCATTGAAATAGTTCGTACACGCTCTTCTCCGAGATGTTGCTGGGTTTCGAGAACCAGTTTTGTCCCATCTGGTCGAGTAACGGTCAGTGCGTCAAGAATTGCCGGGAGGTCGCCTTCCTGGAAATCAACATCAACGACAGGACCAATGATTTGAGATATCTTACCTTCTTGCATATTGACAGTGTTGATAGGATTGTATTGTTGCAGTCAAAACTTTTTACTACACGCCCATGTTTTTTCAACCGTGGACCGAGTTTTTTCAGGTTCGAGCCACCTGCGGGATTTGAACCCACGACCTACTGTTTACGAAACAGTTGCTCTACCAACTGAGCTAAGGTGGCGCCTAAAAAAAATATGGTTCTGAATATACTTTATTTATCGTATAAACGCAAAGATTATGGACTCTGTTCGAAGGACTATAAATAAAGGGAAGAATTGTATATTTTCAAACGAATTCATCAGCCTGTTTTTTTTAAAATCGATTTTCACTATAAACACTGTGACACATATGAGTTATTTTAAAATTGCAACAATGCTCTGCTTGTCTGTGGTCATGTTCGCATGCCAGCCAGAGCAAGCGGAAACAGCGAAACCTCGGACAGAAAGCACGGAAGCGGCAAAAAATATTGCAGCTCCTGCATTTTCCGGCACGACGCTCGAAGGACGCACGGTGTCATCGGAGAGCCTCGCCGGTAAAGCCTACATCGTAAACTTTTTTGCTTCATGGTGTCCTCCCTGCCGTGCAGAGATGCCCGATATGGTTGCCCTGCAACGTGAGTATGAGCAAAAGGGATTTACATTCGTCGGTATCACCGTGGACGAGGAGCTTTCCAAAGCAAGGGCGTTTGTCCAGGATTACGGGATTAACTTTCCCGTTGTCGTGGTCGACAAGCCGATTCTCGATGCATACAGCAGCTATGTCGAGGGGGGGCTACGTGCTATTCCGACTTCATTTGTTGTCGGGGCGGACGGTTCCCTTCACTCCGTGCTTATAGGCCCTCAAAGTAAGATGGCTTTTGACAACCTCATCCGAGAAGCCATCAATGCAGGCGGATAATGACGCTTACAACATTTCTTTATTAACCATTCAGTAAAACAGGATAACCATGACCGAAATGCAGATCGAGCCCCCTGAGTATGTGAAAAATCGAAAATTAGTTGAGTGGGTCCGGCAAACTGCGGAACTGTGCCAACCGGATTCGGTGCACTGGTGTGACGGTTCCCAGGAAGAGTATGATACGCTTTGCCAGGAAATGGTGGAGAGCGGTACCTTTATCAGGCTGTCGGATGAAAAGCGCCCGAACAGCTTTCTGTGCCGTTCAGATCCGAGTGACGTCGCAAGGGTGGAAGACAGGACCTTTATCTGCAGTATACGCAAGCAGGATGCAGGTCCGACCAACAATTGGGTGCATCCCAAAGAGATGAAAGAGACGCTCCGTAAACTCTACGATGGGTGTATGAAAGGCCGAACCATGTATGTTATTCCGTTCAGCATGGGGCCTCTTGGCTCGCACATTTCCCACATAGGCGTCGAGATAACGGATTCTCCATATGTTGTCACCAACATGCGCATTATGACCAGGATGGGCCGCAAGGTCATTGAACTGCTTGGGGAAGATCACGATTTCGTTCCCTGTTTGCATTCTGTCGGAGCTCCTCTCGAGCCCGGCCAGAAGGATGTTCCATGGCCCTGCAGCGACCAAAAGTACATCGTTCATTTCCCTGAAGAGCGTTCTATCATGTCGTATGGTAGCGGGTATGGCGGTAATGCGCTTCTGGGTAAGAAATGTTTTGCGCTTCGGATCGCATCTTCGATGGCCCGGGAGGAGGGCTGGCTTGCCGAGCATATGCTTATTCTCTGCGTCGAATCTCCCGAGGGTGAAAAAACCTATGTTGCTGCAGCATTTCCGAGTGCATGCGGTAAAACCAACTTCGCTATGCTCATTCCGCCAGATTCGTTTGAAGGGTGGAAGGTGACGACAATCGGCGACGATATTGCCTGGATCAAACCCGGAAGGGATGGCCGACTTTATGCCATCAATCCTGAGTACGGTTTTTTCGGCGTGGCTCCAGGGACCTCCGACAAAACCAATTTCAACGCAATGGCGACGCTCGAGGACAACTGCATTTTCACCAATGTGGCGCTTACGCCTGACGGTGACGTCTGGTGGGAAGGTATGACCAAAACCCCGCCAGAAGGATTGATTGACTGGCAGGGCAATCCGTGGTCTCCCGATGCAAGCAAGCCTGCGGCACACCCCAATGCCCGTTTCACCGCTCCGGCTTCACAGTGTCCGTCCATCGATCCCGAGTGGGAGAATCCGGAAGGCGTTCCTATCAGCGCTTTTATTTTCGGAGGACGTCGTAGTGATGTCGTTCCGCTTGTCTATCAGTCTCCAAACTGGTACTTCGGTGTTTATCTTGCTGCAACCATGGGATCGGAAAAAACCGCAGCGGCAGCAGGTAAGATCGGTGATGTTCGTCGTGATCCTTTCGCTATGCTACCATTTTGCGGTTATCATATGGGGGATTATTTCAACCACTGGCTTCATGTTGGACGCGAACTTTCCGAGCCGCCGAGAATCTTCGGTGTCAACTGGTTCCGCAAGGATGAAAATGGAAGTTTTCTCTGGCCTGGTTTCGGTGAGAACATGCGGGTGCTCAAATGGATCGTCGACAGGGTTCATGGGCGAGCGAGTGCGGTGGAGAGCCCTCTTGGCTGGATGCCGAAATACGAATCCATGGAGTGGAACGGTCTCGAGGATTTCACCTATGAGCAGTTTTCCAAGCTGATGATCGTCGACCGTGAGGTCTGGAAGAAAGAGCTGCTGTCTCACGAAGAGCTGTTTGAAAAACTCTATGATAAGCTTCCTAAAGAGTTCAGTCATATTCGTGAACTTCTGCTTTCAACTTTCTGGCTTTCACCTGAACACTGGGAACTCGCACCTGAAAGGTTTACCGATACGGGTGAGAATAATCACTGATTGTTGTTCAGAGTATTCTGCCCCGTTTCACGTGTGGTTTTATCCAGGAGGCTGTCAACAAGACAGCCTCCTGGCGTTTCGAGGTTGTCTCATTAGCCCAACAATGAGTCTTTCTGTCGTCATCCCCGGGCTTGACCCGGGGATCCATCTTCCAATGAAAGTCAGTATGGATGCCGCATCGAGTAGGGCATGACTTTCTGCCGGAAATGTCTGCATGGTGACCGATAGCCGTGAAGCAATGCTTTTTGGGAAAGCCTCCTTGGAATTATAGGCGGGTAAACGTTTTGCGTTCGGTTATCGATCGTGGTTGTTATCCTCTTGGCGCGAAGGTGAATCCGGTGCAGGATCTATTCAATTGAACTCCGGTTTGAATGGTATCCGCAATGCATCGTGCCTGGATTTTGTGCAGGTGAACAGGTAATCATCGATTCGGTTCATCTTCCTGTAGTTCAGCATATCGAGAAGAGGGAGCACGGTCATATGCAGCTGCGGTAACGAGGGATTGTGATATGACTATTGTGGTATTCAGAAAGGAAGGGTATGTTTTTTATGTTTGATGGAAGCGGTTTTTCAAATGATAAAGGAAGCGGCGGTGGACTGTAAAAAGAGTGACAATCTGGAACGATGCAATTGCACCTATGAACCTTGTCCTCGTAAAGGACTTTGCTGCGAATGCATCGCGTATCATAAAGGTAAGGGACAACTGCCAGCCTGCCTTTTCCCCGATGATGTGGAGCGTGGTTGGGATAGGAGCATTTCCAAGTTTATCGAGGCGTACAGCGAGGGGCGGTAAGCGGAGAAGCCGCCCCTGCCTCTATTACTCTTCTTCGAGCGTAAATCCAAGCCTCACCGTTACCTGCCAGTAAGCGATCCTGTTTTCTTCTACATGACACCGTGTTTCAACAACCTCGACCCAGCGAATATGTCTGATTGTTTCTGCTGCTCTTTCTACAGCATTGTTTACCGCATCTTCAATGCTTTTCTGTGAGGAGCCGACAAGCTCGATCTTTTTGTAAACGTGTGGAGTGCTCATTGGTAGTATGATAGTTTTACTTTTGCTCGTTACTGTGGTTGAAAAATCCCTGGTGCACAAGTATGTCAAATACAAGTAAGTAAATAGCGCGGATTATCCCAAGCGGTGAACGGATAAACCGGATTCATGGGGATCGAACGTTCTGCTATGGATATTGTTGGTATGCAGCAATCGTTTTTTTCTTGAGATAACCTCATTTTATGTTATTTTATCACTACATGGTTATGTAGTGATAAACGATCGAATATCGTATACAATGGCGGAAACAACGAAAAAAGTAGCCCTGATAGCATCACGAGGGACGCTGGATTGGGCATATCCCCCGTTCATCCTGGGCTCGGCGGCAGCGGC
>JADMLA020000012.1 GCA_015482705.2 Prosthecochloris sp. | reverse complement strand
TATGAGCGTACCCCGGAGACTTCGTAGAAGTATCGTAACTCTGTTTCAAAAACACCGGTTGGTTTATAGCCGGTATACTTTACCTGAATTACATTCGCCCGGGCAACGTTTTGCGCCATTACTGTGCTGGTTGCCATAACGCAGATAACCATAAGGGCGGCTATCAGTGATCCGCCGCTTTTTCGTGATCCGGTTTTTTCTGATTTTGTCGACATGCAATGTATCCTTTTATAAAGGGGACGTTGTTCAATAGCTTTAAAAGTATGGACGTGAACCTGAAAAACCAGACCACTTGGTGGTAGAAAAAATGCTAAACTCAACCAAGGAAGAACACGTCATGAAAATCTGCAATACAGGTCATCAATACAGTATTTTATTGATAAATAATAATATATGAACTGAGAAAATGAAAAGAATCATTGTTTCAAAGTATAATCCTGGCTGGATAAGAGATTTCGAATTACTACACGACCATATTTGGCCTCATATCTCTGATGTGGCTTTATCGCTTGAACATGTCGGGAGCACTTCGGTTCCCGGATTGGCTGCAAAACCGATCATTGACTTGACGATAGTTGCTCCAAACAAAGAAACATTGAAAATCATTATAAAAAGACTTTCATCTATCGGTGCTTTGCATAGAGGGAATCTTGGTATTGAAGGTCGTGAAGCATTTACCACACTGGAAGGTTTTCCTGAACATAATCTTTATGCATGTATAGCAGGATGTCAAGCGCTTGAAAACCATCTTGCTATACGAAATGCTCTTAGGGCAAATACGTCACTTGCAACAAGATACGGAAAGATAAAGTTAGAATTGGCACAACGATATTTTGATGATATCGATTCCTATGTGGAGGGTAAATCATCATTTTTACTGGCTATTTTGAGAGATCATGGCTTTACTTCCGATGAGCTTGAAGAAATTCAAGAAAATAATCGTAAAAAAAGTTAAGCAACTAAAAAACGAGCCTATAGGAGGTGGGGATCATAGGTTTATTGATAAACAGAAGCTGCCAAGCCTGAATGACCGGATATGAGTGAGGCGGTTGGAAGAGTAGGCAAAATGAGGGATGCTGTTCAATGGCTTTTAAAAAGACATAAGTGATATTTATGTATGTAGATACAGTGTAATGCGCTCCCTTTTTATTTCCAATCTCTTGCCTGCTATTTATCAAGAAGTACACCAGACGTTTTCCTATGATCTCCAAACCAATAATGAGTTATATAAATCTCAACCTGACTATTTTCCCATCTCCCAACTCCGGTAAAACGTTGCTCTCGATATCTCCAAGATCTTGTAAATTTCACCGACGTTGATACTGTTGTTCACGATATGGTCCACCAGCATTTTTCCAAGTCCTCTATTTCTGTAAGGCTCTAAAACAAAAAGGTCCATCAAATAGGCAAAAACTGCATAATCCGTCACGACTCTCACAAACCCGACAAAATTGGCGGCTTTATCGTACATCCCGAAGCATAAAGAGTTGTCGATGCTTTTCCGTACGGTTTCAATTGTTCTTCCTTTACCCCAATAGGACCTGTTGCACAGATAGTCATGAACAACTGCGATATCCAATTTGTTTTTATCCGTGGATATTGTGAAACAGTTTTCCATGGATGATTCCTTTTGTTTGGAAACCATGAAATAGCCTTCCCCTGGTTTGTAAGAATTTGTTATGGTGCACCATGCTGTTGCAGCAAATCAACATAAGCGCTTTCAATCAATTGTGAGTCGTTGACTCCGAGTCGGCAAAGAATGGTTTTGGCTTCGTCAACACCATCTTTGGAAGGTTCTCCATCGGAAAGCACAACTTCAAGTTCAAGAAAATCGCCCAGACTTTCAACACGGTCCAAGTGAATCCTTGTTCTACCGATAAAATACAACGTGCGATGTTTTTGAACTCGGCCGACTGCACCATAAGCCAGATCGAGTGTTTTCCGCATTGTTTCCGGTTCGGGAGTTTTGGAGATCAGATAAAAGCACTTCTTTGGTCCCGATTCGTCCGCTCGTTTATAGAATATCAGTTCTCCACTACCGTTGGAAAAGGTCCTCAGTTTTAACCGGCCGTTGGTACATCTGAAAAAGGTATCGTCCTGGATGATTTCAGAAGGTTTTCCATCGGCAATTTCCTCGATCTTGCGTTCAAGGTCTTCGAGGTTATCGATACGGGCTTTTATTTCAACGTTTCGAGACATAGTGACTGCCAACAGTACTTGTTAATGTGTATATCCTCAACTCTAAAGCTGTAGCCTTTCCCGCCTCGGTTGTGTTTCTTTTGTGGGCGGCTTTGCTCATACTATCTCCAATGTTCAGGTTTTTTCAAAAGATGCCGGTATAACGATTCGACATTGTAAACTTTTTTCCTTGCCTTCTTTCTCAGTAATTCCAGAAATCCCTGTCGAGGCTTCTGTACTGTATCGCCTGGATCAGATGGGGCATTTCGATGTTGTCCGAGCCTTCGAGGTCGGCGATGGTTCGGCTGACTTTGAGAATGCGGTCGTGGGCACGGGCTGACAGATTAAGCCGTTCCATGGCTTCCATGAGCTTCGTGGCGCAGGGTTTGTCGAGCGGGCAAAACTTTTTGATGAGCCTGGTTGTCATCTGGGCGTTTGCGTGGATGCCGGGAGCGTTTCCTTCGCTAAAACGATTTACCTGCCTTTCTCGCGCGCTTATGACCCGGTTGCGGATCACTTCCGAGCTTTCTCCTTTTGCTGTTGAAAACAGTTCCTGATTGTCAACTTTAGGGACGTCGATATGGATGTCTATCCGATCGAGCAGCGGGCCGGAGATTTTCGACAGGTATCGTTGAATCTGCTGCGGTGTGGCGGTAAGGTTGCCGTCCTGATCTTTGAGGGCTCCGGCCGGACTTGGATTCATCGCGGCCACCAGCATGAAACAGGCCGGATAGTTCGTGGTGAGCGAAATGCGTGAAACCGTTACTTCGTTGTCTTCAAGCGGTTGGCGAAGGACCTCGAGGGCATTTCTTGTAAACTCGGGTAGCTCGTCGAGAAAAAGAACTCCATTGTGCGCGAGGCTGACTTCACCGGGTTTTGCCATCGTACCGCCACCGATCAGTGCAACATTGCTCGTGGTATGGTGCGGGTTGCGGAAAGGGCGGTGGGTCATGAGCGGTTTTCCGTTGTTCAGCTTGTCGGCAACCGAATAAATCTTTGTCGTTTCGAGTGACTCCTCGAAATTCAGTGGAGGAAGAATGCCGGGCAGTGCTTTTGCAAGAAGCGTTTTGCCACTTCCGGGCGGGCCTATCATAATGAGGTTATGGCCTCCTGCCGCTGCGATTTCCATCGCTTTTTTGGCGGTTGCCTGGCCTTTGATGTCGGCGAAATCAACCGGATATTCTGGATGGTCCAGAAAAAGCCTTTCCACGTCAACTTCCGCGGGTTTGCAATGAGAGGGATCTCTCAAGAGGCTGACAGTATCGGAAAGAGTTTTTACGCCATGTACAGCTATGGCCGAATGTGAGGCGGCAACCGCTATCGCCGCTTCTTCTGCATTTATTTCTGGCAGGATGATCCGTTTGATTTTTTCACGTGCAGCCATCATCGCTATGGGCAGAGCTCCGTTGATGCGTCTGAGTGATCCGTCGAGAGCCAGTTCTCCGATGATAAGCGTTTCATCGAGCTCATTGTCTACTTCCTGCAGTGAGCCGAGAAGTCCGATCGCAATCGAGAGGTCGAAAGCGGTTCCTTCTTTTTTTACATCGGCAGGTGCGAGATTCACCGTGATTTTTTTTGGCGGAAGGTTGAAGCCCGAGTTCTTTATTGCGGTCAGGATTCTTTCTCGACTTTCGCGTATGGCGTTGTCTGGTAATCCGACAACGGTAAATGAAGGCAGGCCTCCTGAAACGTTGGTTTCGACCTCTACTTTGAGGGCATCTATCCCGATTAGGGCAGCTGCGCTGAGCTGGGAAAGCATGAATTACTGATTAGGGTTTGCGTTGTGTTTTGTTTGGTGTAATATGATAGTAAATTATTTGCGGATATACCATTCCGATGGTTCCGGGCGGGGAGGGGAGCCGGTGGTTAATTGGTTATTTTGTTTGTCGCTTGACGAATATTGATTATCTTAATTTCTAAAATTATTCGTAAACCGCTAACACCAAATTTTTAGCTGTCATGGACAACAAATCAAATGGTAAGCTTTATGCACTAGCCATTGGTGGTGCCGTATTGATGGGTGTATTGTTCTTTCTTACATCGTTCTTGACAGGTTATCAAACACCTGCAGAGAATATCTCCCCGATCCTGACTCCACTGAAATCATTTATGGGGTGGTTTCTCCTGATCTTTTTCGCTTCTCTGATCATCTGGGGACTCGGCAAGATGTCTGCAAGGGTTAGCGATAGATGGGTTGTTAGCATGCCCGTCAGTATTTTCGTTATTGTTGCTGTGATGTTCATCAGCCTTGAAATTGTCTGGGAAAAAGGCCGTACGACAACCATGGAAGGCAAATATATACGCACGGTAAGGCAGCTCGATGCATTCAATGAAGGTGAGGATTTCGAAAATATCGAAGATCAGCCCGTTGAAGAAGAAACTGCAGCAGTCGAGGAAGAGGTTATCGAAGAAGCTGTTAGCGGCGATGGTGAGGTTGCGGTGGTTGAAGAGACTGTCAAAAAAGAGCAAGTCGCGATGGCCGGTAAAGATCTTGCCGCTGCAAATAAGCTGTTCCAGAGAAAATGTACAAAGTGCCATGCAATCAAAGCCGTCGAGGTCAAGCTTGGCGAATACAGAAAGAAAGGCCAGTCAGAGAAAATTGTCCTGGAAATGAAAGCTGTACCGAACTCCGGTATCAGAAAGAAAGATGTACAGACTTTGGTCGACTACATCGATGCCAATTATTAGTACATGGATTAGCTTATAGATTGATTAGATGTGATAGTGAAAAAACCCCGGGGTACTGCTCCGGGGTTTTTTTATGAACACGGTATTTTGTTTCATGCCGCCTGTTGCAGGTGTTGCCAGTATGAAGGGGTCAATGACGATTGTTTTGTTGTTGTGCGCTATAAGAAACCGTTACGGTTTCAGTGATTCCGCCTCTCGCTTTCCACTCTGTCTTTACAGTCAGTTCTCTTGGCTGGAGTACTTCGATCATATGGTCAAGAATGGTATTCGTGATATTTTCATAGAAAATACCGGCATTGCGAAATTCGAGATAATAGTATTTCAGTGATTTGAGTTCGACACAGGATGTATCGGGGATGTAACGGATCGTGATGGTCCCGAAGTCAGGGAGACCTGTTTTCGGGCAGACCGATGTGAATTCAGGATTCACTATTTCAATCGTGTAGTTTCTGTCAGGAAACTGGTTGTCGAATACTTCGAGGAGTTCTTTTTTCATCTGTTGCTGTTTTTGTGTTTCTGTTTTTCCATTATGGTACGTTATATGAGTTTTCGGGTTTAAAATAGAATTCTCTCTTTGATTTTCCGTACATTCAAGCTTTCTGCAATGAAGTAATAAAAATAAGCTTTTGATTGTCACCGAAACATGATAGAGACGGAACAGAACATGTCGGTTGTTTTTGATGAGTTATCGAAAGAGTACGATCTCGAAACAAATCATTATACCATTGTGGACAAAGCGTTCACGTTCGTTAGTGTACGTGACAGTTATGCCTTGCTTGACAGAATATCCCCCGAGGATTTCGTCAAAGATGAACAAATGCCATACTGGGCGGAAATATGGCCGGCAGCCATAACACTTTCGGAATTCATTGTGGAAGAGCTTGCCGTTGCCGAGAGGAAAATCGTTGAAATCGGGGCCGGTGTCGGCGTGGCTAGTGTTGTCGCTGCATCGAGAGGGGGAGATGTACTATCGACGGACTATTCCGAAGAGGCTCTTCGCTTTATACAACTGAATTCATTGAAGAATGACGTTTCGCTGGACACGGAACAGCTTGACTGGCGATGTATTCATCTGAAGGATCGGTTCGATATGCTTTTTGCCGCCGATGTGCTCTATGAGCGAGTGAACTTGCTGCCTATCGTGCATGCTGTCGATAAGCTGGTGAAGCCGGAAGGATGCGCCTATATCGCTGATCCTAGAAGAAGACTTGCCGAACAGTTCCTCGATCTTTCTTTCGAAAACGGGTTTTCCGTTACCAGTTATGCCAGGAGCTTCAGCAAGGGCAAACAGGTCGTGCCGGTCAATATTTACAGGTTGTCTAAATCTATTGATGATAATGCCTGAACAGTGCGTTCCTCTTTGGCGGTATTTACCTTCCGGAAATGCTAGGTTATGGCGTATTATGTTTTTCGAACCGGATCTGCTTGTCTGCGAAAACAGGCTGCAGGAAACCGGTAGAACATGTTTCACCTCTCTTTCACTCCGATCAGGTAAAGAAATTCTCAAAGACTTTTCTCTCGATGATCATGCTCACGGTATAGTCGGAGAGAGCGGTATGACCGGTCTTGAAACTGCAAGAGGCAATCTATTCTACATTCATGGTTATCAGGACCACAGTCCTGAGCACAGGGGGATCTGGGCGGTTGATCCTCATAAGGCGGAAGTGGTCTGGGCAAGACCTGAGGCGGCTTTTGTCGCGAACCTAAAGGAAGGCATGCTGGTTTACACGGCTGGATCTTTCGCAGGATTTCCAGAAAGAAGCTATTTTCTGCTCGATGTCAAGAGCGGTGAAGTTCTCGATACCATTGGCGACGATGCAGCAAAAGTAAACGATCTTCGACTTGGCGCGTTGAGAGATGAGAAATTGCAGAAAGTCGAGCTTCCCGCGGTTCAGAATTCCGGCAGCATGGGAGCTGGATCGCCTGTCGAGGGATTTCGTGAATCTATCGAGCAAAGCAGTTTGCTTGTTACCGTTACCCACAGTGCTGCAAAAGACGGTAAAACGTTCAATGCAACAATCGAGGCGTATCGTGACAATAGAAAAGTATACGAAGATACTCTTGCCAGCGGTACAAGGGTTCCCTCAGTGAATTATTTTTTGCTTCGTGGCGTTATATTGTACTATATCCGTGGTATGAATGAACTGATCTCCGTACGTCTCCAATGAAAAAAAAGGAGAAACCAGCAGTTAGCGAAGCAGATACAACATATCGTGGTCTCGATGCTTTTCTCGATTACATGAGAGGCCAGATGCAGTATTCGGCTCACACCTGTAAAGCTTACCGAAAAGATCTTTCACAGTTTTACGATTTTCTTGCCGATCATCATGGTTCCAGTGACACACTGGATAAAGACCCAGGTTCGGTTACGGTACTCGATATCCGCCTTTTTCTCGGTTATCTGCTTCGAGAGGGTTTACAGCCTAAATCCATTGCGAGAAAACTGGCTGCGGTCAAAAGTTTCTATAATTATCTTCTTGAAACCGGTGCGGTGAAGGTTTCGATTCCAGCACAGGTTTCCACTCCCCGTTTCAACAAAAATGTTCCAGGTTTTCTCAATGAAGAGCAGACGGCAAGTCTTTTCGAAGAGATTCTCGTTTCATCCTCTCCTCCTGTCAGCGGTTCACGGAAAAAGGATGATCATGAAGAGCGGTTTACCTTGAGCCGTGACAGGGCGATGCTTGAAATTCTCTATGGTTGCGGGTTACGCATATCGGAGCTTGTCGGTCTCGAGAACGAACATGTCAATCTCGAGCAGGGATTCATGAGAATCACGGGGAAAGGAAACAAGCATCGTATAGTGCCACTGGGAAGCCATGCTGCAAAGGCGCTGAAAAATTATTTTGAAGTCAGACGAAACTTCTTTAGAATAAAAAATAAGGGGAACCCCGATACCGCATATGTTTTTGTAACAAAAAAAGGTAGGGGTATTTATCCTGTTCTTGTTCAGAGAGTTACAAAAAAATATTTATCAGCGGTCACGGAACTCAAGTATAAAAATCCGCATGTTCTGCGCCATAGTTTCGCAACGCATATGCTGAACAACGGAGCTGACCTGAAAAGTGTAAGCGAGATGCTGGGCCATACCAACCTGACCACTACTGAAATATACACGCATGTAACCTTTGGAAGGGTTAGGGAAGTTTATGAGAAAGCCCATCCCAGGGCATGAACATCCCGGTATTTGGGCTTTCCTGAGTGTTCTTTTCTGTTTTTCATACATTATTTTAAAAGGAGGGTGCCTATGGCAAGGACGGAAGTAAAAGAAGCGGTAAACGTACAGGTTACCTTACGACACACAAATAACCATCGTGAAATAGAACAGTACGCACGTGATGCCGTGCAGGTGTTGGACAAGATCTTTTCCGGCATTGTCAACTGTCATGTAATACTGGATCATCAGAAAAACGACTTCGAGAAAAACAAGCTTGCGGAAATAACGGTCCATATTCCTCAGAACGTTCTCGTTGCCAAGGAAGCGGCGGCAAAGTATGAGCAGGCAATCGACAGTTGTGTTGATTCACTGGGAAGGCAGTTGAGGAAACATAAGGAAAAGCTGCAGAATCACAGGTAATTTTCAAACAACAGGGCCGGAGATTCGGCCCTGTTGTTCTTTGAGGCACCTCTTAGCTTGTTTACTACCATGAACTTCGATCAAAAAGGCTTGAAAAGGCGGTCGATGACCGTTGAGTATTTTATTGAAAATATCAACAAGAGCATCGATATAAAGCTTCGTCGGTTGAACAAGGTCGATGAGCAAAAAAGGCGCATTTACGACAGGGATCTTCACCGTCCAGGTCTGGCGCTGGCAGGATTCACCAATCTTTTTACCTACAAAAGGGTTCAGATTCTCGGTAATACCGAGACAAGATTTCTCAATCAACTCGATGACAAGACGAGGATAAAGGCGTTTGATAATATCGTCAAGTATAAAGTTCCATGCATTATTCTTACAAGCAACAACAAACTGGATAAGGTTTTGCTCGATATGGCCACCGAAGCCGGTATTGCTGTTTTGGCTACGCGGAACGCTTCTACAAAAACCATTTTTCTGATTACCGATTTTCTCGTTGATCGATTTTCGGTTTATCAGCAGTATCATGGTTCGATGGTCGATGTTTATGGCGTTGGGGTTTTTCTGGTTGGGAAAAGTGGCCTTGGAAAGTCGGAGGTCGCTCTTGATCTGGTTGAACGAGGGCATCGGCTGGTTGCTGACGATGCTGTCGTTATCAACAGGAAGGGTGAGAAAGTGCTGATCGCTTCGAGAAATAACATCATCGATCATTTTATGGAAATTCGCGGTCTTGGAGTGGTTGACGTCAGGGCTGCTTTTGGTATCAGAGCGATCAGGGAAAAAAAGGTTGTGCAGGTGGTTGTTGAGTTGCTGGAGTGGAATGAGGGAATAGATTATGAACGTTTGGGTCTCGATACAAAAACAACGAGGATTCTCGGTGTCGAGGTGCCATTGGTTCAGTTACCTATCAATCCGGGTAAAAATATTACCGTGATCATCGAGGTTGTCGCCCTCAACTATCTGCTACAGCAACACTCGGGATATGTAGCTGCAGAAGCTCTTGAAGACAGGATTAAACGATCCATCGATGGGGAGTCAATGCTGAACACCCGGTTTGGCAGTAACTACTTTGCAAAAGATTATGAATAGAAAAACAAGTATGAAAGGTATTGCCGTCATTTCTCTATTGTTTGTTGTCATGTTTGCCGGCTGTTCCGGAAAAGGACGAGTGAGTGGTGCCTCCGCTGGTGATTCGACGCTGGTGATCGCGATGCTCGGTGATGCCAGCTATCTCAATCCGGTTATCGGAGCTTCGGTGACATCGCGCAACGTTTACAGTCTTCTTTATCCGGGGTTGTTGAAAAGTGAGTTCGACACGACGTCGGGTCTCCTGAACTTTATGGCTCTTGAAAAAAAACTGAGAGAAGAGGGCGGGCAGGATCCCGGTGAGAAAGCGGCGGGAGCCCTTGCCAGAACCTGGAAAATGAGTGAAGACCATCGCTCGATAACGTATATGCTGAGAAGTGATGCATTCTGGAATGACGGTGTTCCTATAACCTCGCATGATTTCAAGTTCACGTACGAACTGTACGCCAACCCTGTTATCGCAAGTCCTCGTCAGCAGTATCTTGCTGAACTCATCGGTGCTGAAGAAGGAGAAATTGATTTCGACAACGCGATCGAAACGCCTGACGATACAACACTGGTTTTCAACTTTTACAAACCTATTCCCGAGCAACTGGCCTTGTTCCATACTACCTTGACACCGCTCCCAAAACATGTGTGGAGGGAGGTGCCGTCACAAGAGTTCAGGCATTCATCGCTCAACCAGAACCCGCTTGGTGCAGGACCTTACGTTCTTCAAGATTGGCAGAAACAGCAACAGATTGTTCTGGCTTCGAATCCGAAGAACAACCTTCCCAAACCCGGTACTATCCCGCGTATCATGTTCAGAATCGTGCCTGATTATACCGTACGTCTGGCGCAGTTGCAGACCGGTGCAGTGGATGTCGTCGAAAATATAAAGCCGGAAGACTTCGACGGGCTCGCAACTGCAAAAGCCGCTGTGGAAATTAAGCCTGTCGGACTTCGTGTCTATGACTATGTCGGGTGGTCGAATATCGATCATACTGCTTATCATCGAGATGGCACCATAAAGCCGCACCCTTTGTTCGGATCGACAATTGTTCGGCGAGCTTTGACTCTGGCGATCGATAGACAATCCATTCTCGACGGTTATCTCGGAGAGTACGGGGTGGTCGCAAGCACCGATATATCTCCTTCTTTGAAATGGGCTTACAACGATGCAGTCGTTCCTTATTCCTATGATCCCGCCGAATCCATCAGGCTTTTGGAACAAGAGGGATGGGTGCCGGGGCCTGATGGCATCCGTGAAAAAAATGGCAGGAAGTTCAGTTTCGTTCTCTTTACCAATGCCGGGAATGAACGAAGAAATTTCGCGAGCGTCATCATTCAGCAAAATCTCAGGGAAATCGGTATCGATTGTCAGCTCGATGTTCAGGAATCGAATGTCTTTTTTGAGAATCTGCGTTTGCGAAAAATCGATGCATGGATGGCCGGATGGTCTATTGGACTTGAAATCGATCCTCTTGACGGTTGGGGTTCCGATCTGGAAAAAAGCCGCTTCAACTTTACCGGTTACCAAAATCCGAGGATCGATGAGCTTTGTGAACTTGCAAAAACCGAGTTGAATCCACTTGATGCGAGGCCATACTGGATGGAGTATCAGGAGATTCTGCATCGTGATCAGCCGACGACGTTTCTTTACTGGATACAAGAGACTCAAGGATTCAACAAACGGGTAGAAGGCGAGGAACTCAACATACTCAGTACTTTTTACAACGTCGACGATTGGACGCTTTCTCCGTCCGCGAGCGTTGCTGAGTAGGTGAGGAAAAAAGTGAGAAGGTAAAAGTCAAAAGGTAAAGGTTAAAAGGGGAGAGGAAAAAGATGGATGTGGGAGTAATGTTGTATACTGTTTGTTGTTATTACAGGGGCGGCGTGACGGCTTTCTCTAACGAATCACGAATCAACTAATCGATGTTTGTCTACATAGTGCGCCGTTTGCTGGTTGCCATACCGCTGGTGTTCGGTGTTTTGACTCTCACATTTTTCATTATCAGGCTGGCACCCGGTGATCCTGCAGCGCTGTTCATACAGCCCGGGATAAGCCCCAAAGTTGCCGATCAGATTCGTGAACAGTACGGATTGAATGATCCGGTGTTTATTCAGTATATAAAATGGCTTGGAAGTGTGCTTCAGGGAGACTTTGGGCGCAGTTTCAGCCGTGCACAACAACCTGTGTTCGATGTTATAGCGCAGGCATTGCCTGTTACCATCACTATCGCCCTGCTTACTCTGGTCGCAAACTTCATTCTCGGCATCGTCATCGGAGTTGTTTCAGCAGTCAGGCAGAACAGCTTCCTCGATAGATTCCTGACAGTAGGAGCACTTTTTTTTTACTCGATGCCCGAGTTCTGGTTTGCCTTGATGATGATCATTGTCTTTGCGCTCAAATTACCGATTTTTCCAGTGTCGGGCCTCAACGAGGTCGGGGCAGAGTCCTATGGTCCGTTCAGGTTTATGCTGGACAGGTTATGGCACCTTGTGCTGCCGGTTACGGTATTGAGTATTAATGGAGCTGCCGGTATCGCCCGTTATGTTCGGGGCAGTATGCTCGAGGTGATACGTCAGGATTATATCCGGACAGCAAGAGCGAAAGGGTTACCCGAAAAAGTGGTGATCGTACGTCATGCTCTTCGTAATGCTCTTTTGCCGGTCATTACCCTCATGGGCGGATCGTTACCGTTCATTTTCAGCGGAGCGTTGTTCATCGAGGTTATTTTTGCTTTTCCCGGTATGGGACGCGTAACGGTCGAGGCTATTTTTGCCCGTGATTATCCGTTGATCATCGCGAATACTTTCATTTCCGGTACGTTGATTATCATGGGTAATCTCATTGCCGATGTGCTTTATGCTGTCGTTGATCCGAGAATCAAGCTGTAATCAGTTATTTACAAACCTTTTTCTGTTGCTGCCGTGCGAGATGAATTGTTGAATACCCCTGCCAATTCAGCGGAGGAAAGATTTGAAGAACAAATTCGCCCTGTCCAGCTCGATGATTTTACCGGGCAACCGCGTCTTACAGAGAACCTGCGCATATTTATAGCTGCAGCGAGGAAAAGAGGGGAAGCTCTCGATCACGTTCTGTTTTCCGGCCCACCCGGTCTTGGAAAAACAACCCTTGCACATATCATTGCTGCGGAACTTGGCGGGGGAATAAAAGTGTCGTCCGGCCCTCTGCTCGATAAACCCGGAAACCTTGCCGGTATCCTTACGAGTCTCAACAAAGGGGATGTTCTTTTTATCGACGAGATCCACCGGCTGACTCCGGCTGTCGAAGAGTATCTGTATTCTGCAATGGAGGATTTTCGTATCGATATTCTACTCGAGAGCGGCCCTTCGGCACGCGCTGTACAATTGAAACTCGAACCGTTTACGCTGGTTGGTGCGACAACCAGGGCGGGAATGCTGACCTCTCCTCTCCGGGCCCGTTTTGGGATATCCAGCCGCTTGGATTATTACTCTTCCGAGGTTCTCGAGCGTATTATCATCCGGACTGCGACAATCCTCGGGGTTGCCATCGAGGGTAGTGCAGCGGCAGAAATCGCCGGGCGCTCCCGAGGGACCCCACGTATTGCAAATCGTCTGCTCAAGCGTGCCCGTGACTTCGCACAGGTTGCCGATGCTCACGTCATTTCGACTCAAATAGCACGCAAAACGCTTGCTGCGCTTGAAATCGATGACGATGGCCTCGATGATATGGATAAAAAAATCATGCTGACCCTGATTGAAAAATTCGATGGCGGTCCGGTTGGAATATCCTCCCTGGCGGTTTCCGTTGGCGAGGAACAAGATACGATCGAGGAGGTGTATGAGCCATATCTTATACAGACCGGGTTCATTTCGAGGACTCCCAGAGGAAGGGTGGCTACAAAAAATGCTTACTTGAAGTTCACCGGTTCTTTCCCTGGCTCACAACCAGACGGGCCCTTATTCGAGAATACGTAGCAAGGACTATCGACAATTCTAAGAATGAATAATGCAAGAATCCTTTTGGTTTTTCCATTGAAATCCCGCGAGCCACGAATCAACGTTTATCCAAACATGATGCCATGACTGCACCGTTTCGTCTTGTCGTTCTTTCGCTGTTTGTTGCCGGTTTCATTTTTTCCGGGTGTACGGGTAGTGCATCTATGGGAAAAGCGAGTCAGGCTCCTCTGGATTCTCCTGCCAACGGGTCGAGAGATCTATTTGTCGAAGGATCACTATCGGCGGTCAGCGGGGATTATCAAACTGCAATTACACAGTTTCAGAAAGTTTTGGCAGCAGAACCTGAAAACGCTGCGGTGTATTTCTCTCTTTCAAAAACATATGTGGCGTTGGCTGTACCGGATTCTGCAAAGTATTATGCAGAAAAGGCGGTCGAGTTCAATGCTACAAACAACTATTACCGTCATCTCCTCGCTGGAATCTATTTCGACATGAAGATGTTCTCCGATGCTGCTGCGCAATTTGAAAAGCTTGTGGCGATCGAACCTTCTGATACGCGCAGTCTTTTTTTTCTTGCGCATGCATATCTTGCGGATGAAAAGCATGAAGAAGCCTTGGAGACTTTTGCCCGCATTCTTCAATTCGATCCCTCGAATGAGAACGCCCAGGTTCAGTCACTATGGTTGGAACTGAAGTTGAAACGATACGGTGCGGCGATTCACAGTCTGGAAAACATGATGGAGGCAAACGGTACCAACAACAAACTCCAACTGACGCTTGGAGAGCTCTATCTGCAATCCGGCAAACCGTCCAAAGCGCTGCAAATATTCCGGAAAATGATCGAGGAAACGCCTTCGTTCGTTCCAGCATGGATAGCGCTTTTCGAAACGTATATCGAGCAGGGGGAGCGTGAATTGTTTTTGACGGAGTTAAGGCGATTTTATGCAATCGACACAATTGAATTTCCCAAGAAAGTCGAGGCTGTAAAACTATTCATGATCAGGGCGGAAAATGAGCCGTCTTATAGCGGGCATGTTCACTCGATGGTGAATGAACTGGTGATGTATCAGCCAGATGAGCCTTCTGTTTATGTGCTGAGAGGGATGTCTCTGCGTGTTCAGAAAAAGTACAGCAAGGCGCAAGAGGACTTTCAAAAAGCTCTTGAACTGAATCCGGAAAATCTTTTTGCATGGGAAGAACTTGCCTCGACATTTATGCTTCAGGAACAGTATCACAATGTTTTCGATACTGTTTCACTGGCAAAGAAACGTGCCGGGAGATCGTCACTGCGCCTCGACGTTTTTAACGGGTACGCTCTTTTCAGGTCCGGTTCCCACCTCAAATCGGTGAGGGTGCTCGAGAAAGCCCGTAGCTACGAGAAACAGGATGCACCCTCATGGCTGCTTGTTCAAGCACATATTACCCGTGCAATGGCTTATGATACATTGAAAAAACCGGAAAAAAGCATCGAAGCGTACAATGATGTTCTTGGGATCGATCCGGAAAATGCATTGGCTTTGAACAATCTGGCTTATCTCTATGCCGAAAGAGGGGAAAGACTCGATGAGGCAATGCAATATGCGAAACAGGCTGTACATGCAGAACCTGAAAATCCGGTTTTTCTCGATACTCTCGGGTGGCTGTACTATAAAACAGGAGATTATCGGAAAGCGCGCGAAATCATCGAGACGGCTCTTTCAATGGAGCCCAACGAGCCTGAAATTTATGAACATCTTGCGGAAATCTACCGTGTGTTGGGAGAACCTGTTAAAGCGCAGGAGCATCTCGATAAAGCAGATCTGTTGAGGAAAGAAAACGCAAGTCAAGAGTCAAAGGGAAAAAGTTAAAAGGGAGATGGGTAGCAGGTAACAGGGAAATTAAAAAAAGGGTGCATCGAGAAAAATCGAGCACCCTTTTTGCTTTTTATCCGGTTTGTAAAATCCTGAAGTTAATCGTTTTCGAATTTTCTTGCGGCGAGGTACTCGTATGTTGCGTAACGGGCATCGACCTCTCGCTGTATTTCAACGAAGAACTCCTTCGCCAAGTCAGGATGGCTTTTCTTGAGCATACGGAAACGGTTTTCCATATTCAGGAACTGCTCGACTGGAATTTTCGGTTTTTTCGAATCGAGAATCAATGGATTCTTGCCTTCTTTTCTTCTGTCCGGGTTGTAACGGTAAAGCAGCCAGTGCCCTGAATCAACGGCGGCTTTCTGGTGTCCCATGCCGATAGCCATATCTATGCCGTGAGCGATGCAATGAGAGTAGGCTATGATGACCGATGGGCCGTCATATGCTTCGGCTTCGAGGAACGCTTTTACCGTGTGCTCGTCCCTCGAACCAAGTGCTACACTGGCGACATAAGCGGTGCCGTAGGTCATGGAGATCATGCCAAGATCTTTTTTCTGCAAAGGACGTCCTGCTGCGGCGAACTTCGCGACAGCCGCTTTCGGGGTGGCCTTGGATGACTGACCGCCTGTATTGGAATATACTTCGGTATCGAGTACCAGAAGGTTGACGTTCTCAGCGCTTGCGGTGACATGGTCGACTCCGCTATAGCCGATGTCGTATGCCCAGCCGTCTCCACCGATACCCCAGACGCTTTTCTTGACCAGCATATCGGCTACGCCGAGCAGGTTCGTCGCTTCAGGGCGGTCAATGCCCGCAAGTTTTTCTTTAAGAACTTTTACCCGTTTACGCTGTTCGAAAATTGCCGGTTCGTTTTCCTGTGTGGCTTCGAGGATTTCAGTTGAAAGGGTTTCCCCTATCTCTGCTGAAAGCTCTTTAACCAGTTCTTCGGCATATTCCTTCTGTTTGTTGATCGAAATTCTGAAACCCATGGCAAACTCGGCAGTATCTTCGAACAATGAGTTCGACCATGTTGGGCCGAGGCCGTCAGGGTTTGTACAGAATGGAGTTGTCGGCAGGTTACCGCCATAAATGGAGGAGCAGCCGGTGGCGTTGCCAAGGACGAGACGATCTCCGTAAAGCTGGGTCATGAGCTTTACGTATGGTGTCTCCCCGCAACCAGCACATGCTCCGGAGAATTCAAAAAGAGGCTGCTGCAGTTGTTGTTCCTTGATGAGACGAGGGTTTATCAAGGAACGGTCGAACTCGGGAATATTGATAAAGTAGTTCCAGTTATCGATTTCATCTTCGCGAATAGGAGCCTGGAGATCCATGTTCAGAGCATGACGTTCAGGATCTTTCTTGTCCCTTGCAGGGCAGATATGAGCACAGATTTCACAACCGGTACAGTCTTCCACCGCTACCTGAATGGTATATTTCAGGCCATTCCAGTTCTTTCCTTTTGCATCGATGCATTTGAATGTCTTCGGTGCGTTCTCGAGATATTTCGGGTCGTACGCCTTGGAGCGGATAACGCCGTGCGGGCACATCAGTGCGCATTTACCGCACTGGATGCAAATATCCTTTTCCCATACCGGAACCTTTTCAGCCAGGTTGCGTTTTTCGAATTTCGAGGTGCCGACCGGGAATGTACCGTCAGGAGGCATCTGGCTTACCGGTATATCGTCTCCTTCGCCCGATATGATTTTCGCCAGGGTGTTACAGACGAACTCGGGAGCTTCACCAGAAATAGGAGGCCGCATCGCTTTTTTGCTGTCGGCAACAGAGCCGAGGGGAACCTCGTGGAGATTTGATACAGAGTTCTCGACCGCCTGAATGTTCTGGTTGACTATTTCGTCACCTTTTTTTCCGTAGGTTTCGCGAATCGATTCCTTGATATTTTCAATGGCTTCTTCGCGGGGAAGTACACCCGAGATGGCAAAGAAGCAGGCCTGCATGATCGTATTGATTCGCTGACCCATGTGGCTTTGCTCCGCCACCTTGTACGCATCGATTGTATAAAGTTTCGCTTTTTTGTTTATCAGGTGCTCCTGTACGAGCTTCGGTAGCTGGTCCCAGAGCTGATCGGGTGAATAATGAGAGTTCACCAAAAGTGTTCCGCCTTCCTTGAGGTTTTTCACCAGATCGATCGATTCGAGGAAAATCCAGTGGTGACACCCGACAAAATGTGCCGTCGATACCTTGTAGGTTGATCTGATGGGATCAGGACCGAACCTGAGGTGCGAAACGGTAATCGAGCCGGCTTTTTTGGAATCGTAGACAAAGTAGCCCTGAGCATAGTTATCGGTGTTTTCACCGATAATCTTGATGGTGTTTTTGTTCGCGCCGACCGTACCATCCGATCCGAGGCCGTAGAACATGGCCCTGAAAACGTTTTCTTCCTCTATACAGAGGTTCTCGTCGTAATCGAGGCTTGTATGCGTAACGTCGTCTGTAATGCCGACGGTAAAATGATTTTTCGGTTCTTCCTGTGCAAGGTTATCGAATACTGCCTTGACCATGGCTGGCGTGAACTCTTTCGATGAGAGGCCGTACCGCCCGCCTATCACTTCGGGATGGCCTTCGTCCATACCTTCGTGAATGGCGTTGACAACGTCGAGATAGAGCGGTTCTCCGGCGCTGCCCGGTTCCTTCATACGGTCAAGTGCGGCAATGGATTTGACGGTCGACGGGAGCGCAGCCAGGAATCGCTTGACATCGAACGGGCGGTAGAGGCGAATCTTGATCAAGCCGACTTTTTCGCCCTGACGGTTGAGGTATTCAACTGTTTCGAGTGCGGTTTCAGCACCAGATCCCATCATGACAATGACACGATCTGCATCCGGGGCACCGTAGTATTGGTAGAGCTTGTACTGACGTCCGGTCAGTTCAGCGAATTTGTCCATTGTTTTTTCAACAATGTCCGGGCAGGCATTGTAGAACGGGTTGACGGTTTCACGGCCCTGGAAGTAGACGTCCGGGTTCTGCGATGTTCCCCGAATGATCGGTGCATCGGGTGACATCCTCCGGTTTCTATGGGCGGTAACCAGTTCGTCGTCTATCATGCTCTTGATCTGATCATTGGAGAGCATTTCTATCTTGGTGATTTCATGCGAGGTACGGAAGCCGTCGAAGAAATGGAGAAACGGCACGCGTGACTCGAGCGTGGCCGCTTCGGCGATCAATCCAAGATCCATGACTTCCTGACCGGAACATGACGAGAGCAGTGCGAAACCTGTTCCGCGTACCGACATCACATCGCCATGGTCACCGAAGATGGAAAGTGCCTGGCAGGCAAGTGAGCGCGCCGAGACGTGGATGGTACAGGGGCTCAGCTCACCCGCGATCTTGTACATCGACGGAATCATGAGAAGCAAACCCTGGGCGGCGGTAAACGTTGTGGTCAGGGCTCCTGTCTGGACAGCGCCATGAACCGCAGCGGCAGCACCTGCTTCACTCTGCATTTCATCTACCAGTGGGACGGTGCCCCAAACGTTCGGGAGTCCTTCTGCAGCCCATGCGTCTGAATACTCTCCCATGTTCGAGGCCGGCGTAATAGGATATATTGAGATAACCTCGTTTGTACGATAGGCAACATAAGCCAGTGCTTCATTGCCTTCCAATGTCTTATAAATCCGACTCATTGTATAAAAAATAGAAAACAGGTTATTGTTTGCTGGACTTAACGTGTAACTGTATCAGGTATGTCGGAACGATTGATTCTCCTTCGAACCGAAAAAATAATCAAAGAATCAATATACATCATTTTAATTACATTTCGATATGATAAAGTTGTCGGCTGTTTGATTCCGGCGTCTGTAACCGGCTTACTTTTTTTAAGCCTTTTGTTTAATTGACTTTTTTCGAGGTTTATTTTCATGAATGATATTGTCTATGGCAGGAACGCTGTGCTCGAGCTGCTCGCTTCGAACCCTGAAAAGATCGAAAAGATTTACATGCAGTTCAATACAGGGCATCACAAGCTCAAAGAAATTCTCATTACAGCCAAACGTTCAAAGATTCCGACAGGTAAAGCTCGTCTTGAGAAACTCGGTGAGATTGCAGGAACAACCAAGCATCAGGGGGTTTGCGCACTGATCAGCACGATACGTTATTATCAGCTCGATGAAATTTTTCAGAACCCTCGCAATACCAGTCCTTTGATCGTTATCCTTCCCGGGCTGAATGACCCACATAACGTCGGAGCTATCATCCGTACTGCCGAAGCGGTTGCAGCCGATGCCGTCATACTGATCGACGGCAAAGGTACCCCCATCAATGCAGCGGTGCACAAAGCGTCGGCAGGGGCGGCTTCGCACATAAGGCTTTGTAAGGTGAGAAGTCTTGTTGCCTGCCTTAAAATGCTTCGGGAAAAAGGGTATCAGGTTATCGCAGCGGATATGCATGCCGAGAAAAACTACACCGACATTGATTTCAGGCTTCCTTCGGTCTTGCTTATGGGAAGTGAAGGACGGGGGCTCACACCTCATAGCCGTGAACAGTGTGACTGTCTTGTCCGTATACCGATGGCCGGTTGTGTCGAGTCTCTCAACGTAAGTGTTTCGGCAGGGGTATTGCTCTACGAAGCGATGCGTCAACGGTTGTTGTAGGGTGTCTTGAAAAACCTGCTGCGGTTTCTTCGAGCTTCGTTGAGCTGTGCCCGGATTCCTCATGTCCCGACAAGTCGGGACACTCTCCCGATAGTATCGGGACTCCGTTCGTTTCGCTCTTGAAACTCTCACAACGGTTTTTCCTGCTTTTTGCCGGTTACCGACCGAGTACTGGAGACGGATTTCCGCCTGGCGCGGGCAGTTTTCCCATCTTTTGCCAGATGCAAAAAAATATTACCTTGGTTTTTTAATTGACCGCTTTCAATCTCACTGAACAATTAAACAGCTCACGGCCATGAATTTTCCTGATGATCTCCGTTATACCAATGACCATGAATGGGTCAAAGTGCTTGAAGATGGAACAGTTCGTGTTGGAATAACCGATTTTGCCCAGTCCGAACTGGGTGATGTTGTTTTTGTTGAAACAAAGCCCGTGGGAACTTCCTTGACGCAGCATGAGGTTTTCGGTACAGTCGAGGCCGTAAAAACCGTTGCCGATCTGTTTGCGCCGGTTGCCGGCACGATCAAAGCCGTAAATGAAGCTCTCGAAGCGGCGGAAGTCGTCAATACCAATCCTTATGAAGAGGGCTGGATGATAGAGATTTCCATGGATGATCCGACGCAGCTCGATGCGTTGATGACTGCCGAGCAGTACAAAAAAACAGTCGGGGAGTAGTGCAATGCCATTTATTGCCAATACTGACGGCGACCGTGAAGAGATGTTCAAAGGAATAGGGGTTGCATCTTTTGACGAACTGATTACGGACATCCCCGAGGAACTTCGTCTGAAAGGGCCGCTCGATCTTCCTGCAGCGCTCACCGAGCCTCGAGTGATGCAGCTTATGGAACAACTCGCTGCAAGTAATGTCTCTACCGCGAGTCATACAAGTTATCTCGGTGGAGGTGCCTATGATCATTATATCCCTTCTGCAATCAAGACCATTGTATCGCGCAGTGAGTTTTACACCGCGTATACCCCCTATCAGGCAGAGGTTTCCCAGGGTACGCTCCAGGCTATCTATGAGTACCAGAGCATGATCTGTAGACTCTATGGTATGGATACAGCAAATGCATCGCTTTATGACGGTGCGACAGCTCTTGCCGAAGCTGTTTCGATGGCTATGGCCGTCACCGGTCGTTCAAAAGCTGTTGTTGCCGGCAAGCTGCATCCATATTCCCGGCACGTTCTCGAAACATTCATAGAGGCCGGCGGTGACCGTGCGGTTGTTCAAAATGTTTTGGCTGATGGCGTTTGCGATATTGAAAGCCTGGAGGAAACGGTCGACGAAGGCATTGCTGCCGTCATTGTCCAGCAGCCGAACTTCTACGGATGCCTCGAGGATGTCGATCGCATCGGTTCCATTGCCCGCGACAACGGAGCACTTTTCATCGTTTCGGCAGATCCGGTTTCTCTTGGTATTCTCGAGGCTCCAGGCAATTACGGTGCAGATATAGCTGTCGGCGAAGGGCAGCCTCTCGGCAGCGCATTGAATTTCGGCGGTCCCTATCTCGGAATTTTTGCCGTCAAGAAAGACTATGTTCGTAAAATACCGGGACGGCTTGTCGGGCTGACGAAAGACAAGGATGGTGACGATGGTTTCATTCTTACCCTGCAGACAAGAGAACAGCATATTCGACGCGAGAAGGCAACTTCGAATATTTGCACAAATCAGGCTCTGAATGCTTTACAGGCGGTGGTGTATCTCTCTCTTCTCGGCAAGCGAGGGCTCAATGAAGTTGCAGACCATTCCTTGCGGAAATCGCATTATCTTGCCAATAAGATTGCCGAACTGCCGGGATATTCGTTGAAATATCAACAGCCGTTTTTCAGAGAATTCGTTGTGAAAACACCGGTACCTGCTGAGAAGGTCGTCGCTACGATGCTGGAACAGGGGATTCTTGCCGGTTACGATTTACGTGCTGTGGGTGAAGAAGGGTTGCTTGTTGCCGTGACCGAGAAGCGCACGCAAGAGCAACTTGACGATTTTGTCAGGAAACTCGGGGCTGTCAGCTGACAAGCCCCAGGTTTCTGAGTTCTTCCTTGACTTTTTCTTTATTCTCTTCTTGCAAGGCAACGAGTGGCAGGCGGTATACTTCTTCGATCATACCCATCAGTGAGAGGCTGTATTTGACCGGTACAGGGTTACTTTCGATGAAGTTCAGGTTGAAAAGCCTGCGGAGCCTGTTGTTGATCACTCTTGCTTCCTCGAGATTACCCTCATGCATCAACGTGACAAGCTGCTTTATTTCTCCGGGTACCTGGTTTGCCGCGACCGATATGACGCCGTCTCCCCCAAGGGCCATGAACGGCAAAATAAGCGGGTCCTCGCCGGTTAAAACTGAAAAGCTTCGAGGACGCAGTGCAAGCAGTTCCATGATTTGACTCATATTGTCCGATGCTTCCTTTACGGCGGCGATATTTTCACAGTCATTCGCCAGACGGAGAATGGTTTGAGCCGTCATATTGCTGCCTGTTCTTCCGGGAACGTTGTAGACGATAATCGGTATGGAAACCGCCGCGGCGATATGGCTGTAGTGCTGATAGAACCCTTCCTGTGAGGGCTTGTTATAGTATGGGGCGACCGAGAGGATCGCCTGTGCCCCAGCTCTTTCAGCATTTCTCGCCAGTGCTACCGCATTGTCCGTGGCATTGGTTCCCGCTCCTGCAGCCACAAGGAGTTTGTTCCCGGCTTCTTCACGGACGATTCCGATTATTTCTGTTTGTTCGTCGGCGCTGAGTGTCGGAGATTCTCCGGTTGTTCCGCATGGAATGATGATGTCCGTTCCCGCGGCAATATGAAACTGCACAAGGCGGCGCAATGCTTCCTTGTCGACCGACATATCTTGCTTGAAGGGTGTTACCAGGGCAACAGCGGAACCGGTGATTTTTCTTTTTGACATAAACGATCTAAACTGCGTTGAAAGACTTTTGCAAGTCTTGCATGATATCCATGATTGGTAGTAAGTATAAGAGAAACTTATCTTTTTTGCTACAGAGCATCACGTTTAATTTGTTCACTGCTGCCATTGCTGGTTGGCGAGCGGTGCAACGGAAGAAGGGCGCTATGTTCTCAGGTGGTTGTAGCGGTTTGCCAAATGCCCAGTTTTTTTCAGTCCTTCCCGGTGGTTTTTGCATGTTCGATGAGTTCTTCCGCAGCACGCAGGGAGGATTCGGAACGTTGTTTTCCGCTTATAAGATTTGCGACCGCCTCGATATGTTCCGCACCGTCGAGGGGTCTGACTTTCGTCAAGGTACGCTCGTTCTCTACAGTTTTTTCAACTGAAAGGTGGCTGTCGGCCATCGCGGCTATTTGTGCAAGATGGGTAATCGAAATGATCTGATGTGTTCTTGAAAGGTTCCTGAGACTTCTCCCGACAGCATCGGCAACCCTGCCGCTTATACCGGTATCGATTTCATCGAAAACGAGAATGGGGAGCTGAGTGTTTTCGGCAAGTATGCTTTTCATGGCAAGCATCACCCTTGAAATTTCTCCTCCAGAAGCAATTTTTGCAAGTGGTTTCGGCGATTCACCGATGTTTGTGGAAAGAAGAAATTCGATACGGTCATAGCCATTATCATAAGCGGTATAGCGTTTTTCTTCAATGGATATATCCCCGTTTTCCGAAAGATCCTGACCAATGCCGACGCTGAGCACACCGTGGGGAATTCCGAGCTTTCGAAGCTCACCCACAATGGATTTTTCAAGAAGTTCCGCTGTTTTCAGCCGTTCTGAAGATATTTCCGCTGCGTGCTCTGAAAGCTCTGTTTCGAGAGATGCTATTTCTTTGCGGATTTGTTCATTTCTTTCACAAAGGTTGTTTTCCAGTGAAAGTTCACTAATGATGTTTTCCTCGAGATCGATAAGCTCTTCGATTGTTTTGCCGTACTTTTTCGTTACACGTTGTAACTGCATCTGGCGTTCCCTGAGAACTTCGAGGTGTTCTGGATTGAATTCGATTCTTTCAGAATAGCTTCGAACGGTTCGGCTGAGTTCTTCGACAACACTTTTTGCGCTTTCAGCATCTTCAAGGTGCGGATGAAAACTTTTGTCTATTGCGGCCAGGCTGCCGAGCTGTTGAACGGCTTCAGAGAGCTGGACAAAAGCCGAGCGTTCCGTATCGTACAGCTGCTCGTTGATTATCGCACACAGACTGAAACGTGTTTCGGAATTTTCGTGCAGCCTGATTTCTTCTTCAAGTTCGATACTTTCGCCTTTTTTGAGATCGAGCGACTCCAGTTCTTTCAACTGGTATTCGAGCAGATCGCGTTTTTCCTGTATCCGGTCTGTGTCGGCAACAACTCTTTCGAGTTCTTTTCTTCGCTGTCTCAGGTGTGCATAAACTTTTTGATACGATTCGACGCGTTCAGCAAGCTGTCCGAATTCGTCCAGCATGGAAACATGTGTTTCGGGGTGTAGGAGGAACTGGTGTTCATGCTGTCCGTGAAGATCGATGAGAAGGTCTCCTACATGTTTAAGAACCTGCAGGGTACATGGGGAGTCATTGATAAAACATCGTGATTGTCCTTTTGCTGAAATCTCCCGGCGTAGAAGGATCTCTTGACCCTGATCGATTTCCGCCTCTTCGAGAATGGGAGACAACCTGTGAAGGTTTTCAGGAACCATGACCGCTTCTATAATCGCTTTGCTTGATCCCGAACGGACGAGGTCGCTGTTGGCTCTCATACCGAGAACCTGATTCAAGGCTCCTATGAGAATTGATTTACCAGCGCCTGTTTCACCGGTGATGATGGTCAGGCCTTTGGAAAACTCGATGGAGAGTTCTTCGATCAGAGCGAAGTTCTTGATGTAAAGGTTGGTAAGCATAGTCAAAAGATAAAGCTTCGATGACATGAATATCAAGCTTTATCATCTGACAAGTGCCATTTCATCTTCGAGCTCGATCGTACCGCTGAATGTACTTCCGGCTATCGTAACCCTGATCAGGTAAAGGCCGGAAAATGCAGCAGTGCCGTCGTCGCAAAGTCCATTCCATTCGAAACGTCCCTCAGGGCCAGAGGGACGTCCTTCGGCCAGGCTTCGTATCGCCTTGCCGTCACTGTCGTAGATGGCCGCCGCAACCTGATACGCTCCGGCGGGCAGTTTGTAGCGTATTATCGCCTTGTTTTCACTGCCGGGAGTAAATGTTTCAGGGTCGATTGACAATGACGGTTTTTGGTTCAACCGTTCAGTCGGCAGGTAGATGCTGTTTTTTTTCCCTGGAGTTGCTGCGTATTCGCTGTCCATCGAAGAAGACCAGCTTTCGGGGGCGTTAGACGACAGGCGGTCATTGAATTTTTCCAGAGAACGGCCTTTTGTGTTTTTTACGTAAGGATTGTGCCATGCACTGTTATACGAAACGGAGTCGATGACCGTTCCATCGACATCTTTCAGGGTGATGCAGTCCATATCGTTATTGAGGGAAAATGTTTTGCGCTGGACGATGAAAATTTTAACAGAGGGGGCGTGTGAAAGGTAGTCGTAAAACCGAACAAGCCGTGAGGTTTCACGATCCAGGCTTTCTTCCGGCACTATGATGCCGTATTGTCCAGGGGCAAGGAGATTGTCAGCCAAAGAATCTTCCGCAAAATGGTAGGTATACCGTTTACCGCTCGAGGTTGGGCAATCCTGGAAATGCCAGCCGTGAAGATCGACGGTTTCTTTGCCGGGGTTGTAGATTTCCACGAAATCAGGTTGATCCTCGAGGCCGTCATCTTTTCGCTGGACTGGAGCGAAAAGAATTTCGTTTATAACCGGAAGGGTTTTGTTTTCGATAATTACAGATGTTCCGTTAAGTGATATTTGGTCGTTATTTGCTTCGCAGGACGATAAAAAAAGCGTAATCGAAAAAAGAATAAAAAAAAACCGCATAACGGTGTTTATTTACTGGTTGTCGGTGAGCATGTCGAACGCGTGGTAAGTGGTTGGCGACAAATGAGGCAAGTCCGGAAATATATCATTCCCGGACTGTTTCATTCAACCGTTGCCGGAAGAAGAGTCCTTTTTTTCGGAGGGCTTATCTTCAACCGCTTTGGTGAATTCATCTTCTATTTCTGTTTGTGCTTTCCTGAACTCTTTCATGCTTTGGCCTAGTCCTCTTGCAAGTTCCGGGAGCTTTTTGGCCCCGAAAAGCAGAAGTATCACCAAGAAAATCAAGATGAGTTCTGAACCACCTGGTAACCCGAATAAAAACATGGTCGTGTCTCCTGATAATTTATGTCACGGTGCGGAATCTGAATACGGCCCGCTTGAATGTAAATATATAACCAATACCCATGCTTTTAACAAGGTTTTTTGTTTTTTGGTCTATATGGTTATGTGGTTATGTGTTGCGCATTGCAATCACTGTTTTTCCCGCAAGAGTTTTCTCTCCTTCCGAAACAACAATTCGGGTGTTTGCGGGGAGGATGATGTCGAGGCGGGAACCGAATTTAATCATCCCAAATCGTTTTCCCGCTTCGACATGTTCTCCGATTGCAAGGTTACAGACGATTCTTCGGGCCACAAATCCGGCAACTTGTGTGAAAAAGATGGGAAAGTCGCTGTTTTTCAAACCTATCTCCATTCGCTCATTGTTGTTCATGCTTTCATGATCGAATGCCATGAGAAATTTTCCCTTGTGATAA
Organism: Prosthecochloris sp.; assembly: GCA_015482705.2. Classification (GTDB taxonomy): domain Bacteria; phylum Bacteroidota; class Chlorobiia; order Chlorobiales; family Chlorobiaceae; genus Prosthecochloris. The sequence continues at coordinate 1,765 of JADMLA020000012.1, read as the reverse complement.
CGAAGATGTTCGACTCTACCATTGAAAGGGATTCTGTTGACATGGACATTGAAAAGCGACATGAAGATGCTCACAAGTATTGAATCCGTTCCGGTAAAAGGGTGCGAAACCTTTTTTATCAAAAGTATCCTGCCATCAGCAGGTGCAAGGATTGCGTTCGGATCAGCAGGTGCGACACGTGAAGGGTCCCGAAAAAAGTAGAGCGTGAACAAGAAAAAACCTGAAGCCGCTGCGAGCAGCAGGGTTTTTACGAATCCAGAGGATAACACACCTCCGGCGGCGAGTAGGGTACAGATGAGAAATGTTTTGACGATTGTGCTACGGCCGTAACGGGATGGCATATTGAGAGAGTGTTACGTTATTGAAATAGTTGCTTTCCACGTCGTTTTCGATCATCGAGACATTGTGTTCGACGGTGTATTTTGTTTGTTGTGGGATAAAATACGATACATTACACAATCTGTTTCATAAAAAAGAAAGACTGCAATATGCCTCGTGAGCTGAACAATATCGAGAGGAAATTTCTTGAACAGCTGATTGTTCGCAAGCTTGTTCTCACAGGAGAACACGTTCTGGCCGCAGTTTCAGGGGGGCCTGACTCCATGGCTTTGCTTCATCTTCTTTGTGCGGTCAGGCCGGTTTTGCATTGCAGGGTCAGCGTTGCACATTGCAATTTCCAGCTCAGGGGGCAGAGTAGTCTGCTCGATGAAGAGCATGTTCGCCGAGAGGCTGAAAAACTTGGCCTTACCTGTCATGTTCAGCATTTCGATACACGAAAGGATGCTGACGAATGGAAGCGGTCGATAGAGGAGACGGCGAGAATAGAGCGATACGGTTATTTTCATGAACTGATCGAGCAGCACGGTTTCGACAAGATCGCCACAGGGCATCATGTCAGTGACAATGCGGAAACCATCTTGTTTAACCTTTTCCGGGGAACATCGATTCCCGGTTTACGGGGAATCCGTGCGTTTCATGGCCATATCATTCGCCCGTTGCTGTTGATGCAGAAGGCGGATATCCTCGGGTACATCGTGGAAAAAAAGATCGATTATCGGACGGATGCAAGCAACTTGGGAATTGAACCGGATCGAAACTTCATTCGTCACAAGGTTATTCCTCTCATCGAGGAGCGTTTTGAAAACAAGCTACTCCCTTCATTGCAAAGGATTTCGGATCAGGCTGCCGAACTGGAGGAGTTTCTCGAACTGCATTTTGAACGACTTGCCCAGGATGACGAAGGGCTTGTCCTGACCGACCACCGGTTGCTGGTGTCTTCACTCTTGCGGTTGACGGTTTTCGAAAGAAAGGAGCTCTTGAAGCGGGCTTTACAGGATTACGGACGTGAACCCTCATCGCGGATACTGCAGCAGCTTGTCGATCTTCTCGAAACTCAACCGGGACGTAGAATCGATCTGTCTGCAGAACTCGAGGTTGCCTGGAAGGGGAAGTACTTGATTTTTGGGAGGAAAGGTAATCGGGAATGGGTAATCGGGAATGGGTAATCGGGAATGGCGGGATGTCATGCCGCACTCGATGCGGCATCCATGGTGGCGTTCGTTGGAAGATGGATCCCCGGGTCGCGCTTCGCTTGCCCGAGGATGACTTTTTTTATCTTTACTTTAGTACTTGTCACTCGTCACTCGTCACTCGTCACTCGTCACTCGTCACTCGTCACTCGTCATTCAGCTACCTATTTTCTCCGTTTTCCATTTCGGACCTGAAGAAGCTCAGCGGTAAATCAGTTTTTACGATGACCGATTCC